>JBJDYL010000097.1:0-65176 GCA_051867285.1 Faecousia sp. | reverse complement strand
TGGGCGAGTCCGTTGCCCAGCCCTGGCGGTACTATGACAACAACCTGAATTCCACTCTGGTGCTGACCAAGGTCATGGGCGAGGTGGGCTGCAAGCGGATTATCTTCTCCTCCTCTGCCACGGTCTACTCCGGCGACAACGAGATGCCCCTGCGGGAAACCAGCCGCACCGGCAACTGCACTAACCCCTACGGCTGGACCAAGTACATGACCGAGCAGATTCTGTCCGGTATGTCCACTGCGGATCCGGAGTGGAGCATCGTGCTGCTGCGCTACTTTAACCCCATTGGCGCCCATGCGTCCGGCATGATCGGCGAGGATCCCCGGGGAATTCCCAACAACCTGATGCCCTACATCACTCAGGTGGCCATCGGCCGCCGGGAATATCTCAGCGTGTACGGCAACGACTACGACACCCACGACGGTACCGGCGTCCGGGACTATATCCATGTAGTGGATCTGGCCAAAGGCCATGTGGCTGCGGTGAAGTACGCCGTCGGCAATCTGGGCTGCGAGGTATTCAATCTGGGCACCGGCACCGGCTACAGCGTGCTGGACATGGTGAAGGCCTTTGAGCAGGCCAACAACCTGACCCTGCCCTACAAGATCGTGGATCGTCGCCCCGGAGATCTGGCTACCTGCTACGCCGATCCCACCAAGAGCGCGGAAGTCCTGGGCTGGAAGGCGGAAAAGAATCTGGTGGATATGTGCCGGGATTCCTGGCGTTGGCAGTCCCAGAACCCCATGGGCTATGGCGAATAAGCGTCAAAGACTAACAACATACAAAACCGCCGCGGAAATCTCCGCGGCGGTTTTTGCCCCCTTCGGAATCGTAAGGATCCGAAGGGGTTATTTTTGTGTGTGGGAAACAGCCGGAAGGGAGTTTCAATCATTGAATGCTTATCGGCTTCATGCAGCAAGCGGACAACTGCCGTTCGGCAGTTTTGCCGCGTGGAAAGTGGAAAGCTGACAGTGGAAAGTTATGGTATCCCCTTCGGGGATGACGGAAAATATTTTTTCAAATTGTCCCGCAGGGGTTCCTTTACTTTCTGCTTTCAATTTCCAACTGTCAATTACGCAGCTGAGTAAACGCGATAAGCATTAAAAATTTTTCCGAGGTTGCACGTCCGTGTGCAACTTTCGGCCTGTTTGGGGCTACTGGTGAAAGGAGGCTGCAATGAAACGGGAAGAATCAGCGGGCGCGCTGGACAGAAGAATCCGTTCCGGGAAAATCCGAAAGCAGGATGTGATACGGCGGCTGGCAGAGCTGGCGTTCGGCAGAGCCAACGATTGCGTGAAGCTGGTGCTGGAGGAACAGCCGGATCTGGAGGGGCTGGATTTGAGCCTGCTCAGTGAAGTCAAACGCAACGACAAGGGGACCGTGGAGGTCAGGCTCATTGACCGCCTGCGGGCGTTGGAGGCACTTTCCGCGGAAACCGGCGGACAGGAAGGGGAAATGGCAGAATTTTTGCAGGCACTGCGGGGCGGTGACACTCCATGAGGGAGTTTTCTCCCAAGCAGAGAATTGTACTGACCTGGTGGATGCCGGATTCGCCTTATCGGGAGAAGGAGGCCATTGTCTGCGACGGGGCGGTTCGTTCCGGAAAAACTCTGGCCATGGGCTTGAGCTTTTTCCTGTGGGCCATGTGCTGTTTTGACGGGCAGAAATTTGGCGTGTGCGGAAAAACCATCGCGTCCCTGCGGCGGAATGTGCTGTCGGAAATTCTGCCCCAGCTGACCGCCCTGGGAGCTGTCTGGCGGGAAAAAAGAACGGAAAATCTGGTGACGGTGACCCTGTGGGGGCACAAAAACCACTTTTACACCTTCGGCGGGCGGGACGAAAGCTCCGCGTCACTGATCCAGGGCATTACCTTTGCCGGGGTGCTGCTGGACGAAACGGCGCTGATGCCCCGCAGCTTTGTGGAGCAGGCCTGCGCTAGGTGCAGCATTGCCGGAAGCCGCCTGTGGTTCAACTGCAACCCGGAGGGGCCGGAGCACTGGTTCTACAAAACCTGGATTCTGGAAGCGGAAAAACGGAACTGCCTGCGGCTTTCCTTTACCATGGAGGATAATCCTTCCCTGACGGAGGCCATTCGCGGGCGTTACCAGCGGCTGTATACGGGCGTATTCTACCAGCGGTACATTTTAGGACAGTGGGTGCAGGCGGAAGGACGGGTTTATGACTTTTTTACGGCAGATATGCTGGGAAAAGTCCCGGAAGCCTGCGAGCAATGGTACATTTCCTGCGATTATGGAACGGTAAATCCCACCTCCATGGGCCTTTGGGGCAGAAGCGCAGGCGTGTGGTACCGGGTGAAGGAATTCTATTTCGACTCCCGGAAGCAGCAGCGGCAGATGACCGACGCGGAATACGCCGATGCGCTGGCGGCTCTGGCTGGAGGCAGGGAGATTCGGGGCGTGATCGTGGATCCGTCTGCGGCGAGCTTTATTGAGGTGCTGCGGCGGAAGGGTTGGCGGGTGCGAAAGGCGAAAAACGATGTGCTCAGCGGCATTCGTCTCACTTCGGACTGCCTGAAAACCGGAAAAATCGTGATCTGCGAAACCTGTGCCGACTGTATCCGGGAGCTGGGGGAGTACCTGTGGGAGCCGGGAGGCAGCGGCAAAGATCGGGTGCGCAAGGAGCACGATCACGCCATGGACGATATGCGCTACTTCGTATCCACTGTACTGGGGGAGAAAAGCGGGGGCTTCGCGGCGTGCAGCGTGGAACGGGGAAGAAGATGAATGCAAAATGAAAAATGCAGAGTGGTGTCCGCTCCTCGGATAAAAATAAAATCATTTCCGAAGGAAATCCTACAATTCTGCATTTCGCATTCAGCATTTTGCATTTCAAATATGGAAGGAGTTGTTTGATTGAAACGGAAAAAGAAGGAATCCGGCGGTGTGGCGGCGGTGTGTCAGCTGCGCTGCGGGGACACCCATCCCTTCGGCGCCATGCGGGGCTTCGTACCCCTGGGCGGCGGGGAGGAACGGGTATACCGGGAAATGCGGGAGGCCATCCCGGTACTGGATGCCGCTGTGGGGAAGATGGTTCGGCTGTGCGGCGGTTTTCAGGTAAAGTGCGGCAGCCCGGAAGCTCAGAAAAGGCTCAACACCTTTTTGGAAATGATGCCCTGCGGTCGGGGGCAGATGGGCATTGAGAGTTTCTTAAGCGGCTACCTGGACAGCCTGTTGACCTACGGCCGGGCTGTGGGGGAACTGATAGTGGCCGGTGGACGGCTGCGGGCAGTCTGCTGGGGGGACGTAACGACACTGGAGGTGCAGGAAGGGGAGAATGCCCTGGAAACGGTGCTGTGGGGCATGGATGAGCACGGGCTGATGCGCCCGCTGCCCTATCAGAATCTGCTGCTGTTTACCACCTGGCATCCGGAACCCTCCCACCCCTATGGCGTGAGTATGTTCCGGGGAATGCCCTTCCTGGCGGACGTGCTGCTGAAAATTTACAACACCATCGGTGTGAACTGGGAGCGTGCAGGCAACGTTCGCTACAGTGTGGTCTGCAAGGGCGGCGAGGAACTGGACGGCGCAGCAGCTCAGGAGCGGGGCAAGGCCATTGCGGAGGAATGGGCGAAGGCCATGGAGGACACCAAAAACGGCACCGTCCGGGATTTTGTGGCGGTGGGAGACGTGGAAATCAAGGTCATCGGCGGGGAAGCTCCCATTCTGGATTCCGAAGTGCCCGTGCGGCAGATCCTGGAACAGCTGGTGGCGAAAACCGGTCTGCCGCCCTTCCTGCTGGGCTTAAGCTGGAGCACTACGGAACGGATGAGCACCCAGCAGGCGGATTTGCTGACCTCGGAACTGTGGGCGCTCCGCCGGGCGGTGGAGCCTGCCATGCGGAAAATTTGCCAGACTTACCTCGCGCTGGAGGGCTTGGACAACCGGGTGCAGATTGAGTGGGATGACATCAGCCTGCAGGACATCACGCAGGAATCTCAGGCAGAACTGAACCGGGCGCAGGCGGAAAAATACCGGGCAGAGGCGCGCGGTAATTGAGGAGATTGCCACGCCAGTGGTGCTCCGCGCAGCGAATCAAGATAATCCATGATTGTCAGTGGCAATCATACCATAGTTTCTGTGCGGACTGGCGCGCAATGACAAAAGTATCACAGGAGGAAATGAAATGGAAGTAAGGAAAGCGGCGGAGGCGGTAAACAGCGGGGCGCCCACCGCCATGCAGCTGGAGCAAATCAATGCGCTGGCAAAATCACGGCTGAATGGGGAGCAGGTGTATGTGTTCTCCCTGCGGCTGTGCGATGACCAGGTTGACCGGGATGGGGAGCGATTCGACACCGGGGCGCTGCCTGCGCTGGCGAAGCTGTTCATCGGAAAAACCGGCATCGTGGATCACAAGTGGAGCGCGGAGAAACAGGTGGCCCGGATTTTTGAGACCCAGGTGGTCAAAGAGCAGGGCGTCAGCTACATCAAGGCCTGGGCGTACATCCGCCGGGGCGGCAGCAACGACGAAATCATCGCCGACATTGAGGCAGGTATCAAAAAAGAGGTGAGCGTGGGCTGCGCCATGGGGCAGGCGGTATGCTCCATCTGCGGCAGCGAGTACGGCACCTGCGGGCACGTCAAGGGGGAAGATTACGAGGGGCAGACCTGTGCGGTGATTCTGAAGGAGCCGGTGGATGCCTACGAATTTTCCTTCGTGGCGGTGCCTGCCCAGCGGGAGGCCGGCGTGCTGAAGGCCATGGGTGGAAAAACCCCGGCGCTGAAGGAGCTGGCGGAGCTCCACGGCGCGCAGGGGGAATACCGGGTTCTGTGCAAGCAGGCGGAGCTGGGAAAGCGGTATCAGAAGGAACTGGAGGACAGCGTGGTGCGGCTGGGTCTGGCGTTGGAGCTGGGGGTTTCTGAGCAGGTTCTGCGGAATCTGGCAAAGACCGCCGCCGCCGAGGATCTGCTGGCGCTGAAGGAGGCTTTGCAGGCGCGGCTGGATGAGATGCTCCCCGTTGTTACTCAGCTGGGGGGCTTTTCCGGGAAGGCGGATGCCGTGGAGAGCGGTTTTTTGATTTGATGGACAATCGGTGAAATCCGGTGACCATACACTATTACAATTACAGGAGGAAATGAAATTATGGGTTATGACAATCTGAAACTGGAAAAGGGCATGTACCGGCAGGCGGGCATGAGCTTTACCCAGGTGCTGGAGTCTCTGGATCCCAGCGAGAATTACCGGGGCACCGCGCTGGAGGGCACCGATGCCTTTCAGCGTCAGCTGAAGCGCTTCGGCATCCGGGCAAAGGGGGCAGGATCTTCTCCCGTGGAGAAATTCTTCCGTACTATGGATTCTGCGGTGCTGTTCCCGGAGTACATCGCCAGAACCGTCCGGCAGGGTATGGAGGAAAACGATATTCTGCCTGCCATCACCGCTACCACCACGGTGATCGACGCCATGGACTACCGTTCCATCTATTCCAACCCCACGGACAGCGACAAGGAGCTGAAGGATGTGGAGGAAGGTGCGTCCATCCCCGAAACCGAGGTCAAAACCAAGGAGCATCTGGTGAGCCTGACCAAGCGGGGCAGAATGCTGGTGGCTTCCTATGAGGCGCTGCGGTTCCAGAAGCTGGATCTGTTCAGCGTCATGCTGCGGCAGATCGGCGCGCACATCCAGAAGCAGCAGCTTGCCGACGCGGTGAAGGTTCTGATCGAGGGGGATGGCAACGACAATGCCGCCGTCCAGTACACTATCGGCACCAGCCCCATTTCCGGCACCAGAGGCACACTGGGCTACGACCAGCTGGTGGAGTTCTGGGGACAGTTTGACCCCTACACCATGAACACCATTCTGTGCTCCACTGCCACCATGATGAAGCTTTTGAAGGTGCCTGAACTGCAGAATCCCCTCACCGGGCTGAATTTCCAGGGTACCGGCAAGCTGACATCTCCTCTGGGCGCACAGCTGCACCGCACCTCCGCCGTGGCGGACGGCGTAATTATCGGACTGGATAATCGCTACGCGCTGGAGCTGGTTCGCGCTGGGGATGTGCTGGTGGAGTACGACAAGCTCATTGACCGGCAGCTGGAGCGTGCCGCCATCACCTCCATCTCCGGTTTCGGCAAAATCTGCGACGGCGCGGCCTGCGTGCTGAACGTATGATGGTAGCTGATCAGGCTTTTTCTCAGGCAGAGCTGCTGGCGGGGGAGTTGGACGCCCCCGGCCGGGAGCTGCTGCGGCTGCTGTGCAGCGCTGCCGTGAATACGCTGGGGGCACAGCTGAGAGAAGATGTGACGCCGGAACAGTGCCGGGAGGATTTTGTGGCGGCTGCCAGCCTGTATGCACTGGGGCAGTGGTACCAGGGCAGAGCCGGCGGGGAAATTCAGGAATTCCAGGCCGGAGATCTGACGGTGAAGCAGGGGCAGAGCAACAGCCAACTCTCTCCCGAGAGCCTGACGCGGCAGGCGTTGGGATTGCTGCGCCCGTATCTCAAGGATTCCTTCTGCTTCCAGGGGGTGTGACCAATGCGGCAGACCGTGGAAAAGGTCATGGCTCGGTACGGCACGGACATGACCATTGTCAGCGGTGAGGAAACCAAAGCCGCCCGGGGATTCTTCCGGGCGGTGAATTCCAAAAGCTGGCAGAATATGGAGAGTGTTGTGTCGTTGCTGGGAGAAATCTCCCGGGGGCAGTATGTATACATGGGCCCCGTGGGCGTGACGGTGAAGGAGGGGGATACCCTGATTCTGGGGAATCGAACCTATCTGTTTCGTCGGGTGGAGCCATATTACTATGGAAATCAGCCCATTTACCAATGGGGGCTGTGCGTGGAGAAGGGTGTGAACGATACATGGGGTACTCAATCCTAGAGTTGGTGCTGCGGCGGCTGCGGGAAGCAGGGTTCCGTGCGGATGCTGCCTACCCCGGCCAGAAGTATCCCCAGATCGGGGAAACCGTGGCAACGGTACATATCGAAAAGGTGGACCGCGCCAATCTGACGGTGACTATGGAGGTCAGCATTATTTGCCCCGCCTCCACCGGCGGCACCGCCTGTGAGGTGGAAGCCCTGCGGGCGACGGAGATTCTGCGTTGGGCCGGGGCGGTGTGCGTGCAGAACGGATGTACCTACGACGGGGTGTCTCAGGTGTATGTGGTGAGCGTACTGGCAACCTTTACCGGAATTACCGACGCGGACAACTGCGTAATCTGGCCAGGGTTTTACTGCTACATCGACGATCTGGTTCAGCGGTTCGCCATGAAGATCACGGTGGAGGAATACACTGGCAGACAGGTGGAGTTTGTCATGGGCGAAGCGGTTCCCACAGGCGTCAGCGAGGGCAGCCATTACTGGAGCATCGATCTGGAGGAGCTGATTCCGGCAGGTTCCGGCATCACGGAAGAGCCGGAACCGGGATTTACCCTGCGGCTGGTGACGGATCAGAAAACCGAGGAATTCACCGGCTGCACCTGGCTCAGTACCCGGCGGGAATTTACCAAAGAAGGAATGCGGCGCACCCGCAAAGGCGTGGCGCTGGCGCGCAGGGAGGTATAAATGGATTGTCTTAGCTATAAAACCTTTGTCTGGCCCCGGAATCCCCACACTTATGAGGAAAAAACCAGCCGGGATCCTCAATACCATACGGAAAGCGGCGTGACCTATTTCGATGGCATGGGGGATTTGAAACGAACCATCACCGGTACCGGCGTATTCTATGGTGCGGACGCCTACGACCAGTTCAAACAGCTGGCGCTGCTGATAGAGGACAGCACCCCCGGCAATTTGGAACACCCCATCTGGGGCATTCGTTACTGCTACTTCACCGGGCTGGAGCTGACCCAGGAGCCAAAGGAGAATGTGGTCAGTTATCAATTCACCTTTACGCAGGCGCTGACCAACGGTATTGTGCCGAAGTAGAACCAATATGCCCTCCCCTTTGGGGAGGGTGGCCGGGCGCCAGCGAGGTCAGGAGAGGTTTTCTGGTTGATTTGTCCCAAGGTGTATGTGCGCGTGTTTCCCTCTTCCGTTTCGCCTTCCCCAAAGGGGAAGGTTTTTTTATAAAAAACTGTTTAACTTCTGAAAAACCTGCCCATAATCAGCCTCGGAGGTGCTTAGTTATGAGCGACAAGAAACGATCCGGTCGCGGCGGTAAGGGCTACTACATAGCCCTGATCCTGTGTGCCGCGGCAATCGGGATCACTGGCTATGTGTACTACAGAAACGCAAATCTGACGCAGGAGGTTTCTCTTCAGGAAACCGTTGGAGAGATTCCGGCGCTGACTCCGCAGACGGAGGATGTGCCGGTGATCGCCACCCAGCCTCCGGCGCAGACCACGGCTCCGGCGGCAACGGAAAACACCCCCGTCCCCACGGAGAAGAAACCCCTGAAAACCATGTCTCCCGTGGAGGGGGAATCCATCTTCGGATATTCCATGGAAGCGCTGAGCTATAACCAGACCACCCGGGACTGGCGGGTTCACAACGGCGTAGATCTGGCGGCGGAGGCGGGGGCAGAAGTCCGCGCTGCTGCGGACGGCGAGGTGTACACCGTGTATGAGGACGACGCCATGGGCTATACCGTGGTCATCCGCCATGCCGACGGGTATACCAGCAAGTATTCTTCCTTGGCGGAAAATCTGACGGTAAAACCCGGGGATACCGTGACCATGGGGCAGACCATCGGCTATGCCTCTGACAGCGCCATCGTGGAGAGCACTCTGGGCGCCCATGTGCACTTTGGTGTCACCTGCCACGATGAGCCGGTGGATCCGGCGGAATTTCTGGCGCTGGGACAGTAAAAAGAATCTGCGTTTTTCCTCCTTGCCTCTGTAAAGAGGGCGAAAGCCGCCGGAATGTTTCCGGCGGCTTTTTCGCGCCGTCCGGGGCGGACGCGCGTAGAAGATTGGTCGGAAATGCGGGAAACTGCCAAGCTCACACTGCACACACCCAGTTCCGCACCTTCCTTTCTTTTATGCACCTTGCTGGAAAACAGAAATATAATTTGTGTGTTTTGCACAGGAAAACAAGTGTCCATGGGGGATTTTACACAATTTTGCATTCTGACGAAAATAAGCATTGCATAAACCGCTCCTTTCGTGTATAATGTCTGTATTGCGGTGCCGTGCACCCCTACCTATAGTTGCGAGGAAGGCTTCCCTTCCCGAAAGGAGTATTTGACCACTATGTATACTGTTAATTCCATCCGTAACATCTGTCTGCTGGGCCATAGCGGCAGCGGCAAGTCCGCACTGGCGGAAAGCTTACTGTACATGACCGGTGCCATCGACCGTATCGGCAAGAATGCCGACGGCAACACCGTTTGCGACTACGATCCTGAGGAGATCAAGCGCCATATTTCCATCTCCACCTCTGTGGTGCCGCTGGAGTACAAGAACATCAAGATCAATCTGCTGGACACCCCCGGCGCTTTCGACTTCTCCGGTGCCGTGATGGAGGCGCTCCGTGCTGCTGATGCGGCTATCCTGGTGTGCTCCGCCAAGGACGGCATTACGGTTGGCTTTGAGAAGGCCTGGAAATACTGCGAAGAGCGGAATATGCCCCGGTTTGTCTACATTTCCAAGGTGGACGAGGATAACTCCGACTACAATGCCACCTTTGAAGCCCTGCGGGAGAAGTACGGCAACAAGATTGCCCCCGTGGTCGTGCCCATCTGGGATGCGAGCCACAAGGTCACCGGCATCATCGACGTGCTGAACAAGCGCGCCTACGAGATGCAGAAGCTGAAGCGGGTGGAAATTGCGGTGCCCGAGGATAAGCTGGCGGTCATCGAGGAGTTCAACGACGCCCTGAAGGAAGCAGTGGCCGAAACCGACGAGGCTCTGATGGACCGCTTCTTCGAGGGTGACGAGTTTACTTACCGGGAAATGCTGGACGGCCTGCATACCGGTGTGGAAGAGCTGAGCCTGTTCCCCGTGCTGTGCGGCTCCGGCGTTACCTGCCTGGGAAGCCTGATGCTCATGGATCACATCGTTGACCTGCTGCCCAACCCTGTGCAGGGCAACTACCATAAGGCCACCAACGCTGACGGTGAGACCGAGGAATTCGTGGTTTCTCCCGGCGGCGTGCCCTCTGCTTTCGTGTGGAAGACCGTGTCCGATCAGTACGGCAAGTACTCTTATGTCAAGGTTCTGTCCGGCGAAATCACCTCTGACACTGCGCTGGTCAACGCCCGTACCGGCGAGACCGAGAAGCTGGGCCGTCTGTACGCCATGTGCGGCAAGAAGGCGACCGAGGTCAAGGTTCTGGGCTGCGGCGATATCGGCGCCATCGGCAAGATGGATAAGGTCAAGACCGGCGATACCCTGTGCGATCCCAGAAAGGTTGTCTCCCTGAAGCAGATTCCCTACGCCCCTGCCTGCTACTCCATGGCCATTGCTCCCAAGACCAAGGGTCAGGAAGACAAGGTTGGCGCTGGCCTGAACCGCCTGAACGAGGAAGATCCGTCCTTCCATCTGGTGAACAATGCTGAGACCAAGCAGCTGGTGCTGTCCGGTCTGGGCGACCAGCATCTGGACGTGCTGGTTTCCAAGCTGAAGAGCCGCTTTGGCGTGGACGCAGTGCTGGCTCCTGCCAAGGTCGCTTATCGGGAGAAGATCAAAAAGACTGTGCAGGCCCATGGCCGTCACAAGAAGCAGACCGGTGGTTCCGGTCAGTTCGGCGACGTTTGGGTACGCTTCGAGCCCCAGGACGAGCAGGATGATCTGATTTTCGCAGAGGAAGTGTTCGGCGGCAGCGTGCCCAGAAACTTCTACCCCGCTGTGGAAAAGGGTCTGCAGGAAGCCGTTCAGAAGGGCCCCCTGGCTGGCTATCCCATGGTCGGTCTGAAGGCCGTGCTGTACGATGGCTCCTACCATCCCGTTGACTCCAACGAAATGGCCTTCAAGCTGGCGGCCATCCTGTCTTACAAGGAAGCTATGCCCAATGCCAACCCCACTCTGCTGGAGCCTATCGGCGCGCTGGCAGTCAGCGTCCCCGAGGCTTATGTGGGCGATGTTATGGGCGATCTGAGCAAGCGCCGCGGCCGTCCCATGGGTATGAACCCTGACCATGACGGCAATACCGTCATCGAGGCAGAAGTTCCCATGGCAGAGATGGGCAGCTATGCCATCGACCTGCGCGCCATGACCCAGGCCCGCGGCAGCTTCACGCTGGACTTCGTCCGCTACGAGGAAGTGCCCAAGGCCAACCAGGCCAAGATCATTGCAGAGGCCAAGAACGACGACTAAGGTGGCAGCACCGCCAGGCGGTGTGCGCTCTGGTGATGTCCCCAGGATAGGGCATCGGGATCGCCCGGTAACGTTTCAGGAATATCTTAAGCAGCCGCAGGGAATATCCCTGCGGCTGTTTGCGTTGGTACTACCAATGCAAGCTATCGGCATCACCCGCAGCAAGGGGCGATGCCGATAGTTTTTTTCTGCGGCGGGTGCCGGTATTGGAAACAGGGACACACCCGCCCGCAAAGTCAGGGACAACAGAACGCAGAACCAGCAGACCGGCGGTTCGTTGGTTATTGAGCATGGGGAGATCCGGAAACGTGTCCGCCTGCCCGGGTGCAGCCGTTTGATAAACAATGTAGCCAGTGCCTGGCAGCACTGGCTACATTGTTGAAAAGTCATCGGAAGATTGGAACGGAACGCCTGCGCAGCTTTTCCCGCAGACGTCGGGAATGACGCCCTGCCGGTGTCCGGGCATTGGGGGAATCGGCGGCTGCCCCGATTATTTCTCCACCATGGACATGGCGACTTTTTCCGGGGTGATGGGCAGCTCCCTGTGCCAGACGCCGGTGGCCCGGGCGATGGCGTGGGCAATGGCCGGGGCGGGGGTGTTGATGACGATTTCGCCAATGGATTTGGCGCCGAAGGGGCCGGTTGGCTCGTAGCTGTGTTCAAATTCCACCTTCAGCTTGCCCATATCCAGCCGGGTGGGCAGCTTGTACTGCATAAAAGAGGATTCTACAGGACGTCCGTTGTGGTCATAGGTCACATTCTCCATCAGGGTGTGTCCGATGCCCTGAACGATGCCGCCCTCGGTCTGAATCCGGGCCAGAGCCGGGTTAATGGGAATACCGCAATCCACTACCGCCATGTAGTCCAGAATGGTCACCAGGCCGGTCAGCTTATCCAGCTCAATTTCCACCATGCCCACCATGTAGGGCGGAGGCGAAACGGGGGAGGAGTGGGTTGCCGTGGCTTCCGCAACGGCGTTGTTGCCCACCTGGGTTCGGTAGGCGATATCCGTCAGGGAAACGGTCTGGTCGGTGTGGATTTTGCGAACACAGCCGCTTTCCATCACCACCGCCTCCGGCTCGCAGCCCATCATGTCCGCGGCAATGGCGCAGATTTTCTGTTTCAGCTCCGTGCAGGCTTTTTCCGCTGCTTTGCCGGTAATGTAGGTGGTGGAGGAGGCGTAAGAACCGGAATCATAGGGGGATGCGTCGGTATCCGCGCCGAACACTGCCACATCGTCCAGACTGCAATCCATCATTTCCGCCACCATCTGCGCCAGAATGGTATCGCAGCCGGTGCCCATGTCCGCCGCGCCGATAATCAGATTGTAGGTGCCGTCCTCGCTGAGCTTCACCGTGGCGGAACCAACGTCCACGTTAGAGATGCAGCTGCCCTGCATGGCCATGGCAACGCCGGCGGCGCGCACCTTGCCGTTGCCCATATCCCGGACGGGGTACTTTTCCTCCCAACCGAACATCTTCCGGCAGTGCTCCATGCAGCGATCCAAAGCGCAGGCGTTGGCGGTTTCGCCATAGTAGGCGGGCATGACCATGCCCTCTCTCACCATGTTCTTGTCACGAATCACTGTGGGATCGATGCCCAGGGTCTCCGCCAGTTCGTTCACCACGGACTCCACAGCAAAGATACCCTGGGTCGCGCCGTAGCCACGGTAGGCGCCGGCGGCCTGCAAATTGGTGTACACCACGTCGTAGCCGAAGCGGTAGGCTTCCAGAGAGCCGGTATACAGGGGGATGGACTTGTGACCGGACAGACCCACGGTGGTGGGGCCGTGCTCGCCGTAAGCGCCGGAATTGGATAAGGTGTAAAGATCCAGAACCCGGATTTTTCCGTCTTTGTTGGCACCCAGACGCACCCGGATTTCCATTTCATGCCGGGGAGAACCGGCAATCTGGGACTCTTCCCGGGTGTAGGTGATCTGGGCAGGGCGTCCAGTTTTCAGGGTGACGAAGGCGGGATAGACATCGCACACTGCCGTCTGCTTGGCGCCGAAGCCGCCGCCGATCCGGGGCTTCTCCACCCGGATGCGGCTCTTGGGAATCCCCAGCGCCCGGGACAGAATCCGGCGGGTGTGGAACACAATCTGGGTGGAGGAAATCAGATGGAGCCGCCCATAGCGATCCATCTCAGCATAAGCGGTGAAGGGTTCCATCATGGCCTGCTGGAAGGCCTTGGTGTGGAAGGTGCGGTCCAGCACAATATCACAGTCTGCCAAAATGTCGTCCACATCCCCGTCGGCATCTACGCCGCTGGCCACCAGATTCCGCTTGTTGGTGCCGCCCACCTCGCAGGGAGGCTCCCAGTCCTCCTCGGGATGCACCAGAATGGGGTTGTCCAGGGCGGTATGGTAATCCAGCACCGCTTCCAGAACCTCATATTTAACCTTAATCAGTTTCAATGCCTTTTGCGCCGCTTTTTCGGTTTCCGCGGCAACAATGGCCACGGCGTCCCCGGCGAAGCGCACATGACGGTCCAGAATCAGCCGGTCATAGGGCGACGGTTCGGGATAGGTCTGTCCGGCAATGGCAAACCGGGTCTGGGGCACGTCCTCCCAGGTGTAAATATCCACCACCCCGGGAACCAGCCGGGCTGCTTTCGTGTTGATTTCCTGCACGATGGCGTTGGCGTGGGGACTGCGCAGCAGCTTGACCACCAGCGCGCCCCTGGGGGCGACATCGTTCACATAAACGGGCTTTCCCAGCAGGAGCTGCATGGAATCCTTTTTGCGGAAGGACTTGCCCACCGTCTTATATTGTCTGTGTTCCATTGCGTCCTCCTTAGCCCTTGCGGCTGGTTAAGTAATTGCGGATCCCCCGGAGCTGCCCGTCGTAGCCGGAGCAGCGGCACAGGTTGCCTGCCAGATAGGCGCGGATTTCATCGTCCGTGGGGTCGGGATTTTCCCGGAGCAGGGCGATGATGTTCATCACGAAGCCGGGATTGCAGAAGCCGCATTGGTCCGCGCCCTGATCGGCGATGAAGCCCACAAAGTCGGCGGCCTCTTCCTGAAGCCCCTCCAGCGTCTGAATGCTGTGCCCATCCGCCCGGGCAGCCAGCATGGAGCAGGACAGAACCGGGGTTCCGTCCATGAGCACGGTACACAGGCCGCAGTTGGAGGTGTCGCAGCCCCGCTTGACGCTGTAGCAGCCGTGTTCTCTCAGAAAATCCAGCAGCACGGTGTCGGCATCAATATGGTCAACAATCGTTTTCCCATTGAGTTTCAGTTTGATTTCCATATCAGATACCTCCCAGTTCCAGCGCAACGCGGGTCGTCAGCACCCGGATCAGATGGCTGCGGTAAGCGGCGCTGGCGCGGACGTTGCTGTCTGTAGGTGCGCTCTCCGCTACAAATGCGGCAAATGCTGCGGCGCCGTCCGGGGTGATTCCCTGGGTCAGCAGACCCTGTTCATCCCGGATCACCATGGCCTTGGCAGGCCGGGCGCCGATCACCGCCCGGTATTCGCCGTCCAATTGGGATACGGCGCAGGCAATCACCGGGAAATCCGTGCGCTGGTTGCGCATGGAGGTATAGACGAATTTTCCGGGAGTTTTCTTCACGATCAGCCGCATCAGAATGTCGTTATCCTTTTTCATGGCGGCGAACTGCTCCAAAGGCACAATGCCGCCCTTGTACAGCTCTACATAGCTATCCATAGCGAGGAACATCGTGAGCACGTCGGAAAAACCAAAGCGTCCCCAGATGCTGCCGCCCACCGTCGCCATATTCCGGAACTGGACGCCCACAATGTCCTTTACGGCGTTTCTCACCGCGCCATTGGCATAGGCATTCAGCCCCTCGTGCAGCTCCAGCTGGCGCAGGGGCACCATGGCGCCGATGGAAAAGGCTTCCCCCGTCTCCTCGATGGTGTCCAGCCCCAGATCGCACAGATCAATGGCGGTGCTCACGCCGCCCTTTCCCAGCCGCATCCACATCATGCCGCCTACGATGCGGTTGCGCCTGCTCTGGTTGAGCTGGTAGGCTTCTTCCAGGCTCTGCGCCCGGACATATTTCTGTATGGTAATCATGGAAAAGCTCCTTCTCGGTTTGTTTGCAAACTCTCGCCTATATTATAGCAGTTGCTGTTGATTTTGGGAAGCGGATTTGTTATAATACCGTTGTACTTTTGAAAATATAACGCTGGTGATCCAATGATCCGAAAATCCCCAAAGGTTGTGGTGACCTTCCATACCACCACGGACGCCATGGACATGGAGCAGCTTTGCAAAACCCACAACATCGGCGGCCGGATTATCCCGGTACCGGGCGCCATCACCGCCGACTGCGGACTTGCCTGGTGTTCCGATCCCCCGCTGGAGGCAGTGCTTCTGGAGCTGATGAAAGCCGCCGGGCTGTCCTGTCAGGGCGTGTATCATCTGCTGGTTTGATGGAGAGGTTTTATGATCTACTTTGACAACGCCGCAACCACGCTGCAAAAGCCGCAATCCGTTATCTCCGCTGTGACCCACGGACTGACCGCTTACGGAAATCCCGGGCGGGGCGTCCACGAAGCGGCTCTGGAAGCTTCCAGAGCCGTTTATGATGCCCGGTGCGCGCTGGCACAGCTGTTCCATGGAGAAAGTCCCTCCCGTATTGCCTTCACCGCCAACGCAACGGAAAGCCTGAATATCGCCATCAAGGGAATCCTGAATCCCGGGGATCATGTGATCACCACCGCGCTGGAGCACAACTCTGTGCTGCGCCCTCTATATGAAATGGAGCAGCTGGGAGTGGAACTGACCATTCTCCCTGCCGATGAGAGGGGGCGAATTTCCTGCGCGGATCTGGTAGCCGCTATCCGGAGAAACACCCGTGCCATCGTCTGCACCCACGGTTCCAATCTGACTGGAAATCTGATCGACATTGGGCAGGTGGGCGCCATTGCCAAAGCCCATGGCCTGCTGTTTGTGGTGGACGCCGCCCAGACGGCTGGGGTATTTCCCATCGACGTGCAGAAAATGAACATCGGCATTCTCTGCTTCACCGGACACAAGGGGCTGCTTGGCCCTCAGGGCACCGGCGGCATCTACGTTCGGGAAGGAATAACGGTTCGTCCCTTGCTCACCGGCGGCAGCGGCGTCCAGTCCCACAGCAAAACCCACCCTGCCCAGATGCCCACCGCGCTGGAAGCCGGCACACTGAACACCCACGGCCTTGCTGGATTGAATGCCGGGGTTCGATATCTGCTGGAAACCGGAATCCATACCATCCGGGAAAAAGAACTGGAGCTGGTGTGGGCATTCTACGACGGAATCCGGAATATTCCCGGGGTCACCGTTTACGGGGACTTTTCCTGCGAGAGTCGCTGCCCCATCGTCTCCCTGAATATCCGGGATTACGACTCCGCCCAGGTCAGCGACGTGCTCTTTACCCAATACGGCATTGCCACCCGTCCCGGTGCGCATTGCGCGCCGCTTCTGCACGACGCGCTGGGCACCGGCACCCAGGGCACCGTCCGGTTCAGCTTTTCCCACTACAATACCATGGACGAAATCAACACCGCAATTTCCGCCATACAGGAACTTGCACAGGAGGAATAACATATGGAAAAAATCGTAGACGCCCGGGGTATGGCCTGTCCCCTGCCTGTGGTCAACGCAAAAAAAGCCGCCGAAACCCTGAATCCCGGCGATACCCTCATCGTTCTGGTGGACAATGAAATTGCCGTGCAGAATTTGCAGCGGTTCGCCGGGCACAAGGGCTTCGCCGCCTCCGGCGAAAAGAAGGGCGAACAAGAATACGCCGTCACCATGCACATCGGCGCGGCTGCGGAAGTCCCAAAGCCGGAGGAAGCTGCCTGCAGCCCGGATTCCCGGAGGAAGGGAATGCTGGTGGTATTGTCCGCCAACTGCATGGGAACCGGAGACGAGCGGCTGGGCAAATCCCTGATGAAGGCCTTTGTGTTCGCGCTGACCCGGCAGGACGTTCTGCCCGAGACGATTCTATGCTACAACACCGGCGCGTATCTGACCTGCGAGGGCGCGGACACCCTGGAAGATCTGAAGCTGCTGGAATCGGAGGGCGTTACCATTCTCACCTGCGGCACCTGCCTGGACTTCTACGGACTGAAGGACAAGCTGGCGGTGGGCGGCGTCACCAATATGTACGATATTGTGGAGCGGATGGAATCCGCGCGCATTGTGCTCAGACCCTGATATGGAAACAGAAGTGAAGCTGACCAAGCTGGCGAACTGCGCCGGCTGCGGCGCCAAAATGGCCGCCGGAACCCTGGCACGGATGTTGGAGAATTTCAAAACCCACACCGATCCCCGACTCATCGTGGGCTATGACAAAAGTGACGATGCCAGCGTCTATGTTCTGGACGAAAATACCGCCCTGATTCAGACCACCGATTTTTTCCCACCCATTGTGGACGATCCCTATCTCTATGGAAAAATCGCCGCTGCCAACGCCATGAGCGATGTCTATGCCATGGGCGGCGAGCCAAAGCTGGCGCTGAACATTCTCTGCGCTGCCGAGAGTATGGGGGACGAAACCGTCCGGGAGATTCTCCGGGGCGGTTATGACGCGGCCTACGAGGCCGGCGTCATCATCACCGGAGGGCATACCATCCGGGGTGCAGAGCCGATCTATGGCCTTGCCGTGTCCGGCTTTGTGCATCCCGAAAAGGTGCTGACCAACAGCAACGCCAAGCCCGGGGATGCCCTGATTCTGACAAAGCCCCTGGGCATCGGCATTCTCACCACAGGCGCCAAAGCGGATCTGGTGGAACAGGCAGTTCTGGATCGAATCCATGCCCAGATGGCAACCCTGAATAAATCCGCCCGGGACATCATGGTGCAGTACCCCGTACATAGCTGCACCGACGTTACCGGCTTTTCCCTGCTGGGGCACAGTCTGGAAATGGCCCAGGGCAGCGGCTGCACCATCCACATTTCCGTGGACGCGGTGCCCTTCCACCCGGAAGCCTATGAGCTTGCGTCCATGGGCTTTGTCCCAGCGGGCGCGTACCGGAACCGGGGGTATGCGGAAAGCAGCGTCAGGCTCTGCCGGGACGTTCCCCTTCCCGTGCAGGACATTCTCTACGATCCCCAGACCAGCGGCGGTCTGCTGTTCACCCTGCCCCGGGAGGCTGCCGGAGACTGCCTGCGGAAATTGCAGGAGACAATTCCCCAGGCCGCAGTCATCGGCTATGTTACAGAAAAGGAAGATTCCTGGCTGTGCCTGGAATAACAAAGAACTATGGAGAATCTCATCATCGTTCGCGGCGGCGGCGACCTTGCCACCGGAACGATCTATAAACTTTACCAGTGCGGATTTCCCGTGCTGATTCTGGAAGCGGAGCATCCTTCCGCAATCCGCAGAAACGTCTGTTTCAGCGAGGCCGTTTATCAGGGAAGCCAGACCGTGGAGGGCGTGACCTGCTGGAAAGCCGATTCCCTGGAACAGGCAAAGGCATATCTGCGGGAAGGAAAGCTGGTCATGCTGGTTGACCCGGAGAGCAGCAGCATTTCCCGGCTGCATCCCCTGGCCGTTGTGGATGCCATTCTGGCGAAGAAAAATCTTGGCACCCACAGAGGCATGGCACCTGTTACGGTTGCCCTTGGCCCCGGATTTACCGCCGGTGTGGATGTGGATGCCGTGGTGGAAACCAAACGGGGACACAGTCTCGGAAGAGTCCTCTATTCCGGCGCTGCCATTCCCAACACCGGAATTCCCGGTGTCATCGGCGGCTATGGAAAAGAGCGGGTAATTCACAGTCCGGCGGCGGGTGTTCTTCGTAACATTGCGAAAATCACGGATACCGTAGTCAAAGGGGAAACCATTGCCGTTGTGGAAACGGAAACCGGAATCGTTCCTGTTACCGCTACCATCAACGGCCTGCTCCGGGGGCTGATCCGGGACGGCTATCCGGTAACGAAGGGCTTCAAAATTGCGGATATCGACCCCAGAGCGGAGGAATACGACAACTGCTTCACCATCTCCGATAAAGCTCGGTGCATTGCCGGCGGGGTGCTGGAAGCCATTCTGCATTTGAGAGGAAGGCTGAACGATGATTAGAGCCTTTGTGGGTTCCGGCGGAAAGACGACACTGATTCACAAACAGGCGCGGCAGTATCTGGAAGAGGGCAAGCGGGTGTTTGTCACCACCTCCACCCATATGGCGATCGAAGAGGACACCCTGCTGACAGACGATGCCGACGCGATCATCCGGCAGCTGGAGAAAACCGGTTACGCCATGGCAGGACTCCCGGAGGGAGGGAAAATCAGGTCGCTTTCCCGGGATACCTACGCCCAAGTGTGCGCCCATGCAGACGTTGTACTGGTGGAAGCGGACGGTTCCAACCGTAAGCCCATCAAATTTCCCAACAGCACCGAGCCAGTGATCTATGACAATGTGGAGGAAATCGTGATTGTCTGCGGGCTGCACGCTTTGGGAAAGCCGTTGGGAGAAGTCGCCCACCGTCCGGAGCTGGTAAAGCGGTGCCTTGGCGCATCAGAGGACACTGCCGTTACGCTGGAGCACATTGCCCGTCTGGTCTTGCAGGGATATCTGCGCACGCTGCGGGAACGATACCCGGGCATATCTCTTTCGGTGTATCCCGCCGGGGGAACCGGCGAAGATGTCCGGCGACTGTTTTCCCTGCTGAAGGAGGAACAGACATGAAACCGGTGACAAAAATCCAGTTTTTAGATGATTCCGGTGAGAAATTCTTCGGAGAAGGCCCCTGCCGTCTGCTGCGGGCAGTGGAGGAAACCGGCTCTCTGCGCTGCGCGGCAGCTTCCATGGAGATGGCCTACAGCAAGGCGCTGAAGCTGGTGAAGCAGGCGGAGACTGCCCTGGGCTTTCCGCTGACTCAGCGAAGCGTGGGCGGAAAAGACGGCGGCGGCAGCACCCTGACCCCGGAGGGACGGGTGTGGCTTGCGAAATACGAAGCCTACAGGGACGCCTGCATTCAGGCCAACCGGAAGCTGTATGCGCAGTTTTTCCCGGAACAAGCCGTGGGCTGCGTCATCATGGCGTCCGGGTTGGGAAAACGCTTCGGCGGCAACAAGTTGATGGCGGATTTTCGGGGGCAGCCTATGATTTCTCGAATTCTTGCGGCTACCGATGGACTTTTTGCCCGGCGGGTGGTGGTCACCCGGCATGCAGACGTGGCTGCCTTCTGCCGGGAACGGGGGGTGGAGGTTGTGCTGCACGACCTGCCCAACCGCAGCGACACCGTGCGTCTGGGGCTGGAAGCGGTGGGCGATGTGGAGGGCTGCCTGTTCTGCCCCGGGGATCAGCCCCTTCTCCGGCAGGAAACTGTGGCGGCGCTGGTTTCGTCCTGGAGGGACACGCCCGACGCCATCTGGCGCACGGAATTTGAAGGCCAGCCCGGCGCGCCGGTGCTCTTTCCCCGATGGGCATTTGGCGAACTGCGCACCCTGCCGCAGGGGAAAGGCGGCGGCTATGTGGCAAAAAAATATCCCGAACAGGTGCGTACGCTGCCCGTCCGGGATAAATATGAGTTGATGGATGTAGATTGTCCGCAAACTCTACAGGAATTGCTGGAGCGGTGAGGAACCTCACTGCTCCACTTTTTCTGCTTCCTTGGGCAGCAGAATATTCAGCGCAATTGCCACTACAGCGGCGGGCACAATGCCGGAGCCGCCGAAGATCAGGCTGACAGCCTGAGGCGCCTGAGCCAGAATGCCGGTGTTGGCGCCCATGCCGTAGCCTACGCCCAGCGCCACGGAGACGATGGACAGGTTCCGGGCGGTCAGCGGCTCCTTGGTGATCAGCTGGATGCCGCTGATGACAATGGAGGAGAACATCATCACCGCAGCGCCGCCCAGCACGGACTGGGGCATGATGGACACCAGTGCGCCCAGCTTGGGGCACAGGCCGCACAGAATCAGGAACACCGCGCCGGTAGCCAGGGCAAAACGGTTGACCACCTTGGTCATGGCAACCAGACCCACGTTCTGGCTGAAGGAGGTGTTGGGCAGCACGCCGAACAGAGCGGCAAAGGAAGAACCGATACCATCGCAGATGATGCCGCCGGACAGCTCCTTGTCGGTAGCCTCCCGGCCCAAACCGCCCTCCATAACGCCGGAAATGTCGCCCACGGTTTCCACAGCGGTGACTACGAACATAATCAGTACCGGTGCAATCGCCCGCAGATCAAAAACAGGCTTTACAGGCATCAGCTTGGGGATCTCAAACCAGGCCGCGTCGGCGACCTTATTCCAATTCAGAACCCATGCCTTGGTGTACTCCACGCCCTCGGCAGTCACGCCGGTGGTGGGAAGAACAAAACCCATAACAAACGCCGCAATGTAACCGCAAATAATGCCCAGCAGAATGGCGGAAGAACTGGCAAAGCCTTTGGTGCCGTGCTTGAAAACCAGGATCATCACCAGCACGAAGATTGCCAGCAGCAGGTTTTCCATGGAGCCGAAATCCTTGGCTCCGCTGCCGCCGCCGAAGGAGTTGATGCCTACGGAGATCAGGCTCAGACCGATGGACATGACCACGGTGCCGGTGACCACTGCGGGGAAGAACTTCCGCAGGGGCTTGAGGAAGAAGCCCAGCACAGTTTCAAACAGGCCGCCGATGATGGACGCACCCATAATCGCGCCGTAGGCGAGAACGCCGCCGCCCATAGTGGCAGCCACACTGTTGAACACCCCGATAAATCCGGAGGAAGTGCCCATGATAATGGGAACCTTGCCGCCGATGGGGCCCACGGAGAACAGCTGAACCAGCGTGACGATGCCCGCCACCAGCATGGCGTTCTGCAGCAGGTGCAGCTGCAGATCTGCGAACTCACCGCCGGCGATGCCGCAGGCGCCGGTGATAATCAGCAGGGGCGTCAGGTTGCCCACGAACATGGCGAGCACATGCTGCAAGCCCAGAGGAATTGCCTGCTTCAGGGGCATTTTGCCGTCCAGAGAAAAAGCTGCCTCGGACAGCCGGTATGATTTCTTCATAGAAAAACCTCTCTTTCCAGAACTTTCATTAGTATAGCATCCGGCACGCCGGCTGTAAATTGCCGAATATGGAGAAGTTTCTCCTTTTTTTGAGAAAACAACTGACAAAATGACAGGAAAAGAACCATTATTGAAACAGATGCGGGCGGAGAACGCCCGTAAGGGCAGATATTCGGGAGCCGCACTGGACTGCGTGTTTTTTTGTTTCCTTTTCCGGAAATCCGTCTCTTGCCGCCCAATGGCAGGTACACGGAAAACTGACGGATTTGCGCAAAGAAAGATGGAATAATTTGTAAAAAATGTATGGAAATTTTCAAAGCAGTAATATATAATGTAAAATGATGAAATGGATGCTTGGTTTCCGCGCTCCTGCTTCCCGGATTGCTGACAGCAGCGTCTTGTTTCAAATGTGCCAAAAAGGAGAATGCACCATGTTAAAACGTACACTATCCCTGTTTCTGGCATTTTCAATGGTTTTTTCCCTGCTGCCGCTAAGTGCAGCAGCGGAAGAGACTGCCACGGAGAATGTAGATAGTACTGTGCTTGAGACGGTTGCCGAAACCGAGCCGCAGACGGAGCCGGCCACCGAGCCGGAAACCGTACCGGAAACAGTTCCGGAAACGGTTCCGGGGACCGTTCCCGAGACCACTCCGGAGACAGAACTGGAAACGGTTTCGGAGACAGAGCCGGGAATTGTCGTTTTCAGTGAGGAGCCGGAAGCATTAGAGGAGGACTTCGATACCTGGAGTCTGGGAGAAGAAAAGAGTCTGACCATGCAGCCCATGGAGGACAATGCTCCCTGCTATACGTTCCTATTTACTGCGCCAGAAGATGGTAATTTTATCGTCTCGTGGAACGAAGAAGAAATTCGTGGGTTTGATCCCTTCGTAGAGATCACACACGCGTCGGGTGGAGTGGTCGGAGGCGGAAACGCCTACGCGTGTCTTTATGGTGCGCAGCAGGGTGAGCAATACAGGATCACGATCAGCGCCTGCTCGGATCAGTCCTATGAGGCTGTATTCTCTCTGGACGAAATTGCGGAACTGGAAGGCATAGCCTTCTGGGACAGTGAGTTGGAAGGGTATGTTGGACAATACTTCTGGAACCGGCTTTCCCGTACGCCTGCGAATTCCGATCATGGGCAGATCACATGGGCAAGCAACGATGAAAGCGTTGCCATCGTTTCCAATCCGCAGGGAACTGCTTGTGAAGTGAAGCTGGTTGGGGTCGGTGAAACGACCATTACGGCAACAGCCTCCAATGGTAAAACTGCCAGCTACAAGATCACCGCTAAGAGTGTTGAGACCTTTCAGGTTGGTGAGGTGAAACAGCTGACCATGGAGCCTCAGGAGCAGGTGTTCTTTGAATTCACGGTTCCCACCTCCGGCAGTTATGTTTTCTGGTGCGAGGGAGAACTCAGCGGATGGCCCCACATCGAGGTATTTGACGAGAACGGTGAGACGGTCAGCCTGTCCTGGCTGAACAACGCCTTCACCGCAGAGGCTGACAATACCTACAAGGTTCTCGTCTTTAATTACTCCGGGGATGTCTGGAATTTCGACCTGCATCTGGACAACGCAGTTGAAGCTGACAGCCTGCAGTTGGATTACGACGAAACCACCATCACGGTTGGGCAGCAGCAGGGCGTTTGGCTGCAAATGAATCCCGGGAATGCCGACCGCACAATGGTCACTTGGTCGGTTGCGGATTCTAGCGTCGTTGAGATTTTGGAAGGTCAGCAGAACGACTGCCAGTACCGGGGCCTGCAAGCCGGTGATACAACGCTGACTGCCACCGACGGCTATGGCAACTCCGCGACCCTCACCATTCATGTATTGGATGCGATCGTGTTGCCTGAGGGGGAGACCGTCACTGTGCCTACCACCTTTGGCGAAGAAAAATGGTTCACCTTCACCCCCAGCGCAAGCGGCAACTACGTCATCCGGTACGTCAATAACGAAAACGCCTGGATGCATCTGTGGGGCCCTGACGTGGATATGTGGAACCACGACTGGGTGCAGGCATACATGACAGCGGGCGAAACCTACACCATCACCGCCGAGACCTGGGATGATACCATTTCCACGGTATCCTACATCGCTGAGAAAGCCCAAACCGCAACCGGTGTCCGTTTCCAGCAGGAAAATTACACCGGCTATGTGGGCGAGCGGATTGAAGCAAAGCTGTATTATGAACCGGCCAACGGCCTGTTTGAGGACATGGAGTATACCATGGAGGGCGACGGCGGAGCGACGCTGGCTGACTCCTGGAGAGTTGGTACCAATTTGCTGCTGACGCAGGCTGGTGAGATTACCCTGACTGCTAAGTCCACGCAGGAGGGTTCGACGCTGACTGCCTCCTGCACCATCACCGTCATGGAAACCGAAACCTGGGCGCTTGGCGAAACGAAGGAACTGTCCATGCAGGGCTGGGATCCTGTGGTGTATCAGTTCACCGCGCCTGAGGACAATGGCTACATCGTCTGGGAGGATGGCAGCGACCGGGCCTGGATTGAAGTATATGACCAGGATGGTGAGCGGACCGGTGTCAACGGCGGCGGATTTGTTCAGTTCGACGCACAGGCGAATCAGACGTATCTCATTAAACTCTGGGCCAATTCGGACGACACCTACCAGGCGGTGTTCCATCTGGATAACCTTGTGCCGGCGACAGGAATTTCTCCCCGTTATGCGGAGGAACTGTATGCCTACAGCGGTGAGAGCATCTGGCTGATGCTGGACTTCACCCCTGGAAACGCTTCCCGGGGACAGATCACATGGGAATGCGATAACCCCACTTCCGTGGAAGTTGTGGAGAGCAGCATGGATGGCTGCTGTGTCCTGCTGAAGGAGCCGGGCACTGCCACCATTACCGCTACCCATAATCGCGTGGAAGGCGTAAGCACCAGCTTCACCATTCATGTACTGGATGTGACGGACATCTACGAGGGCGAAGCTGTGGACTTCTCCCTGCAGCCCTGGGAGGAAAGGGGCTTCCGCTTCACTGCCAGCGAAAGCGGCCCCTACACCCTGTGGAACGAAAGCGATGCACCCTACCGTGTCTGCCTCCTCGACCCCGAGGGCTATATTGAGCAGGACTTCGCCGTTCCCTTGAATGCCGAAGCGGGTCAAACTTACATGTTCAAGGTCCTGAACACCTCCGACGAGACGCAGGATTACACCTTCCGCGTGGAGAAGAGCGTTCGGGCAGAGCGCATTTACCCGGCCTTTGAGTCGGAGTCGGTCTGCGTGGGCGACATCCTTGACCGGCCCCTGAATTATGACCCCATCAACTCCATTCCCGAGGAGATCATTTGGAGCGTCTACCCCGAGGGCAGCGCTCAGATTATCCAGAGCAACTACGGCTTCGTGTACTTTGAGGTGCTGAAAGAGGGCGAATTCACCCTGACCGCCTCCACGGCAGACGGCCGTCTCACCTCCACCTGCACCTACACCGCTACCGTACCGGATGCCATTACCACCGACGGTATCACCGCTACCTTCCCCGCAAAGTGGGTGCAGTCCTACAGCTTCACACCCACTGTAAGCGGTACATACACCGTCTGGGTCGAGTCCGAGGAATGGATTTCCCTGATGATCACCGACCCTGTAAGCAAGGAGGTCACCGAGGGCAGCAACCTGATGCACTTTGACTTTACCGAGGGTGAAACCTATCTCATCAGCGTCGTTAACACCAACGATCATCCGGTGGAGGCCACGGTTCACGTTCAGCTGAGCGAACCGGTTCAGGAACTTGACCTGCATTTCCTGGATTTGGATCCCGGCAGAGTTCCCGAGACTGTCAACGCCTATGTCGGCGAGCGGTTCTATATAGATCTGAACAGTCAGCCTTACTACGCCCTGCGGGAAGACATCCAGTGGACGGCAGAGCCCGCGGGCATCGTGGAATTTGAATACACCCATGAATACGGCTGCGAGCTGGTGTTCCGGGGCGAAGGCGATGTGACGATTACTGCTGCTTCCGGCGAGGTCAGCACCTCCTGCACCTTCCATGTCCAGAAGCCGGAGGATATCGCACTGGGCTTTGACCGCACGGTGCAGCTGACGTACGGCGACCGCATCGGCTACCGCTTCACCCCCACGGAGAGTGGTACCTACCTGTTCTGGGACAAGAACTATGCCTGGAGCGATATTCCGGTCTGCGAGGAATTCGGCGACCATATCGATTTCGTCAGCAATTTTGTCCAGTTTGACGCCGAAGCGGGCAAGTCCTATCTGATCATCCCCCGCAATATTAACGATGATCACGAAAGCGAATTCTGTCTGGAAAAGTGCGAGGATGTGGTTTCCATCCAGCTGAGCGAGGAGAATTTCTCCGGATTTATCGGCGATGTTTTGTGGATTGATACCCTCTTCACCCCGGAGAATGGCTATCGTCAGGACCTGCAGTGGCAGGTTGACGACGAGAGTGTCATCCGGATCCGCAACAGCTACTCTGCCCGGGCCGAGGTTCTTCTGGTGGGCGAGGGCACCGCGACGGTGACGGCCACCGTCGGCACGCTGGAGGCGAAGTGTACTGTTACCGTAAAGGCCCCCGTGGAACTCCGTGTCGGCGAGGTCAAGGATATCTCTCTGGCGTCCGGAGAGACAGCCGGATTTGTGTTCACGCCTGCGGAAAGCGGAACGTATGTCTTCTGGGATGAATACCAGCAGAGAACTTACATCGAGCTGTGCGACGCAGACGCAAATTGGCTGGGTAGTTCCAGCGACGCCCGGTTGGTCATCAATGCAGAGGCAGGACGGACCTACTACATCCATGTCATTCACTATATCGAGAGCATCAGTGTCGTTAACATGAGACTGCATCTGGAAGCAATGACGAAAGCCAACGGGCTGCGCCTGGGCACAGTGGATACCGCCTATGTCTATGTCGGTCAGCATCTGTGGCCTTGCGTCTACATGGATCCCATTAACGGCAGCCATGGGAAGCTGGAATGGGAGTATGATCCTGCGTATTTGGAAATGATCGAGGATTTCGACCCCATGGGGGATGACTGCCATGTGGCTCTGCGTAAGGCGGGTACGACCACACTGACTGTGACAGACACCGAAACGGGTTTCAGCGACGAGCGGACGCTGGTGATCAAATCCATTGGCCAACTGACACTGGGCGAAACCCAGCCGATCCGCCAGCGCAATGAGCTGGAGTTCTCTCTGGATAGCTTTACTCCGGAAGAAACCGGCACCTATGTGCTGAAAGCGGATACGGATCAGATTCTTAAGATCTGGATCTACACGGGCGGTACCATTGCGGACGCTGAGTTCATACAGGCGGTCACGCTGGGCGGCGACCAGAAGGAAGTGGCCCTGGAGCTGGAAGGCGGCCAGATCTACCTGGTGGAATCCGCTCTGTACACGGAGCAGGATGAACAGACTGTGGGCCAATACGCCCTGTGCATTACGGAACTGTCTGCCCCCATTGCATTCGTTAAGGATTACCTGGCACTTAAGGAAGGGGAAACTGCGGAGCTGGCGCTGACGCTTGCCTACGATTTCCTGCGTCCGGAGGATGTTGTGTGGACTGTGGATAACACGGACATCGTCACCATGGAAAACGGCATCGCAACCGCCAACAAGGTTGGCAGCACTTATGTTATCGCCTCCGTCACCATTTGCGGCGAGACCTATGCCGCCCGGTGCAGAATTGACGTTACTTCTGCAAGCGAAATCACCGGTGTTCAGCTTGGCACCACTGCTCTGACCACGGAGCTGTTCCGCACGGATTACGCAGAGTTCGACGTTATCTTCCGGAAGGCAGATGGAACCGCCTCCGGCGCATCCATTCTGGAAGCCTCCTTCGCAGATTCTGCGGTTGCCGAGTTGTTCGATCTGGAGGTAAAGAACGACCGGACCCTGCTGGTGAAGCCCACTGCCAAGGCGCTTGCGGATAACGGTAAGGCCGTCTCCGGTACCTATTCCAGCAAGGTGATGGTCACCATCGTGGGGGCGTCTAACCCGCTGACCACGGAAACCGTACTGAAGCTCACCGTAAAGAAAACGATGCCCAAGCTGAAGGCTGCCGCGCTGACCTTCAACTCCTTCTACACCGGTCAGAGCCAGCCCGTCATCATCACCGGCGCAACGGTTACCGGTATGGAAGCAACAGCCCTGCCGGTATGGCTTGAGGAACAGTCGGAAGGCGTTCTGGCGCTCAATGAGAACGCTCCCGAAAAGTCGACTTCCGGCAGCGTGACCCTGCTGGTGGAAACCGAGGAATGGGCGATTCCCACCGCGGTGACGGTGTCTGTGAAGCTTACCTATAAGGCTCCCGGCCTGAAGCTGTCTGCTTCCTCCGCGACCTTTGCCAATGCCAACAGCCGGGGTGTTACGCTGAAGCTGCTGTGCACCAGCAAGACGGACACGCTGGAAGCGTTGAATGTGCGGGATATTACGGTGCTCGACGACAACCTCGCCGTTCAGGATTTTGACCTGGCTGATGGCAGCTTCACCCTGATTCCCACAGGGAATGTCACATCCGGCAAAAAGACGCTGAACGTTTCCTTCTACGATACGGACAAGGTACTTGCGCTTACCGTTACTGTCAGTGTGAAGTCTGTTACGATCTCCGTCAAGCCTTCCACCGTCACCCTGAACAGCGTGGTGGGCGACAGCGCGAGCATTGCCCTCACCGCTTCCCCGGCAGATTATGCTGCGGACGATGTTGATTTCAGACTTCTGGACAGCAAGAATCTGGATGCTGAGGGTGCACTGGATCTCGGCTATCAGGATGGTGTCATTTTCATCGATACCAACGATAATACCCTGCCCGGCGCAACCTACAAGCTGTATGTTTCCACTGCGGATACCGCAAAGGAAACCCTGATTACGGTAAAGACACTGGCAGAGAATAAGAGCACGGTTACCCTGTCTGCCAAGGTCACCGGTTCTATTGACCTGTCCTTCCCGGATTCCTACGCTGTGGTAACGGCCACCTTCAAAAACTACGCCAGCGGATTGTGCACGCTGGAAGGCTACTCCGTCACCGCTTCCCAGGGCAAAAATGCACCTGTCGACGTGACAGATTCCTTTGGCTTTGACTATGTGGACGGTCAGTACCGGGTCTGGGCAACGGATATGGACAATCTGGCAGTGGGCAGCACCTACCAGCTGACCATGACCTTCTCTCTGAGTGACGGCAGCGAATATAGCTGCACCGTAAAGATTCCCGTGAAGCGCACGGCAATCAAGCTGAAGCTGTCCAAGACCAGCCTGAGCCTGAATAAGGTGATTGAGGATTGGGCAACCGTGGACGTGACTTGCCTGACTGCCGGTTACGACCTCGATGATCTGGTAATTACCGGAGACGATAACTTGGATGTAAGATACCTGCCCGGCGGTATGCTGTACGTCGGAACAAATGAGGATACGGTTCCCGGCGCAACCTATAAGGTTCAGGTCAAGGCAACCGAGTTGGATTCTCCCGTAACGCTGACGGTCAAAATCCTTACTGAGAAAAACTCCACTGTGACCGCTTCTCTGAAAGCCAAGGGAACCATCGACGTGGTTCGGGACGGCACTTCCGTGGTCATCACGCCCGCCTACAAGAACTATGCCGGAGAGTCCTACATTGGCGAGACCATCACTATTTACAGCAGCAAGGATGGCAAGGTCTACGAGGACGATGTGACGAGCCTGTTCGACATCACGCACAATGAAGACGGCACCTACACCATCGCCAAGTGGCCCGGCGCAGAGCTGGATATTACGCTGAAATACCGGGCTGTGATGTCCTTCTCCGAGATTGAGGAAAACAGCAAGAGCGCTTATGTCGCGCTCACGGTAAAGTCCGGCACGGCTTCCGTCAAGCTTGCCGATACCGTCGTGCTGTATAAGGACATTCCCGGCGACCGCAGCATTTTCCAGTTCACCGTGACAGATCAGACCCTGAATCCGATTGAAAAAGTGGAGATCAAGGATCAGAAGCTGGCTGCGTTGTACGAAATCCACAACCTGGGCGGCGGAGAATTCACCATCGGTTTCAAGGACGGCGTCACGAAACCTGCCGCAAAGACCTACAGTATTGCTCTGAATGTTTTCATGGAGGGTAATTACTCGGACAAACCCAACGCAACGGCTACGCTGAAGCTGCAGATCAAATGACCCAATAAAGGACTGCACTTAGCGGCTTTGAAAACACACCCCAATCGTATCCGGTAAAAATCGGCCAGCTCCGAAAGGAGTTGGCCGATTTGCCGTTTTCCCGGTATCTCGCAATTTTTGAAAAAGAATCTATTTGTACACGGCTGTTTCATAACAAAAAGAGTTATCCCTTTGGAATCACAGTCCGCACACAAAAATGGTGCAGGAAATTCCAGTGCCGGCATTCTCGCGGTAACGGTTGGAATGTAAAATTTCCAATACATACTTTACGCAGGTTTCAAAAAGGTTTTACCGATTGTCGGTTTTGTATTTTACATCCGGAGGGTATACTTAACCCCGTGGATAACACAAAACCTAAAAAATATGGAGGAAATCCAAAATGAAGAGAATGATTACAGGCCTGCTTGCCCTGTGCATGGTGCTGACCATGTTCGCCGGATGCGGCGCGCAGCAGCAGGTACCGGAGACCACCGCACAGCCTGCTGCGCCTGCCCCGGAGGTTGTTGAGACCGTGGCGGCGGAAGAAATTCCTGCAACACCCAAGTACGTATTCCTGTTCATCGGCGACGGCATGAGCTATCCCCAGTTCCAGGCTGCTGCCGATTATCTGGGAGCCATTGCAGACGACGACTACGAAAAAGCTCTGCCCAGCACCGATTATGACACCCGCGAAGGCGCAGTGCTGGATGGCCCTGTGAAGCTGAGCTTTATGGACTTTGCGGTTGCCGGTTCTGCCGTGACCTACGATTCCTGCAGCTTTGCCCCGGACTCCGCCTCCACCGCAACCTCCATTGCCACCGGTAAAAAGACCTACTCCGGTATGATCAATGTGGACGAAAGCGGCTCCACCCCCTATGAGACCATCGCGGAAAAGCTCCACGCCCAGAAGGGCTGGAAGGTAGGCGTCATCAGCTCCGTGAACCTGAACCATGCCACCCCTGCCGCTTTCTATGCCCACCAGGCAAGCCGCAACAACTACTATGAGATCGGCGTGGAAATGGTAGAGTCCGGTTTTGAATACTTTGCCGGCGGTGGACTGAAGAAGATTACCGGCAACGACAAGGACAAGACCAGCCTGTACGATCTGGCGGAAGCTGCCGGTTATAAGGTCACCTACACCCAGGCGGATGCCCAGGCTGTCACCGCCGCTGACGGAAAGGTCATCCTGATTGACGAGCATCTGGCAGACTCCGACTCCATGGATTACGATATGGACCGGGAAAGCGGTGAATGGGCGCTGGCGGATTACGTTGCCAAGGGCATCGAGGTTCTGGACAACGATACCGGCTTCTTCATGATGTGCGAGGGCGGCAAGATCGACTGGGCCTGCCACGCGAACGATGCCGGCGCCACCGTCACCGATACCCTTGCCCTGGCAGATGCTGTGCAGGTTGCCGTGGATTTCGCCAAGGAGCACCCCGCCGAAACCCTGATTCTGGTCACCGGCGACCATGAAACCGGCGGTCTGACCATCGGCTTCGCCGGAACGGACTACGATACCTATCTGGATACCCTGGCCAATCAGACCATTTCCTACGCACAGTTCGACGAGCAGTATGTCAGCCACTACAAGGAGAACGGCACCTCCTTTGAAGATGCCATGAAGGATGTGGAAGCCCTGTTCGGCCTGAAGCTCACCGGCGAGGAAAACGACCGGCTGGTGCTGACCGAGTATGAGACCCAGCGCCTGCGCACAGCCTACGACCTGATCATGAGCGACTACGATGCTGGTGATTTCACCCAGGAACAGTACGTGCTCTACGGCACCTACAATCCCTTCTCCGTCACCGTGACCCATATCCTGAACAACAAGGCAGGCGTGGATTTCACCAGCTACTCCCACACGGGACTGCCGGTTGCAGTCTTTGCCGATGGTACCGGCGCTGAGAATTTTGGCGGCTACTACGACAACACCGATATCTACAACAAGCTGGCAGCTATGCTGGAAATAAAGTAACCGATTGATCTAAGGGATACAGGGAGCGGTGCAACACGCTCCCTGTATTGCGCATACGGAGAGGAAACTAAATGATTCGCAGATTGAAAACAAGTAAAACCCTTGGGCCGGTGGTGCTGTGGCTGTGCCTGCTGGCGGTGCTGCTGGTGCTGCCTACGGGCTATGAAAGCGCCCTGTCCTACAAAAACGCCGACCGGGTGGATGCGCTGGTGCTTGCCACAGATGAAAGCGATATTGTGGACACCGGACTGGTGCGCAGCGGGGAACAGCGGTGTCAGGTGCGGATTCTGGCTGGGCAGTTCAAGGATACGGAATGCACCGCCGTCAACCGGCTCAATGGTTCCCTGGCGGAGGACAAGCTCTTTTCCCCGGGAGACCGGGCCTTTGTGGTGGTCAGCCATTCCGGCGGCAAAATCACCACGGTGTATATGACCGACCATTTCCGGTTGGATAAGGAAGCAATTCTCGCGGGGCTGTTTCTGCTGCTGCTTCTGCTGTTTGCCAGAGGCACGGGACTGCGGGCGATTCTGTCCTTTGTGGATACGGTTCTGCTATTGTGGAAGGTACTCATTCCCAGTCTGCTGAAGGGCTGGAACCCCATCTGGGTGTCCATGGGGCTGGTGCTGCTGCTGACCTTTCTGGTACTGAGCCTGATTTATGGCTGGGATCGCCGGTGCCTGGCGGCCACCTCCGGTGCGGCGCTGGGAATTCTGGTGACCGCGGTGCTGGGGTATTTCTTTACCGGCCTGTTTCAGATTCACGGGGCGGTGATGGAGTCCAGCGAAAGCCTGCTGTACGCCGGGTATCAGCACTTGAATCTGACGAAAATCTTCGTGGCTTCCATTTTCCTCGGCTCCTCCGGGGCGGTGATGGATTTGTCCGTAGATATCTGCTCCGCTGTCTGCGAGGTGGTGGAGAAGAAGCCAGACATCCGGGCAAGAGAGGCCATCGCCTCCGGCTTCGCCGTGGGACGGGCGGCCTGCGGGTCTACTACCACCACGCTGCTGCTGGCCTATTCTGGCAGCTACATTGCTCTGCTGATGGTTTTCATGGCACAGGGTACGCCGGTGGCGCTGATGCTCAATTACAAATATGTGGCGGCGGAAATCGTCCACACCATTGTCGGCTCCTTCGGCCTGGTAACAGTGGCACCCCTGACAGCCATTACCAGCGGACTGCTGCTGACCGGCCGGCATCCGCATGAATCATTGGACACCATTGACAGCCGGAAAGTTTGACAGACATTTTACATATCCTGCCTTTCGGATTTTACATACGGGGCGTATGATGAGGGCGTAAAGGATGCAAGTCCCAAACATAAATCCAAAGGAGATAATGAAAATGAAACGAGTTATTTGTACCTTGCTGTGCCTGGTCATGGCACTGAGTTTGGCCGCCTGCGGTCAGAAACCTGCCGAAACTGCTGCTACCGCTGCCCCTGCAGCCTCTGCGGCTCCCGCCGCAACGGAAGCACCCGCGGCACCCGCTGCTCCCGCTAAGCTCTCCGGCACCGTTTCCACCGACGGCTCCACTTCCATGGAGAAGGTGATCGGCGCTCTGGGCGAAGCTTTCATGGAGGCCAACAGTGACGTTACGTTTACTTACAACCCCACCGGCTCCGGCACCGGCATTAAGGCGGTGCAGGAAGGCCGCTGTGACATCGGCCTTAGCTCCCGTGCTCTGAAGGACGAGGAGAAATCCTCCGGCCTGCAGGAGACCATCCTCTCCTATGACGGCATCGCCATCATCGTCAATCCTGAAAACACCGTGGAGGATCTGACCCTGGAGCAGATCGCTGACATTTACACCGGCAAGATCACCAACTGGTCTGAGGTGGGCGGCACCGACGGTGAAATCGTCCTCATCGGACGGGAAGCCGGTTCCGGCACCCGGGGCGGCTTTGAGGAAATCGTTGGAGTGGTGGATCTGTGTCAGTACCGTCAGGAGCTGAGCTCCACCGGTGATGTGATTACCACCGTTGCCCAGAACCCCGGCGCCATCGGCTACGCTTCCCTGGCCTCCGTTAAGGACACCGTGAAGGCGGTCAAGGTCGCAGGCGTGACCCCCAGTGAGGCAACCGTCAAGGACGGCACCTACGCCATCCAGCGTCCCTTCGTGCTGGTCACCAAGGAAGGCGTCCAGCTGGGCGAAGCGGCTCAGGCCTTCTTTGACTATGCAACCTCCACCGAGGCCAACGAAGTCATCGTGGCAGCCGGTGTGGTTCCCGCCAACTAAGTAAGATCCACGGCCCCCTCGAAAGAGGGGGCCTCTGCATTCTGGAAAACAGCCTGTTATGGAGAACCACAGCCTGCACTGGTGGAGCAATTTCCCGGCAAGCGGCCAAATTCTCCCGCCTCCGGCAATGACAGCGCCTGTTATTTGACATGCTTTTTACAAAGCCTGGATTTCGCTTTTTACATACCGGCAGTATGATAACGGTGTAGCAAAAATCAGGCGTATCGGAAAGGCAGGTATTATGAAAACAAAACAAAATATTCTGGAAAATGTGGTTCATGGCATTTTCCTGCTGCTGGGACTGGTGACGGTGGGCTGCGTGCTGCTGATTACCGTGTATCTGGTGATTTCCGGCATTCCCGCCATCCGTCAGATCGGATTGGTGGAATTCCTGTTCGGGGATACCTGGGCCTCCACGGCGGCGGAGCCGAAATACGGCATTCTCCCTTTTATTCTTACCAGTGTGTACGGCACCGCCGGAGCCATTCTGCTTGGTGTGCCCATCGGCTTTCTCACCGCTGTGTATCTGGCAAAAATGGCGCCGAAAACGGTAAAGGAGATCATGGGACAGGCGGTGTCCATGCTGGCGGGGATTCCCTCCGTGGTCTATGGCCTGGTGGGCATGATGGTGCTGGTGCCGGGCATCCGGAAGCTGTTCCATGTGCCGGATGGAGCAAGCCTATTGGCGGCAATCGTGGTGCTGGCGATTATGATTTTGCCCTCCATCATCAAAATGTCCGTCACTGCGCTGGAGGCCGTGCCCAAGGAGTATGAGGACGCCTCCCTGGCGCTGGGAGCCACTCCGGAGGAGACCTGGTTCCGGGTATCCGTCCCGGCAGCGAAAAGCGGCATTGCCGCCGCTGTGGTGCTGGGGGTAGGCCGGGCCATCGGAGAGGCCATGGCGGTGATGATGGTGGCAGGCAACGCGGCGAATATGCCCAATTCCCTGTTCCAGTCTGTCCGGTTTTTGACCACAGCCGTGGCGTCGGAAATGTCCTACTCAAGCGGCTTACAGCGGCAGGCGCTGTTTTCCATCGCGCTGGTGCTGTTCCTGTTCATCATGCTCATCAATGCGGCATTGAATTTCTTCCTGAAAGGAGAGAAGCAAGCATGAGAAATGGTAAAATTACGGGCAGCCGCCGGCTGTTTCTGTGGACCGTCCGGGGCGGGATGTACCTCGCCACGGCGCTGACAGGGTTACTCACTCTTTTTATTGTGGCTTATGTGCTGATTCAGGGTATTCCCAATTTAAGCTGGGAATTTGTCAGCACTAAGCCCAGCTACTTAAGCGGGAATATCGGGATCCTGCCGGACATTCTCAACACGGTGTACATCGTGCTCGTGACCCTTGTGATTGTGATTCCCCTGGGTGTGGGCGCGGCGGTGTATCTGACGGAGTATGCGTCCAACAAAAAAGTGGTCGCCGTCATTGAGTACGCTGCGGAAGCCCTCAGCGGCATCCCCTCCATCATCTACGGCCTGGTGGGCATGCTGATTTTCTCCAATTCCATCGGCACCTGTCTGATGGCAGGCGGTCTGACGCTGGTGATTATGAACCTGCCTACCATTCTGCGCAATACCCAGGAGAGCCTGAAAACCGTGCCCCAGTCCTATCGGGAAGGCGCCTTCGGCTTGGGTGCAGGAAAATGGCGGGTGGTACGCACCGTGGTGCTGCCGGGCTGTGTAGACGGCGTGATTACCGGATGCATCCTGAGCGTGGGCAGAATTCTGGGAGAATCTGCTGCGCTGCTGTTCACCGCTGGCTTTGCCCATGCCCTCAACGGGCTGGTCAAGGGGCTGGGAAGCGCCGGCGCAACCCTGACTGTCGCCCTGTACGTCTACGCCAAAGAGCAGGGGGAATTCGGCGTGGCTTTCGGCATTGCGTCGATTCTGCTGGTGCTGGCCTTCGGCATCAATCTGTCCGCATCCGCCGTGACAAAGCATTTCCAGAAGAAAAATGCAGCATAGGAGAAATAGTATGAACAACCCGATTATTACTGTCAATGATCTGAACCTTTGGTACGGTCAAACACAGGCGCTGAAGAATATCAGCCTGGAGATCCCCGAAAAGTCCATCACCGCCCTCATCGGTCCCTCGGGCTGTGGTAAGTCCACCTTCCTGAAAACCCTGAACCGGATGAACGACCTGATTCCCAGTGTGAAAATCACCGGGGAGGTTCTCTATCATGGGGAGAATATTTTTGAAGCGGAGGTCAATAACCTGCGCAAAGAAGTTGGCATGGTGTTTCAGAAGCCCAATCCCTTTCCTATGAGCATTTATGACAACATCGCCTACGGCCCCCGTACCCATGGGATTAAAAACAAGGCCAAACTGGACGAAATTGTGGAGAAGGCCCTCCGGGGTGCCGCCATCTGGGACGAGGTGAAGGATCGCCTGAAAAAGAACGCCCTGGGCATGTCCGGTGGCCAGCAGCAGCGGCTGTGCATCGCCCGTGCCCTGGCGGTGGAGCCGGAGGTGCTGCTGATGGACGAACCCACCTCCGCCCTGGATCCCATTTCCACCTCCCGGATTGAGGATCTGGCAATGGAGCTGAAGGAGAAGTACACCATCGTCATCGTCACCCACAATATGCAGCAGGCCGTCCGGATTTCCGACCAGACCGCATTCTTCCTGCTGGGCGATCTGGTGGAGTACGGCAGTACGGAGGAGATGTTCTCCAATCCGAAAGACAAACGCACCGAGGATTACATTACAGGCCGATTTGGCTGATGGAGGGAATACCATGAGAAATCTGTATCAGGAACAGCTGTGGAATCTGAATCAGGAGTTGATTCAGATGGGAGCGGCCTGCGAGGAGATCATCGACCTTGCCGCCAAGGCTTTGACGGACTACAGCCCGGAACTGGAAGAGAAAACCAAGCAGGTGGGCGCTGTGATCGACGAAAGTGAGCGCAGCATCGAAACCACCTGCCTGAAGCTCCTGCTGCGGCAGCAGCCCGTGGCCAAGGATCTGCGGCAGATCAGCGCCGCCATGAAAATGATCACCGACATGGAGCGCATCGGCGATCAGGCGGAGGATATTGTGGATCTGGTGCCCAAAATGGAAAAGGGCGTGGAGGGAAGTTACCCCCAGATTCAGGAGATGGCAAAGGCTGCCCAATACATGGTCACCGAGGCGGTGAATGCCTACGTCAAGCAGGATTTGCGTCTGGCAAAGGCCGTCATGGACTACGACGATGTAGTGGATAACTTTTTCAATCAGGTCAAGAAGGACATTCTCGGCATCATCGCGGCCAATCCCAACGAGGGAGAATACGCCCTGGATCTGCTGATGATTGCCAAATATTTTGAGCGCATCGGCGACCACTGCACCAATATCGCGGAATGGGTGGAGTTCTCTGTAACCGGAATCCATAAGGACTGTCAATGATCTGGTGCGTGGAGGATGATCCCAGCATCCGGGAAATCGAAGTATACGCTCTGAATTCCACGGGTTTGGAAGCCTGCGGGTTTGAAGACGGCAGCGCTTTCTGGGAAGCCCTGCAGCAGAAGCAGCCGGATCTGGTTCTGTTGGACGTTATGCTGCCCGGTATGGACGGTTTGGAACTGCTGGCGCGGTTAAAAGCAAGCGAAAGATTTCGGGATCTTCCTGTCATTATGGCCACTGCCAAGGGGTCAGAATTTGACAAAGTGCGCTCTCTGGATATGGGTGCAGACGATTATATCACCAAACCCTTTGGCATGATGGAGATGGTTTCCAGGGTCAAAGCGGTTCTGCGCCGCACCCAGCCGAAACAGGCGACCAGACTTTTACAGATGAACGAACTGACGGTGGATCTGGAGCAGCATACGGTTTCTCTGGCGGGGCAGCGGATTGCGCTGACCTACAAGGAATTCGAGCTGCTGAAGCTCTTCCTTTCCCAGCCAGGGGCGGCATTTACCCGGGAACAACTGCTGCAAAAAATCTGGAATACCGATTATGTCGCGGAAACCCGTACTGTGGATATGCATATCCGCACCCTGCGGCAGAAGCTGGGCAGCTACGGGCATTTGATTGAAACGGTTCGCGGAGTCGGTTACCGCCTGGAGGCTGGATATGACAAGTAGGATCTTTCGTTCCACCGTGTTGATCGCCGCGGTGATTCTTTTGTGCTCTCTTGTCATTGTGGTAGGTGTATTTTATGGCTACGCCAACGATGTGCAGGTGACGCAGTTAAAGGACGAACTAAGCCTGGCTGCCATCGGAACGGAGCAAAGCGGCATCGATTTTCTGAATCAGGTGGAGTCAGAGCGCTTTCGTGTCACCTGGGTGCAGGCCGATGGCAGCGTCCTCTATGATTCCCATGCCGATGCAAAGCAGATGGAAAACCACTTGCAGCGGGAGGAAATCCAGCAGGCGCTGCGCTGTGGATCCGGCAGCGCAGTACGGCGGTCAGATACTCTGCTGCAGCGGTGGATTTATGAGGCCAAACGGCTGCCGGATGGAAGCGTGCTGCGGATCTCCGTCAGCCAGCAGACCCTGATGGCGCTGATGGTGGGGATGCTGTGCCCTGCCTGCGTTGTGGCAGCACTGGCGCTGATTCTGTCGGCATTCCTGGCGAAACGAACTGCCAGAAAGATTGTGGAGCCTCTGAACCATCTGGATCTGGAGCATCCATTGGAAAACGACACCTACGAAGAGCTGTCGCCTCTGCTGTGCCGTATCCACCAGCAGCACGACAAAATCGCGTCTCAGATGCGGACGCTCCAGCAGAAAACCGACGAATTTGAACAGATTACCACCAATATGCGGGAAGGACTGGTGCTGCTTGATCGGCACGGCGTTGTGCTGAGTATCAATCCGGCGGCGAGAATCCTGTTCAACGCGGACAGCGACTGCATCGGCTGCGCCTTCCGCACCGTAGACCGCAGGTCGGATATGTCCGCTGCGGTGGAGGCCGCATTCCGGGACGGCCTGCACGAAATGAAAGCCGGCAGGAAGGGGAGAATCTATCAGTTCCTGTTCAACCGCATCACATCCGGCACAGACGTGATCGGACTGGTCATTTTGGCAGTGGATATCACAGAGGTGGAAAACGCGGAGCAGAACCGCCGGGAATTTTCCGCCAACGTGTCTCACGAGCTGAAAACGCCCCTGCAATCCATTCTGGGCAGCGCGGAGCTGCTGGAAAGCGGTCTGGTAAAGCCGGAGGACGTGCCCCGTTTTATTGGCAATATTCGCCGGGAAGCTTCCCGTCTGGTGCAGTTGATTGAAGATGTGATTCGTCTGAGCCATCTGGACGAGGGCGTGGAGATGCCCAAAGAGGACGTGGATCTGTTTGCCATTGTCCAGGAGGTTGCGGAATGCCTTCAGGTGTCGGCCCAGGAGAAAGGCGTCACCATTCATATATCCGGGGAGCACTTTACGTTCCGGGGCATTCGGGGACTGGTCTATGAGATCGTCCAGAACCTGTGCAACAATGCGGTGAAGTACAACGTGGAGGGCGGCAGGGTGGATGTCCGTGTCACGAAGGAAAACGGACACGTTGTCCTGAAGGTGGCGGACACCGGTATCGGAATTCCGCCGGAGCATCAGAGCCGGGTATTCGAGCGGTTCTATCGGGTGGACAAGAGCCACTCCAGGGCCTCTGGGGGTACCGGACTGGGACTGTCCATCGTCAAGCACGCGGTGCAGTACCATAACGCCAAGCTTTTCCTGCAAAGCACCCCCGGGAAGGGAACAACCATTACTGTCACATTCTGAAAAAAGCAGCCCGTACCGCCTTTTCCTGTACGCGGCTGCTTTCCTTTACATAGATTTTACCTAAGTTTTGCGTGAATACCGTGGCTTCCGGAAACCTGCTGTTTTATAATATATTTCGATCAGTCGTGTAAAATTCCTGAGAAGGAGACAAATGAACCTATGACAACTTATATTTTGAAGCTGGTTTCTCTTTTAGGCGGTCTGGCGCTGTTCCTGTTCGGTATGGACATTATGGGCAAATCTCTGGAACGGACTGCCGGCGGCAAACTTCAGACCATCCTGGCAAAAATGAGTTCCAATGTGCCCAAAGGGTTTCTGCTGGGTCTGGCGGTCACTGCGGTCATCCAGTCCTCATCGGCGACTACCGTGATGGTGGTGGGCTTTGTAAATTCCGGTATTATGACGTTGAAGCAGGCCGTGGGCGTGATCATGGGCAGCAACGTGGGCACTACGGTTACGGCGTGGATTCTGTCCTTAAGCGGTCTGGAAGGGGACAGCTTCCTGATTCAGCTGTTTAAGCCCTCTACGCTTTCCCCGCTGCTGGGAACCGTGGGCATCATCCTGTACATGTTCACGAAATCGGAGAAAAAGAAGAATATCGGCTGCATCCTGCTGGGCTTCATGGCGCTGATGACCGGTATGGAGCTGATGAGCAGCTCCATGAAATTCCTGAAGGAGGAAGCCTGGTTTGCCCAATTGATGGTGTCCTTCTCCAATCCCGTCATTGGCATTCTGGTGGGCGCAGCATTGACGGCAGTCATTCAGTCTTCGTCGGCGTCCGTGGGTATTTTGCAGAGCATGTGCTCCACCGGTGTGGTTTCCTACGGCTGCGCCATTCCTGTGATTCTGGGGCAGAACATCGGCACCTGCGTCACCGCCATGATGGGTGCCATCGGCGCCAATAAGAACGCCCGCCGCACTGCTATGGTGCACCTGTATTTCAATATCCTGGGAACCCTGATTTTCGTGGTGCTGTTTTACGGCATTGGGCTGTTCTTCCCGTGGAAATTCCTGAATAATCCATGCAACGAGATGAATATTGCGGTCATTCACACAGCCTTCAACGTGGCGGCTACCGCTGTGCTGCTGCCCTTAAACGGCTTGCTGGTGAAGCTGGCAACACTTTCGGTGCCCGATGACAAGCAGGAAGAAAAAACAGAGCTGCTGGACGAGCGCCTGCTGGGCACTCCTGCCGTCGCCATTCAGCGTGCCCACGAAATTGCCGTGCGGATGGCGGAGGATTCCGCTGAGGCCATGTCCCTTGCTATGGGGCTGATCCGGGACTTTGACAGCAAAACCCTGGATCAGGTGCTCGCGCTGGAGGACAGCACTGACCGCTATGAGGACGCACTGGGCACCTACCTTGTAAAGCTCTCCGGCATCAGTCTGTCCGTGTCCGACAACCGGATTCTCAACACCCTGCTCTACACCGTTTCCGACATTGAGCGGATTGCCGACCACGCGGTAGCCGTAGGCCGGGCGGCGCTGGAGATGGAAGAGAAGAAGATCAACTTTTCTGATCAGGCGAAGGCGGAGCTTGGCGTCCTGGAGCGGGCGGTTTCGGACATTCTCAGCCGTACCGTAGAAGCTTACAGCAGTTTTGACCAGAATCTCGCCAGGAAGGTGGAACCCCAGGAGCAGGTTGTGGACGCGCTGGTGCGGGAGGTCAAATCCCGGCATATCCGCCGTCTGCGGGACGGACTGTGCAGCGTGGAATACGGCTTTGTGCTGGAGGACCTGCTGACCGCCTTTGAGCGTACAGCGGATCATTGCTCCAATGTAGCGGTGGAGATGCTTCAGGTTTCTGAGGGAAAACTGGAGGCGCATGAATACTTAAATTCTCTGAAGTCCGGCGAGCTTCAGGAAAGCGCGGCTTTCGCCGAGCGGTTTGCCCGCTATAAAGCGCAGTACGCCTTCCCGGAAGAGCCGGAAGAGAGCAGAACACATCCTTAATGGGTCTGCTGCGTGGCGGTTGTTTCAGCGCCACACGATATCAAAGGAAACTGACCCTGACGCTAGGAAAACAGGGAATATGCCGTTTTGCGGCTGCTTCAAAGTCGTTTTTCAAATGACTGTTCCCATTTCCACTTTGAGATTTAGCGTAAAACCCCCGGTATTCCTCGTGAATACCGGGGGCTTTGCAATCCGCTGTAATTTGAGCTGGCATCCGGAAAGTCGAAAGCAGTGGATTATCCTATTTCACGTTTCCATTCTCAGTCCTGTGTGTCAATCAGATTGCTGAAGTATTTGGTTTTTCCGGAGAGTACGTCATCGTAGAAGCCCTGCTTCCAGCTGATGTAGGCAATGGCATCCTCTATGCGCCTGCGTTCCACTTCTAACGCCCGGCGTTTGTTCTCCAGAATCGCCTTGCGCTGGGGGATGGTTTCCTCGCCTTTCAGACAGAGGGCAAGGTATTCCTTCATTTCTGCAATGCCCATGTTGCAGTTTTTCAGGCAGGTCAGACTGTTGATCCACGCAATATCCCGGTCGTCGAATACCCGGTGGTTCTGGCTGTCCCGTTTCACATTGGGGACAAGACCCTGATTGCAGTAGAATTTTAGCGTCTCATAAGCCAGGCCGGTCTTTTGGCAGGTTTCTTTCATTGTGTACATAGCAACACTTCCAATTTTGGTAAAATTCGCTCTTGACCGGTAGCAACTACCGGATGGTACACTGATATCATACCATAACCTGACAGATCAGGCAAGAAGGAGTGTTTTATAATGAAGAAGATATTGATTCTTTCCGGCAGCCCCAGACGGAGCGGCAATTCGGATTTGCTTTGCGATGCATTTGGCGCAGGTGCAGCGCAGGCCGGAAATGCGGTGGAAAAGATTTTTGTCCGGGATCAGAAAATCGGTTACTGCAATGCCTGCTACGGCTGCCGCAAGACCGGGAAATGCGTCATTAAGGACGACATGGCGAAGGTTCTGGAGAAGATGCACTGGGCGGATGTGATCGTCATGGCAAGCCCTGTATATTTCTATTCCATTGACGCCCAGATGAAAGCGCTGATTGACCGGACCCTGGCCCAGTGGACAAAGCTGGAGAACAAGGAATTCTATTACATCATGACCGCAGCCGAGGATTCGGATACCGTCATGGACTGTACACTGGAGTGTTTCCGGGGCTTCGCCGCCTGTCTCAATGGCTCCGTAGAAAAAGGCGTCCTCTATGGCAAGGGTGTCTATGAAGCTGGCGACGTGAAGAACACCGTCTATATGCAGCAGGCCTATGACATGGGCAAAGGGGTGTAACCATGATTTACAGCCAATTTGGGGATAACCAGCTCAGCCTGTTGGGCTTCGGCACCATGCGCCTGCCCACACGGACGGACGGAACCATTGATGAAGCCCAGGTCAAAGAAATGGTTGCCTATGCCATCGGGCATGGCGTGAACTATTTTGACACAGCCTATCCCTATCACAACGGCGAGTCCGAACGTGTCATTGGCAGAGTCCTTAAGGAATATCCCCGTGAGAGCTACTATCTCGCTACCAAATATCCCGGTCACCAGATTCTCAGCAGCGGTTACAATCCTGCCGAGATTTTTGAGGAACAGCTGCAGAAGTGCGGTGTGGAGTATTTCGATTTTTATCTGCTGCACAATGTTTATGAAAAGTCCATGGAGACATACCTGGACCCCCGGTGGGGCATTGTGGATTACTTCAAGGAACAGAGACGGCTGGGACGCATCAAACACCTGGGCTTTTCCTGTCACGCGGAAACCAGAGGACTGAAAGCGTTTCTGGACGCCTGCGGGGAGGATATGGAGTTCTGCCAAATTCAGCTGAATTATCTGGACTGGACCTTGCAGGATGCCAAAGGGAAATACGAATTGCTCAGCGAACGGGGCATCCCGGTCTGGGTCATGGAGCCTGTTCGGGGCGGCAGACTGGCAAAGCTGGATGGCACCGACGAAGCAAAGCTGAAAGTGATACGTCCCGACGAATCCACTGCCGCCTGGGGCTTCCGTTTCCTGCAAGGACTGCTCAACGTGAAGATGGTTCTCAGCGGCATGTCCAATATGGAGCAGATGCAGGACAATGTAAAAACCTTTTCCGCACCTAAGCCCCTTTCTGCCGGAGAAACTGCTCTGCTGCTGGATATCGCTGAGGGGATGAAGGACTCCATTCCCTGCACTGCCTGCCGCTACTGCTGCGACGGCTGCCCCATGGGACTGGATATTCCCGGGCTGATCAGCGCCTACAACGAATTGCGGTTTTCTCCAGCCGTGAACGTTGCCATGCGAATTGAGTTCATGCCGGAAGAGAAAAAGCCCACGGCCTGCATCGGATGCGGGAAGTGCGCCCAAATCTGTCCTCAGAAGATTGACATCCCCGGTGCTATGAAAGACTTTGCAGAAAAACTAAGCAAGCTCCCCAGCTGGGCAGAAATCTGCCGGCAGCGGGAAGCCGCCGCAAATGAGGGAAAACAATAAGATAGAATGACCAAACGCCGCCTGGATATCCCGGACGGCGTTTGTGCTGTCAAGCGAGTGACGCAAGAGAGTCAAAAAGGAAATGCATCTGTCGGCGCCTGTCTCCATGATTGTGGGCGGAATAGTTCACGCCAACGTCGGCAATAGGAAACACCTCACCACGGATATCTCTGGTAACAAGCCGCATGTTGTCTCATTCTCCCTCTGTCAATTCTGCCTCCAACCGCATGCCAACCTTCACACCCTCCATAAATCCCGCCCGCTCTGGAGATTCCCAGCACCGCAGCCACTTCCGGTACGGACAGTGTCAGCGGCTGAATCATATGCTGAAGCGTGTGCTGGAACGGGCGGGGATTCCCAAAGTCAGATTCCACGACTTAGACATACGTTCGCGACCATCGCCCTGCAAAATGGTGTAGATATCAAGACCGTCTCCGGCATGCTGGGTCACTTTTCTGCGGGATTCACACTGGATGCCTACGCCCATGTGACCACCTCAGCGCAAAAGGAAACCGCACAAACTATGGAGAATATACTCGGCATAGAAACAATAATGCGGACAATGCAGGCTACGGTGCCCGTTCATCGTAGCCTGCAAAAACCTTTCAGAAAATATACATCAGGTATTCTTATCAGCTGCTACTCAGACAATATTCCCTGATGAAGTGTACTGGGTGGCTCGGAAATCACGCACGACCTTCCAAGAACATCCCTGATTGGTATGCTTTCTCCTCAAACGCCAGATTCAACGCCGGAGGAAAGCGATTCCTTATAATCGCTTGGCGCAGTACCTGTATATTTTTTGAAAATTTTAGAAAAGTAGCTCTGACTGTTAAAGCCCACCGCATAGGCAACTTCTTTCACGCTCAGTTCTCCTGCTTCAAGCAGTTTTTTCGAATGTTCTACCCGAATCTGGGTCAGATATTCCGTAAAATTGGTGCCCGTATGCTTGCGGAACAGTTTGCTTAGATAAAACAGCGAAATATTCAGCTCTTCCGCCACATTATCCAGCGTAATGTCCTCCTGAAACCGGCTTTTTACAATTTGAATCGCTTTTCGGACAATCTGGTTTGGCTGCAGACCGCTGTCCTCGTTTGGCATGCCTATCAGGCTGAGAAACAGTCTTTCCAAGGTCGCCTGAAGCGCGTTGATATCCTGAATCGTAAACAGCTCTTCTGCGGAAAGGGGCGTAATGGCGGCGGCATGCTCTGAAAAATTGCCGATCACCATAATGTACAGCCAGTAAGAAGCCTCCTGCAGACGGCGGAAGGAGGTTGATAACTGACAAGATGTAAAGAAGGCCTGAAGCTGGCAGATTACTTCCTCCGTCTTTCCGGTTCGAATGCTTTGGGTGATTTTTGCGGTGACATCTGTAACGTATGCCAGCGTGTTTTGCTCCGGCATATTCAAATCACTGAAGAAGGATATGGCGGAATCCGGTGCAGTGCTGCCTTTGGCTGCTGCCATCGCCTGTTCGTAGGAGCGGCGAAGATCATCGGCGCTGCCGGCTACACTGCCCACACCGATTTGACATTTGTGTCCGGCGGAATTCAGCGAATGGGACAGATAGGTCATGATTTCCTGCACCTGAGCGGGGTGGATCGGTTCGTCACTCAAGGCGACGCAAACGCAGACTTCATACAGCATTTCGCCAATGCAGCGCAGCCCCATATTCCGCATTTTTGATTTGATCTCACGCAGCAAAAGACTTCCGACACCCTCGCCCCGCAGGGTAAACACAAAACCTGATGCCACCTTGATCTCCATAAAATCAAAGATCGTGGCGATGGGGACATTGGACCGCATAGAACCAATGGAAAGCACGCAGTCGCTTTCCAACACCGGGCGAATCGCGTCGAGTTTTGCCTGCTGGTACTGCATCCGTTCCTTTCGGGACCGGGTCTGCTCAATCTCTTGCACCAACCCATCCAGCACCCGGTTAATATCCTCCAGCCGTATGGGCTTGACCAAAAAGTCCTGCACGTCCAGACGCATCGCCTCCTGCGCATAGGCAAACTGGCTATGGGCGGAGATAATCACGAAGCAGGGTGAGCCGGGAAGCTGCCGCATTTGCCGAATGACATCCAAGCCATTCACACCCGGCAGATTGATGTCCATAAAAACGATGTCCGGCTGAAAACTCTGGTACTGCGCCAATGCCTGAATGCCGTTGGCGGCGGTCTGTATCTGCTGCATATCCGGCCGGTTGTACTTGAGCATCATTCTTAAGGCATTACATTCAATTTCCTCATCCTCTACAATCAGGACACGATAGGATTTGCTCATGCTTCCACCTCCGCTGGCAAAGTGATCGTGATGAGGGTGCCGCAGTTTTCCTCGCTTTCAATGTTGAACTGCATGTCATTTCCATAGTATATCTTCAGCCTTCGGTAGACATTGGTCAGACCGATGCCTGCACCGCGGCTTCCGCGGGAGCTTTCCAGTCCCAGCTTCAGGCAGGATTGCAGCGTTTCCAACTGCTCAGCGGACATGCCGATGCCGTTGTCCTCAATTTTAATGCGCACCTTGTTATCCCAATTTCGCACCTTCAGAGAGATGATTGCTTTCTCTGTCAGGGGGCCAATACCGTGCTGAATGGCATTTTCCACCAGCGGCTGCAAAACAATGGCGGGCATTTTCAGATTTGGAACCTGTTCTGACACATCCACCACAAAGTCGAGCCGCCCAGCAAACCGTTTCTTTTGGATGAACAGATAGTTTTCGATGGAGTTGATCTCCTCCAGAAGCGTTGAAGTGGTGCTGCTTTTATCCAGCGCGTAGCGCAAAAAACCTGCCAGACGGTCGATCAGCTCACTGGTGGTGGTATCCTGACTCAGATAGGCGCTTTTGGAGATCATGCTGAGGGTGTTAAAGAGAAAGTGGGGATTGATTTGCGCCTGCAAGGAACGCAGCTCCGCCTGGGTCACAAGATTCTGCATGGCAAGACGTTCACTTTCTTCACGCAGCAGCTTCTGCTCTAACTGCGCGTTTTCCTTCAGCACATCCATGTTCTTCTCCACCTGTCCCGCCATCTCGGAAAAGGTGTCCGCCATGACAGCCAGCTCCGCCGAGGCCTGACCGATCGGCTCCAGATTGAAGTCTCCTTTCTGAATTCGCCGAGCGTTTTCCATCATTGTCTGAATGGGCCGCAGGATGCTCTTACTGTAATAGCCGCTTACTGCCATACCTGCCAAAGCAAATGCGCCGAGGGTTACGAGCTGAATCATCCACCGGCTCTGCCAGCGCGCCTGAATATCCTCCGCGTTGGTTTGCAGGTATTCCGCAAGATAGGTATAGTATTTCGTAGCGGTGTTTCGGATCAGACGGCAGCGGTATGCCAAGGCATTGTAGGTTTCGTAGGCACTCCGGTCTCCGGCCTGAAATTCATCTATTGGTTTGTGGTAATAGTCCAGCATGTTCTCCAGCCTGCCGAGACGCCAGGCAAGCTGTGTATCCCCGTTGGCGCTGATTTGCTCCAGATATTTTCTGGCAAGCGCTGTCAGGCTCTGGTAATTCCGGTAGTCTTCTTCATTGCCGGAATAAACCCAGTCCCGGGCGGAAGCATCCATTTTTTCTACTGTGGTGTAAAAATCCGACAGGGTGCTGTTGCTGGTAAACAGGGCTCTTGCGCTTCGGATAACCTCTCTTGTGGACAGACCGGAAACCAGAACCACACTAATGCAAAGGAATCCAGTCAGCGCGAGGACGATATAGAGTTGTTTCCGAATGCTGGTACCTACTTTCAATGCCACCGCTCCTTCCTATTTAATCTGTATTTCCTGAATCTTTTTGTCAGGTATTCATGGAAAACAAACTGTTTTATTCAGTATAGCGCAGATTCTAAGTCGATGCAACGGATTTATCTGAAAAATCCGGCAGCCGGACGGATCCGGCTGCCGGAACGCGCAGCGTTTATGCTTACTTCGCGGGGAGATCCACCTTGACCTTCAGCAGGTCATTGTAAGTATCCACGTTCTCACGGTTGACCATCATGGTACCGCCGTCATTCTTAATCTGCTCGGGGACACGGCCCTCAGTGATGTTCTGGTACAGCCAGTAGGCAGCCTGGTAGCCGTAGTTCCAGAAGGAGACGACGGAAGTACACAGAATCTTGCCTTCGCGCAGCAGCGCCAGATTCTCGTCGGTGTCATCTACGCCAATGATAACCAGATTCTCAGTGATACCCAGCTCGTCAGCGGCGGTGACGCAGGCGGAAGCGGCCTCGGCAGCCAGGTTGATGCAGACATTGACTTCGGGATAGGTGTTGAAGGTATTCAGCCATTCGTTGGTGCCGGTAGCCTTATCGGACTTGGACAGGGTGGTATTCACCAGTTCAAAACCACCGGGATGCTTGGAGAATGCTTTTTCGACCTCGTTGTTCTGGTCAACATAGAACTGAGCGTTCAGATCGGCGCACTGGATGGACATGGTGATCTTCTCGTCTGCGGGGATGACCTTTGCCACCTCTTCATACATCAGTTCTGCCTGCTTGGTCAGATCCTTGCCCAGGTATGCCAGACGGCCGTCCAGGTCATCCAGGTCACCGTCTACCAGCAGAACCGCGATGCCCTCATTGACGGCATTCTGCAGAGGAGTAACGGGACAGATAGACTGAGAGATAATACCGTCTGCACCCTGTGCGACAGCGGTGTCCACCAGCTGTGCCATTTCCTCGGAGGACAGGCCCTGGGGACCAACCCAGTCGCCCTGGACGCCCAGTTCCTGGCAGGCAGCCTCAAAACCATTCTTGGCAATCAGCCAGATGGGATGGCTCAGCAAGGGAGAGACATAGACGAAGTGCAGCTGCTTTTCGGCAGTGGCCTTGTCGGTATTGTCGGCAGTACCGGCATTGTTAGCAGCGCTGTCAGCAGGCTTTTCAGCAGCATTGCTGTTGCTGCTGCCGCAGGCAGCCAGAGCAAACAGCATGGAAAGGACTAAAAGCATCGCGATGATTTTTTTCATGATTCGTTTCCTCCATATGGTTTGTGTTTTTATTATACAAAGGCGCTTGCCTGTGTATCAGGTGCAAGAGGCCGCCCGCATCAGGTTGACCTCGTTGGCCTCGCCCCGCAGCATCTCGCATTGGACGACGCCCTTTCCAAGAACTACCAGCCGGTCACACATCGCCAGCAGTTCAGGCATTTCCGAGCTGATCAGGATGATGGAGATACCCATATCGGTCAATTCCTGCATCAGCCGATAGATCTCAGACTTGGTTCCCACGTCGATACCGCGAGTAGGTTCATCCAGCATCAGGATCTTAATATCACTCATGAGCCACTTCGCCAGAATGACTTTCTGCTGGTTGCCGCCGGAGAGATTGGTGATCTGGGTTTCCAGAGAAGGGGCCTTGACACGAAGCTTGTCAAAGTAGTTCTGGGCGGATTCCCGTTCCTGGTGCGGGTCGATAAATAACCCCCGTACCAGTTCACGCAGGCAAACCAGTGTCATATTTTCCCGGATGGACATAGTCCAGATGAAGCCGTTTTTCTTCCGGTCTTCAGACAGGAAACCGATTCCGTTTCGGATTGCCTGGATTGGCTCGTTGATCTCAACCTCTTTGCCATCCAGATACATTCTGCCAGACAGCTTGGGAAGTGCTCCGAAGATGGCGCTGATCAATTCCGAACGACCGGAACCAACCAGACCCGACAATCCCAGGATCTCACCCTTATTCAGGGTAAAGCTGACATCTTCGATGATGGACTTTCCGTAGGCAAAGGGGTGCGCTACCCGGAAATGCTCCACCCGGAGAACCTCCGGTCCGATATTTGCTTTACGCTCGGGATACATGGCGTTCAGATGACGGCCGATCATATCCTCAATGACTCTGGAGCTGTCATAGCCATCTGCCTTGATGTACTCGTTGATCTTCTCACCGTCACGGAACACCACGGTGCGGTCACACAGGGAGAAAATCTCATCCAGTTTGTGAGAAATATAGATGCAGGAAATACCTTTTTCCTTTAGGCCACGCAGAATGTCCATGAGGCTTTGGGCTTCCTTTTCCGTCAGTACGGACGTGGGCTCATCCAGAATCAGGATTTTGGGCTTGCGGTACAGAGCCCGGGCGATGGAAACCAGCTGCTGCATGGAGGGATTCAGGTTGCGCACAGTAACCTTGGTGTCGATATCCACACCCAGCATATCCAGGGCCTTTCGGGATTCACTGTGCACCTTGCCCCAATCGATCAGTCCAATGGCTGTGCGGGGATAGCGGCCCAACAGGATATTCTCTCCCACAGTCAGGTCCAGCTCCAGGTTCAGCTCCTGATAGATCATTGCGATACCTGCGTTTTCAGAATCCGCAGGTCCCTGGAACTTACACAGCTGATCGCCCAGAAGCAGCTCTCCCTCGTAGGAGCCGTAAGGATAGATGCCGCTGAGGATTTTCATAAGCGTAGATTTTCCCGCTCCGTTTTCTCCCACCAGGGCCAAAATTTCGTTGGGATACAGTTCCATGTCTACGCCCTTCAGCGCAATGGTGCCGCTGAAGCGTTTGATGATATTCTTAACAGTCAGAATGGCGCTGCTCATGGCCTACCTCCTTACTGTTCTGTGGCGGCAGCGGCAGTTTTCTTCAACTCAGTGTTTTTGATGGACTGGCGCTGAATCAGAGAACGCTTATACTGGTCAAGCAGCACGGACAGAATCATGACAATGCCAAACACGACATTCTGCCAGTAGACGGAAATCTTCATAACGGTAAGGCTGTTGGTCAATGCCTCCATAAATACCGCGCCCAGGGCGGCGCCCATCATGGTGCCCATGCCGCCGGAAATGGAGATGCCTCCGATGATCGCGCCGCAGATAACCTTCATTTCCAGGCCGGTACCGGTGGAAGGCTCTGCGGAACCCAGACGGGAAGCGGTCATGATACCGGCAAACGCCACCAGAACACCCATAATCGCATAAACCAGCATTTTGGTTCGCTTGATGTTGATGCCGGAAATCCGGGCAGCTTCCTGGTTGCCGCCCAGAGCATAAACGGTTCTGCCGAAGTATGTACTGGACAGACACACATGTCCAATCACGGCAATGGCAATTGCAATAATGACGATCATCGGGATGCCCAGAATCCGGTGCGGCTCCAGACTTACAAAGCTGTCCGGCAGCGGATAAATCGGAACACCCTTTGTCAGAACGGAAACCATACCGCGCAGGGCATACTGCATACCCAGGGTAACAATCATAGGAGGAATGCTGGTTTTCACAATCAGCAAGCCGTTGATGGAGCCGCAGACAGCACCGACCAACAGACCGATCAGAATGCCCACAGGTACCGGCAGACCCCAGTCCGTGATTGCCAGCGCACACATCAGCGCGCTCAATGCGTAAGTGGATCCGATGGAAAGGTCCAGGCCGCCGGTAACCAGGATCATGGACATACCGACGACACTGATCATGGTAAAGCCGGAAGCGCGCAGGATATTAATAATGTTTTTGGGGCTGAGGAATGTTGGGTTCACGATGGTTGCGATTGTGACGAAAACCAGAAGAATTAAAATGATGCCGCTTTCCGGCCTGCGCAGGAACCAATCAAAGAACACCTTTAACAGATTTCTGGAGGACCGGGGGTTTGTGTTTGTGCGTGACATGGCGAAAACCTCCCGTTGTAATATGTCTGTTGCCGGAGCAACTTTACTGTGTCTATAATACACAAAAAATGCCTATATTTCTACTTTGTTCATGTGCACTTTTATGCAAGCGTTTTTAACTTTTTTGCACTATAGGTGATATTTTTCTTGCGGCAGAACAAAATATTGCACACTATTTCCAGAATAGTTCAAATCGTGCCCATTGAGACTGCGCGGGTTTTTCAGTAAAATGATAAGCAGGATTTATCCTTACTTTTCCGAAAAAGGAGAGATAACACTATGACACGCATTGAACGAATCAGAACGGTCATGTCCGGCGGCATCCCTGACAGGATCCCGGTTATGACCCACAATTTCCTGATGGCTGCCCGGGAAGCAGGGGTCACCATGGAGGAATTCCGCAGCAGCCCCGATGTGATGGCAAAAACCATGAGTGATGCAGCCGCCCGCTACGGCACAGACGGAATCCTGCTGGACGTGGATACCGCCCTGCTGGCCAGCGCCTGCGGCGCAGATGTCATCTACCCAAAGGACATCGCCGCTGTTACCAAGGATGTCCAGCCCCGTTCCATTGAACAGATTATTGATGATCTGAGCAAAGTGAATCTGTTGGACAGTGACCGTATCAAAATCTACCTGGAAGCCATCAACAAACTTTCCGTCTGGTGCAATGCCAACGATGTGTTTCTGCGTGCCAATGCCGACCAGGGACCCTTTTCTCTGGGCTGCCTGCTGGTAGGCATGAACGAATTTCTCATGACGCTGCTGGATGAGGATGAAGAGGACAATCTGATGGCGCTGATGGAGCAGACTTCCCGGATCGCCCTCCAGATGCATCATCTCTGCTTTGAAGCAGGCGGACACTGCACTAGCTACGGCAACAGCTCTGAGGGCTGCTCCGTGGTGTCTCCCGCCATTTTCCGGCAATTCGGCAAGCCCTTTGAGATCCGCCTCAATCAGAAGCTGAAGGAAGATGGTATCCCCACCATTTGCCACATCTGCGGCTGGGCAGACCCCATTCTGGAGGATCTGACGGAGACCGGCTGTCCCATGTTTGAATTTGATGCCCGCACGGATATTCGCAAGGCCAGGGAAATTGGCAAGGGTCATTATGTGCTGTCCGGCAATCTGGACCCTGCAATGCTCAACAGCGGCAGTGTGGATGAGGTGAAGGCTGCCTGCAAGGAACTGCTGGATCTGTTCCGCGGTCAGGGTGGTCTGGTAATCGGACCCGGTTGCGCACTGGGACCGGATACCCCTGGTGAAAATATCCGTACATTGGTGGAAATGACAAAGCAGTTCGGCTAAGCCATAACGGAGATGAAATAAGACAGACACTCCGGGCTGTACATTCTCCGGGGGATGACCGGTGTTGCTTACAAGTGTGGGAGAAAAGCAGTTTTCCCATTACTTAGCACGATCGGTATTCTCATGCGATGCAATGGATTTTTTACAGGCAGGAGGATTTTGGCTTGGCGCTCTTTCTAGGAGTTTACACAGACTCCACATAATTGCTGGGGGATAATACTTCCATAATGACAGCGATTGCAGGATGAAAAACTCCAAATTTTATCGGGTTGAAACTGGCGAGGTTTTGTGATATTCGGAAACTGCCAGAACCTTAGTCACATATTTAGGATACCCCCGTATGCACGCAGAAAGACTGACAGCCCGGACGACTAGTCCGGGCTGTTTTGAACTTCTGTTGTTCAACTGGGATAGTTACAACCCTGTTCAGCGGCAGCAGAGAATACCGCTGAACGGCATCTAATAAAACGAAATAACAAATAAACGTTTCTATGGTGCCAGCAAAAATAGTATGGCGGAAAACAAAATATTGACCGCAGAAAATCAAAAAAGTAACGAAAATCCACTTCGTGCTATCCTATTATGGGTCAAAATATGGGTCAGCCGGTTTTATCCGAGAATCTATAAAAATATTCCGAACTTTTTAGCTCCCCAAAAAGCAAGAAAAAGTCCTGAAATCGTACGATTTCAGGACTTTTTATGGTTGCGGAGGCAGGACTTGAACCTACGACCTCCGGGTTATGAGGGCATTTTTGAGGCTCAAAATGTTCGTATTTACCCAAAATTATCGTGTATAACTTAAAATATCGATAGTAAAATATTGAGAAACTGAAACTGTGGGGTTTGAGCTTAAAATAAATTAGCCCCACAGCTAACCCCACGGAAATTTCTCAAAAAGTTCGGAATTTTACACATTTGACAAGTTCGCCTTACAGTGGTCAAAGCTCTTGATTGTCTTTGATGTTGAGGCGTGGTCGCAGCCTTCCACAAATGCTTTGTCCCCAATAATGCAAAAACTCCAGGTTGATTTCATCCTAATATTCAATTATACTATTTGCGGAAGGAGGCTTACTGTATGCACATCGACACAAACAACGTTGTTCCCAATTCCCTCGCCAATCAGGCCGATTCTATGCAGGCCGCATCGGACGATGATGTCCTCGCAGCATCCAGTAAGCTGATGCATCGCAATAAGCATGTGTATGAGGAGCTTGCCAAGTGAAAGCGTTGACCAAACATCAGGTTTTGATGCTTGCCCGTACACTGTGTTGTGATATAGAAGATCTGATTGAAAAGATAGAATGAAGCCCGGGTTCACGCCCGGGCTTCCGCTGTTTACTTGAGTGCCATGCCATCGTGGAACGCCTGTCCGACCTTTTCGCCCAGAACCAGATACTGATTGTTCATGGTGTCAAAGGTGATGGGACGGAGCTTACTCACATCCACCTTGCCGTTCTGCCCCAGCACGGATTCCTCCACAGACACATTGACAATCCGCCCCACCAGGCGGCAGGTTTCGGGGTCGTAGGAGATCACCTCGCACTCCAATGCCATGGGCAGCTCGTCGATAAGGGGCGCGTCCACAAATTCGGACTTTGTTGCGTGGAAACCCGCCTTGGCGAACTTGTCCGGCTCCTTGTTCCCGGACACGAGGCCCACATAGTCACAGGCTGACACATAGTTGGTAGTCGCCATGGATACCGTGAACGCTTTGCGGGTCATCAGGTTCTCAGCGGTCTTGTGACCCGAGTCCACACAGATGGTGATTTCGGTCTCCTCGCTGATGCCGCCCCAGGCTGCGTTCATGGCGTTGGGGGTTCCATTCGCGTTATAGGTGCCGATGATGAATACCGGCATGGGGTAGCAGATCGTCTTTGCACCAAAACTTTTTCTCATTGTATTTCCCTCCACAATCATTCAAATAATCTCGTCGTCCCTAAGGCACCTTGTGTAATCGGAACTGTTCAGATTCAGAACGTTTAGGGGCTTGGTATGATTACACAGATTTTGTCATAGAGTTAATTAGAAAGACAAGGATCAAATACATGAAGACAATGTTTACAGCGAATAAGCCACAAGCCAGCGAAGAAATAACATTATGTATCGACACCACAATCCACTCTAAATGATGATTGCCCGAAAAATGGACCATAAGTTGTTGGTTGTCAATCCCAAGAGAATACATGGTGCTGATTACAATTGTTCCAATGCCAAAAGCGCCTGCCGTCCTTAAATACGAAGCCAATACCCCAAGACTGCTACTTGTTCTAATCTCAGGATCAACTTGACTTTTCATTTTCTCTGCATAGGCACTTCCAAGTATAACAGAGGTTGCTCCAATATACACCGCTATGGCAATCGCCATAACAGAAATACTAGACTCTGCAATCTCGGAATAGTCGGCTTTCAGAAACGCTGCCACAATAAAAACGGCAACAAAAATCGCTGCAATTAGCCACTTATGACGTTTGTACATAAACTATTTCCTCAACTCAGCCAGTAGCAATTCTCTGACTTCTCGTGGGTCATACTGCTCATTTTCATCCTTTATTGGAGAAATGTCAATTCTTTTGATGACAGAGGAGAAGTCAAATGTCTGCTCAACACCTTCGTCGTCTACACCAATAACGATTACTTCTTGAAACTCCTCTCGTTTCCGATGGAACCTGTCAATCAATGCGCGGCCTTCATGAACAGGGATATCGTCATAGCCAACCTTCAACTGCACTTTGGAAGGCAAATCTAATCCCCATATATCGCCGACCTGCTGAAAGATATCGCTTGCCCGACCAAAAATATTATTGACCTGGGTGTACTTAAACCCGCGAATGGATTTTATCCTTTCACAGAATTCATCGACCGAAGCATATACATTTTTGATTGAAAAATTCTTTTGGATTGAGTCAGATAAATATGCAGTCAGTGTCGCTCTGCGTCCCAAATCGCTTATATACAGAAAATGGCTCTGGGTATCATAACACACGAAAAACTGTTTCTTGAGCTCAACTTGGTTTTTACTTCTCGGATTGGGCTCGGTCTCACCGGTTTCTTGGTTGACAACATAATCCTTAAAGATAACAGCATCATCATAGTCACATGACAACCAGAAATAACGGTCATCTATGATATCCGTATCAATCATATATAGATTCTTTTGACCAAGAGGCTGAAACCTCTTTAAACCAATTTCACATACCCGTTTCAGATCGTCCAGCGATGCTTCCTGCCTGTTATCAACACGAAGTAAAAAAGTACCAAATCTCATCTAATCGCCACCCTGATCAGTATTTAGTAGTTAGTCCGTTGCAGTATGCTGCAATATATCTTTTATCGTAGAATCGTGTACTGTTCTTTACTGCTTATTGATTCCATGCTGCTTGTTCAGAACAGCCAACACTGCGTTGATGCGTACCACTTCTCATTAAATGATCCACCGTCCACCGCTGCAGTGAATGGTTTTGTAAGGAAAACCTTGATCGTTTGCAGCACGGTGCTATAATCATCGGTCTTGATGTCCGTTTTCCGGCAGAACGCCCGCCACTTTTTCTGCATGGCTTCATCACCATCGAATGCGACAATCTGCTCAAACTGTGCAACTGTGAAGACATGGCTGCGATTGGCAAAGGTCTTTCTCAGAGCCTCCGTCAGCACTGCTCCGTCAAAATCGAACTTATTGGCAAGATAATAAATATCGTAGTAATCCTTCATGCGGCTGGAGAACTCCATCAGATTCAGAATCGCGTCCAGCTTTTCCGCAATGGTGGTCTCCAGAGAATATGTATTGACCATCGGAGCATCGAACCCTTCCAGCTGAGTGGGGATTTTCCGCTTCTCCTGCTTCGGAACGATGACATCGCCGATACCAAAATCAATGCCGAAAGGTGTCCGGGTGTTTTTGATCCTGGCCACCACCGTTGCGCCCACACCGGCATATTTCTTGGTTACGGCAATCGGCGCAACACTCTTGATTTCAAAGGTCACAAAATCATTTTCGCTGGGAACGGCAATAATCTCCTCAAGCACCGCTTTTACCTGCTCCGGGGTATTGGGAATCCTGCGAAGCAGGAAGTCCACATCAACGGTCACTCGGCTGTCAAAGTCCGTAACCGCATATACAAACAGTCCGCCCTTCAGAACAAAGTTCTCGGCATATCTGGATTTTTCCAGACGACGCAGGAATTCTTCCTGGCAAAAGAGCTGCAGGCACAGCTGGTGGCTTCTCCCGCTTGCAGCGGCTTTATTTTTCAGTCTTGCCAGTACAGACGCTGCCATATCAGCCATTAAGAAGCACCTCCATCAGTTCGATTACTTTTTTATATACTCGCAGTTTTTTTGCGTATATGGAAAGGTTGTTCAGGTTCTTTTTGGGATCGTTTGCATAAGCATTCAGTGCCTTGGAAAACAGTTCTGTATCCAGTCGGGAACGATACTTGAAGCAATCGCAGATTGTACGCTCCCTGTCATATACAGGCAGCGTAACACCATGGAAGTCCCCGGTGGTTTTTCCCAGCTCATACAGATCCTGCTGAACAAAATAGGTTTGCAGAGGAAGAGCATCTACATCCAGCTTCGTTCTGGATATCGTTCGTGGAACGGCAACAGACCACTTACGCGGTGCAAAGTCACTGTATCCGTAATAGAATAGCGCGGATTCCACGCATACGATGCCTTGGGGAATCAGTGTCGCCAGCATCTGCTCCTCCGTGGCTTTATTCTGCTCGGCCATTTGATAGTAGCCATGCCGAACACGATCCAGGTAACCGGCATTGCACAGACTGATAACATCGACTGCACGGATTCCTGCTGTTACAAAATCAGCGGATTTGGCGATGCCGCCTTTGCTCTCGATTACATCCCTTGCGGCTGCACGAAGATCCACGCAATCACCTGCTTTCAACATAAAATTCGCTCACACATGCTGTTTTTGTGTGCCCTTATTTTATTATATCCACCAGGTGACAAGAATGCAACAAAAATTCACACACACTCGTTGAATAAATGTGTGTGAGAATAAAGATGAAATTAATAGTATTCCGCGCGGTGATCAGTCGTGCGCACTTTTGTCAAATCTCGAAAGGGTGTCGCGTTTCGCGACACCCTTCTAACGTTAAAGATAATCAAATGAATAAAATCGGGAAGATTTACAGGGGCGACCGGAGGCAGAGGAAACTATACAGAATACAGGACAGTTTGTACAGAAGACGCTTGACCGGTTATCTGTGAAGAGATGCCGGGGAGTCGCGAAACGCGACACCCCGGCATTATTGCAATGTGTTTCTACCCGGTGGTTCATATAATCCATTTCCCCAGTCCAGCTTTTCCCCTGTGCGTTTACAAAGTTCGTTTGCACGATGTAGAAAAAGGGAAGCCTGCCATGGCCTGCAGCTCCTTTGCAACATTTGGAGGATGAAGATACAGCGCTTCTGGATATCGCCTCGCAGCTGACCGCGCTGGCGAAAAATACGCAAATGTGATCAACCGCTACCATAATGTGACAAGTTAGTTCCTAAAAAACGGAATCCATTTCCTTTAGAATAATAGCAAACAGAGCGAACGTTCTGAGCGTGCAGTCCGTTACCACCCGTCAGGTGGAACTAGCACTATTTGTGCTAGCAAAGTAGGAAAAAGTAGCACAACCAGTCCCTGTTGGAAGCCCTTTGGAATCGGTACAATACGCATGTAAAAAGCCACAACCTGAATCTTGAAAACTGAATATCATTCACCAGATACATTACCGTGCAAGGAGCTATGTGGGCGGCACGCCGAGACTTCCCGAAAAGGAACAGCGATTCATGCCAGCCCCAAAATGTCGGATTGCAACCGGCACAGCGACGAACCTGCACAGGGATAATGATACTTCCGTAACTCGCGGCCCGGCCATAAGGAAGGCGGGGAGGTTAGATTCCTATGGAGCAGCACAGCAAGCTGCCATCTGGTGACTTCCCGTATCTCAGGGCGTCGAGGACAAATATGGGATTACAGATCCATGTTTATACGCAAGCCTTCTTTCGCACATTCGCGCATTGGGTGAATCTCCAGTACAATGGGTTTACACCAAATCAGGAGGTAAGCAATATGGAAATCGCATATGTCAAATGTGGGGATTATTACATTCCCGACCTGACCTTGCCGGAGGAGACACGACCCATCGGGAAATGGGGGCGGATGCACCGGGAATACCTGAAGGCAACGCATCCCATTACCTACACCAATCTGATTCTGTCCGGGAAGCTTTGGACCTATCTTTCAGACCTGAACGAACAGGCGCAGCTACGGCTGGACACGCTGGTATCCCAGATGAAAGCCGCCGAGGAAATCACGGAAGCATTGAAAGCCAGAGACCCAATGCAATGGGTGCAGCGCATGAACAACATCCGGGACAGGGCGGAGGAAATACTCCGTGAGGAGCTGATTTATAAATGACTGCACAGGAATTTGTTTCTTTTCTTGACCGCTATATTGCCGATAAACCGCCGAACTTTGGCGATGGCAATTCTGCCCTGACCCTTTTGTATGAAGCATACAATGATGCAAACAACATGGATAATGATGAGATTAAAGCCGGTTTCCGGGAATTGTACCAGGCAATGAACGAATTACCCCTGCGGGAGATGGATACGATCGTGAATCCCGTCTGCGCCCTTTGCCGGGACTACGAACAAGCCGGATTTGTGCATGGTGTGCAAGTGGGAATGCTTCTGGCAAAGGAACTAAAAACAGCATATACCTGAACAAAAAGCCCATCGAGCGCAGCACGCTCGACGGGCTTTTTCATTCTAGACTCACGCTTTACTCGGCACGGGGACGAATTGTTCCAATCACGCCTCCATTTCCGCTTTTTGCGGAGGTGGAGGCCTTTTCTTATGCCTGAAAGAATCACCTCCCAGAAACGCAAGAAAGGAATCGCCATGATCAACTTTGCACAAATCAAACAGGCAGTCACAACCCGGCAGGCGGCGGATGCCTACGGGCTTTCCGTCAATTCCCGCGGTATGTGCCGCTGCCCCTTTCACAATGATCACACGCCCAGCATGAAGGTGGACGAAACCTTCTACTGCTTCGGCTGCGGGGCCGTAGGAGATGTGATCACCTTCACCGCCCGATTATTTGGAATCAGCGTCGGTTCCGCTGCACGGAAACTGGAAGTGGATTTCGGAATCGTCGGCGGCGATGTGCCTGTCATCCAGAAATCCCCGGCGCAGCGAAAATTTGAGGACTGGGTGTATCACGCCCGGGAGGTTCTGCGGGAATACAATCTGCTGCTCGTGAAGTGGAAGTCCAGACCGCCCAATCCGGGTGAGGACTTCCCGCCCCTCTTTACAGAAGCACTTCAAAACAGTACCACAGTAAAGGAACTGCTGTGGGAACTGTCCTTTGGTGCGGAGGAAGATAAACAGGATATTTATTTGCACTACAAGGAGAAAATCAAGGAATATGAACAGCGAATCCACGACTATGACAAAAGAGGAAATCCGTCTGATGCTCCAGACGAACAATAAGGGAGCCGTCATGCAGAGCCTCGGAAACTGTATGCTAGTCTTCCAGAATGACCCGCTTCTGAAAGGTTCCATCCGCCGTAACAGTCTGACCGAGCGGATCGACATTGAGAAGGATCTGGGCTGGCGGCGTTCTGATACAGCGGTAACAGACACGGATCTCAACTACCTGCGGCTGTATTTCGAGGAGAACTACAGCATCACTGCGGAAAAGAACATTCAGTGCGCGCTGGATATTGTGGCAAACGAGGCGCACTACCACCCCATCTGTGATGTTTTGCTGGGGCTGCAATGGGATGGTGAGGAGCGCATCTGCAATGCACTGACCAAGTTTCTGGGTGTAGAGAAAACCCCATACACAACGGAAGCCTTCAAAATCTTTCTGCTGGGCGCGATTCAGCGGGTTTTCCATCCGGGCAGCAAATTCGATACCATGCTGTGTCTGGTGGGCGGGCAGGGCGCAGGCAAGTCCACATTTATCCGCCTGCTGGCCATGAATGACAGTTGGTTTTCGGATGACATCAAAAAGCTGTCGGACGACAATCTGTACCGGATGCTCTACGGGCACTGGATTATTGAGATGGCAGAGATGCTGGCAACCGCCAACGCCAAGAGCATTGAGGAAATCAAATCCTTCCTGAGCCGCCAGAAGGACACCTATAAGGTTCCCTATGAGAAATACCCGAAGGATCGCCCCCGGCAGTGCGTGTTTGCCGGCACCTCCAATACCATGGACTTTCTGCCGCTGGACAGAAGCGGCAACCGCCGGTTTCTCCCGGTGCTGGTCAACGCGGAGAAAGCAGAAACTCATATTCTGGCAGACGAAGCTGCCTCCCGGGCGTACATTCAGCAGGTCTGGGCACAGGCTATGACCATTTACCAGAGCGGAAACTACAGTCTGGTTTTGCCCCCGGAGCTGGAAGAAATCGCACGGACTGCACAGCGGGAATTTATGCCGGAGGACAGCAAGGCCGGACTGATTCAGAAATTCCTGGATAGCTACAAGGGAGAATATGTCTGTTCTCTCATGCTCTACCGGGAGGCGCTGGGCAACGGTTTGTCTGAGCCGAAGCAACAGGAGCTGCGGGAGATCGGCAGTATCATGAATGATTCCGTCACCGGCTGGGAGAAGGGTGCTCAGCACCGCTTTGAAATCTACGGGCAGCAACGCTCCTGGCGGCGCATCAAAGAGGAATCCTTCCCGCTGATTGAAGAACAGCTGGCACTCCCGGATGGCTGGGCGTAAACAGCTCCGGTTTGCCCTGTTGACAGGATAATACCATTTTCTGTCCAGCCAATTTTCAAAAGAGGTGATTTTACTTGAAAACTTGCAACTATTTTTCTCTTCCCTTTTGTAAACAAGGGGGATATAGAAAAAGCTATGGAGCAAAAGACACGGCAACAAGTTATTCGGTGTGCGTTGACGCACCGGGATTACAGGAGGACACAGCTTGCAGACAAACACACCACCCCGCGCGGAGTATTTACCCATCGACAAACTACGCCCCTTTGAAAATCATCCTTTCCAGGTGAAGGATGATGCCGAAATGGACCAGCTGGTTTTCAGCGTCCTGACCCAAGGGCTGTTGACGCCCATTGTGGTTCGAAAAACCGATACTGAGGAATATGAGGTGATCTCCGGTCATCGGAGACTCCGGGCGTGCCAAAAGGCAGGAATCGAAACGGTTCCTGCCTTAATCTATTCCATGGATCGGGATGCCGCCATCATTGCACTGGTGGACAGCAACCTCCACCGGGAGCACCTGCTGCCCAGCGAGAAAGCCTTCGCGTACAAGATGAAGATGGAGGCAATGAGCCATCAGGGAACTTCGTCTCAACTTGGGACGAAGTTGAGAACAGACGAACTCATTGCACAACAGTCCGGCGAAAGCCGCAATCAGATTCAGAGATATGTACGCCTGACCTATCTCATCCCTGAGATTTTGCAGATGGTGGATGAAAAGAAAATTGCCTTGACCCCCGCCGTGGAGCTTTCCTATCTGACGGAATCTCAGCAGCGGGATTTGCTGGAGACCATGGAAAGCGAGGATTGCACGCCCTCGCTTTCCCAGTCCCAGCAGCTGAAAAAGTTGAGCCAGTCAGGAGCGCTGGACATGGACCGGATTTTGGAGCTGTTGCAGCAGCCCAAAGCCAATCAGGAAGAAAAACTGCGGTTCGATATGAAAGACATCCGCCGTTACTTCCCCAAGAACTATACCACAGAGAGAATTCAGAAAACAATTCTGCAATTACTGGAAAAATTCGAACGAAACTGGAAAAGGAGATCCATCGATGAACGATAAGATTATGAATATGAGCGTTATGAATATCAAGCAGACCGTGGAGCGTGCCAACGCCACCGGCATCAACATCAGCGAGTACACCCTGCGCCGTGCCATCCGCACCAGGCAGCTGCCCTGCAAGGTTATCGGCAGAACCTACCTGATTCCCTGGGACGGCTTCCTGCGTTGGGTCAACTGCGAACAGTAAGTCGCACATTTGTCACACGCCGGCTCACAGTTTATGATAGCTGTGAGCCAGTATTTGAGAAAGGAGTTTTTGTATGGCATATATTGAACCAAGGTATAACAAAAATGGTGACCTACTGCACTACCGATTGAATGTTTCCGGCGGTTTGAATTGGAAGGGGCAGCAGATTCGCAAGCGGATCATATGGAAACCACCCCGTCCCAACATGAGTAAAAAGCAGATGGAGCGGGAGGCGATGGCGGCTGCTTTCAAATTCGAGGAAGTCATCCAGGCAGGCTACGAGATCGACAAAGTCAAACGCTTCTGTGATTATGCAGACTATGTACTGGATTTGAAGGAGCGCAACGGTCTTGCACCAACCACGATCGAGCGGTATCGGGATATGCTCCCGAGGATTAACGACGCCATCGGGCATCTGAAGCTGACACAGATTCGCCCGCAGCATCTGAATGATTTTTACAAAACGCTGTCCGAGAATGGTGTCCGGAATCTGGGAGCCATCGCTGTGGCGAAGAAGGTGTTGAAGAAAAAAGTGGAAGCACTGGGTCAGCCAAAGCATGTTATCGCAAAAGAATCCGGCATTGCCCATACCACATTGAACGCCATTCTGAACGGGGATGCAGTGAAACTGGAAACCGCCGAAGGAATTGCAAAGGCACTGGGGTATACCGTATCCGAATTGTTTACCGTGTCTGATCGGAAGAAACCCCTGTCCAACAAAACCATTCTGGAGCATCACCGCCTGATCTCCATGATAATGGCGCAGGCGGATAAGGAAATGCTTGTCCCTTATAATCCCGCCGCGAAAGCCTCGCCGCCCAAAGTACCCAAGCACGAGGCAGACTACTTCCAGCCGGAGGAGATTGCTGACATTGTCAAGGCGCTGGAAAAGGCTCCTGTCAAGTGGAAAGCCATGTCCTACATTCTCATCGACACTGGTTGCCGCCGGGGAGAATTGATGGGACTGCAATGGAACTGCGTTGATCTGGATAAGGGCATTATGATGATCCGGCAGGCGCTTCTGTACACAAAGGAAAAGGGCGTTTATGTCGGACCACCCAAAACCGGTCAGCCCCGTGCAATCTGCCTGTCTCCGGAAACCATTGCAGTTTTGAAGGAATACCGTACAGAGCAGCTACGACAGAAAATTCGTCACGCAGACATCTGGCAGGACACCGGCTTTCTGTTCACCAAGGACGACGGCTCGCCTATGCATCCGGACAGTATCACCGACTGGCTGAACAAGTTCAGTGAGGAAAACGATCTGCCCCACATTCACCCGCATGCCTTCCGTCACACCGCAGCGTCCATGATGATTGCCAACGGTGTGGACCTTGTGAACGCAGCCGCTGAGTTGGGGCATGCTACCGCATCCACAACATTGAATATCTACGCCCACCAGGTGGCAAGGGCCCGCGCAGAAGCCAGTGGCATCCGCGCCGGTGCTTTTGCAGTTTTAAGACAGGCATGACAATCGCCCACACGAGATTTTACAAGTCTCGTGTGGGCGAATTTTTTGTTTTGCGATTGGTGGACTGGCAATGGGTGTAGTGAAACACGCCACCCTTCAATCAGAATGTCAGCGTTAACAAAACGCGTTGCCTGCCTGAAAGAGCAGATCTGGGGTTTGGGGGATTCCCCAACAAGCGAAAATCCGGCTGGGTAGC
>JBJDYL010000096.1:0-5492 GCA_051867285.1 Faecousia sp. | reverse complement strand
CCACCATCGGCACGGTGCTGCTGATTGATAACCTGTTCCGGGACGGCTATGCCAGTGTGTTCATCGGAACCGGCGCGGAGAAACCCCGGTGTCTGGGCATTCAGGGCGAGTCTCTGGGTAACGTCCACTTCGGCCTGAACTACCTTGCCAATCCTGCTGCCCATCATTTGGGGGAGCGTGTGGCGGTCATTGGCATGGGCAATGCCGCCATGGACGTGGCAAGAACCGCCCTTCGCAACGGCTCCCGGCACGTCATGCTCTTCAGCCGGGACAACACCATTGCTGCCAGCTCCAATGAGGTGGCCTACGCCAAGCTGGACGGCGCGGAATTTGTGTTCGGCAAGCAGATCCACCACATCACGGAAGCTGGCCCCGTGTTCCAGAACGCCATCATGGATGAAAACGGCAATGTCACCGGCTATGAAGAGGATCTGGAGCTGGTGGAAGCGGACTCCACCATCATCTCCATCTCTCAGGTACCCCGCACCAAGCTGGTGCGCACCACCGATGGCCTGGAATCCACCGACGGCGGCGTGCTGGTGGTGGACGAGAACTACATGACCACCCGTCCCGGCGTGTTTGCGGCAGGCGACGTGGTTACCGGCGCGAAAACCGTGGTTCACGCCGTGGAAGGCGCAAAGGCCGCGGCCCAGGCAATGATGCGCTACATGGAGCAAAACCAGTAAATCCAGGAAACATATGTGCAGTGCGGCTGGCGCGAAGCAGCTGCAAAAAGCCCTGAGAAGCTTATGCTTCTCAGGGCTTTTTACTGTTTTATCCGGATTTCGGATGCACAATTCCGGATTTTCTCCGTAGCCGGCGGATCCGGGGACTTTCCGGAAAACCTGGGAAACCTCTGAATCCATCCTCTGCGGCTGGTCGGCGAACCATTTGCCGCCAGCTCTGGCCGGTTTCATCAGGGGTTCCCTAGAAATGGCTCTCCTGATATTCCGAAGGCGTTTGCCCGGTGATTTTCTTAAAGGTGCTGGAAAAGTATCCGATGTCCCGGTAGCCCACCTGCTCTGCTACCTCGTAAACCTTGACCCGGCAGTCCTTCAGCAGTTCCATGGCTTTGTGGATTCGGTAGCGGGTCAGGTAATTCAGCAGCGTGCTTCCCGTCTCTTTCTTGAAGGTATGGCTCAGATGGCCTTCACTGATATTCAGACTCTGCGCCACGGAGCTGACGCTGATATCCGGCTCCTGATAGTGGAGTTTTATGTAATGGATGGCTTCAGCGATGTACTTGTTTGTGCTTCCCTTTTTTTCGTCCAACTCCGGCAATTCCTTACGCCGGGGGGCGATGCGCTGCCGCACCCGCTCCACCGCTTTCTCCAGATCACCGTCGTGAAAAGGCTTCAGCAGGTAGTCCACCGCTTCCAGCCGCAGGGCTGTCTGGATATAGGAGAAGCTGTCATAGGCGGTCAGAATGATTACGAAGGTATTTTTGCCGGCGGCCCGGAGCCGCTCCAGCATTTCAATGCCATCCATCTGGGGCATTTTCAGGTCGGTGATGATCAGATCCGGATCACAGCGGGATACCTGCTCCAGTCCTTCTACGCCGTTGGCCGCCTCCCCGACGACCACGCAGTCCAGAGTCGCCCAGTCCACAGTCAGCACGATGCCCTTCCGGATCAGCTCCTCATCCTCCACAATCAATACCTTCAGCATTCCGTTTCCTCCTTCCGGCACAGCGGCAGCCGCGCCTGAATTCTTGCACCGCTGCCCTCGGGATTGTTGTCCAGATACAGGCCATAGGTTGCACCGTAGTGTTTTTTCAAAATTGTGTCCACGTTGTACAGTCCCAGATGATGACCCTGGGGCGCAGACTCCCGGCGGTAGGGATGCCCGATCATCTCCGGAGGCAAACCGTGCCCGTTATCCGTGACCGTGATGGACAAGGTCGAACCCTCCTGCTCTGCAATGACCTGAATCACGCTGTCCGAGACCCCTTCCAACCCGTGGAGAATGGCGTTTTCCACAATGGGCTGGAGAATCATTTTCGGCACCAGACAGTTGCCCAGCTCCTCCGGCAGGGACACCCGGAACGTAAACTGATCGGAAAGACGGATTTTCTGGATCTCCACATACCGGTGCAGTACCTCAACCTCCCGGGACAGAGGGACGAATTCTTCGGCGGAAATACAGAACCGCAGAATATCCGCCAGATTTGTAGACATCAGCGCCACCTGGGGAACGTGGTTGATCTTACTGATCCATTTCATGGTATCCAGCGTATTGCACAGGAAATGGGGATTCAGCTGCGCCTGCAGCATCCGAACCTGCGCCTGATTCAGCTCCCGCTGGTTTTTCACCAATTCCTCCCGGTTGGCTTTCAGCGCGGATACCATGTGGTTAAATTCGCCTTCCAGCTGACCCAGCTCGTCCTTCCGAACCTGGGAGACATGGACATCCAGATCGTCCTGCTCCAGACGGGAAAAAGCCTGAAGCAGACCCTGGATCGGCTGGGATATCCGCCTGCTCAGAGGTAGGCACAGGGCGGCGGATATCAGAATACCCACCAGAACGCAGAAAAAGCTGGCCGCATGCAGCAGCTGCATGGTGCTCCTGGTGAATACCTGAGGCTGCCGCAGTACCAGATACAGGCCGGTCTGTTCATGGCTGTGGATCTGATAGCGGAATTCTTCCGTATCCGCTACCGGACGGCCGCTGCGAAGAAGCTGCCCGCGCAATGTGGGGGCAAGCTCGGTTAGCATCTGGCTCTGACTGGCATAAACCGGGCGCCAGTAGCGGTTGAGAATCAGGATATCGTTTGCCGCGCCGTACTTTCCGGCAAACAGATTTTGAAAATTCTGATCATAAATATCCATGACCAGGTATCCCAGAGAATTGCCCTGGGCGTTTTTCAGCACGGCGGCGCCCTGAAGCAGGGGCATTTCTCCGTTTTCCGGATTCGTGGAGGCCATGTAGACCGGATCGCCGTCCGATTTTGCCGCCGCAAACAGGATGCCCCACCGCGTAGAAAGACTTCTCTCCCCGGATACGCGGCCGGTGGAATAGCACAGCCTGCCCTGAAGATTGTACAGGGAGTATGCTGCCAGATCCCGGCTTCCCTCCGTGGCCAGAAATAGGGCGTTATTTACCCGGGTGTCCTCCTGCCCCGCCGGGGAAAAGGCCTGGGGAAGCAGCGCGTTGTCCTCCAAAGCCTGTACCGCACCGGGCAAAGCATCGCTGATCCGGTCCAGGGCCGTGAGAATATGTTCCGTCTGCGTGTGGGCGTCAACCTCCATTTGATTATTCATCTGGATGCGGGAAATCTGGGACAGCATGGCAGAGCAGATGACCATGGGCACTAGGGAAGCAATCAGGAAGGAAAGCAGCAGCCGATTGCGGAAGGAATGGCTTTGCGGATGGCTCATGACACTTCCCCCTCCAGGCAGAATGTCCAGTCGGACAAAAGCTGCTCCCGGTTTTTGCTGGCCCATTCCACGTCATACGGAATAATCGCAAGGCTGTCCAGCGGCGGGAGCTGACGGTCGGCCGGTACGTCCCAGCGCACCGCCCGGCGGCAGAAACGCTCTCCCACCAGCGCCTGTACGTCAGAACTCACGGTAAAATCCAGAAAACGCCGGGCATTGTCCCCATGCGGCGCACCCTTAATCAGCGCGCTGCCGTCGGGAACGCAGCAGGTGCCGTCAGAGGGATAGACCAGCGCGATGTCCTCCCCGGCGGCAATGTGCTGAAGCGCAGTTTCCTCCAGTGTGATGCCTACCAGACAGGTTCCGCCTGCCACCGCCGTCAGCACCGCGCCGGAGCTGTCCAGCTGCCTGCCATCCAGATAGCCGGCAAACCGGAGCAGCGACGAGCCGGCCTCGCCGCCTGCCAGAAGCCAGGTCACCAGCGCCGTATAGGAGGAGCCGGAGATCTGGGGATTTGCGAAGGCAATTTTTCCCTGAAATGCCGCCGCCTTCAGATCCGCCCAGCCGGTAAGCGCGCCGGGCGCCACCAGTTTTGTGTTGTAAACCAGTACCACCGGCAGGGCGGAAAAGGGCGTCCAGTACCCGGATTCCGACTGAAATTGTTCACGAATGGCGCCTGCTTCCGCACAGATATACGGGCTGAAGCAGTCCTGATAGGATTCCAGGCTTTCCACGCCGCCGCCGAACATCACATCCGCAACAGGGGCGTCCTGTTCCGCCTGAATCTGCTGGAGAAGCTCGTTGGTACCGCCGCTGACCACGTCCACCCAGATACCGGTGCGCTCCTCAAATTCCCGGATGATGGGGCGGTAAACCTCCTCTTTGTGGGAGGTGTAGACCACCAGACGCTGATCTTCCTCGGGGGTGCAGGAAAGCTGCTCGGGCTGCTGCGCGCCGCAGCCTGTCAGCAGGAGCGCCAGCAGCGTCACGGCCAGGGTGAGATGTTTCATGTTCGTCCTCCACAGGGATTTGTTTGAATTGACCTAATTATAGCACATACACATAGGAATTTCATCATATTTTACAAAGAAAGCAGAATTGTATAAAAAATATCAGTTTTGTCCGGTTTATTTTTGTTCGATTTGCCATTACAGTATTTATGCGGGCAGGAAATGCGCCTGCCGACAACATTTCTTGAGGAGGAACTAAAATGAAACGTATCGTTGCGCTGCTTCTCGCTGTGTGTATGATTTTCGGACTCGCTGCCTGTGGACAGAAAGCGCCTGCTGCCACGGAAGCCCCCGCAGCGCCCGCTGCCGACGCGGCGCCTGCAGAGCCGGTTCCGGAAGAAAATCTCACCGAGACCCAGAAGATCATCAAAGAGGCTCAGACCATGACGCTGGAGGAGCTGGCAAAGAAGGCCATTGCGGAATCCAACGGCAAGATGTTCTACGGCGTGGGCAATTCCAGCCGCGGCAAGAGCGCCCTGCCTCTGTTCATCGCTTACCTGCAGACCATCGACCCCAGCTACAACATGGAGTTTGAGTGGCAGCAGCCCAAGAACAACAAAATCTTCGATCAGCTCACCGCGGATTCCCTGAAGGACACCGGCACCTTCGCCATGACCCTGATCCAGGACGGCAACCAGATTGAGAGCAAGATGGTTCAGACCGGTATTCTGGATACCTTCATCCCCAAGGACTGGGCAGATGCCAACGGCGTCACCGCCGACAGCTACTCCGGCTTCCTGGCTCTGCAGACGCTGAACAAGGTCTTTATGTACAACAACACCGGCAGCAAGACCTATGACAACTGCTGGGACTTTGTCGCCGAAGGCGAGCATGGCCTGTACATGGACATCGATTCCGAGATCGTGGGCAAGAACTTCCTGTATATGCTCACCGAGGATACTTACGCTGCCTGGCTGAAGGAAGCCTATAACGCCCTGTCCGCCGACGAGCAGGCCTACTTCCAGCCCACCATCAAGGCTATGGAATCCGAGGCTGCCGACCTGGGCCTGGGTCCCGACGGCGCGTATGCGCTCGCCTGGATCAAGCTGTGGGTGGAGAGCTACAACGCCCAGACCGACGACGGCCCCATCTGCAACACCCTGGT
>JBJDYL010000095.1:0-66093 GCA_051867285.1 Faecousia sp. | reverse complement strand
AACGTCGATCACTTTGACGCAGCCTCCTTTCCAGAATGCCCAGCAGCCAGCTGAAGATCATAACCAAAACCAGATAGATGCAGGCGATGCCGATCAGCGGGAACATCTGCTCATAGGTTCTGCCGTAGATGGCCTGGGCGGCGTAGACAAGCTCCTTGCCGCCGATGACGGTAATCAGGGAGGTGTCCTTCAGCAGAATGATGAATTCGTTGCCCAGGGCGGGAAGAATTGCCTTGAACGCTTGGGGAATGACGATGAAGCGCATGGTGTCCACATAGTTCAGGCCCAGGCTCCGTCCGGCCTCCGCCTGACCGGGATCCAGCGCCATCAGGCCGCCCCGGATGATCTCGGAAACATAAGCGCCGGAGTTGATACCCAGAGTCAGGGCGCCGACCATGGTGTAGTTCCGGGAAGAGGAGAAGATGACAAAGCCCATAATCAGCAGCTGCACCATCATGGGAGTGCCGCGAATCACCGTGACATAGACCTGACACACGCCGTTGAGCACGCCCAGAACAGGGTTGTGTTTGCCTGTGCGCTGCTGGTCGTGGGCGGTACGCACCATGGCCACCAGAATACCCAGCGCCACGCCGATGGCAAGGGCCATAGCGGTGACCATCAGGGTGGTGCCCACACCGTTTAAGTACTGCTTCCAGCGACTGCCGTCGATGAAAGCCTGATAGAATTTGACATAAAACTCCTGCCAGCCGGTGGCTTCCCCGGCTCGGAGCAGGGCTTTCCAAGCTTCATACTGTTCCACAAGCTCACTCCTATTTTTATAATGGGGGGTTGATTGTCTCCGGGAAACCGCCGGGGCAGAGCCGCTTCCCGCAAACAACCTGAGATTCCGTATGTACCAATCCAAGGGCGGCTTGCGCCGCCCCTGGTACAGATGATTCAAATGACAGCCAAACGACTTACTTGGTGGGGATGTACTTCTCCACGATGGCGGGGATGGTGCCGTCCTCGGTCAGCGCCTTCAGAGCGCCGTTCACAGCCTCCAGCAGAGCGGTGTTGTCCTTGTTCAGGCCGATGGCGTAATCCTCAGTGACGTACTCAGTATCCAGGATGGTCAGTCCGGGGTTGGCAGCCACGAAGGCTTCGGCGGGCGCGGAGTCGATAACCACGCAGTCAACCTGACCGTTCATCAGTGCCTGCACAGCGGAAGCGCCGTTGTCGTAGGCAGTGACATGATCCTCACCGTAGTCACCGGAGGTGTAGATGTAGCCGGTGGTGCCGCGCTGGGTGCCGATCATCTGATCGCCCAGATTATCCACAGTCACATCGGAGCCTTCCTTGACGATAACCACCTGCACGCCGGTGGAGTAGGTGTCAGAGAAGTTCATAACCATCTTCCGATCCTCGTTTACAGTGACACCGGCCATCACGATGTCGGACTTGCCCTGCTGCACAGCCAGCAGCGCGGCGTCAAAGTCCATATCGTCAACGACCAGCTCCAAGCCCAGCTTCTCAGCGACAGCGCCGGCGATTTCCACGTCGATGCCCTCGAAGGAGCCGTCGTCGGCAACCATCTCATAGGGAGGGAAGGCGGCGTTGGTGGACATGATCAGCTTTCCAGACTCGATCGTCTTCAGGCCGGAGTCCTTCTTGGAGCCGCAGCCGACACACATAGCGGCAATCAGCAGGACTGCCAGAACGATTGCGAACATCTTTTTCATAATCTAACTCTCCTTAACAACTTGATTTCCCCAAGTCGGTAATGGCTTGGTTAATTGATGAATGAATTATACCGCCGTTTGCATCTTCCGTCAATTATGGGTATTGCCAATTATACATGTAAATTCCGTTGAATTGTGATATCAATGCACAAAAATATACAATAGCAACCGGAATATACGAATAACCGAAAAAATTATTCACAGAGTCAAAACGGTAGAAATGCAATAATATACACAAAATAGTGAATAAATAGCCAATTTGCACTCCGGACAACTACAGATGTCAGCAGCTGCGATACATGGAAGCCCGTTTTACACGTTTCACAGCATGAAAGATCCCCGACACGGTTGACCAGACCATGTCGGGGATCTTTCAGAGAAAAAGAGAGGTAAGAAAATGAAAAAGAATGAAATCTTTTTGTTGCCTTTATTATACCCATGGGGTATTAAAAAATAAGGGTAGAATTGTTAAATAAGTATTAAGCGATTAGAAAAATCAGGAAGCAATTTGTGCATTACGCCAATCGCTATGCTGTTTCCAGAGGGAATTCCCGGCGATTACAGAAGAGGATACCGGTGTTTATCAGGTTCTGCCTACCTAAATAATATATGTGCTGTGCCGCAGGAAAATTTTGCATCAGACATCATTGTGAACTTTTTGTTGCTTTTCGGATAAAGACCTTGACTTTTTTCCAGAATGGGATATAGTAAGGACAAATGGATTTAGCACTCGCAACAAGAGAGTGCTAAAATGACGAAAGGAAGGATAGCTGTATGAATTTCAACAATTATACCCAGAAATCTCTGGAGGCTGTCCAGAGCGCGAGAGACCTGGCGGTACAGAATAACCATCAGCAGATGGAGCAGGTGCATCTGCTGCTGGCGCTGCTGCGGCAGGAGGTCGGACTGATCCCCCAGCTGCTGCGGAAGATGGACGTGACAGTGGAGAGCCTGGAGGCTGCCGCTGCTGCGCAGCTGCGGAAGATTCCCGCTGTCACCGGCAGCCGGGATGCCGACCGGTTCTATATCACCGCCGACGTGGATGCCTCCTTCCAGAAGGCAGAGGAAGAGGCAAAAACCATGAAAGACGAGTTCGTCTCCGTGGAGCACCTGTTCCTGGGCCTGCTGGAAACCGCCCGGGGCGGTGTGAAAACCCTGTTTGAAACCTACCGCATTACCAAGGAAAACACGCTGAAAGCGCTGCAGGCCGTCCGGGGCAACCAGCGGGTCACCTCCGATAATCCGGAGGGCACTTACGACGCCCTGGAAAAGTACGGTACGGATCTGGTCAAGCGTGCCCGGGAGCAGAAAATGGATCCTGTCATCGGGCGGGATGAGGAAATCCGGAACGTCATTCGGATTCTGTCCCGAAAGACCAAGAACAATCCTGTGCTCATCGGCGAGCCCGGCGTTGGTAAAACCGCCATTGCCGAAGGGCTTGCCCAGCGAATTGTGAAGAAGGATGTGCCCAAGTCCCTGCAGGACAAGACCATTTTCTCTCTGGACATGGGCGCGCTGATTGCCGGCGCCAAGTACCGGGGCGAATTTGAGGAGCGTCTAAAAGCCGTTCTGAACGAAGTCAAGCAGTCCGAGGGACGGATTATCCTGTTCATCGATGAGCTGCACACCATTGTAGGCGCGGGCAAAACCGAGGGCAGCATGGATGCGGGCAACCTGTTGAAGCCCATGCTGGCGCGCGGCGAGTTACACTGCATCGGTGCGACCACTCTGGACGAATACCGGCAGTATATTGAAAAGGATGCGGCGCTGGAGCGCCGGTTCCAGCCGGTGCAGGTGGATGAGCCTACCGTGGAGGATACCATTGCCATTTTGCGTGGCCTGAAGGAACGCTATGAGGTATTCCACGGCGTAAAGATTGCGGATTCCGCCATTATCGCCGCCGCAACCTTGTCCCACCGGTATATCACCGACCGGTTCCTGCCGGATAAGGCCATTGATCTGGTGGATGAGGCCTGTGCACAGATTCGTACCGAGATGGACTCCATGCCCACGGAGCTGGACGCCGTTTCCCGGAAGATCATCCAGATGGAGATTGAGGAAGCGGCTCTGAAGAAGGAAGAGGACGAACTGTCCAAGGCCCGTCTGGCCGAACTGCAAAAGGAATTGGCTGAGGAGCGGGACAGCTTCAACGCTATGAAGGCCCAGTGGGAGAACGAGAAGAACGCCATCGGCCGGGTTCAGCAGCTGCGGGAGACCATTGAGGATCTGAACCGTCAGATTGAAGCCGCCGAGCAGCGTTACGATCTGGAAAAGGCCGCCGAGCTGAAGTACGGCCGCCTGCCGGAAGCCAAGAAGCAGCTGGAGGAAGAAGAACGCCGGGCCCAGTCCGCCAAGCAGAGCAATATCCTCCGGGATCGGGTCACCGACGAGGAAATCGCCCGGATTGTGGAACGTTGGACGGGCATCCCCGTGTCCCGGCTGGTGCAGGGCGAACGGGAGAAGCTGCTGCATCTGGATGAAACCCTGCACAAGCGGGTGGTGGGTCAGGACGAAGCCGTGCAGGCTGTCACCGAAGCCATTCAGAGAAGCCGGGCAGGCATTCAGGATCCCAACCGTCCCATTGGTTCCTTCCTGTTCCTGGGCCCCACCGGCGTGGGCAAGACCGAACTGGCAAAGACCCTGGCCCAGGCGCTGTTCGACGACGAGAACAACATGGTGCGAATCGATATGTCCGAGTATATGGAGAAATTCTCCGTCTCCCGTCTGATCGGCGCGCCTCCCGGATATGTGGGTTATGAAGAGGGCGGCCAGCTCACCGAAGCGGTGCGCAGAAAGCCCTACTCCGTGGTGCTGTTTGACGAAGTGGAGAAAGCCCATCCTGATGTGTTCAACGTGCTGCTGCAGGTGCTGGACGACGGACGGATTACAGACTCTCAGGGCAGAACCGTGGACTTCAAGAACACCATCCTGATTCTGACCTCCAACCTTGGCTCTGAATATCTGCTGAATGGCATCAACGACGACGGCACCATTGAGGAAAGCGCCAAGGAACAGGTGCAAGCTCTGCTGCGCCGGTCCTTCCGGCCGGAGTTCCTGAACCGTCTGGACGAGATCGTGTTCTACAAGCCCCTGACCAAGGAGAACGTGACAAAGATCATCGACCTGCAGATCGACAAGCTGAACGGGCGTCTGGAGAACCAGCAGATCCGGGTGGAACTGACGGATGCTGCGAAGAGCGCCATCGTGGACGCTTCTTACGACCCGCAGTACGGTGCCCGGCCTCTGCGCCGGTATGTCCAGCATACCGTGGAAACCATGCTCAGTAAGCGTCTGCTCCGGGGGGATATTCTTCCCAACCAGACTGTCACCGTGGACGCGGTGGACGGCCAGCTGGAAATCCGATAAGCAAAGAAGCCGCCGTGGGGAACCCCACGGCGGCTTTCTGTCGAAAACAGAGGGAAAACCGAGAGGGGATTTGTAGACTTCTTCCATTGAAAACAGTAAATTTTGGTGCTATACTCTTCGTCAGACTTGTGTTTTGAGGAGAGAAAAGATGGAGAGCAGACTGTTTTCCAATCAAAGACTGGTCAGGCTGATTATCCCGCTGGTCATTGAACAGGGCCTGACCATTCTGGTGGGTATGTGCGACGGCGTGATGGTGTCCTCCGTGGGGGAGGCGGCGATTTCCGGCGTTTCTCTGGTGGATATGATCAACGCGGTGATTCTGGTGCTGTTCGCGGCGCTTGCCACCGGCGGCGCGGTGGTTACCAGCCAGCTGCTGGGTGCCCGGCAGCAGGAAAAAGCCCGGCAGAGCGCCGGGCAGCTGGTAGTGATGGCGGGAGGACTGGGCGTTGCGGCTATGGCGCTGTGTCTGATTTTCGCAAGGGGACTGCTGCGCCTGTTCTTTGGCTCCATCGATCAGGCGGTAATGGATGCAGGACTGATTTATCTGCGGATTACCGCCCTGTCTTTCCCGTTTATCGCCCTGTATAACGCCGGAGCGGCGATTTTCCGCAGCACCGGCAACAGCAAGGTGTCCATGCAGGTAAGCCTTTTGATGAACGCCATCAATGTGGCGGGAAACGCCCTGTGCATCTTTGTGCTGAAAATGGGGGTTGCAGGCGTTGCCGTGCCTACGCTGGTTTCCCGGGCGGTGGCGGCGGTGCTGATTCTGGCGCTGGCATCCGACCGAAAGCAGGAGCTGTATCTGGAACGAAAAGCGCTGCACCCCATTGACCACAAAATGATGGGCAAAATCCTGGGCATCGGCATTCCCTCCGCCTGTGAAAACAGCTTCTTCCAGTTCGGACGGCTGATTGTGGTGAGCATGATTGCCCTGTTCGGCACCACCCAGACCTCTGCCAACGCTGTCGCCAACACCCTGGACAGCGTGGGAATCGTGATCGGTCAGGCCATGGGCCTTGCTATGGTGACGGTGGTAGGCCAGAGTGTGGGCGCCGGGGATAAGGAGCAGGCCTGCTACTATGTGAAAAAGCTGATGCTTTGGTCGTATCTGCTGCTGGGCATCTGCAATGCGCTGATTATCCTGTTTGTCAATCAGCTCATCGGGCTTTACAGCTCTCTCACGCCGGAGACCGTGGCGCTGACGAGAACGCTTGTGTGGACGCACGCCTCCTTCGCAATCATTCTGTGGTCGGCGTCTTTCGTACTTCCCAACGCCCTGCGGGCAGCTAATGATGTGAAATTTACCATGTGGGTGGGCATCGGATCCATGGTGATGTTCCGGATTCTGGGTTCCTGGATTTTGTGCGTACACCTGGGCTGGGGCGCCATCGGCGTGTGGATTGCCATGATTCTGGACTGGGTGTGCCGCGTATCCTTCTTCCTGGCCCGGACGCTTTCGGGAAAGTGGCTTGCGAAGGCTTAACAGGCCCACTCGGGCAGGGCTTCAAATGCGGCGGTTTTACCCTGATGGGGAAAGGACAGCTTACAGGAGAACAGCATCGGGGCGGGGGAGGAATCCCTCGCCCCGTATTTGTGGTCGCCCACCAGCGGGAAACCCCGGCTGGCGAACTGCACCCGAATCTGATGGCTGCGCCCGGTGTGCAGCCGGATGCGGACAAGGCTTTCTTTGCCTGCGGTCAATCGGACAAATTCCAGCCGGGCTTTCTTGACACCGCCCCGCATCCGGTTTACCACGAAAACCTTGTTTTTGCGGCTGTCCTTCCACAGAAGGTCCTCCCAGTCGCCGCTTTCCGGGGGCGTTCCGTGAACCAGCGCCACATATTCCTTGACCATGCGCCCTTCCTGAATCGCCCGGGACAGGGCGGCGGCAGCGGCTTTCGTCCGGGCATAGACCATGATGCCGCCTACGTTTTTGTCCAGCCGGTGCACCGGATAGATTTCTCCGCCCAGTGCCTCCTTCAGCGCGGCGGGAAGCTCCGCTTCAGAGTCCAGTCCCACAGGCTTGATGCACACTGCGATTTCCCGGTCGGAATAGAGAATTTCCATGGATAACCCTTCTTTCCGCGGTGACTGACCGCGCGTTTTCTTCCAGTATACCACAGAACCGGGGAAGGGAAAAGCCCCGGTTGCATTTTGGGAAGAATCTTGTATAATATAAATAATAGAAATGTAGAGTGATGGAGGGAGATTGGATGACCACTCAGGACTACCAGCGCAAATCCCCGCTGGCAATTTTCTTAGGCTATTTCGGCAACCACAAGAGATTGTTTGCCATTGACATTCTGTGCGCCGTGGGCATCGCGGCAATCGATCTGACGTTTCCACTGGTGACCCGAAAAGCGCTGTATGACCTGCTGCCGAATCAGCTGTACCGTACCTTTTTCCTGATTATGGCAGCGGTGGCGGCAAGCTATGTGCTGCGCACATTTCTCAATTATATTGTTGCCTACTACGGGCATACCTTCGGCATCCGGGTGGAGGCGGATATCCGCAAAGACCTGTTTGCCCATATGCAGGAGCTGAGCTTTGACTATTATGACCGCAACCGCACCGGCAAGCTCATGGCCCGGCTGACCAGCGACCTGTTTGAGCTGACGGAGCTGGCGCACCATGGCCCGGAGGATCTGCTCACCAGCACACTGACCATTCTCGGCGCGCTGGTGGTGATGTTTTCCGTCCGCTGGGAGCTGGCAATCGTTGTAGGTTTGACCATTCCGGTGTTTCTGGCGGTTGCCATGTCCATGCGCAAGCGGATGGCGAAGGCTTCCGCTGCCGCCAAGGAAAAGACCGGACACATAAATCAGGAGATTGAAAGCAGTCTTTCCGGTGTCCGCACTGCCAAGGCCTTTGCCAACGAGGCGGCGGAAATAGAGCGGTTCAACGCCGCCAACGAGATTTACAAAACCTCCAAGCGGGAATTTCACAAGGCTATGGGTATGTTCCACAGCAGCGTGGAGTTTTTCCTGTGCATGCTGAATGTGATTGTGGTGGGCTTCGGTGGCTACTATGTCATGCGCGGGGAGATGGATTACCGGGACCTGATTACCTTCAACCTGTATATCGCCTCCTTTGTCAACCCCATGCGCAAGCTGTGCAATTTCTCGGAGCTGTTTGCCAACGGCTTTGCGGGACTGAACCGGTTCGTGGAGGTCATGCGCACGGAGCCTGCCATTCAGGATAAGCCCGATGCCCGGAAGCTGGAAAATGTCCGGGGAGAAATCGATGTGCGGGATGTGTCCTTTGCCTACGATGGGGATCTGGCGGTACTGCACCATGTGACGATGCAGGTGCGGCCCGGCGAGACCATCGCCATCGTGGGTCCCTCCGGCGGCGGCAAAACCACCCTGTGCCAGCTGATCCCGAGATTCTATGATGTGACCAGCGGCAGTATTTCCATTGACGGTTTGGACATTCGGGATGTAACCCAGCAGAGTCTGCATGAAAACATCGGCATTGTGCAGCAGGATGTGTTCCTGTTTGCGGATACGGTGTTTGAGAATATTCGTTATGGCAGGCCGGATGCAACGCTGCATGAGGTGGAGGAAGCGGCAAAGCAGGCGGAGATTTACGAGGACATTGTGGCGATGCCCCAGGGCTTCCAGACCTATGTGGGAGAGCGGGGAACCCTGCTGTCCGGCGGACAGAAACAGCGCATTGCCATTGCCCGGATCTTCCTGAAGAATCCGCCCATCCTGATTCTGGACGAAGCTACCTCGGCGCTGGACTCCGTGACGGAAGCGAAGATTCAGCGGGCCTTCGACAATCTGGCCAAGGGACGTACGACCCTGATCATTGCCCACCGGCTCAGCACCATCCGCAGCGCCAGCCGGATCGTGTCTATTTCCGACGGCGTGATTACCGAATGCGGCACCCACCAGCAGCTTCTGGAAACCGACGGCATCTACTCTCAGCTGTATAAAACCCAGAACGCACTGGCACTGGATGCGCTGAGACAGTAACGTCAGTATAAAACATAAAAAGTCCGGCGGTTTTCAAAAAACCGCCGGTTTTTTTACTTTTTTACTTCTTTTTCTTCCTTGATCTGCGCCTGCAGATGGACGGACAGCACCGCCAGAGAAGTCGCCATATTCTCATTCTGCACCAGAATATTGGGGGGAACATCCAGATGGGTAGGCGCAAAATTCCAGATGGCCTTGATGCCGCCGGCAATGAGCTGGTCGGCAACCTCCTGGGCGCCTTCAGCCGGGACGGTGATAATACCCATGAGCACCTTGTGGGTGCGACAGAACTTGGACAGCTCGCTGATGTTGTAGACGGGTTTGCCTTCCTCCGTTTTTTTGATCTTGGGACGGATGTCAAAGGCGGCAAGAATGTTCAGGCCATATTCGTCAAAGCCCTTGTAGCCCATCAGCGCCTGGCCCAGCTTGCCCGCGCCGATGAGTACCGCATCGGTGGTGTTGTCATAGCCCAGAAACTGCTCAATATCGTCAATCAGCGCTTCCCGCTGGTAACCGATTTTGGGACGTCCGCCGTCGGACACCATAGCCAGATCCTTGCGCACCTGTACTTCGCCCATATCCAGCGCGTTGGCCAGCGCGGTGGCGGAAATGTTGGGCGAGGCGTTTTCCGGTATATTCTTCAGATATGCCAGATAGCCGGGCAGTCGTTTCAGCACGGCCTTGGAAATTTTCTTCTGTTCCATACTTACCTCGAATTTCGATCCTTATAAAAAATATCGATATATTTTCATATCGATTATACCATATCGAATAGGAAAAATCAAGCGCAGCTTGTCTGCCGGAGAAATTCTTTTCGCAGCCGCTGAAGGATTCGCTTTTCCAGCCGGGAGATATAGGACTGGGAGATTCCCATTTCCTGCGCCACCTCCTTCTGAGTCAGTTCCTTTCTGCCCTCCAGACCAAAGCGCAGGAACACGATCTCCTGCTCCCGGGGCGGCAGGGTTTCCAGCGCCTGCCGCAGCACCCGCCGGTCTACGTCCTCCTCCAGTGGACGCAGAATCATGTCCTCATCCGTGCCCAGAATGTCTGCCAGCAGCAGCTCGTTGCCGTCACAGTCCATGTTGATGGGTTCGTCCAATGAGATTTCCGCCTTCTGGTTGGCGGTTTTGCGGATGTACATCAGGATTTCATTTTCGATGCACCGGGAGGCGTAGGTTGCCAGCTTGATCTTCTTTTCCAGACGGTAGGTGCCGATGGCCTTCATCAGTCCGATGGTTCCAATTGAGATTAAATCCTCCAGGTTGATGCCGGTATTTTCAAACCGCCGGGCGATGTAGACCACCAGACGCAGGTTGTGCTCCACCAGCCGCTGTTTCGCAGCTTCGTCGCCCCGTTCCAGTGCTTCCAGCGCCTCCTGCTCCTGTGCGCCCTTCAGCGGCGGGGGCAGGATGTCGCTTCCGCCGATGTAGAAGATTCCGTCGCCGGGAACCAGTCCCAGCATGCGCAGCAATTCCATCAGTTTCATAATGCCCCTCCTGTCAGTCCCTGATACATTCCTGTTCGTTCCAGTCCTTCGGCGGCAAAGGCCACCAGCACGCTTTGCTGCTTTTTCCCTACGGAAGCCTGGGCAAATCGCATGGCCAGCAGCAGTCCGCCGTTGTTTCCCACCGCCCGGTAGGGAATCAGTCGCAGACCTGGCAGCGGACGTGCTGTCAGGGTTTCCAGCGGCGACGCGATCTGCTTTGCGGTCAGTCCCGTAAGTTTTTCTCCGATTTCCCCGGACACCACCAACACCGGTTCTCCGGTAATGGGATCGCGCAGGGTGTTGCCGGTGTCCCGCAGGGCGGTGAAGCTGGCGGTTTTCCCCTGATAGCACAGCGTCACAGGCACATACTCCCTGCCCACCGCGCCGTCCCCGAAGGCGATCCGGCACAGCAGCCATACCCCCGCTGCACCCAGCGTCAGCGCGGCAAAATTCTGACGGCTGAAGCACAGCGCCATACCGCCCAGCGCCAGACTCAGCAGCAGAAATATCCCGCCCCGCTTCAGCGCGTCCCGCCGCAGGCCGAAAGCAACCAGCGCCATGAGACAGAGGCTGACGCACCGCCACAGCAGATTTCCCAGAAAGCGGAACCCCGGCAGCAGGCAGCCAGCGGCGTACACGCCTCCTAAGCCCGCAGCCAGTGCGCACCGTCCGGGGGCGGCAGGGAAGCCGGATAAGCGGTTTGTCCCCAGAAGCAGCAAAAAATCCACCAGAAAGTTGAGAATCATCACCAGATCCAGATACACCGCCATACCTGCACCTCCGTGTTGGGATGCTCTCAGTATATCCGCCGGAGGAAAAGAAGTCGGTCGCAACCATGTCCCGCCCCCGCCGCAAGTTCCGTCAGGCTCCTTCTGTGCTGCCGCAAAAAATCCCTCCGACTGATTCAGTCGGAGGGATTGCTGCGTTCTATGGTGCGAATATTTTTTTCTGCCTTGAACCGGGGCGTCATCACCTCATGCCCGCAGCCTAAGCACCGCAGGCGGAAGTCCGCGCCGGTGCGCAGCACCAGCCAGCGTTTTTCCCCGCAGGGATGGGGCTTTTTCATCACCAGAATGTCGTTTAGACGAATGTCCATATGTCCTCCCGCATTTGAGGGAGTTGACAGTGAACAGTTGGTTGTTGACAGTTAAGGTGTCCCTTCGGGACGATTTATAAGCATTGCGAAGCAATACCACAACTGTCAATTGTCAACTGTCAATTGTCAACTCATTTCTTGATCTTATCCCAATACTGCTTTGCGGCCTGCTCCAGCTTGTTTTCGGCGTACTCGTAATAGTGGGTTCCCACCAGCGCGTCGGGCAGGTACTGCTGCTGCACCCAGTGGTTCGGATAGTCGTGGGGGTACAGGTAGCCCTGTTCCCGCTCCATGGTGTAGGAGTCGGCGTGAACGTTTTGCAGGTGCCGGGGGAAGTCCCCGGTTTTGCCTTTGCGCACATCCGCCAGCGCCGCATCCAGGGCGATGTGTCCGGAATTGGACTTGGGGCTGGTGGCCATGAGCACCGCCGCATCCCCCAGAGGAATCCGGGCTTCCGGCATTCCCAGCTTCAGCGCCATGTCCACGCAGGCGTTGACAATGGGAATGATCTGCGGGTAGGCAAGGCCCACGTCCTCGGCGGCAATCACCATCAGCCGGCGGCAGGCGGAGGGCATCTGCCCGGCTTCCAGAAGCCGCGCCAGATAGTGGCAGGCGGCATCCGGATCGGAGCCGCGGATGGATTTTTGCAGGGCGGACAGCAGATCATAGTGATTGTCCCCGTCCCGATCCGCTCGCAGGGCGCTTTTCTGGGTGACGGCTTTGGCGTCGGAGAGCGTCAGCGGAAGCACCCCGTTTTGGGGCTGCCCGGCGGAGAACAGCACCTCCACCGCGTTCATAGCCTTGCGCAGGTCGCCGCCGCAGGCGGCGGCAATGTACTGAAGCGCCCCGTCCTCGGCCTGGGCTTGCAGGGCAGTGCGCTGCTCCATGAATTCCACCGCCCGGCGCACCGCTTTCAGCGCCGCCTCCGCGGAGATCTGCTTGAATTCAAACACCGTAGACCGGCTTAGAATGGCGTTGAACACATAGAAATAGGGATTCTCCGTGGTGGAGGCAATCAGGGTGATCTTGCCGTTTTCAATGTGTTCCAGCAGAGACTGCTGCTGCTTTTTGTTGAAGGACTGAATTTCGTCCAGGTACAGCAGCACTCCATTGGGCGCCAGAAAGGTATCCAGCTGCGCCACAATTTCCTTAATGTCCGCCGTAGAGGCGGTGGTGGCGTTGAGCTTGTATAGGGTTCGATTGGTCTGTTTCGCGATGATGTTGGCAACGGTGGTTTTTCCCGTGCCGCTGGGGCCGTAGAACACCATGTTGGGGATATTTCCGGAGTCGATGAGCCGCCGCAGAACGGCGCCCTGCCCCAGAATATGCTCCTGACCGTATACTTCATCTAATGTGGTGGGCCGCAAAAGATCGGCCAGCGGCTGATACATAAGCAGCCCTCCCTTAGTATGAATTGACAATGGAAAATTGACAATTATGATTCCGTCTATTCGGGAATGACCCGTTAATAATTGCCAATTTCAGCTATCCAGCAGTATCATTTTCTTTTTCAGGTGAACGTTATCCGAATTGTCAATTGTCAACTGTCAATTGTCAATTGGCTAAAACGTTGCCACGTCGGGTTCAGCGGGCTGCGCGCCGGTGGTGACCTCGATAGCGGTCAGCACAGGGCCAAGGTCGCCTTTGTACAGCGGATGCTTCTCAGCGGCAATTTTTGCCGTGACCATGACCCAGTCCCGGCTTTTCAGCTCCGCAGCTTTGGCATACCGGCAGGGGATACCGCAGAACTGAATGTCCTCCACACAGCAGGTCATGACGAACCGGCCGGGGGCAAACATACCGTTTTTGTCCCGGCGGAGCATGGCCACCTGGGCCTTGAAGCGGACGGTCTTGCCGTCGTATTTCTGCGGTTCCTCGGAAACATCCCGATACCACAGGGCGTAGTCCTCGTCCTTGATTTCAATCACCGGAGCGTTAATGTCAAAGGGCAGGGGATCCTCAATTTCGTCGAACTGCGTGGTACCGTCGGTGTAGTCGTAGAGAATGTCGATACGCCGGGAAGCGGCGCGGGCCAGCTTGTGGAAGGGCATCACATCCGCGCCTTTTTCCAGCCGGTTGAACACCACCATCTGGGCGCCCACCAGCTTGTCCATTACCAGATTGCGCATATTGGCGTTGAAAGCCATGATGGTGGTGGAATCGGCGAACATGACCTCCTGCGCCACCACCCAACCCTCGGGGAAGCGCATATACAGGTCGCCCACCTGCTGCATTCCATTCAGCTCGGCAACGATGCGCTCTGCCCGGTACTTCTTCTGAAGCGCCTGAAGCTGTTTTGTGGTGACGGTCTGCTGATCCAGCGTTTCGATATACACGTTCTTGTGGGGGTAGGTGGAAAGATCATATTCCTCCTCGCCCTCCTCAAAGAGCAGCACCAGGGTGCGTTCTCCTGCGTTGAAGCGCTCGTCCTCCAGCGTCTCCTGAATGAACTTTGTCTTACCGGAATCCAGGAATCCGGTGAATGCATAAACCGGTATCTCCTGCATGGCTTACACTCCAAACAGCGCTGCCACGCCCTGCTCGTCCAACTGAGAGCCAATAACGCAGAGCTTGCCGGTGATATCGGCGGAGCCGGTGCGGACATTGTATTCTTCCGGCACATAGTCGAAGTGAATCCAGCTGCCGTCTGCGGCGGGCAGGATGCCCTTGGCCCGGAGAATCATGCCATATTTGCCGGAATCCAGGGCGTGCAGCGCATTTTCCACGGTTTCCTTGTCAAATTTCTTCGCTGTCTCCACGCCCCAGGAGGTGAACACCTCGTCGGCATCGTGATCGTGGTGGTGATGATGGTCGTGGTCATGCTCATGCTCATGCTCGTGGTCATGACAGCCGCAGGCGCAGTGTTCGTCATGATCATGGTCGTGGTCATGATGGTGGTGATGCTCGTGCTCCTCGTGCTCGTGATCATGGTGGCAGCAGTGCGCTTCGCCCTCGTGACCATGGTGGTGCTCGTGGCAGCCTTCGTCGCCGTGATGATGCCCGCAGTCGTGATCATCCTCATCATGGTGATGGTGGTGACCGCAGCAGTGATCATCGTCCTCGTCATGATCGTGATGATGACCGCAGCAGTGGTCATCGTCCTCATCGTGATCGTGATGATGACCGCAGCAGTGATCATCGTCCTCGTCGTGGTGGTGATGATGCTCATGCTCATGGGCGTGCACCAGCTTGGCAAGCTCCGCAGCCAGAGTGGCCTGCCCCTCCATGGCGGCGGTGAGCTGCTCGCCGGTGAGATCGCCCCAGGGGGTGGTCACGATGGTGGCCTTGTCGTTGTGCTCCCGGAGCATGGCAACAGCAGCGTCCAGCTTGGCCTGGGGGATGGCGTCGGTGCGGGACAGGATGATGGTGGAAGCCGTCTCAATCTGGTTGTTGTAGAACTCGCCGAAGTTCTTCATATACACCTTAACCTTGCCTGCGTCCACCACAGCCACGGTGTAGCCCAGAGTTACCTCGTCGTTCATCACCTTTTTTACCGCGCCGATGACGTCGGACAGCTTGCCCACGCCGGAGGGTTCAATGAGGATCCGGTCAGGGTTGTACTCGCCGATGACCTGAGTCAGCGCCTTGCCGAAATCGCCCACCAGAGAGCAGCAGATGCAGCCGGAGTTCATCTCGGTGATGTTGATGCCCGCGTCCTGCAGAAATCCGCCGTCAATGCCGATTTCGCCGAACTCGTTTTCAATCAGCACGATTTTCTGACCCTTGTAGCTTTCCTGAATCATCTTCTTGATCAGCGTGGTCTTGCCCGCGCCCAGGAAGCCGGAATAAATATCAATCTTTGTCATAACCTTCTGTCACCTTTCCGTTGGTTTTATTGGTATTCTCAACTTGTTATTATAACCTGATACCCAGGAAAATGTTTGAAATTGCTGTAAACTTTTGCATTTATTTCCCGTCCTGCCAGGCTTTGCATACATCCACCCAGCCAAGGAAACCGGAGAACCGCTCCAATTCCGGAATGGTCAGAGGAATCGCGCTGTTGCTGCTGCCGGCTGCGGGGAAAACCGTTGGGAAGCGTTTCAGGGATACGTCCAGATAGACCTCCACCCCTTCGTTCACCGCAAAGGGGCATACGCCGCCAACGGCGTGACCGATGCGCGATGCAGCGTCCTCGTGGGACAGCATCTTGGCCTTGACGCCGAAGCGCGCCTTGTATTTGGCGTTGTCCACCCGGGCATCCCCGGCGGCAACGATCAGAATGGGGGTGTCGTTTACCCCGAAGGACAGGGTTTTTGCAATGCGGCCCGGCTCGCAGTTCAGCGCCTGCGCTGCCAGTTCCACGGTGGCGCTGGACACAGGAAATTCCAGAATTCGGTCAGATACGCCGTATTGCGAGAGCCAGGCTCGCACCTTTTCAATGGACATGTTTGCTCCTTCTTTCTATGCTTCCGGCGGGGAGAAGCTTTCCTCCACCGGGTAATCATCCGTATCGGTAAAATGCCACCATTCTCCGAAATACCCGGAGAAACCGTGCTTTTCCATGAGCGTTTCCAGCAGCTGGGCGTGGGCGGCGGCGATTTCGGTGCAGTCGGAATAGTCCCGATCCGCCTTTTTGGAGAAATCGTCAAAGCCCGTGGGCATTTCCAGCTCTGCTCCCGACGCGTCTACCAGCGTCAGATCCAGGGTGTTGCCCCGGCTGTGGGAGCTGAACCCCTTTGTGGGATTGGCCACATAAGTGGGATTGGGACAGATTTCCCAGAGCCGGTACTGGGCGCTCACCGGGCGGAAGCCATCCCAGATTTTCAGGGATAGCCCCAGCTGCGTCAGATCATCGCTGACTGCCGCCAGCTTTTTCACGGTGCCGTACCGCAGATAGGCGTCGGAGAAATCGTAAATCTGCTGTCCGGTAAAATTCCGGTCCGTGGCGTACATCAGTTCCTGTTGCGCCGTGGGAATGTAATCCAGTACCCGCACGAAGGCCTCCGGCGCCGGTTCCGGGGCAGGCTCGGTTTCCGGCGGCAGGGTCGTTGCCGCAGTGGGTTCGGCGGCGGGGTCGGTGGCGGGTTCGATGGTAGTTTCGGCGGTGGTCTCAACGGTGGTTTCCGTGGCGGCCGGTGCGGCTTCCCGGGGAAGGTAACCGCAGGCGCACAGCAGGAACACCGTTGCCAACAGCGCAGGAAGGATTCTTGTTTTCATAGTGTTCACCCAATCAGGCGGATTCTGGTCATATGGTCAATCATGGCGCGCATGGGCTGAGACACCCATTTTTCCCGGCGATAAAGCAGCTGCTTCCAGACAACAACCTGCAGTTCCGGAACATTCAGCCGCATAAGCTGCCGGTCGCGCACCATCCGCTCCGTCACATAGTCCGGCAGAAAAGACAGGCCCATATTTTCTCCCACCAGCTTGCAGATCAGGTCTGCCTGTCCGGTTTCCAGCACGGGGTGGATTTCCCGGGAGTTCCGGGCAAGCTGCTCGTCCATAAGCCGTCGGTAGCTCATGCCCTTTTCCGTCAGCAGGAAGGGCTGATCCAGCAGCTGCTCCACGTTCACCTGGGACAGAGCCGCCAGCGGATGCGCGGGGGACGCTACAAAATGCACGTCGATTTCCTCTTCGTCCGCGATGATATAGTTGGTGTCGTAAACGTGGTCGTCCATGGTGCAGATCATGTCCACATCGTTGTGATCCAGACGCTCCAGCAGGGCGCTGGTGTCGATGGTGGTGATATGCAGCGATACGTTGGGGTAATCCGCCCGGAACTGTGCGAAATGTCCGACAATCAGCGGCTCGCACAGGGAGTCCGCCATGCCCAGCCGGAGTACGCCGGCCGGCTCCCGGCGGCCCGCAGTTCCCAGCACCATTTCCTGGCAGCTGTGACAGATCTGCTGGGCGTAGCCCAGCGCGTCCCGTCCTGCGTCCGTCAGGCTGACGGTGTGCCCGATCCGATCAAAAAGCTGGGCGCCCAATTCCTTTTCCAGCTGTTTGATCTGAAAGGATATGGTGGGCTGGGAATAGCCCAGCTTTTCTCCGGCACGGGTGAAGCTGCCCAGCTCTGCCACCTCGATAAAAATATTCAGGCTCCGAAGATCCATAGCTGCCTCCCGGATATTTCCAATGAAAATGATCAAAAAATGGATACCACACCTATTATATCCACAGAAAAAGATCTGTCAAGCCAACAAAACCCGGGCTTGACAGGATTCTTTGCGGAATGGTAAACTGGAAGAAAAAAGGAGCGATGACAATGAAAAAACTGCTGGAAGTCTGTGTGGATTCCTATGCTTCCGCCATGGCGGCAATCTCCGGGGGTGCGGACCGGCTGGAATTGTGCAGCGCTCTGAGCGTGGGCGGGCTGACGCCTTCGGCGGCGCTGCTGCGGCAGATTCGCCGGGTCAGCGGCATTCCAGTGCGCTGCCTGATGCGCCCCCGAGGCGGAGATTTTCTCTATACCCCGGAGGAAGTGGAGCAGATGGCTATGGAAATGGCGGTTCTGGGGGAAGAAGGCGCCGACGGCTTTGTCATCGGCTGCCTGACGGCAGAAGGGGAATTGGACGCACGCGCCATGGAGCCGCTGCTGCGCGCCGCCTCCGGCAGGGGATTGACTTTGCACCGCTGCATCGATGTCTCCCGGGATCTGGGAAAAACCTACCGGGACGCTGCCTGTCTGGGGTTCGATACGGTGCTTACCAGCGGCGGCGCAGGGAAGTGCCTGGAGGGGCTGGAAACCATCGGCGAGCTGCTGACCATCCGGGACAGGGAAAACGGTCCTGAGGTGCTCATCGGTGCAGGCGTGAATGCCAGCGTGATTGCGGCCTTCCGCGCCCGTCTGCCCGGCGCACGGGCGTTCCACATGAGCGGCAAAACCGAGGTGGAAAGCGGAATGCACTTCCGCCGGGAGGGCGTGCCCATGGGACTGCCGGGGCTGGACGAATGGCACATTCCGGTGACCTGCGAGGCAGCCGTCCGGGAAGCGAAAATGCAGCTGAAAGGATAAGAAAACGCCGGGTTTCCTGAGAAACCCGGCGCTTTTTGCAGGAATTACTGGTGGCGGGAACCGAAGTTAACGGAGGTATCGCCCTGGGCGTTCACACCGAACTCGTAATCCTTGCCCGGCAGAACGGCATTCATGAGGATGCCCACCAGAGCGGCCACAGCCAGACCGGACATGCTGATGGAGATGGAACCCAGAGAAATCACAATGGCACCATTGTAGCTGACACCCACAGCCAGACCCAGAATCATGGCGGCGATGAGCACGTTGCGGCTCTTGGTGAAGTCCACCTGGTTTTCCACCACGTTCCGGACACCGACAGCGGAGATCATGCCGTACAGCACCAGGCTGACACCGCCCATGGTGGCGGCGGGCATAGCGACGATCAGCGCGGCGAACTTGGGGCAGAAGGACAGGATGATGGCAAACACGGCGGCCAGACGGACGACTTTGGGATCGTATACCTTGCTCAGCGCCAGAACACCGGTGTTCTCACCGTAGGTGGTGTTGGCGGGAGCGCCGAACAGGGCGGCCATGGTGGTAGCCAGACCGTCGCCCACCAGGGTGCGGTGCAGGCCGGGGTCAGCTACGAAGTTCTTACCCACGGTGGAGGAGATGGCGCACATATCGCCAATGTGCTCGACGATGGCAGCCAGTGCGATGGGGGCGATGGTGATCACGGAGGTCAGCAGCAGACCGGCGTCATACTCCTTGCTGAAGATGGAGAATACGGTGTTCTCCCAGATCACGGGAATACCGAACCACTTGGCGGAAGCCACGGCGGCGGCAACATTTGCCCGGGCGGAGGGGTCGATCACCAGAGCGAACAGGTAGGAGGCCACAACGCCCAGCAGGATGGGCACGATCTGCACCATGCCCTTGCCCCAGATGTTGCAGAAGACCACAACCAGAATGGCGACCAGCGCGATCAGCCAGTTGGTGCGGCAATTGTTGATGGCGGAGCCGGCCAGAGACAGGCCGATGCAGATGATGATGGGGCCGGTGACGATAGGCGGGAAGTAGCGCATGACCTTGCCGGGACCGAAGGCCTTAAACATACCTGCCAGCACCAGGTAAACCAGACCGGCAACCGCAACGCCGAAGCATGCGTAGGGGAGCAGGGCGGTATTGGCGGAGCCGTCTGCCAACACCGGGGCGATGGCGGCGTAGCCGCCCAGGAAGGCGAAGGAAGAGCCAAGGAACGCAGGCACCTTCCGCCCGGTGATCAGGTGGAACAGCAGCGTGCCGAGGCCGGCGAACAGCAGCGTGGTGGACACGTTCAGACCGGTGATGGCGGGAACCAGAACCGTTGCGCCGAACATGGCGAACAGGTGCTGCAGTCCCAGAACCAGGGTCTTGGGGGTGCCCAACGTTTTTACGTCGTAGACCGCTTCAGTATTTTCCATGGAAAAACATCCTCTCTATAGTAGTATCCTGTGTCAGTATACTCTGTGTTCCCTTGTTTTTCAACATTTTTTTGCGCCGGAATTTACAGGCTTTCCCAGAAAGCTTTTGTGAAAAATCACGGATAGGCGGAATCTGCCGTGTTGTCGCGGACGGCTGTCCGGAGTTGCCGCGGGGCATGGTAATAATCGCCCGTCCGCCTGCTATGGGCGATTGTTTTTTGTGCAAATACAAGAATTCCTGCCGCAACGATTGACAATTCCGTTTTTTGCAATTATACTATCCTCTATATTTCCGCGCGAAGCGCATTTTTTCGGAGGGAAAGCAATCAATGGTATACAAATGGAATGTGACAATTCCAAAACTGTCCGGGGATACGCCCCGCCGTGCCTACATCTGGCTGCCTGAGGACTACGAGCAAAACCCGGACAAGCGATATCCCGTCATGTATATGTTTGATGGTCACAATGTGTTTTTCGATGAGGACGCCACCTTTGGAAAATCCTGGGGCATGGCGAAGTTCCTGGAGGAAAACCCGAAGGATCTGATCATCGTGGCCGTGGAGTGCAACCACGAGGGCAACCGCCGTCTGGTGGAGTACGCCCCCATGACCTACACCAATTCCGAGCATGGACACATCAAGGGCAAGGGCAGTGTTACGATGAACTGGATGGTCAACACCCTGAAGCCTTACGTCGACGAAAACTACCGCACCCTGCCGGATCGGAAGAACACCATTATTGCCGGTTCTTCCATGGGCGGCCTGATTGCCCTGTACGGCGTGACGGTTTACAACCATATTTTCCAGCGGGGCGCGTGCCTGTCTCCCAGCCTGTGGGTGGCTCCCGGCAAGGTGCTGGAAATGGTGGCACGGGCCCATATCCGCCGGGACACCACGGTATATATGGATTACGGCGAGCTGGAAATGTTCAATCACGCGGCGACCCAGGAATCCATGATTTCCACAGCCCATTTGCTTCTGACCAAGCGGGTGAATCTGGCGCTGCGGATCGTCCCCGGGGGCAACCACAGTGAAGCCAGCTGGGAAAAGCAGATTCCTATTTTTATGGATTGTCTGGGACTGTAAGAAAACGTATGTCATCCTGAGCATAGCGAAGCGATTTTTGATAGGATGATTGCCTGCGGCAATCATTCTTCTAAAAATGCGAAGCGGAGTCGAAGGATCTTTCCGGTTCCTGATCTGCATATGGAGGGAATAGAATGTACTATGTCTATTTTCTGACAAATTGGGACGACTCCGTGCTATATATCGGCGTGACAAACAACCTTCCCCGCCGTCTGTACGAGCACCGCAACGGTTTGGCGGACGGCTTCACGAAGAAATACAATGTTCATAAGCTGGTTTACTTTGAATATACCAACGATGTATACAGCGCGATTTCGAGAGAAAAACAACTGAAAAAGTGGACGAGAGTGAAAAAGAACGCTCTGGTTACAAAGGATAATCCTGAGTGGCGCGATTTGTCCAGTGAGTGGATATAAACGGAAGTACCACGCAGCTGGGAGGGAAAAGATCCTTCGACTCGCTGCGCTCGCTCAGGACGACAATACTAGAGGAGAGATTGAAAATGGAAATTCGGTACGAAAAGCATTGGAGCGGTTACTTGAACCGGGAGATGGAGTTCAAGATCTACGGCAGCTGCGGCAAGCCCGTGCTGTTCATCCCCTGCCAGGCAGGGCGGTTCTGGGATTTTGAGTCCTTCCACATGGTGGATTACTGGGCACCCTGGATTGAATCCGGCAAGTGCATGGTCTTTGCCATTGACACCATCGACAACGAGGCCTGGGCAGCCCAGGGCGCGGACAACCGCTGGCGCATTGAAAACCATGAAAAATGGTACAACTATGTGGTTAATGAAATGGTGCCCACCATTAAGCATCTGGCAGGACTGGCCAACGGCTATGATCAGGGCATCCTGACTTTCGGCGCTTCCATGGGCGCCATGCACGCGGCCAACCTGTACTACCGCCGTCCCGACCTGTTCGACAGCTGCTTCGCCATTTCCGGCCTGTATGACAATAAGGAATTCTTCGGCGATTACTGCGACGATCTGGTGTACAACAACTGCCCCTGCCTGTATCTGCAGAACCTGCCCGACGGCCACTTCTATAAGGATATGTACAACAGTCAGAAGAGCCTGATTGTCTGCGGTCAGGGCGCATGGGAGGAGCCGCTGCTGGAATCCACCCGCTGGCTGGACACCGTGTGCTGCCAGAAGGGCATCCACACCCGGTTTGAATATTGGGGCAAGGATGTAAACCATGACTGGCCCTGGTGGTATAAGATGGTACAGACCTACCTGCCCTGGTTCCTCGGATAAGCTACAAGATACAAAGATACGATGCAGGATATTTTGATATTGGATACAAGAGATATGAGGCGGCAGCGTTGCTTATCTTGTGTTTTGTATCTCGTATCTTGTATCTCAATAGAAGGAGTGTACAGATATGAAAAACTTCGTATTTATTTCCCCCAATTTCCCCATGACCTACTGGAAGTTCTGCCGGGAGCTGAGAAACAACGGCATGCGGGTTCTGGGCATCGGCGACTGCCCTTACAATGAACTGCTGCAGGAACTGCGGGATTCTCTGGACGAGTATTATAAGGTCAGCTCTCTGGAGAACAACGACGAGGTGTTCAAGGCGGTGGCCTTCTTCACCTTCAAGTACGGCAAGATCGACTGGCTGGAGAGCAACAACGAATACTGGCTCATGCGGGATGCCTGGCTGCGGACCGAGTTCAATATCACCACCGGCCCCAAGCTGGACGAAATGGATAAGATCAAGTACAAGTCCGCCATGAAGGAATACTATGCCAAGGCCGGCCTGCCCACCGCACGGTACCATCTGGTGGAGGGACTGGACGACGCGCTGGAGTTTGCCCACACCGTGGGTTATCCTGTGGTGGTCAAGCCCGACAACGGCGTGGGTGCGTCCAATACTTACAAGCTTCGTTCGGATGAGGACGTTCAGTGGTTCATCGACACCAAGGATGACAATGTGTACATCATGGAAGAGTTTGTCAACGGCTATGTCCAGACCTTTGACGGCATTGTGGATTCCAAGGGCAATATGCTCTTCGAGTCCGGCAACGTGACCCCCCTGTCCCTGATGGACATTGTGAACACCGGCGGAGACTCTGTGTACTATCTGGTAAAGGAGCTGCCGGAGAAGATCCGCCAGGCGGGTCTTGCCACGGTGAAGGCCTTCGGCGTGAAGAGCCGGTTCATCCATCTGGAGTTCTTCGTGCTCAACGATGATCAGGAGGGCCTGGGCAAGAAGGGCGACGTGCTGGGTCTGGAGGTCAATATGCGCCCTGCCGGCGGCTACACCCCCGAAATGTACAACTACTCTCAGGAAACCGATGTCTACAAGATTTGGGCGGATATGGTGGCCTTTGACACCAATACCAAGTCCATCGGCAATTCCCACTACTGCGCTTTCTACGGCCGCCGGGACGGCAAGCGCTATAAGCTGGACGACTACGAGGTCATGATGAAGTATGGCCCCAAGATGGTCATGTGGGGCCGGATTCCCGACGCCCTGTCCGGCGCCATGGCAAACCAGATGTACGTTGCCAATTTCGACACCGAGGAAGAAATGATGGCCTACTACGAGGATCTGGCTGCACAGTACGAATAAGCTCCAATAATAAATACCGGCTGAAAGAATTTGTTTCTTTCAGCCGGTATTTTTCACTTTTTCCAATGCTTCAGCGTGGGCAGATACCCTTCAAGGTACTGCCGAATCTGCTCCGGGGTCTGGCTTTCGTTCGCCATGTGCTCCGCGCAGAAGGAGATCAGATCTTCCAGGCTGGTGTAGGCAAATTTCCCATCGTCGTAGCACCATTTGCAGTATTCCTCGTTGAAGCTGCCGTCTGGTTCCTTACTGGTGATGGAATCCTCAAGGGGCATCCCGCAGCACTGGCAGACCAGCCGCCGCGGAGAACCCAAAAGGGTGTTGATGGATACGTCAAACAGCTTCGACAGCTGCTTCAGGGTTTCGGTGTTTGGTACCGTCTCGCCGTTTTCCCACCGGGACACCGCCTGCCGGGTGACAAACACCCGCTCCGCCAACGCATCCTGTGAGAGTCCGCGGTCAGTGCGCAGCTTTGCAATTACTTCTTTCGTTTCCAAGCGTATCGCCTCCTTATGGACAGAATACCACGAAACAAGGGAAAAGACAAGCAACTGCCTGTTGCGTAGGCTGACTACCTCCGTATCAGATATTCCGCTTCTTCATAGTCTTTGCTGCGAACGTAAATTTTGTACGCATATAGGTAGCTGCGGTTCAGCCCGATCGTGCCTGCTGCATTATGACCATATCGGGAAGAGCCGTGGAAATCCACAATCTTTACCATGGATTCAATTCCGTGACTGGATAGAATCGACCGGATTTCTGCTTGGCGGACTTGATCCCAGGTGATGGTTAATTCTCTTCGATTGAATATGGTAATCATTTCTGTTCCTTCCTGTCTTGCAGCCAGCCCTCATGGCGCAGGAGCCACTGCTTTTTGTCCAGGCCTCCGGCGTAGCCCGTCAGCTTCCCATTGGCGCCCACCACCCGGTGGCAGGGAATCAGAATGCTGATGGGATTTTTCCCCACCGCCTGCCCCACTGCCTGCGCCGACATTTTTTCCTTACCGGTCAGCAGAGCCATTTCCCGGGCAATCTCGCCGTAAGTACGGGTTTGCCCGTAGGGGATGTCCAGCAGAAGCTGCCAGACCTGCTTTTGGAACGCAGTGCCCTTCGGATTCAGGAGAAACGCCGGCGGCTGGGGATTCCCGGCAAAATAGGCGTCCAGCCACTGCGCTGCCTGCTTCAGAAAGGGGGAAGCCTCCGTCGCTGACCGGTGCATCCAGATGCCCGTCAGCCCTGCTTCATCAGCGGTCAGGTACAGCGTACCCACCGGGGACGGATATTGGCAGTAATCCATAAAATACCTCCCGGAAACGAAAACGCCCCGAATGATATTCGGGGCGTCTTGCGTTACAGATAGTCTTTCTCTTCGTCTACCCAGTCATTGCTGCTGGGGATATTCACGGGTGCCTGCCGTCTGGGGGGCATACCCTCGTCCTTGTTCCGGCTGAAGAACAGGAAGAAAGGCTCGGTCACGCCGAACAGAATGCTCAGCACCAGAAACAGCACACAATTGCTGGGATCCATGGACTTATACACATCGTACAGCGCCATGTAGCGGAAAATGGCATAGGCAATGGTTACACCGACCAGCGGCATACACAGCCCCAGCATGACAAATACCAGACCCATCAGGTTCTCCAGCAGATGGTGTTCGTTGATCCCATAGAACATCGCGTTCCCCACGAGCTGAATTACCAGGGTAACCAGTATGGTAAAGACGGCAACTGCCAGAACGGTCAAAATGATGTCCAGCACCAGCAGAATTTTCCGCTTGGATTTGTCCTCACCGTGCACCACATAGCGGTACTGGTCGGACAGGGAACCCAAAAGCCAGCAGTTCGCTACCGGAATCCACGCCAGCCAGGGCTTGCGCAGTCCCCGGCGTTTTGCCACGGTGTACAGCGCCAGCGCAGTCAGCACATAGGTCGCAATTCCCAGCAGCGTGGGCATACCCAGCAGCATCCGCGCCAGCAGCCACAGAGTGCTTCCCAGATAATTGTAAGAATAGGACATAAAACACCCTCCTTTTTCTCCGGATTGTCAGGAACAGTGTATCACAATTTTTATACGAAGGCAACGGAAAATATTACCTGCAAAGCTCCGAATCAGCCGGCAAGAGCCGTTGCTTCCGCCGCAGGCGATGGATTCGGCGTTTCTCCCTTACTTCATCAGCTTGCACACCAGCTCGGTGTAAGCGTAGGGGTCCTCCAGAGGAAGCTCTGCCATGAGCTGTGCCTGATAGCACAGAAGCTGGGCGTAATCCTTCGCCTTCACAGGATCCTCGGTCATGGCCTTCTGCATGGCCTGTACCGCCTCGTGATCGGGGTTCAGCTCCAGAATCCGACCGACGGGGAAAGCAAATTCCGGGTTGGCCTTCTTCATATACTTCTCCATCTCGAAGCTCATGCCGGAATCGGGGGTCATGCACACGGGGTGGCTGCCAAGGTCAGTGGACAGCTTCACTTCCTTGACCTGCTCGCCCAGAGCTTCCTTCACGAAGGTCAGCAGACCCTTCATTTCCTCGGCCTTTTCCTGGGCTTCCTTCTTTTCTTCCTCGGTTTTCAGACCCAGATCCTCCGTGGAGACGTTGCAGAACTGCTTCTCCATGTAGGTCATCAGGGTCTGGGGGATGAACTCATCCACATCCTCGGCAAACAGCAGCACGTCGTAGCCCTTCTTGGCAAGGGTTTCCACCTGGGGCAGCTTGGCAAGGCGTTCCCGGTTCTCGCCGGGGGCAAAGTAGATCTTTTCCTGACCCTCCGCCATGGAATCCACATATTCCTTGAGGGAAATCAGCTTGCCCTGCTTGTTGCTGTAGAACAGCAGCAGATCCTGGGTAGATTCCTTGTGGGCGCCGTAGTCGGAAACGGTGCCGTACTTCAGCTGACGGCCGAAGGCAGCGTAGAATTCCTCGTATTTCTCCCGGTCGTTTTCCAGCATGGATTTCAGCTCGGACTTGATCTTCTTTTCAATGTTCCGGGCAATGATGGTCAGCTGGCGGTTGTGCTGGAGCATTTCCCGGCTGATGTTCAGGGACAGATCCTGGCTGTCCACAATGCCGCGAACGAAGCGGAAGTGCTCGGGCAGCAGATCCTCGCAGTTCTCCATGATCATCACGCCGGAGGAATACAGCTGCAAGCCCCGCTTAAAGTCCTTGGTATAGAAATCATAGGGCGCCTTGGAAGGAATATACATCAGCGCCTTAAAGCTGACGCTGCCTTCTGCGCTGGAATGGATGACCCGCAGGGGCTTATTGTAATCGAAGAATTTTTCCCGGTAGAAGGACTCGTACTCTTCCTCGGTGACATCCTTCTTGGCACGCTGCCAGATGGGCACCATGGAGTTCAGGGTTTCTACCTCAGTATATTCTTCGTACTTGGGAGCTTTGTATTCCTTTTCTTCGCCCTCAACTTCTACAGCCTCTTCCTCAGGCTCTTCCACAGGGCGGGACTTGGTGACCTCCATCTTAATGGGGTAGCGGATGTAGTCGGAATACTTGCGGATCAGGGAGCGGATCTCGTACTCTTCCAGATATTCGGAATACTTTTCTTCCTCGGTGTCCTCTTTCAGGGTCATGATAATGTCGGTGCCGGGGGCATCCTTGGCACACTCCTCGATGGTATAGCCGTCTGCGCCGTCGGAAACCCACTTCCAGGCCTTGTCCTCGCCGTATTTTCTGGAAATCACGGTGATGGAGGAAGCCACCATAAAGGCGGAGTAGAAGCCCACGCCGAACTGACCGATGATGTCGATGTCCTCATTTTTCTCCATGGCCTGCTTGAAGCCCAGGGAGCCGGACTTGGCGATGGTGCCCAGGTTTTCTTCCATCTCCTCCTTGGACATACCAATGCCGTTGTCGGAAACCGTCAGAGTGCGGTTCTCGGGATCCCGGGTGATGGTGATGGCGAACTCGTCCCGATTGATGCCAACCTTATCGTCGGTCAGGGCGGTGTAGGCCAGCTTGTCGATGGCGTCAGAGGCATTGGAGATAATTTCCCGCAGGAAAATCTCCCGGTGGGTGTAGATGGAGTTGATCATCAGATCCAGCAGGCGCTGGGATTCTGCCTTGAATTGCTGCTTTTCCATAAATCATGCACATCCTTCATAAAATTAGCACTCTAGGTGACTGAGTGCTAACATTATAGCGCATCCCGACGAAAAAGCAAGTCCTATCGAAAAAAGTTCTTCCTTTATTCACAATTATGTGGTATGATTATGCTGTATGAGTATGCGGCGGCGTGGAGAGAGATACAAGATATGAGATAGAAGATACGAGATAAGCTTTGTTTGCTGCGTATCTTGTATCTTATGTCTTCTATCTTGTCTCCGGCTGACCTTGAGTATTAAAGGAGTTATTTCATGATTACAGTAAGCAACCTTGGTATGCAGTTCGGCGGTCAGTGGCTGTTCCAGCACGTTGACCTGCAGTTCCTGCCCGGCAACTGCTATGGCATTATCGGCGCCAACGGCGCAGGCAAATCCACCTTCCTGCGCATCCTCACCGGGGAGCTGGATTCCACCACCGGCTCGATTTCCATCGATCCCACCAAGCGTGTCTCTGTTCTGAAGCAGAATCAGAACGTTTACGATGACTACACCGTTCTGGACACCGTCATCATGGGCAATCAGCACCTGTACGACGTGATGAAGGAGAAGGACGCCATCTACGAAAAACCGGATTTCTCTGACGAGGACGGCCTGCGGGCCGCCGATCTGGAGGCGGAATTTGCAGAGCTGGGCGGCTGGGAAGCAGAATCCGACGCCTCCCGCCTTTTGCAGGGCCTGGGCATTGGCACGGAGCTGCACTATGACCTGATGAGCGCCACCGACCCCCGGCTGAAGGTAAAGGTGCTGCTGGCACAGGCGCTGTTCGGCAACCCCGACATCGTCATGCTGGACGAGCCAACCAACAACCTGGATATTGAAGCCATCAACTGGCTGGAGGACTTCCTGCTGGACTTCCCCGGCATGGTCATCGCGGTGTCCCACGACCGCCACTTCCTGAATACCGTGTGCACCCACACCGTGGATATCGACTACGGTAAGATCAAGATGTATGTGGGTAACTACGACTTCTGGTATGAGTCCAGCCAGATGGTGCAGGCCATGCTGCGCAACAAGAACAAGAAGAATCAGGAGAAGATTGAAGAGCTGCAGCTGTTCATTCAGCGTTTCTCCGCCAACAAGTCCAAGGCCAAGCAGGCAACTGCCCGCCGCAAGCTCTTGGACAAGCTGACCGTGGAGGAAATGCCCTGCTCCACCCGCCGCTATCCCTTCGTGGGTTTCCAGCAGGAGCGGGAGCTGGGTAAAGATGTGCTCACCGTCAAGGATGTATCCCTCACCGTGGACGGCGTGAAGCTGCTGGACAAGGTGTATTTCTCTGTCAATCGCACCGACAAAATTGCTTTCGTGGGTGAAAACGAGCTGGCCCAAACTGCCCTGTTCAAGATTCTCATGGGCGAACTGGAGCCGGATGAGGGCAGCGTCAAGTGGGGCGTTTCCACCATCCGCAGCTATCTGCCCAAGGACAATTCTGAGTATTTTGAGGGCAACCAGATGGAGCTGGTGGACTGGCTGCGCCAGTATTCCGCCAAGAAGGACGATGTGTACCTCCGGGGCTTCCTGGGACGGATGCTGTTTAGCAATGAGGACGTGTTCAAGCCTGTGAACGTGCTGTCCGGCGGCGAGAAGGTGCGCTGCATGCTGAGCAAGATGATGCTGTCCGGCGCCAACGTGGTGCTTCTCGACCAGCCCACCAACCACCTGGACATGGAATCCATTCAGGCGGTGAACAAGGGACTGGAAGCCTTCCCCGGCGTGGTGCTGCTTGCCTCCCACGACCACGAAATGCTGACCTCCACCTGTAACCGGGTTATCGCCTTCCAGCCCGACGGAACCATCATCGACAAGTACGGCACTTACGACGATTACCTTGCCTGGATGGCAGAACGTAAACAGCAGCAGTAAAAAGAGGATATAGGAAAAGATACAAGATATGAGATACAAGATATTTGCTTCGGTTTGACTGACTCATATCTGCTATCTTGTATCTTGAATCTAGCATCTCATCGTTTGTGGAGTTTGTTATGGAAAAGATTCTTGATATTATTACAGAAAAAATGCAGCAGGCATTTGTGGAGGCGGGGTACGACGCCTCCTTCGGCCGTGTGACGGTTTCCAACCGGCCTGACCTGTGCGAGTACCAGTGCAACGGCGCCCTGTCCGCCGCCAAGCAGTATCATTGCGCTCCCATCAAGATCGCTCAGGCGGTGGTGGAGAAGCTGAACGCGGAGGATTATTCTCTGGTGGAGGCTGTCATGCCCGGCTTTATCAATCTGAAGCTGTCTGATGCGTTCCTTCGGGACTATCTGGAAGCCATGCGCACCGCCGAGGACTTTGGCATCCCCAAGGAGGGTGCAGGCAAGACCATCGTGGTGGACTACGGCGGCCCCAACGTTGCCAAGCCCCTGCATATCGGCCATCTGCGCTCTGCCATCATCGGCGAGAGCCTGAAGCGGCTGTACAAATTCTTCGGCTACAATACCATCGGCGATATTCATCTGGGCGACTGGGGTCTGCAGATGGGGCTGATCATTGCAGAGCTTCAGGTGCGCAAGCCGGAGCTGCCTTATTTCGATCCCGACTTTACCGGGGAATACCCCTCCGAGCCGCCCTTCACCATTTCCGAGCTGGAGGAGATCTACCCCGCCGCCTCCGCCAAGAAGAAGGTGGACGCGGACTTCGCTGAAAAGGCACATACTGCAACCTACGAGCTGCAGAACGGCCGCCGGGGCTACCGTGCCATCTGGCAGCACATCATGAAGCTGTCCGTGGCGGACATGACCCGGATTTACAATTCTCTGGACGTGCATTTTGAGTCCTGGCTGGGGGAAAGCGACGCCGATCCCTATATTCCCGCCATGATTGCCGATTTCAAGGCCAAGGGCCTGGCAGTGGAGAGCGAGGGCGCCTGGGTCATCCCCGTGGCGGAGGAGACGGATAAGAAGGAAGTACCTCCCTGCATTCTGGTGAAGTCTGACGGCTCCGCCATCTACGCCACCACGGACCTTGCCACCATGGTGCAGCGGATGCAGGATTTCCACCCGGACAAGATTCTCTATATCACCGACAAGCGGCAGGCCCTGCACTTTGAGCAGGTGTTCCGGGCTGCCAGAAAGGGCGGCATCGTCCCGGAAAGTGTGGAGCTGGAGCATCTGGGCTTCGGCACCATGAACGGCAAGGACGGCAAGCCCTTCAAGACCCGGGACGGCGGCGTCATGCGCCTGGAGCAGCTCATCGGGGATATGACCGAATTCGTCCGGGCCAAGGTGGTGGAGAATAAGATCGTGGAAGATTCCGCCGTGGAGGAAACCACCGCGAAGATTGCCCTGGCCGCCCTGAAATACGGCGACCTTTCTAACCAGCCCACCAAGGACTATGTGTTCGATATGGATCGGTTCGCCGCCTTTGAGGGCAACACCGGCCCCTACATTCTCTACACCATCGTCCGGGTGAAGTCCATTCTCAGCCGCTATGGTGCCTGGGAGCATCTGCCCATCCAGCCGTGCGCCAACAGCTACGCCAAGGATCTGATGCTGGCCATCACCAAGTTTGGCCCCGCGCTGGAGAACGCCCTGCATGCCTCTGCGCCCAATTTTGTTTGCGCCTATATCTATGAGCTTGCCGGCTGCGTCAACAAATTCTACCACGAAACCCCCATCCTCAAGGAGGAGAATGAGGAAGTCAAGGCAGGCCACATTGCTCTCATCGGCCTTGCCAAAAACGTGCTGGAAACCAGTATCGGCCTTCTGGGCTTCTCTGCACCGGAAAAGATGTGAGAAAGGCAGCGTTTATGAGACGCAGAGTCCTGCTGATTGTCTTTTCCTGTGTGCTGCTTGTCCTCTGTGCTGCGGGGGTTGACTGGGCAAAAACCAGAGGCGCTGCTCCGACCCCGGTGCCGTCTGTTCCGGGCGGCTATTATGAGGATGCGTTTGTCCTGTATTTAGATGCCCCGCCTTTTGGTCAGATTTACTACACCACAGACGGCAGCGAGCCGACGACTGACGCGACACTGTACACCGATGGGATACGCATTCAGAACCGATCCCAGGAACCCAATGTGTATACTTCCATTCAAAATGTGGTGACCGACTGGAAAACCTTCATTCCAGATCCAACTCCTGTCGACAAGGGAACTGTCATCCGGGCAGTTTATGTCAATGACTGGGGTGTGCAAAGTGAAATCCTGACGCAAACATATTTTGTGGGCGTTCCGGAACCTCAAAACGGTTACACGTTGTCCATCATATTTGAATATGACGATTTGTTTGGCGACGATGGAATTTACGTTACCGGAAAAGAATACGATACATGGTATTTATCCGAGGCGCAAACCCAGCCTGCGCCAACGCCCAACTTCAATAAGCGTATGGAGGTCACCGCAATTGCGGAGATGTTGGACACCGATGGGGAAGTCCTGAATCAGCCTGTGGAATTGCGAATACAGGGTTCCTCCATGCGTGGCTGGATTAAAAAACGCTTCATTCTGGAATCCAAAACAGCGCTCAGCAATAGCAGTACGTATCCAACGGATATTTTTGAAGGCGTATCTACCCATTCTGTCATGACCAAGGAATGCCTGACGGATGCCATGGCCTTTGAACTGGTGTCGAACCGAGCTGTATCGACGCAGAAGAGCGTTCCGGTACGGGTTTTTCTGAACGGGGAGCACTGGTATGATACCTATTTGCTGGAACGATACGACAAGCAGTACTTCCGGGAATACTACGATGTGGACGATGTACTGCTGGTAAAAAACGGACAGCCAGATGAAGATGTGATCGAAGACATAGATTCCTATGGGGAATTTATGTATTGGGCTGGTCACACCGACTTTTCCGATGAGGCGGAATGGGAACAGCTGCAAAAGGAAATGGATGTTCAGAGCTATATCGATTATATTGTGACCAATTATTATCTGTGCAACTGGGATTTCTCTGATGACAAGAATTACATTGTCTGGCGCAGTTTGAATGAGGGCGATTCACCATATGCGGATAAACGCTGGCGTTGGTGTATCTATGATGTGGACGCATTGGAATTCACGCTTGCCAATTACGATGTTGAAAATGCGGCAGAAGTGAACATCTTCTCCTGTGACCTTCCATATTCCGATGTGCGGGTGAATGAAACAATACTGTTCCACGCGTTAACGCAAAATGAAGCATTCCGTCAGCAATTTACATTATCTTTTATGGATATGGTAAACAATAATTTCTCCCCTGCAAGAGTAGAATCGATACTTGCCAAACATGGCCATACACTGGACTGGGTAGATGGCTATTTCCGGAAGCGCCCTGCCTATGCAGTGGAGCACCTTGCCGAAGAGTTCGGCTTGACCGGTTCTCTGGAAACGGTGGCGGTTTATACTGCCAACCCGGAAATGGGGGATGTGATGGTGAATACATCCCAAATTGACCTCACCTCCGGCAGCTGGTCAGGACAGTATTTTACGGACTACCCCATTACCGTTACTGCGTCCGCAAAGGAAGGGTATCAATTTGTAGGGTGGAAAGGAGGGGCAGACACAGCCGAAAAAACGCTGAGCCTATCGGTTGGCGGCGGAATTACCCTTGAGGCCGTGTTTGCAAAAGAGAAATGAGACACCTCCATGACAGCCCTTCCGACAGGACTTACCGGAATGAACTGAAATATGTGTGCTCCGAGGGGGAGCTTCAGATCATTTTTTCAAGAATCCGGCACCTTTGCCGCCCGGATCCCCACGCCGGACCGGCGGGCATTTACAGTATTCGCAGCATCTACTTCGACGACATTGATAACCGCTGTTTTTTTGAAAACGAAAACGGAACGGATCCCAGAGAGAAGTTCCGGATTCGGATATACAATGCCTCGGATCGGCGGATAACGCTGGAGTGCAAGCGAAAAGAGCGGACAATGACAAACAAGACCAGCTGTCCACTGACGCGGGAACAGTTCAGCCTGATTCTGGAGGGCAAGTTGCCGGCATCTGCAGCCGACAGCGAGCTGCTCCGGAAGTTCTGCGTCCAGCAGGCGCAGACCGGCCTGGAACCAAAGGTGATTGTCGCCTACGAGCGCACTCCCTTTGTGTACCCCGCCGGAAACGTACGGATTACCTTTGACCGGAACATCGGGAGCAGTACGAATATTGCCGACTTTTTTGCCCCCCATCTGCCCCAGCGCCCGGTTATGCCTGCGGGTAAGCACATTCTGGAGGTCAAGTACGATGAATTTCTGCCCGATTTCCTGTATGAGGCCATGAATCTTGGCAGCTTAAGGCAGACAACGTTTTCAAAATATTACTTATGTCGGAAGTTCACAAAATAAGGAGAAAACAATGGGTATTCAGGATATCATCAAAAAATCATTTCTGAGCCAGTTCAATTCTGACATTTCCACGGCCACTGTCATTGTGACCCTGCTTGCCGCAGCGCTGATCGGCACCTATATTTTTGTGGTGTATCGCATGACCTGCCGGAAGGCGTTCTACTCAAAATCATTTGCGATCTCGCTGCCCGTAATCGCGATGATCACCGCATCCATCATCATTTCCATTCAGTCCAGCGTTGTGATTTCTCTGGGTATGGTGGGCGCGCTCTCTATTGTCAGATTCCGAACCGCGGTTAAGGACCCTATGGATCTGGCCTTCCTGTTCTGGACCATTTCCGCAGGAATCATCTGTGGCGCAACGCTGTTTGAGGTCGCTGTTGAGGCATCGATTTTGATTACCGTGGTCATGATGCTCCTGCACCTTGTGCCCAATGCGAAGCCAGCGTTGCTTCTGCTGGTAAACGGAAGGGACTCCAAAATCCAGGCAGAGCTGAACCAGGTGCTGAAATCCAACACCAGTTCCTACAGCATCAAGTCCCGGAATGTGACCGCCGAAGGAATCGACCTGATTGTCGAGCTGAAAACAAAAGACGAGGAAACGCTTGTGGAGAAAGTCCTGGCCATTCCCATGGTGGAAAGCGCTACTCTGATGACGCACGACGGCGAGATTACTTATTAAACACGCTGCCCCCATTTGCCTTGGCAAATGGGGGCAGTTTTCTTTACTTGCCGGGCTTGAAGGAGTCCTTCAGGCTGACGGAGCGGTTGAACACCAGGTGCTCGGGGGAAGAATCCTTGCTGTCGGGGCAGAAGTAGCCCAGACGCATGAACTGGAAGCTCATGGGCGCCTTGGCGTCCTTCAGGGACGCTTCCACCTTGCAGCCGGTGAGCACTTCCAGAGAGTGGGGGTTCAGGCAGGCCAGGAAATCCTTACCGGCGGCGTCGGGATCGGGATCGTCAAACAGGTTGTCGTACTGACGCACCTCGGCATCCACGGCGGTAGCCGCGTCCACCCAGTGGATCGTCGCGCCCTTGACCTTCCGGCCGTCGGCGGGGTCGCCGCCCCGGGACTCGGGATCGTAGGTAGCCAGCACCTCGGTGACGTTGCCGTTTTCATCGGTGACACAGCCGGTGCATTTGATGAGGTAAGCGCCCTTCAGACGGCACTCGGGGCCGTCAGGGTACAGCCGCTTGTACTTGGGGATGGGCTGAGCCAGGAAGTCGTCCGCTTCAATCCACAGGTTCCGGGAGAAGGTGACCTCCCGGGTGCCGTCCTCGGGACGGTTGGGGTTATTCTCCACGGTGACAGTTTCGGACTGACCCTCGGGATAGTTGGTGATGGTCAGCTTCACGGGCTTCAGCACCGCCATGACCCGCTGGGCGGTCTCGTTCAGATCCTCCCGCAGGCAGAACTCCAGGAAGGCGTAGGGGATGGTGTTGGGGCTTTTTGCCACGCCCACCCGCTCGCAGAAGTTGCGGATGGACTGGGGGGTGTAGCCCCGGCGGCGCAGACCGCACAGTGTAGGCATCCGGGGATCGTCCCAGCCGGACACATAGCCGTTTTCCACCAGCGCCCGGAGCTTGCGCTTACTCAGCACAGTATGATCGATGCCCAAGCGGGCAAACTCAATCTGCCGGGGACGATGGGGTACGGACACATTCTCCACCACCCAGTTGTACAGGGGACGGTGGTTCTCAAATTCCAGAGAGCACAGGGAGTGGGTGATACCCTCCAGTGCGTCCTGAATGGGGTGGGCAAAGTCGTACATGGGGTAGATGCACCACTTGTCCCCCTGACGGTGATGGTGCATATGGCGGATCCGGTAGATGACCGGGTCGCGCATATTGAAGTTGCCGGAGGCCAGGTCGATCTTGGCCCGGAGGGTGTACTTGTTGTCCTCGAATTCGCCGGCGCGCATCCGGGCGAACAGATCCAGACTCTCCTCAATGGGACGGTCCCGGTAGGGGGAAATCGCGGGGGTGTTCAGGTCGCCGCGATACTCCTTGAACTGCTCGGGGGTCAGCTCGCAGACGTAGGCCAAGCCTTTCTTGATCAGCTCTACGGCGTACTCGTAGTCCTTCTCGAAGTAGTCGGAGCCGAAGAAGAACCGGTCGCCCCAGTCGAAGCCCAGCCAGTGAATATCCTCCTGAATGGCCTCTACGAACTCCACATCCTCTTTGGTGGGGTTGGTGTCATCCATGCGCAGGTTGCACAGGCCGCCGTACTTCTCCGCGGTGCCGAAATCGATGACCAGCGCCTTGCAGTGACCGATGTGCAGGTAACCGTTGGGCTCCGGCGGGAACCGGGTGTGCACGGTAGCACCTGCATACTGACCGCCCTCGGCAATGTCCTCATCAATAAAGGCATGGATAAAATTCTTACTTTCCGTAATCTCAGCCATATCCAAACATCCTCTCTTTGGTATTCCAATAATACGGCCATTATACCCCATTGCGGCGGGTTTTGCAACATTCATTCGTGCCAGAATCCACAGTTTGTAGGTGGATGCTTGTGTGAAAATTGTACAGCCGCCGGTGTTTTGTGAAAAATCAGAAAACAAATTAAGAATTCTTAAAATTATGGTTGTCAATTCGGCTATCTTATATTAAAATAGGTAAGGATATAAAAAGAAGGAGTGTGGATTCATTTGTCTGCAATTAAATATCGGCGCATTCTGCTGAAATTAAGCGGAGAGGCTCTGGGTGAGACCATTTCCGACAATTTGGCGGTGGGCCTGGATTTTGCCAAAATCCATTCCGTATGCGAGGTCATCCGCCAGTGCCATGATCTGGGTGTCCAGATCGGTCTGGTCATCGGCGGCGGCAACTTCTGGCGGGGTGTGAAGAACGGCAGCGGCAAAATGCAGCGCTCCCATGGCGACGCCATGGGTATGCTGGCCACCGTGATGAACGCCATTGCCGTGGCGGACGTGCTGGAGCAGCACGGGCTGGACGCCCGGGTACTTACCGCCGTGGAAATGAACAAGTTTGCCGAGTACTTCACCCGGGACACTGCCAACCGTTACCTGAACGAGGGAAAAGTGGTCGTATTCGCCGCCGGTACCGGTAACCCCTATTTCTCCACCGACACCGGCGCGGTGCTCCGGGGCGTGGAAATTGAGGCGGACGCCGTTCTGATGGCGAAAAATATCGATGCCATCTATTCGGCCGACCCCCGCACAAACCCCGACGCTGTGCGCTACACCCATCTGACCTACGACAAAGTGCTGGCCGACCATCTGAAGGCCACCGACAGCACCGCCATGACCCTGGCCATGGACAACGATATGCCCATGGTATGCTTCGCCCTGAATCCCCCCCAGAATATTCTCCGCGTTGTCCGCGGGGAAGCAATCGGAACCACTGTAACTGTTAAGGAGGACTGAAAAATGAGCGTGGATTTTAAGGAATACGGAAGAAGAATGGACAAGACCCTGGAGCACCTGGAGGATGACTTTGGCGCCGTCCGCGCCGGTCGTGCCAACGCCAAGGTTCTTGACCGGATTACTGTGGAATACTATGGAAGCGAGACGCCCCTGAACGGCGTTGCCACCATTTCCACACCCGATGCCCGTACGCTGGTGATTCAGCCCTGGGATACCAAACTGCTGAAGAACATCCAGAAGGCCATCCAGACCTCCGATCTGGGCATCAATCCCCAGAACGACGGACGGGTCATCCGGCTGGTGTTCCCCCAGCTGACGGAGGAGCGCCGTAAGGAGCTGGCAAAGCAGGTCAGAAAGTATGCCGAGGATGCCAAGGTCGCCATGCGCAACATCCGCCGGGATGGTATGGATTATGTGAAGAAGCTGAAGAAGAACAGCGAAATCACCGAGGACGACCAGAAGAAGGCGGAGAAGGATCTCCAGGATCTGCTGGATAAGAACATCAAGCGGGTGGACGCCGCGTTGGCAGCCAAGGAGAAGGAACTGATGTCCCTCTAAAAGGAAGAAGCCCCGAACAAATCGCCTGCGGCTGAGACAAACTCCCGCGCCGTCGGCTTTTGCCGATTTGTTCCGGGCTTCCTGAAGCCTGCATAGACCGTTGGGGGCGCAATGCGCTCCCAACGAACGTATATCATTATGATTTAGAAAGAGGTGCTTATTCTTGGCACTTTCGGAAACCCTTGCGCCGCCCCGGCATATTGCCATCATCATGGACGGCAACGGGCGCTGGGCGAAGAAGCGGGGACTGCCCCGTACTGCCGGACACGCTGCCGGAGCGGAGGCATTCCGGCGCATTGCGAATTACTGCCGTACGCTTGGGGTGGAATATCTGACGGTGTATGCCTTCTCCACGGAGAACTGGAAGCGGTCTGCCGACGAAGTGGCGGGCATTATGAAGCTGCTGCGCCGGTACCTGGAGGAAGCCCTGCAGGATATGGAGAAAAACCGCGTCCGTTTCCGTTTTTTCGGAGATCTGACCAAGCTGAGCCCGGACTTGCAGGCGCTCTGCGACAGTGCGCAGAAGCGAAGCAAGGAGTATGACGTTCAGGTGAATTTCTGCCTGAATTATGGCGGGCGGGATGAGATCGTACAGGCTGCCCGGCGGTTTGCTCAGGATGTGGCCGCGGGAATTCACCAGCCGGAGGAACTGACGGAGGCGCTTCTGTCATCCTATCTCTACTCTGCGGACGTGCCTGACCCGGAGCTGATTATCCGGCCTTCCGGCGAAAAACGTACCAGCAATTTTCTGCTGTGGCAGTCCGCTTACTCGGAATATGTATTTATGAATGTCCTGTGGCCTGATTTTACCCCTGAGGATTTGGATGAGGCCATTGCAGAATATCACCGGCGCAACCGCCGATTTGGAGGAGCATAAAGAGATATGAAGACTCGAATTATCGCGGCGGCAGTCTTGGTGCCGGTACTGTTTTTGATTGTTTTGGTAGCCCCGGTCAGCGCGGCGGCGGCGATTCTTGGTATCCTGCTTGCCATCGCTTCCTACGAGCTGCTGTACCGGACGGGACTTGTCCGGCATACCCGGCTGGTGATCTATTCCTCCGCCATGGCGTTTTTGATGTCCATCTGGAGCTATCTGGATGCGGTGCGCGCTTATTTTTTGCTGCTGCTCATGGTGTATTTCGTGCTGCTGTTTGCCGAAATGATGATGGATCACATCAAGGTCCGCTTTGAGACGCTGGGCATGTGCTTTATTTCCGGCGTGATCGTCCCTTATATGCTTACGGCGCTGATCCGGATTCTCACCATGAATATCGGACGGTATGTGATTCTGATTCCCTTCATTGTGGCGTTCATGTCTGATGCAGGCGCGTATTTTGTGGGTATGAGATTCGGAAAACACAAGCTGGCGCCGGTGGTCAGCCCCAACAAGACCATTGAGGGCGTTTTCGGCGGTTTGGCGGGAGCCATGCTGGGCATGGTGGTGTATGCCATCATTCTGGATTTCCCCCTGAAGTTTGACGTGAATTACGGCATTGCCCTGTTGTACGGCCTGATCGGCTCCTGCGCGGGAACCTTTGGCGACCTGTGCTTCTCCATCATCAAGCGCCAGACCGGTATCAAAGATTATGGCAACCTGATTCCCGGTCACGGCGGCGTGCTGGACCGGTTTGACTCTCTGAGCATGGTGGCTCCCCTGATGGAGGCGCTGCTGCTGGTTCTGCCCCTGGTGGGAATGTGAGGAATACTTATATGGTGAAATGTGTCAGCATCCTCGGCTCTACCGGCTCCATCGGCCGGCAGAGCCTGGATATTATCAGCCGCCTGCCGGAAATTCAGGTGGCGGCTTTGACTGCCGGAACCAGCGTTGAGCGCATGGCGCAGCAGTGCCGGGAATTTAAGCCTCAGCTGGCTGTAATGGCCACGGAGGAAGCGGCAAACGCCTTGTCTGAAATGATTCAGGATCTTCCCATCCGGGTAAACTGGGGAGAGGAAGGCCTGCTGGAGGCGGCATCCCTGCCCCAGGCGGACTGCGTGATCACTGCCGTAGTGGGCATGGTGGGCTTAAAGCCCACGCTGGCCGCCATTCGCGCCGGGAAACGCATTGGCCTTGCCAATAAGGAGACGCTGGTGTGCGCCGGCGAGCTGGTGATGGCGGAGGCGGAGAAGTATCACGCCCAGATCATCCCCGTGGATTCTGAGCACTCCGCAATTTTTCAGTGCCTCATGGGCTGCGGGGACAGACGGGAAGTCAAACGGCTGATCCTGACCTGTTCCGGCGGCCCCTTCTTCGGAAAAAGTAAGGAGGAACTGAAAACCGTGACCCAGGCGGACGCCCTGAAGCACCCCAACTGGAAGATGGGCGCGAAAATCACCATCGACTGTGCCACCCTGATGAACAAGGGCCTGGAAGTCATTGAAGCCATGCGGCTGTACCGGATGCCTCTGGAGAAGGTGGACGTGGTGATTCACCGGCAGAGCGTGGTGCACTCCATGGTGGAGTTTACCGACGGCGCGGTGATGGCGCAGCTGGGCACGCCGGATATGCGCCTGCCCATTCAGCTGGCGCTGACGTACCCGGAGCGGATCCCCTGCCCGGTGGAGCCGCTGGATCTTCTGACCTGCGGCCCGCTGACCTTTTCCAAGCCGGACATGGAGAACTTTCCCTGTTTGGCTCTGGCATACGAATGCGCAAAAAAGGGCGGCACTGCCTGCCCGGCCATGAATGGCGCCAACGAGGAAGCCGTTGCCATGTTCCTGCGCAATGAAATCGGTTTTTACGATATTTACCGTCTGGTTTCCCGGGCGGTGGAAGCCGTACCCTTCCTGCCCAACCCCACTCTGGAAGAAATTCTGGAGGCAGACCGTCTGGCGAGAGCCGCGGTCAGAGCATTCTCTATCAACTAAGCGAGGAAATCTATGAGCGTTCTTTTTGCAATCCTTCTGTTCAGCCTGCTGATTTTTGTCCATGAGCTGGGACATTTTGTGGCGGCGAAGCTGTCCGGCGTTCAGGTCAACGAATTTTCCATATTCATGGGGCCTGCCCTGTGGTCTAAGCAGGTGGGGGAAACGTTGTATTCCATTCGCCTTGTCCCCATCGGCGGCTACTGCGCCATGGAAGGGGAGGACGGTGGCAGCGACAACCCCCGTTCTTTCGACAAGGCGGCCTGGTGGAAGCGGCTGGTGATTCTGGTGGCGGGCGCAGCCATGAACTTTCTGGTGGGCGTTTTGCTGATGATTGTGATTTACCTGCCGGTTCAGCGGGTGGTGGTTCCTGTCATCGACAGCTTTGAAAGCTACTGCACCATAAACGGTGAGGACGGCCTGCAGGTGGGAGACCGGATTGTGGAATTGGACGGAGAGAGAATTTACGTCCAGTCGGATGTTTCCTTGGTTCTGAGCCTGAATCCCGGGGAAATTCATGATCTGGTGGTGCAGCGGGGTGGGAAAAAGGTGACGCTTCCCAATTTCCGTATGGAAACCCATACCGTCACGGCCTCTGACGGCACGACCCGGGAAATGTTCGGCATGAACTTTACCATTCAGGAGCTGAACCTGCCGGGGAAGCTGGGCTATGCCTGGAGCCAGTGCCTGGACACAGTTCGGATTGTGCGGCTGAGCCTGCAAATGCTGCTGCAAGGACAGGTGGGGCTGCAGGATATGTCCGGCCCTGTGGGCATCGTGCAGCAGATGTCCGTGGTGGCGGAGAGTTCTCCCAACAAAACGGCGGCGCTGATGAATATGCTGTATTTCGGCGGCTTTATTGCCATCAATCTGGCGGTGATGAATCTGCTGCCCATTCCGGCGCTGGACGGCGGACGGGTGGTGGGCGTGCTCATTACCACAGCGGTGGAAGCCGTTACCAAGAAGAAAATCAACCCCAAATATGAAGGGTATCTTCATGGTGCGGGCATGATCCTGCTGCTGGGGCTGATGGCACTCATTATGTTCAAAGATATTTTTGTATTGTTCCGAGGATAAAGCTTATGACAAGACAGATAACCGTAGGCGGAATTCCCATTGGTGGCGGCGCGCCGGTGGTGATTCAGTCCATGCTCAATACCAAAACCACGGATGTGGAGGGAAGCTTAAAGCAGATTCGTCAGCTGGCCTCTGCCGGCTGCCAGATCGCCCGGCTGGCGGTGCCCAACATGGAAGCCGCCCGGGGCTTTGCCCAAATCTGCAAAGAAAGCCCCTTGCCGCTGGTAGCCGATATCCATTTTGATTACAAACTCGCCATTGCGGCTGCAGAAGGCGGCGCCAGCAAAATCCGCATCAACCCCGGTAACATCGGCGGGGAGGATCGGGTCAAAGCGGTGGTGGAGGTGTGCAAAGAAAAGCACATTCCCATCCGTATTGGTGTCAACGGCGGCAGCCTGGACAAAAAGCTGTTGGAAAAGTACGGCCACCCCACGGCGGAGGCTCTGGTGGAAAGTGCGTTCCAGCATCTGGAGCTGCTGGAAAAGCAGGGCTTTTACGATACCTGCGTGTCCATGAAGTCCTCCACCGTGCCCACCATGGTGGCGGCTGCCCGGCTGTTCCGGGAAAAATGCGATTATCCCATCCACATCGGCGTGACGGAGACCGGCCCGGTGAAACAGGGCTTAACCAAGTCCGCCATGGGCATCGGCGCCCTGCTGTTGGACGGCATCGGCGACACCATCCGGGTGAGCCTGACGGACGACCCGGTGCAGGAGGTTTACGCCGCGAAAGATATTCTGAAGGCTGCCGGACTGCGCAAAGAAGGCGTGAATATCATCTCCTGTCCCACCTGCGGCAGAACCCGCATTGACCTGATCGGGCTGGTGAACCGGGTGGACGAAGCCCTGCGGGATTGCCAGAAGCCCATCACCGTGGCGGTCATGGGCTGCGTGGTCAACGGCCCCGGGGAAGCCCGGGAAGCGGACATCGGCATTGCCGGCGGCGACGGCTGGGGCATGATCTTTGAAAAGGGCGAGCAGGTGGAAAAGCTGCCCTATGACGAGCTGCTTCCCGCTCTGCTGAAACGAATCGAAGCGCTGTAATACGAAAAGTGTCATTGCGAACCAGTGGTGCTCCGCGCAGCGAATCTGAATATCCTATGATTGCCAGTGGCAATCATACCGCGATTGTGCGCAGACTGGTGTGGCAATCCCCTTGGCGATTGTTGCTTCTCATCAGGAGATTCCCGCGAAGTAGTGCGCTGCTTCTTCGGAATGACATCTATATTTTGAGGTACTTATGAATCCGCAAGTCTATTTCTTCCAAATGTTCCCCGATTATGAGCCGCCTGAGGCGCTGCACGCAGCGCTCTCTCAGGCGGCTATCGCTGCTGCGGATATTTCTGCGGAGGCGCGCAGCGTACATGTGGTGGTGCACTCGGAAAGCTATATCCCCCAGCGGCTGCTGGATCAGGCGGCGAAGGAAATTGCCGCCCTGTACGGCCTGCGCCAGCTGGCGCTGACGGCGACCCACCCTGCTTCGGAACTGACCAAAATAGAGCCGGAGGAATTGATGAATCTGTTCGTTCAGCGGGATTCCATGGCCCGGGGTTCCCTGGCGGGAGCAAAGTGGGAATGGGAGGGGGAGCATCTGACCATCCACCTGGCTGCCAATGGCAAGGATGCCCTCATGGAGCAGGTACCTAAAGTTCAACAGGTTCTGCGGGAACGGTTTGCCGTCCCGGTGACCATTTCCGTCGAGACAGGTGCAGCGCTGGAGGGAAAGGCGCTGTTTGACGCCATGGAATCCATGCGGGGAGAGCTGATGCAGAAGCTTCCCACTGCGTCCTCTGCGGCAAAGCGGGAGGAAAAGGCGGCAGCTGCTCCCAGCGATACCTTCTATGGCAAGCCCTTCCGGGGCAATGCGGTGCCCATGAAGGATCTGAGCATGGACATGGGAACGGTGATTGTGGAAGGCAGGGTGTTCAACGTCGACCACAAGGAACTAAAAAAGCGCAACGCCTATGTGGTCAAGTTCGATATGACCGACAATACCAATTCCGTCCGCATCAGCCGCTTTATGGAGGCCACGGAAGCCAAGCCCATTCTGGAAAACGTGTCCATCGGTTCCGTGCTCCGGGTGCAGGGCAAGCTGATAGAAGACCGGTTTGAAAATGAGATGGTGCTGAAACCCTACGCCATGCAGCCTGGCAGCCTGCCCAAACGGCAGGACACTGCGGTGGGCTGTAAGCGGGTGGAGCTGCATCTGCATACCTCCATGTCTAACATGGACGCGCTGACTCCTACGGATGCCGCTATCAAGCAGGCGGCGGCGTGGGGACACCGGGCTATTGCCATCACCGACCATGGCTGCTGCCAGTCCTTTACGGACGCCCTGCATACCGTGGAAGGCCGGAAGCCCCCCAAGGTGGCGGGCACCGACGAAACCATCAAGATCCTCTATGGCTGCGAAGGTTATTATGTCAACGACGTGGACGACCGGATTGTGGTGCACGGGGAGCAGGATATGACCTTCCACGAGGAATTCGTGGCCTTCGACCTGGAAACCACCGGCCTTTCCTCCCGGGAGGATAAAATCATTGAGATCGGCGCGGTGATTTTGAAGGACGGGCAGGAAATTGACCGGTTCCAGACCTTTGTGGATCCCGAGCGGCATCTGGACCGAAAAATTGTGGAGCTGACGGGTATTACCGAGGATATGCTGGTGGGCGCGCCGAAAATTGAAGAGGTGCTGCCGAAATTTCTGGAATTCGTCGGCAACCGGGTGCTGGTTGCCCACAATTCCGATTTTGACACCGGCTTTATCCGGGCAGAGTGCGCCCGGCAGGGGTACGAATACCACTATACTGCTGCTGACACCCTGATTCTTTCCCAGAATCTGCTGCGGCATCTGAACAAATTCAAGCTGGATATCGTGTCCAACGCCTTGAACCTGCCGGAGTTCAACCACCACCGGGCGGGGGATGACGCCATGACCTGCGGTCTGATTATGACGAAACTCATGCAGGTGCTGGAAGAGGAGCACGACATCCACACCCTGCAAACCATTAACCCCGCCATGGTGAAGCTCCGTTCCGGCGGACGGATTACCGACCGGCAAGCCCGGCATATCATCCTGTTTGCCAAAAATCAGGTGGGACTGCGTAATCTCTACCATCTGATTTCCAATTCCAATCTGAAGCATTTCCGCCGGGTGCCCCGGATTCCCAAATCGGAACTGCTGGAAATGCGGGAGGGACTGATCATCGGCTCCGCCTGTGAGGCGGGTGAGCTGTTTCAGGCGGTGCTGGATCGGAAAAGCCACGACGAATTGAAGCGGATTGCTTCCTTCTACGATTTTCTGGAGATTCAGCCCCTGGCAAACAACCGGTTCATGCTGGACAACGAAAAGTACGAGGCGAAAACCGACGAGGATTTGAAAGAATACAACCGCACCATCGTCCGGCTGGGCGAGGAACTGGGAAAGCTGGTGGTTGCCACCGGCGACGTGCACTTCCTGAACCCGGAGGACGAGGTGTTCCGGCACATTCTGCTTGCCACCAAGGGCTTTGACGACGCGGACAAGCCCATGCCCCTGTATTTCCGCACCACGGATGATATGCTGAACGAGTTTTCCTATCTGGGGGAGGAAAAGGCATACGAGATCGTGGTGACCAACCCCAACAAGATCGCCGATATGTGCGAAACCATGCGTCCGGTGCCCCACAACCTGTTCGCCCCGAAGATTGAAAATTCTGTGGAGGACTTAAAAAATCTGGTGTATGGCAAATTTCACCGGCTCTATGGTGATAATCCCCCGGAGGTATTTACCAAGCGTGTGGAGACAGAGCTGCACGATATCATTTCCTGTCACTACGACGTGATCTATATGTCTGCCCAGAAACTGGTGCAGAATTCCCTGGAAAACGGCTATCTGGTTGGCTCCCGTGGTTCCGTGGGTTCCTCCATTGTGGCCTATATGTCCGGTATCACGGAGGTTAACTCCTTCCAGCCCCATTATCGCTGCCCGAATCCTGCGTGCAAGTACACGGAGCTGGATGTGCCCAAGGGCTACAACTGCGGTGCGGATCTGCCGGACGCGGTGTGTCCCAAATGCGGCACGAAAATGGAAAAGGACGGCTTCAACATCCCCTTTGAAACCTTCCTGGGCTTCGGCGGCGACAAGGTGCCGGATATCGATCTGAACTTCTCCGGTGAGTACCAGTCCAAAGCCCACGCCTACTGTATTTCCATGTTCGGTTCCTCCCATGTGTTCCGGGCGGGCACCATTGGCACGGTGGCGGAGAAAACCGCCTTCGGCTATGTCAAGAAATACCTGTCGGAACGGGGAAAAACCGCCTCCCGGGCGGAGGAAGCCCGGCTTGCCACCGGCTGCGTGGGCGTACGCCGCACCACGGGTCAGCACCCCGGCGGTCTGGTGGTTATCCCCCAGGAGAATGAGATCTGGGATTTTTGCCCGGTGCAGCACCCGGCGGATGACCCCAATTCCGACCAGATCACCACCCATTTTGAGTATCACTCCATGGAGGAAAACCTCCTGAAGCTGGATATGCTGGGACACGATGACCCCACCATGATCCGCATGATGGAGGATATGACCGGTGTGGATGCCAAGACCATCCCGTTGGATGACAAAGACACCATGTCCATTTTCACCTCCTCCAAGGTCTTAGGTTATGAGGACGACCCGATTCTTGGCCCCACCGGCGCCGTGGCAATTCCCGAGTTTAACACCCGGTTCACCCGGGGTATGCTCATGGACACCATGCCCACCCGGTTTGATACGCTGGTGCGGCTTTCCGGCTTCTCCCACGGCACGGATGTGTGGCTGGGCAACGCCAAGGATCTGATTACCTCCAAAACCGCCACCGTCGACTCCACCATCGGCTGCCGTGACGACATTATGATCTACCTGATCTCCTGCGGCATGCCGGAGAAGCGTTCCTTCAAGATCATGGAATCCGTCCGAAAGGGCAGGGGACTTCCTGAGGGCGCGGAAGAGGAAATGGTTGCGGCGGGTGTGCCGGGGTGGTATATTGATTCCTGTAAAAAGATCAAATACCTGTTCCCCAAGGCTCACGCCGTGGCCTACGTTATGATGGCCTTCCGGATTGCCTGGTTCAAGGTGCACCATCCCCTGCCGTTCTACGCGGCCTACTTCTACCGCCGCAGCCAGAAGGGCGGCTTTGACGCGGTGCTGATGACCGGCGGCAAGGAGGCGGTGATGGCCAACATTGACGCCATTGACCATAACGAGGAAGCCACTGCCAAGGATGAGGATCTGCTGACTACACTGGAAGTGGTGTATGAATTCTACCTGCGGGGCTTTGAGTTTGCGCCCATCAGCATTTACGACAGCCACGCCACCAAGTTCCTGATCAAGGACGGAAAGCTGCTGCCGCCCTTCGTGGCCATTTCCGGCCTGGGCGAAAGCGCGGCCTGGGATCTGATGGAGGGCAGAAAGGGAAAAACCTTCCTGTCCATCGAGGAAGTGGCGGCTGCCTGCCCCAAGGTTTCCAAGACCCATATGCAGATGCTGAAGGAGGCAGGCGCCTTCGGCGACCTGCCGGACACCAGTCAGGTCAGCTTCTTTTGATACAAAAATGTGCCGGAGGGGAATCCCTCCGGCACGAGTCATTATTGGCTTTGATTCTGTTCTTCTTTTCCGTAGATCACTTCTTCGTAGAGCTTCTCTCCGAACAGCTCCCGAACCTTGATGGAATCCACCGGCTCCGCTCCCAGATATTCCTCCAGACACAGCCCGGAATCCTTCATATCCAGAGAAACCTCCGTGCCCACATATCGGAAATGCCATGGCTCATCCACAATTCCGGTGATGCCTTCCTTCTCCTCCGTATAGCGCAGGATGAAGCCGTAGTCCCAGCAATGCTCTGTCAACCAGGCGATGGCTTCCTCTCCCAGCAAATCCACCGCAAGCCCCAGTTGATGTTCGCTGGTGCCGGGGACGGCCACGGTTTCCAGTGCCTTCTCCCGGGCTGCCCGGAAATCCAGAGAGTAGGTTTCCATATGCTCCCGGGTGCGGTACTCCAGGATGGCGGTCTGGGTGTAAAGCGTGCGATAGCCGGAATTGAAGTCGTATTCGATGCCGGCGGCATTGCAGTCGGCCAGCATTTGTTTCAGTGCGTCGTAGCACAGCGACGCCACCTGATGATTCTCGCTGAGATTCACAAGATCTGGTTCATACCAGTCCGGCACCGGATTCAGGCCATTGACCAGCACCACTTCAATGCCCTTGGGGGTGAAGTAGTGGGTTTCCCCGTCAATTTCCGTTGGGCCTACGGCGGCAGCGCCATCCTCCGGGAAATAGTAGCGGTATTCTCCAAGCTGCAGCCAGCCGGTTTTCATCAGGCCGTCTTCGGCAAAGTACCGCCTGCCGTCCTCCATGTCCAGCCAGCCGGTGGCCATGGGACCTTCCGGGGCAAAGTAACGGCGGCCTTCCTCCGTTTCCTGCCAGCCGGTGACCATTTTGCCGTCTTGCGCGAAAGAATAGGTTTCCCCGTCGATTTCGGTGAGTCCGGTTGTCAGAAAGCCATCGGGAAAGTAGTAGCGATCCCCTTCGATTTCCGCGAAACCCAGCGCAGCAATGCCGTTTTCATCAAAGTAGCACCGTCCGCCGTCGATTTCCTGCCAGCCGGTGAGAAGCGCGCCGTCGCGCAGGTAGTAGCGTCCTTCCTCCAGCCAGAGCCAGCCGGTGACCATAGCGCCATTGCCGCCGAAATAGCAGGTTTTTCCGTCAATCTCTGCCCATCCGGTTGTCATAACACCGGAATCGCCAAAATAATAGGTAACGCCGTCTATGGTTTGCCAGCCGAGCAGCGGCGTGCCGTCGTCGTGGAAGCAGTAGCGTCCCTCCGGCAACTCCAGCCAGCCGGATACCGGGTGGGCATGGAAGTCCTGATAGTATCGAACACCGTCTTTTTCCACCCAACCGCTGCGATCCACATTCCGGTCGTACCAAAATAGTCCGCTGGCGACGGAGACAAGGATGGTCAGTATCAAAATCAGCGGAATAATCCGCCGCTGTTTTGTATTCATAGGTTTCCTCCGGGATAGGATAGGACTTATTTTAACATGATCCGACAAAAAAAGCAAGGCGGCGCTTCCGGTAAGTGTAAAACAATCTTAAGAAAAAGATGGTGGATTTTTCTGCAAAGTCTGCTATAATGGAAAATAAAGAAAGAGAATCACTCGGGAGGATTACCATGGCACCTCAGGATACCAGGCTGAAAGTACTCATTACCACGGATCTGTACGCGACCAATACCAACGGCGTTGTCACCAGCGTGCAGAATCTGTTTGATGAATTGACAGAGAAGGGGCACGATGTCCGCATTCTTACCATTTCCGATTCCCTGCATTCCCACAAGGACGGCGCGGTGTACTACATTCGCTCCGTGCCCCTGGGGGCGGTGTATCCGGATCTGCGGATGCCCACGTCCTATCGTAATAAGCTGATTCAGGAGATCATCGATTGGAAGCCGGACATTGTCCACAGCCAGTGTGAATTTTTCAGCTTCCAGTTTGCAGCCCGGATTTCCCGGATTACCGGGGCGCCGCTGGTGCATACCTACCATACGCTTTACGAGCAGTATCTGACCTCATACTTTGTTCCCAGCAAGCGGCTGGGAGATTTTTTGGCAAAGGTTTTGTCCCGCCAGCGTCTGCGCAGAGTGAAAACGCTGGTGGCGCCTACCCAGAAGGTAGAAAACACCCTGCAAAGCTACGGTATGCGCGCACCCATCAGCGTGGTGCCCAGCGGGATTTCTCTGGAGCAGCACCATCAGCGGCTGTCCCACGAGGAGCGGCTGGAGCGCCGCCGGGCGCTGGGCATTGCCGACGACGATCAGGTGCTGCTGAATTTGGGCCGTCTGGGCGGTGAGAAAAATCTGGGTGAACTGCTGACCCTGTTTGCGGAGGCTCGTCAGGAAAATGAAAACCTGAAATTCCTGATTGTGGGCGACGGACCTGCCCGGGAGGATCTGGAAAGGCAGGCCAGGAAGCTGGGCGTGGAGGACTATGTGATTTTCACCGGCATGGTGGAGCCTTCCGAGGTGCAGAATTACTACCAGCTGGGAGATGTATTTGTCAGCGCCTCCACCAGCGAAACCCAGGGCCTGACCTATATCGAGGCAGCCGCCAACGGCCTGCCCCTGCTGTGCCGGCAGGATGACTGCCTGAACGATGTGCTTCAGGAGGGGGAAAACGGATACGAATACACCAGCGCCGAGGAATTCTTAAACGCCATCGACCATGTGATGCACGACCCCCAGTGGCGCAGCGAAGCGTCCAAGCGCAGTGAGGAAATCGCCGCAGCCTTTGATAAGAAGAATTTCGGCGACGCCATTGAGAATATTTACGAATCAGTTCTATGAAAAATACGGCGGGACGGCTTTGTCCCGCCGTATTTTGTCATAGGAACAGTGTCCAAATCCAGTAAAGAAACCCGTAGATGACGCTGGCAGAAAGACCGTACACAATCACCGGCCCGGCAATGGTGAACAGCTTTGCGCCCACGCCCAGAATAAACCCTTCCGTTTTGAATTCCACCGCCGGTGCGGCAATAGCGTTGGCGAAGCCGGTAATGGGCACCAGCGTACCTGCGCCGCCGTATTTCGCCAGATCGTCGTACAGGCTCATGCCCGTGAGCAGTGCGGACAAAGCCACCAGCGTCATGGAAGTGGCGGTTCCGGCGGCATCTTTCTCCAGACCCAGCGCGCCGTAGCCGTTCATCAGAAGCTGACCCAGCGCACAAATCAAACCACCGATCCAGAAAGCGTTCAGACAGTCCTTACCCATGGGGGAACGAGGAGAAGTCTCCTGTACCAGCTTTTCGTATTCCTTTTCGGTCATTTCTATCCCTCCGGCATTTAGGATTCCGCACAGAGGAAAAATCATACATGAAAAAGAAAAAGGTCTGCTTGGCAGACCTTTTTGAAAGGCATTATTCCAGTGTCAGGTGGTCGTGCTCCAGCGCGGCGCGGATGTTGACGGCGAGGAAGGGCGCGATGACGATGGCGATGACCGCATTGAAGGTGGTGGCGGGGAGCTTAGCAATGATGGTGGTCAGGGCGGCGGCAGGGGTCAGACCTTTGAGCAGCAGGCCATTGTAGAAATAGCTCTTAGCCAGATACAGCACGGCGTAAGTCAGGGCGCCTGCGGCAGTGGCAATGGCGGCCTTTGCGTAGCTCCAGTCCTTTTTCCACAGCAGCAGCACCAGACCCGGCACCAGACCGTAAGCGCCCTTGGTCAGGAAGGTGATCCAGCATTCGGAGATGTACAGGGGATTGGTCATGTCGTAGATGGCAGAGCCGAGGCCGGCTGCCAGACCGCCCAGCCAGGGGCCCAGCAGAATGCCGCTGAGGGCGCACATGATGTTGCCCAGATGGAAGGACGTGGTGCCTGCGATATCAATGGGCAGGGTGATCCGCAGGGCGGAGCCTGCGACGGTCAGCGCAGCCATCAGCGCAACGAATACAATTTTTCTGGTGGAGATTTTCTGCTTCTTTTCCATTTTGGATTTCCTCCTTGCTTGAAGTTGTGCTTATTATACCGAATACTGGCACTAAATACAGTGCCAAAAAAGGAATGAAAAATAAGACCAGATTTTATGTGCAGAAAAGTACGAGAATTTTATCGAAATGAATGATTCTCGCAAATAACGCTGTACAGAAGTTCAAAACGATGATACAATGACGGCAGGAAAATAAAGAAACCTTCTACTGTGAAAGGAGAACATTCCCATGAGACTGATCGTAGCAAAGGATTATCAGGACGTGAGCCGCAAGGCAGCCAACATCATCGCTGCCCAGATTCAGCTGAAGCCCGATTGTGTGCTGGGTTTGGCCACCGGCAGCAGTCCTGTGGGCACCTATCAGGAACTGATTGCCAAGTATCAGGCCGGTGATCTGGATTTCTCTCAGGTCAGAACCGTCAATCTGGACGAGTATGTGGGCCTCAATAAGGATCATGACCAGAGCTATGCTTATTTTATGCGCTCCAACCTGTTTGATCATGTGAACATTGACCAGGCGAACTGCAATATTCCCAACGGCATGAACCCCGATGCAGCAGGGGAGTGTGCCCGCTATGATGCGGTCATCGATGCCTTCGGCGGCGCGGATCTGCAGCTGCTGGGCCTGGGCCCCAACGGCCACATCGGCTTCAATGAGCCTGCGGACGCTTTCGTTAAGGGCACCAACAAGGTTGCGCTGACCGCTTCCACCATTGATGCCAACGCCCGGTTCTTTGCTTCCCGGGAGGATGTTCCCACCCACGCTTACACCATGGGTATCGGCTCTATTATGAAAGCAAAGCGGGTTCTGCTGGTTGTCAACGGCGAGAAGAAAGCCCAGGCTGTGAAGGACTGCTTCTTTGGCCCTATCAAGCCCCAGGCGCCCGGCTCCATTCTGCAGCTGCATCCGGATTTCATTCTGGTGGCGGACGAGGCTGCCCTGTCTCTGGTGAAGGATCTGCTGTAAGTGATTTTTTCAGACTCCCGGAGGGATTCCTCCGGGAGTTTTTCTGTGATTTGGAACTTTTTGTTTACAGAACCGCAGGACTGTGATATGATATAAAACACATTACGGATTACAGAGGTTTTGCAATGAATTACATTGTTATGGATATGGAGTGGAACCAGCCCTGGCCGGGTTCTCCCTCTTCCAAGAAGGTGCTGCCCGTCCAGATCCGGGGAGAGATCATCCAGATCGGTGCGGTGCGCATTACGGAGGATGAGCAGGTGGCCGACGAATTCCAGATTATGATTCGTCCCAAGTTTTACCGGCACCTAAACCGCCGGGTCAGCAAGCTCACCGGCATTAAGGAAAACCGTCTGCGGGACGAAGGTGTGCCTTTTCCGGAGGCAATGGAGCAGTTTCAGGCGTGGTGCGGGGAGGATATCGTGTTCCTGACCTGGGGCTTTGACGACATTGGCATTCTCCGGGAGAATCTGCAGCTGTTTGATCTGGATACTGCCTTCACCGACCGGTGGTACAATGCCCAGATGATCTTCAACGCCCAGACCGACGGCTCCAACGCCCAGAAGGCGCTGAAAACCGCCATGGAAATGCTGGGCATCGAGGCGTCCCGGCCTGCCCACGATGCGCTGGGCGACGCCTATCATACGGCGCTGATTTGTGCCCGGCTGGATCTGAAAAAGGGCATGGCAGAATATGACGAGGCGCTGAAAAACCACGAAAACGGCTTCCACGGCGCGGAGCTTCCCGGCTGCATTGCCCGGAAGGTGTTCTATGACTATGCGGACAAGCGCGCAGCCCTCAGCGCCATGTCTGGGGAAGAAAATCTGTGCCCGGTCTGCGGGGGAAGAATGCTGGGTTCCCGCTGGTTTGCCCAGCCGGGACACCGGTATATGGATCTGGCGACCTGCCCGGAGCATGGAAAATTCCTGATCCGTGTGCGGCTGTCCGCGCAGGATAACGGCCTTGTGCGGGTCAGCCGGTTAACCTATGAAGCCACTTCGGAAGCCGCCGAAGCTTACGCCCGGCGCGCCGAAAAGGCCGATCCGGAGGAGGCGGCAGCCCGTCCCCGCCGCCGTCGGCGCAGAAGAACAGCTGCCCGGGAGACAGGCAGCTCGGAAACAGAATCCTGACAAGCGCGGCAGTTATATCTGCCGCGCAATTTTTTTCTCCGAAAAATGTAAAGCTAGCTTGACAAAGCCCATAGACTGTGCTAGTATAATGTAAAGCTAGCTTTACAACCAAACATAAGGATGTGATGTGGTGAAAAACCGAATTGAGGAAATCCGAAAGAGCCGCGGCATTCGTCAGGAGGAGTTTGCCAAAGCGCTGGGCGTGTCCCGGCAGACCATCAGCTCTCTGGAGACCGGGCGGTACAATCCCTCCATTTTTCTGGCACACAACATTGCCCGGTATTTTGGGATGACCATTGAAGAAGTTTTCCTGTTTGACGAGGAGGAATCGGTATGAAAAACAACAGAAGAATGATTCTCAGCATTTTCTGGATCGTGCTGGGTGCGGTGCTGATCGGCTGCAACCTGGCGGGACTGGTGGACGACTACTGGAGCGGCTTGGGCGCCGGCCTGCTGGGCGTGGGCGTGTTCCAGATGATCCGCAATATCCGCTACCTGCGGTCAGAAACCTACCGTGAAAAAGTGGACACCACCAACCAAGACGAGCGCAACAAATTTCTTGCCAACAAGGCCTGGGCCTGGGCTGGCTATCTGTATGTGCTGACCGCCGCTGTGGCGACCATTGTGTGTCAGATTCTGGGCAAGCGGGAGCTGTCAACCTTTGCGGGCCTCAGCGTCTGCCTGATTATGGTCTTTCACTGGCTCAGCTACCTGTATCTGCAAAAGAAATACTAAGGAACCTCTGAATCAATCGTCTGCGGCTGAACAGCGGATCTTTTCCCCTATCCGTTCAGTTCCAAAAGCGGGAAATACATACAGTATTCCTCCGCTTTTGGAACTTTCGGCTAGTGAAAAAACGCTCGCTGCCAGCGCTTGCCGATTTAATCAGAGTTTCCCTAAAGAAAAGCGGCGCACCGAAACTGGTTCGGTGCGCCGCTTATTGTTATAATAGGGTACTTTCCCACTCTGCTTCCCGGAAGCCAACGAGGATTTTGCCATCGTCTGTGACAACCAAAGGCCGCTTTACCAGCATTCCGTCGGTGGCGAGCAGCCGCAGCTGTTCCTCCACGGTCATGCCGGGCAGCTTCTCCTTCAAGCCCAAGGCCTTGTATTGCAGGCCGCTGGTGTTGAAGAACTTCTTCACCGGCAGGCCGCTTTGTTCCAGCCACTGAGCCAGTTCCGCATAGGTGGGATTCTGCTCCTTGATATGCCGGGGGGTGTAGGCGATGCTGTGGCCGTCCAGCCATTGCTTCGCCTTCTTGCAGGTGGAGCAGGGGGGATAAAAAAGAAAGATCATATACTTTATACCTCCAGAGGAAAAAGCAGGCAATACAGCCGTCACTGCCTGCCCAGCAGGTGCTTTACGAGCTGCTTCCAATAGTGAAATTCAAAGTAATGATGCCAGAGGAAGGGTTTTCTGCCATCCAGATAGTCGGCAAAATATGCATGCCCGGCACGGAAGCCCTCATACAGAGAAGCTGCAAAGGGGGCGTACCAGTCGTCCTGATACCAGTTGTAGCGGTACAGGTCAGCGTAGGCCTTCATATAGTGCACAAAGCAGCGCTTTCGATATTTTTCACTGAGATAGCGTGGATCCGGCGGCGCATAGCCCCGGTCTTCGGCAAAGTGCTGCAATTCCGGGGTGTAGCCCAAAATGATGGGTCCGGTGAAATCCACGGGGTACAGCGGGATGTGGGCGTCGATATACGTCACATTCAGCTCCCGGATCCGGTTTACATCCGTCTGGTTATCGATGTTGAGCACCAGCCGCTCCGCAATTTCCAGCGTCTGCCCCTGTCGGGCGAAGAGCATGTTATGGGGCAGAGAACCGGACAGAGAGGCGACGACCCGGGCACTGCGGATATAGTGAATCATCTGATCCAGAGGGATTTTCTCGGGATAGAGAATGCGGTAGCCGTTTTTCTCATAGAAATTGTCCATCATATCCCAGCCGCATTCAAAGGCGTGCGCCTTTTTCAGCTGACTGCGGCTGAAAAAGATCTTTTCGGGGGATTCCCAGGCGGGATTTTCTACTACGTTATCCGCAACGGTATCAAAAACCTTCAGCAGCTTGGGAGTATAGGCGCTGCGCATGTGGATGCCCAGCTCAGGAATGACCACCTCCCGATAGGTGGTGGGGCGGCTGATGATTTCCAGCTTGTCCCAGATCTTCAGCAGCTCCAGAAACAGCCGGAAATTTCCCCTGATTTCCCGATCCTCGTTTTCATCCAGGAAAAAAACGTATTTGTCAATGGTGGGGTCATTTTCCAGAAAATACCACAGCCGGGTGACGCCCTCAATGAGAAAATGCCCCCAGTGGTTTACCAGATATCCGCAGTAGACCACTTTTTCGTCCCGGAATTCCGGAGTTTCGGTGGGATAGCTGCCCTCCACCCGTTTTGGAATGCCGGACTCGGGGACGTAGCTGCCTTGCGCGTCTACCACGCCGCCCTTGCCGAAGAGCAGGCCGAAGCCTTTGTCCCGGCGCAGGGGCAAAATGGTGGCGTTTTTTTCACACCGGACGGAAGGGTTCTCCCGTACCTCTACGTCGGCATCGCACCACTGCTTCAGAGCTTTTGCCTTTTCCGGGCGCAGGTATTGATAGTCAATCTTCATTGCCGTTTCTCTCCATGGTCTGCTTCAGCGGCAGCAGGCGCTGATCCTTCTCACTGAGCGTCAGGGGCGTTCCATCGGACAGGGTATAGCCGTCTGCCCGTGCGCTGCCCTGGTAAGTGCCAACGACCTCCGGCCAGCGGATGCCGATGGCGGGATCGTTCCAGGCGATACCCAGCTCGTCGTCCGGGTGGTAGAAATCCGTGACCTTATAGCAGAATTCTGCCCTGTCCGACAGCACCAGAAACCCATGGGCGAATCCGGGGGAGACGTAAAACTGCAGCTTGTTTTCCTCGCTCAGCTCCACGCCGTACCATTGACCAAACGTTTCGGAGCCGGGGCGGAGATCCACCGCAACGTCGTAGACGGCGCCTTTAATGACCCGGACGAGCTTGCCCTGGGGGTGCGCCTTCTGGGCATGCAGTCCCCGCAGGACGCCTTTGGTAGACATACTCTGGTTGTCCTGTACGAACACCATGTCCAGCCCGGCTTCGGTCATGTCCTGCTGATTGTAGGTTTCCATGAAGTAGCCTCGGGAATCCCCATGGACGGTGGGCGCAATGAGGTACAGCCCCGCAATGGGGCATTCGGTGACTTTGATTTGACCCATGAAAGTTCTCACTCCGATTTATTTGTGATAGCGAATCAGGCGCTTAATGAACTGCTTCCAGTAGTGAATCTGAAAATAGTGCTCCCGCAGGAAGGGACGGTCGCCGTCTAAGTACTCCTTGAAATAGGGGTAGTTGTCCTCATAGGCCTCATACAGGGAATCGGCAATTTCCGGATACCATGGCTCCATATGCCAGCGGTAGCGGTAATTATCCTGGTAGGAAGCCATGTAGGCCTTAAAGCACTTGTCCCGGTAGCGCTTGCAGCGGTATTGCTCTGCCGGCTGGACAAGGCCGTTATCCTGGATGTATGATTCCAGAATATGATTGCAGCCCAGCATCAGCGGCCCCACCGTGTCCACGGTGTACAGGTGGAAATTGGCGTCGATGGACGTTGCGTCCAGATGCCGCATCTGATTGATGCTGACCTGATAATCCACATTGATGACGAACCGCTCCATAACGATCAGCTTCTGCCCGGGAGAGGCGAAAAGCATATTGTGATGGGCAGAGCCGGACATGGTGGCGACCTGGGAGGCGCTACGGATATAGAAGATCATCTGGGACAAGGTGAGGGACTCCGGCGCCAGCACCAGGAAGCCATTCTGCCGGAAAAAGTCGTCCAGACATTCCTGCCCGAATTCAAAGTGGCTGCCTTTGGCAAAGCTGCTGCGTGTGAAGAAGATTTTCTCTGCCGGTTTCCAGGCGGGATCCACCGTGATGGCACCGGCGATGGCATCAAAAATATCCAGAAATTTGGGAGAATGGAACTCCATGCACCGGAAAGCGATTTCCGGCACGATGACTTCCCGGTATGTGGTGGGGGTGTTGATGATTTCCAGCTTATCCCAGATCTTCAGCAGTTGGAAAAACTCCCGGTAATTGCCCTTGATCTCCCGTTCCTGATTTTCGTTCAGAAAGAAAACGTATTTGTCAACGGTGGGATCGTTTTCCAGCACATACCACAGCCGGGTGACGGCTTCTACCAGAAAATGTCCCCAGTGGTTGACCAGATACCCGCAGTAAACCACCTTTTCATCCCGGTAAACGGGGTTTTCGAAATCATAGCGGTTTCCGATCCGGGTGGGGATTCCTGACAGCGCAACATACTGCCCCTGCTCGTCCACCACGCCGCCCCGGCCGAACAGCAGACCGTCATTGGGGATTGGCCGCAGGGGAAGCACGGTGGCGTTCTGCCCCGTCCAAACGGAGAGTGTCTGCCTTTCGGTGAAGGGCGTATTGTACATTCGCTTCAGCCATTCGGCCTTCTTCGGGCGCAGATAACGATAGTCGATTTGATCCATTGGGAAACCTCTCTATCCCTCGGAGGGCATTTCAGATTTCAGAATATCCTTCAAGTATCGGCTTAGGGCATCCTGCCAGGTGGGCAGCGGCGCAAAGCCGTTTTCCACCAGCTTGGACTTGTCCAGCCGGCTGTTGAAGGGGCGGGCGGCCTTGTTCCGGCCATATTCCGCGGTGGTAACGGGGATGACCTTCGTGGAATACCTGGCCTGACGGAAAATTTCACAGGCGAAGTCATACCAGCTGATGTACCCGCCTTCATTGGTGGCGTGGTAGCAGCCGTAATTTTCCGTTTCCAGCATATCCACCAGCAGCCGGGACAGATCCACCGTGTAGGTGGGAGTGCCGATCTGATCGTTCACAACCCGCAGGCAATCGTGGGTTTTTCCCAGCTTCAGCATGGTTTTGATAAAATTATTGCCGTTGGCACCGAACACCCAGGCGGTGCGAACGATGAAATACTTATCCAGTATTCCTCGAACTGCCAGTTCGCCCTCCAGCTTGGTTTGCCCGTAGACATTCTGCGGCTGAAAGTCCCGGCAGTCGGACTGCCAGGCTTTCGTGCCCTGACCGCTGAACACATAGTCAGTGGAAATATAAACCAGCTTGCACGAGAGCGCCCTGCAGGCCCGGGCGATATGTTCAGTGCCGCCTGCATTGACGGCGCGCACCAAGTCGATCTTGTCGGCGTCCTCCGCCAGATCCACCGCCGTCCAGGCAGCACAGTGAACCACCGCGTCCGGCTTTACTTCGTGCAGCACCTTCTCCACGGCGGCAGCGTCGGTAATGTCCAGCTGCACATAGGGCATGGCGGCGACGGCACTGCCGTCCAGCATACCGCTGTACCGGGGCGCCGTGCCGGAACCGACGGCGTCATAGCCGCGCTTTGCCAGTTCGTTCATCACGTCGTGCCCCAGCTGCCCGCCAACGCCGGTAACAAATACTTTCATGCTTTTCCCTCAGCGGTTTGCGTACATTTTCTCATAATAGTTCTGGTATTCCCCGGAAATAATGGTTTCCCACCACTCCCGATTGTCTAGATACCAGGAAATCGTTTTCTGAATGCCGCTCTCGAATTTGGTTTCCGGCAGCCAGCCCAGCTCGTTGTGGATTTTGGTGGGGTCGATGGCGTAGCGCATATCGTGGCCCTTCCGGTCGGTGACGAAGGTGATCAGGCTTTCCGGCTTGCCCAGGGCCTTGCAGATGATCTTCACGATGTCGATATTGCGCATTTCGTTGTGACCGCCGATGTTGTATACTTCGCCCACCCGGCCTTTGTGGATAATCAGGTCAATGGCTTTGCAGTGATCCTCCACATACAGCCAGTCCCGGACGTTTTCGCCGGTGCCGTAGACGGGCAGAGGCTTGTCGTTCAGGGCGTTGGCAATCATCAGGGGGATCAGCTTCTCCGGGAAATGGTAGGGTCCGTAGTTGTTGGAGCACCGGGAGATGGTCACAGGCAGGCCGTAGGTGCGATGGTAGGCCAGCACCAGCAGATCGGCGCCGGCTTTGGAGGAGGAATAGGGGGAGCTGGTATGGATGGGAGTTTCCTCCGTAAAGAACAGGTCGGGGCGATCCAGAGGCAGGTCGCCGTACACCTCGTCGGTGGACACCTGATGGTAGCGCGTAATGCCGTACTTCCGGCAGGCGTCCATCAGCACTTGGGTGCCCAGAATATTGGTTTGCAGGAACACCTCGGGGTTTTCAATGGAACGATCCACATGGCTCTCGGCGGCAAAGTTTACCACCATATCCGGGCGCTCTTCCTCAAACAGCTGATAGACACCCGCCCGGTCGCAGATATCCAGCTTCACAAAGCGGAAATTGGGGTTGTCCATAATGGGCCGGAGGGTGGACAGATTCCCCGCATAGGTCAGCTTGTCCAGACAGACAATGCGGTAGTCCGGGTATGCCTTAAGCATATGGAAGCTAAAATTGGAACCGATAAATCCGGCGCCGCCGGTAACAAGAATGGTCATGGCAATGTCCTCACTTTTTCTGTTTTGGCTTGAAGCTGACGAATTTGTCCTCAGCGACCTGGCGCAGGTGGTGGCCGTAGGGGGACTTCCCGTACAGGGCGGCGGATTCCAGCAATTCCTCCGTGCTGATCCAGCCGAACCGGAAAGCGATTTCCTCCGGGGCGGAAATTTTCACGCCCTGCCGCTTTTCCACCATGTGGACGAATTCCGCCGCTTCCAGCAGGCTTTCCATGGTGCCGGTGTCCAGCCAGGCAAAACCCCGGCCAAAGATTTTCGCGTCCAGAATGCCCTGCTGCAAATACATATCGTTTAAGGTGGTGATTTCCAGCTCGCCCCGTTTGGAGGGCTTCACTTCTTTGGCCAGGGCGGAGACGCCGGAGGGATAGAAGTACAGGCCGGTGATGGCGTAATTGCTCTTGGGATTTGCAGGCTTTTCCTCCACGGAAAGCACTTTTTGGTTTTCGTCGAACTCCACTACGCCGAACCGCTCCGGATCAGGAACGTAGTAACCGAATACCGTAGCGCGGCCCCGTTCCGCGTTCTGGCGAGCCTGGGCCAGAATGGCGGAGAAGCCGTTGCCGTAGAAAATATTGTCGCCCAGGATCATGGCGCAGGGCTCATCGCCGATGAATTCCTCGCCGATGAGAAACGCCTGGGCAAGTCCATCCGGGGAGGGCTGCACGGCGTAGGACAGGTGAATACCGAAGTGGCTGCCATCTCCCAACAGATCCTGAAACCGGGGAGTATCGGTGGGGGTGGAGATAATCAGAATATCCCGAATGCCTGCCAGCATGAGAGTGGACAGGGGATAGTAAATCATGGGCTTGTCGTAAACCGGGAGCAACTGCTTGGAAGTGACTTTTGTCAGCGGATAGAGCCGGGTGCCGGAGCCGCCGGCGAGAATGATTCCCTTCATACACATACTCCTTTACAAACCGGGAGAACAGAATCCCCCTTTTATCTGATCATTTTACCATGACTCGACGGAAATGTAAACTGCTATTTCCGCTGCATACATAGAAAAGCCCGCCGCTTATGGCGGCGGGCAGGGAATCAGTCAGTGGGAGTAGTCCGGGTGATGATTCGCCAGAGCTTGCGTACGGCACGGATGGATAGATCCTTTAGCTGAAGATAGTAATAACGCAGTTGGAACCGGTAAAGAAGGGTTTCCCATAGGTTCAGAGAAACCCCGGATTTACTGGGGCGAAGCCTGTTCTTTACCATGAGGTACAGTTTTTCGACTTCGAAGAGGTACAGAGGCTTCTTTGTGTAACGTACAGACCAGTGAATCATATATCCCTGCTCCACAAGGGGGTGCCATTCAGTGGCATACCGGCATTTTCCGGTAAACAGGTCGCATTCCAACTGCGTTACTTCCCAGGGAATGCCATAATTCTGGGGATCCGCTTCTGTGGCGCGGCAGCCGTTGGCAGCCATGGCGAGACAAAGTACCGGCTCATCCGCAAAGGGGGCGCAGATATCCGGCCAGTGATAGGAATCATAATCCCGTGCGATTTTTTGACAGTCCTCGTAAATCGCGTCACACACGGCACCTTTGCGGATGAAGTACAGTCCTCCGTGGATGACTGGCTTCCACAGAACCCGCTCCCGGTATTCGCCGATTTCATCGATCCGAAACAGGCCGCTGGTGCTGTCCAGTGGGTAATTGGCACCTGCGGCGGAAAAATCATCTGCCTGAGCGAAATAATCCCAATAGGCATTCAGGTCGGCATAGGCAAGACAGTCCGCGTCGATGAAAATGGTCTCGTCAAAGGGCGCACGCTTCAGCAACTCAAATTTGTCGAAATAGGGATGCCGCCCGGGTTGGAAAAGAATAACTTGGTCAAACAGCGCGGTGTATTCATTTTCCTGATCGCACAGAATGGCAAGGGGGTAGGGAGAATCGCAGAAAAGCTTGTAGGACAGCAGAAGGTTTTTTGCCAGCTGGTAATACATTTCGGCGCCTGTGGCGATTGTAATGAAACCTCTTGTCATGGAATCCAGTCCTCCCTTGCGGTATTTCGGGATAGACCCCATTATAAACAGACGACATTAGTTTGTCAATGCCAATGGGATGTCCCAGTGGACAGCATTTCTGTGGCAGGGACAAGCAGCCGTCCAACGGACAGTTGTATTGGATATTCAAACCCAATGCAATTGTTATAAAAACACCGGCTGCATTTGCAGCCGGTGTCTTCGTGGCAGGGGCACAAGGACTTGAACCCTGAGCCTACGGTTTTGGAGTAAGTCACGCCATTTTAACTGCCTTTTTACAACTTTTCATAGCTTTTATATCTTGCGCTTTTCTGCCTCAAAACCCTGTATATCTTTCCCGACTCGCTTTATCGCTGCACAACTTTAACGGACAGATAACGGACAAATGGTACCTTACTTCTCCGCGAGAAATACTCCCAGTATGGTCAGGGAAGGTCAGGACCGCGGCTGGGTCGGCGAAACGCCGCCTAGCACTGACCACACGAATAATTCCGGGAGCTACCTTTGTGGTAGCTCCCGGAAAATTACCCTATCGCCTGTTTTGTTACTTCCTCACTAAACTGTGATTGCTTCGTAATTACTTCGAGATATAAATCCTCGTAAGTCAGCTTCATATCAGATATCAAATCTCCGATTTCCGCTCTATGAACCACAGTCCGCTTGTGTGTCCTAACATAGGAAACAGCATTCAAATTGAGTCCAGAATAGGTGCCTGGATCAACTCTCACATCATATTCCGGGTCAATTCTTCTGGAATCTGTTACCCTTGAGACAGGAAGAATAATGAAATCATCGTTATCCGCTTTTGCAATAATCAAGCCCGGTCTGGACTTTATGTCGAGCCTATGCATCCTTGCGTTGTAGAATGGGGTAATTACTTTTCTGATTTCGCCGATCAAGAAATCACCTCGTCGTCAAATTCATCATAGTACATATCCCACACATGGTCATAGGGACGCACTTTAGCAGCATCAGCCTTGATATCCTCAGGTTTTAACTGGACGTTGCCATTCTCATTTGGAGACAGGCCACGACGAGCGTTTTTCCATGAAATATCCATGTGAGAAAGCTCACTCAGCTTCCATGCTGCCAAAGAACCATACTCAAGAATCACATTGTTCGCTATATACTTCAATCGGTCTGAAATATCATTAGTTTGACAGACGATTTCCCCTTTGCAGAAATTAGTTCTGACCTCACGACAAACAGGACCATACTTCCACCCTTCGAAAACACCATCGAATGCCGGTTCGCCAGTAATCGCAAAGGACTCACGCTGGATGAAGTATAGCAACTTATGCAACTTCATCTCATCTAGTTCTTCATTTGTCATCTCAGCATACCTTTTAGCCACATAAGCGGCTGCATCAATAATTCTATCCATGATTCCACCTCCTTGTTTTGATAGATAAAGTGTGAGGTTGATCATTTGCACAAAAGAAGATACAAAAATCTACGCTATTATTATATCACAAATCTTATTAAATGCTACAGTAAGTAATGACAAAAAACACAGCACCACTTTGGTGAATTTAATAAAAACGCAACAAGAAAATTGTATACAATTGCCCAATGTCCAAATTATCAATCGCTCCACACCCATAGTGTAAAATATTATGAAAGTTGCATATTCGTATGCAACATGTCATAGAAAATTTACAATTCTTATATTACTGCAGTTCATTTTGTCAAGCAGTCTTATTTGTCATATTCTGTAATGTTTTTGCTTAACGTGTGTTTTATGTCGGAGTATTTACTCAACTTTTGCGGTGTTATTTGAAATCCAGAAATACACCCCCCGCCACCATCGTGGAACTCGAGGACATTTTGTCGCTGAGCTGCAATCGCGATTTGCGATTGCAGAAAGAAGGGAGCGGCAAATCACAGCCCCAATGACTATTTACTGTTGCTTCGGCTTTGCTGCTCTGTGGCGGCATTGTCCAGCTCCATCTTCTCGTCAACGGCTGTGTTAATATATGCGTTCACGCTCAGACCGTGGCGGGCTGCTGCAGCCTGGATACCTTCCTTTTTGCCTTTTGGCATAGTTAGCACGACCCGGTCATACTTATCTTTGACATATTTCTGCACGGCTTTCTGCTGGGCCTTAGATGTAGCCATCATGATCTCCCTCCCTTCCAGGACAAAACAGGTGGCGGTAGCCATGAAACAAGGTCACCTTCTCCACCATAATCCTATTATACCGCAAAAGCATATTACTAGCAATATAGAAAATAGACAATATATTGCTAGTAAATTTGTATAATATTCCATCTTGATATATTGCTAGCAATATTGTATTATATAGACACAAAGAGAGAGGGACAGCCGGAAGAAGCTACAAGGTAGCAGGGTAGCAAAAGCCGAAAGCGTCCACAAACTTCACCCCATATCCTAGTGAGCCGGAAGCCCCGGTGACATGACTTGAAGATGAGTGAAGGGCGGTTCCACTCCCAATATAGCAAGGGAAAGCCAGCTGGGAGAAGATGGAAGGTAGCAGACCATCACAAGCCGAATGCGCCCGATACTCTAAGCAATATACCTGTGATCCGGTACAATCCCCGGTACATGACAGCGAAGATTCTTAGAGGGTTGGCAATCCCCGCCATACAACAAAGGAGGGGCAAACACGAAAACACTTGTGTATATGACAAACCCGACAACGGGTGAGCGAGAGTGCTACCGAACCACCGCCACCCCGGAAGAAGTGCAGCAGAATATTGACGAGGTATTCACCCTCGCCGGGTACTACGACTTTGAAATTAAACAGGAGGAGTCACAATGAGCACGAACGAACTGGAATCCAAAGTTGCGGAGCTGCGGGAGCTGCGCCGCATGGCGGAGGAACTGGCGGGCGAGATCGCCGCCACGGAAGACTCCCTCAAGGCCTACATGACCGACAACGGAACCGATGAACTCTACGGCCCCAGCTTCAAGATCACCTGGAAGGAGGTCACCAGCAGCCGTCTGGACAGCACGGCCCTAAAGGCAGCGTCCCCGGAACTGTGGCAGCGGTTCACCAAGCAGACCACCACTCGCCGCTTCATCGTAGCATAAGGGAGGCACCGCAGTGCTTACGCCTATGAAAGCGATCCGCGCCAAGTGTCTGGATTGCAGCTGTGGAAGCGCGAACGAAGTCAAGCTATGCCCGGTCACGGCTTGCCCGCTTTTTCATTACCGGTTTGGGAAGAATCCGAACCGGGCAGGAATTGGCAATCACAGCGCCGTTACACCGAACTCAGCTAACGATTTTGCGGGAAACGCCGCCACGGAGGGTACTTATACCACCGCCACAGAAAACGCCGCAGAACGGCCAGGAAACCCGGAATAAGAAAAGCCCCTTGCATCAGCCCGCCAAGACTAAGATGCAAAGAGCCAAACCACCCACAGAGGGGATGCTCCTATTATAAGGCTCCATCCCCTCCGATGTCAATTAAAAATCAGGAGGAATTTTCGTAATGTCAAAAACTCGTGAAGAATATATTCGCTCCATCCGGGCAAATATCCCATATATGTCCGAGCAGGATCTGTCATTTGTTGATAGTTTTATCCGAGGTCTCAACTCGCCCGGATTTTCCATCGCTGAGTACGATCGTCCCGTCCGTTCGCTGGAGAAAGAGAATGAAGCGGATGTCGCAACGAGTTGTATGCGTACTATTGGCTGGTCTCTTTCCAATGACACCCGCGGTGTCACAGGCTGTTTTCTACAAGAGGAAGGGGGTGACCAGGATGCAATGGACAATCTACTAGGCATTATAACTGGCGACCTGGTTACCTTAGACGCTCGGAAGGTAGCTCAATTATACCGGGAAGCCGGCTGGAAGCGTGTAAAACAAGCCTCCCTGTGGGCATGGATGGAAGAGATGGAATATATTCTCCCGAGGAGCGGCCGGCCCAAAACAGCAATCCTTAACGGAGAAAAGCGGGAAGTGCTGTATATGCCTATCAAGCGGCTTAATCCATTCTTAGAGGAGGTACAAAAATGAGCCGGGACGAATTGATTAACAGAACGGTGGCGGCCTTAAACCGCATGTATTATGAGGATTTGGAGTTTATTTGTCACTTTGTAGAACTGTTACTAACTCAAACTTCGCACCCCATTTTAGGCGTAGAAGTGTCCATTAACCCCTCAAA
>JBJDYL010000094.1:0-5686 GCA_051867285.1 Faecousia sp. | reverse complement strand
GAGGGGTGGAACCGCAGGCCGCCCTTGTAGGGGCCGATGGCGCTGTTGAACTGGACGCGGTAGCCGTTGTTGACCTGCACCTGTCCCTTGTCGTCCACCCAGGGTACCCGGAACATGATGGCACGCTCGGGGGTGGTTAGACGCTCCAGCAGCGCATTGCGGCGGTAAGCGTCCTCATTTTTTTCGATGACGGGGCGCAGGGATTCCAGCACCTCGTAGACTGCCTGGTTGAACTCCGGCTGGTCCGGGTTCTGCTGCCTGACCCGAGCCAGTGTTTCGTCAATGTAACTCATGCACAAATGTCCTCCCTAGAAAGATTTAGGCTTTCGCATTGTAGCAGAATTCTACGAAAATTACAAGGGGTTTTTGCAACTTTTTTGGGAACTAATTGCAAAAAGAAACAAAATGCGCCGATTTTCACAATCGGCGCATAAAAAGTGAAACTTCCTTTGTGCAAAATTTCAGTTTGCGGACAACTTACCGGGCCCGGGGCAGAATTTCGTCCCGGATGACCGCAAACAGTGTTTCCAGCTCCTCCCGGGTGGTGTCCCGGCACAGGGAAATCCGGAAAGCGGCATCGATGGTCTCTGGCGGCAGCTTCATCGCGGTGAGTACATGGCTGCGGTGACCTTTGGCGCAGGCGCTGCCGGCACTGACGCAGATGGCGTGATCCTGCAGAATGTTGATGGTATTCTGAACTGGCACGCCGGGAATAGCGAGGGAGAGAATGTGAGGCGCTTCGTGGGTACCGTTGACGGTGACGCCCTCCAGCGCGGCAAATTTCTCCGCGAATTCTCCAACCAGCGCAGCTTCCCGCTGGGAATCCGTCCGGAAAGTGCTGCTCACGGCGGCGCAGGCGGCGGCGAAGCCGAAAATGCCGGGAACGCCCTCGGTGCCGCTGCGCATACCCCCCTCCTGACCGCCGCCCAGAAGCAAAGGCGGGAAGGATTTCAAGCGGGGACAGATGTACAGGGCGCCGCAGCCCTTGGGGCCGTGAACCTTGTGGGAGGAAACGGAAATCAAATCCGCCCCCAGGGTTTTCGCGGCAAAGGGAACCTTCAGGAAGCCCTGAACTGCGTCGGTGTGAAAAATGGCGTCGGGGCAGAGCTTGTGGGTCAGCTTTGCCATCTGCTGCGTGGGCATAACGGAGCCAACCTCGTTGTTGACCATCATGATGGAAACCAGAATGGTGTCCTTGCGCAGGGCAGCTTTCAGAGCCTCAAGGGAGATGCACCCCATGCTGTCGGGCTGCAGGTAGGTGACTTCAAAGCCCCTGCCTTCCAGCTCCTTCATACAGTTTAAGATAGCGTGATGCTCTATGGCGGTGGTGATAATATGCTTTCCCCGTTTGCCCATGCGCTTGACGGTGCCAAAAATGGCCCAGTTGTCCGCCTCAGTCCCCCCGGAGGTGAAGAATACCCGTTCAGGCTCCGCACCCATGGCGGCGGCGACGGTATGCCGTGCCTGCCGCAGAAGCCGGGCGGTGTCGATGCCGAAATTGTACAGTGAGGAAGGATTGCCCCAGTTTTCGGTCAGCGCTTTGGTGATCGCCTCCACAGCCTCAGGGCAGGGCTTGGTGGTGGCGGAGTTGTCCAGATAGATCATAAAATTCAATCCTTACTAAGTGTAATGACAATTGACAATTGAAAGTTGACAATTGACAGTTGCAGTATCCGCTTTGCGGATGAAATAGCATTGGCCTATTTTCCAACGCAGAAGCGTTCAAAGATTCTTGCGGTGATATCCTCCCGCACGGTGGCTCCGGTGACCTCTCCCATGGCTTCCATGGCTTCCTCCACGTCAGTGAGCACCGCGTCCGGGGTCAAGCCCAGCTGCAGGCCCTGCAAAGCGCGCAGCATGGCTTCGTAGGCACGGCGGCAGGCATCATACTGCCGGGCGTTGGTCAGGATGGAACCGTCACAGGGGGTGTCATTTTCAAACAAGGTATCCACTGCGTCGGCCAGCTGTTCCAGTCCGTCGCCGGTTTTGGCGCAGATGGGAATCACCATCATAAAGGGCAGATCGCCGGGCTCCACCGCATTCCCCAGATCGGCTTTGTTGATCAGTGCCACGGCGTTTTCCCGTTCCGAACACAGGTCAATTATATCCCAATCTTCCTGGGTCAGGGGCTGGGAGCCGTCGCAGACGAACAGAACCAGATCGGCATCCTCCATGGCCTTTCGGGAGCGTTCCACGCCGATGGCCTCCACAGTATCGGCGGTTTCCCGAATGCCGGCGGTATCAATCAGCCGCAGCCGGGTGGCCCCCAGCATCACCGTTTCCTCCACAGTGTCCCGGGTGGTGCCGGGAATGTTCGTGACGATGACCCGATCATAGCCCGCCAGGGCGTTGAGCAGGCTGGATTTGCCCACGTTGGGCTTGCCTACGATGGCGGCGGCAACACCCTGCCGGAGAATGCGTCCCTGACCGTAGGTTTTCAGCAGCTGATACAGCTGCTTTGCATCGCTCTTCAAACTGACACTGTAGTTTTGCAGGCCGAAATCCTCGATATCCTCGTCGGGATAGTCCAGCACTGCGTGGAAGTGGCTGCACAGGTTCACCAGGTCGTCGTAAACGGGCGCCAGCTTCTTTTGCAGCACACCGCCCACCTGACCGGCGGCGTTGGCAGCGGCGTCGGCGGTGTCCGCTTCAATCAGATCAATGACGGCTTCCGCCTGGGTCAGGTCCAGCTTGCCGTTTAAGAATGCCCGCTTGGTAAATTCTCCACGCTTGGCGGGCTTTGCGCCAGCCAGATACAGGGATTCTAACCCTGCCGCCAGCACGGCAGGGGAGCCGTGGCAGTGAAATTCCACAGTGTCCTCTCCAGTATAGCTGTGAGGCCCCCGGGAAACCACTGCCATGCACTGGTCGATGATCCGGCCTTGCCTGTCGTGGAGTGTGCCCAGCATTAGTTTCCGGTCAGGCACGTCCAGCAGAGACGTTTGACTGTTCAAAGAAAATACTTTGTCCGAAACGGCGATGCAGTCATCACCGGACAGGCGGATAATACCGATGGCGCTGATTTGATTTCCGGTGGATACGGCGGCAATGGTGTGAGACATAACGGTTCTCCTTATTTTGAGATGAACGCCAGAGGATCTCCCTCACTGGCAATAAAGTGCATCAGCATATAGGCGCACATAATGGCCACATTTTCTTCCTGTAAAATCCGTTTTGCTTCTGCCCGGTCGGCAAGCACCACCTGAATTTCTTCGGATGCTTCCTGGTGAATGCTGGTGGGTTCCCCACTGCAATAGCCGAATACCGTCCCGCAGCTTTCATCGGTCATGCCCACGGTGGTAAAGAAGGGCAGGGAATAGCAGCCGGCGTCAATCGGGCGAAATGCAAGCCCGGTTTCCTCGTACATTTCCCGGATTCCTGCATCCCGCATTTCCTCGCCGTCCTCAACCAGCCCGGCGGGGAATTCATAGACATAGTCTCCCAAGGGGTACCGGTACTGCCGGATTAAGACGACCCGATCCCTGTTTTCCCCATAAACGCCGTACAGGATAACGCCGTCCGGCTTGTTTTTGTGGGTCACAGCTTTCAGCTGACTGGCGTCCTTAGCCCGGGAAGCCATATAGTAGGGGGAAACCCGCCCGTCCCGGTGGACGGCCTCCAATTCAAAGAAGTTCAGAAACCGGTTCTGGGTTTTCTGCTGAATGCGTCGGATTTCGCTCACAGGATGCGCCTCCCATCACAATAATAAAAGAGTATACCATTTCTGAGTAAAAAAAGCAATATCCGGGCAGACTGTCCTGTGAGGTGAGACGGGTGACGGACAGGGAGATACGGGAACAGTTTGCACAGGCGGATGATTTTATCCCCAGAGTGCTGCGCTGCAGCGGCTTTACGCTGTACGCATACGCCATTGACGGACTGGTATCCGGCGGGGATATGTCGGAGTATATTCTGAAACCGGTTTCCGAAAACCTTCGGGGGGAGACCATGGAGCAGCTGTACGATGCGGCGCTTCACGGCGCGGTGTATAACAGCGTGGCAGAGCCTTGTGAAGATTTGCAGACGGCATTTAAGAAGCTGGTCAACGGCTTCTGCGTGGTACTGTTTCCGGGCGTAGGCGCTATTGCCTTTGAAATTAAAACCGGTGTCAAACGAGGACCGGACGCGCCGGAAGTGGAGAACACCGTCAAAGGCCCCAAGGACGCCTTCGTGGAAACCATCCGGATCAATACCAGCCTCCTGCGCCGTCATCTGCGAACGCCGGATCTTCGCATTTATGGAACAACCGTGGGGCGGCGAAGCCTGACCAACGTGGCGGTGATCTGGATTGACGGGCTGACGGATCCGACGTTGGTGCAGCGGATGAAAGAGCGGCTGGGCAGCATTGACATTGACGGTTTGCTGTCTCCGTCGGCGGTGGAGGAGTATGTTACCGGATCTCGAATTACGGCCTTTCCCCTGATTCAGTACACGGAACGTCCCGACCGGTTCTGCCAGGGCCTGCTGGACGGACGGGTGGGGCTAATGGTGGATGGCCTGCCTCTGGCATATCTGGCGCCTGCCAATCTGGGGTACCTCATGGAAAGCATGGAGGACAGAAGCCGGGACTTTATTTCTGCTTCCTGCATCCGGGTGCTGCGCTACAGTGCGCTGCTGATGAATCTGTTGTTGCCGGCTCTCTATATCGCGCTGATCGAATTTCATCAGCAATGGGTACCTGCAAAGCTACTCAATATTATTCTGACCAGCAAACAGGATGTACCTTTTTCCACGGCGGCAGAGGCACTGGGGCTGCTGATTGCCTTTGAACTGCTTCAGGAATCCGGCATCCATCTGCCCCAGGCCATCGGCCAGTCGGTTTCCACCATCGGCGGTATTGTGGTCGGTACGGCAGCGGTAGATGCGGGGCTGATCTCCCCGGTGGTATTGATTGTAGTCAGCATTGCAGGCGTTTGCGGATTCATCCTGCCCAACCGGGATCTGGCGGAAGCCATTCGGGTGTGGCGGTTTGGACTGGGAATTCTGGCGACCTTTCTGGGAATCTGGGGAATCGCTGCGGGTATGACGCTGCTGATCTGGCATCTGGCGACACTGAAGTGTCTGGGTATTTCCTATCTCACACCCTTCCCAGCAGGCAGAGGCCTGTTCCGGAAACGGCTGAAAAACCAGAAACGCAGGGATCTGCGGCTGCATCCGGAGGACTGGAAGAATCAAAAGTAAAAAATCGAAATTTCTGGGGGATTACCACTTGACAAACGGGATTTGGCATGATAGTATATGCAAGCTGTCCGGAAGGGCGCGGTGAAAGGGCACAGAATGTGAAGAAATTGAAAAGAATTTGTAAAAAGTTCTTGACAAACGGAAACGGATGTGCTAATATAACCAAGTTGCTCATGGAGCAGCACGGAGGAAAATCCACTCAGAAAAGTTTGAAAAAACTTGAAAAAAGTTCTTGACAAACAGAAATGAGCGTGATATAATCCAAAAGCTGACCGCGAAAAGCGGAAAGCCGTCTGTACCTTGTAAATTGAATAACGCAAAGACGAAAATAACACCTTGGACAATTAATGGATTGTTTAAGCGTAAGCGAAAAAACAGCCAACGAAAATTCTTGAGTAATTATTGCTAGAAGCAAATTATTCAAAAGATTGATTTTAAGCTCTTCGGAGTTTAAGATACCATTTTTTGAGAGTTTGATCCTGGCTCAGGACGAACGCTGGCGGCG
>JBJDYL010000093.1:0-5816 GCA_051867285.1 Faecousia sp. | reverse complement strand
TCTTTCGCGCGCAGCAGGCGCTGCATGGTTTGGCTGGTGGTCAGGTCAGCCTTTTGGGTTCCGGGGGTCAGCCGGATCGAGAGAAATTTATGCTGCCGGGTAATTTCCAGCAGTCCTACGTCCCGGAAGATATCCAGGCAAATGCTCAGTTGTCCCAAACTCATGGGTTTATCCGTCCAGCGAACGATTTTGCGGCACAGGCAGATGGGAGACTCCTGAATGTCGCTGCCGGAGGCGGCCAGATAGCGCCAGACCATGGCCAGCATATTTCGGTCCGGCAGCAGGGCGGCAGCTTCCGGGGGAAGATGCTGATCGTGCTGCAGCGCCTGATACAGGGCGGTTTCCGGGGAACACTCCGCGCGGCAGCTGGGGCGGATGTCCAGCACATTCATCTGAACCGCCCGTTCCGCGCGAAATTCGTTCACCTGGGGATTAAACGCCACATCCACAACATCGCCGGGCTGGATAGACACACTTTTGGGCGTGGCAGAAAAATAGACGGCGTTAAAACAGAAATGTCCGCTGCGCAGGCGCAGACGCATATGCCGCCCATTTCCCACCATGGTAATGCGCTCAATGGAAAGCCCCTTCATCATCAGCACCGGCTTGGGACAGCCGTTGCCGCAGGGTTCCAGCACCCGCAGGGAATCGATATTGGGAATGGTCAGCAGCTCCGGCGGGACAGCGCAGTCTATGTCCAGACAGGTCCGGGGAACGCCGTCCTGATAGAAGCCTGCCGCCAGCGCGCAGATCTGCCGGCGGAACTCGGGAATATTGCTGCGGTTGATGGTAAATCCTGCCGCCAGCTCGTGACCGCCGTAGCTTTCCAGCAGCGGAGCCAGTGCAGTCAGGGAAGCAAACAGATTAAAGCCGCCGTGGCTGCGGGAACTGGCCTTGCCGTGCTCCCCATCCAGGCAGATGAGGAAGGCGGGGCAGGCGTATTCCTCGGCAATGCGGCTGGCAACGATGCCCACTACGCCCTGATGCCAGCTTTCGTCTGCCAGGACAATGGCCTCCGGGGGTTTTCCGGCGGGCAGCATGGATACGGCCTGCTGGTAGATTTCCGATTCCACAGCCTGCCGCTGGCGGTTCAGATTACACAGCGCCTTGGCAACTTCAGAAGCGCGCTGGGGATCGTCGGTGAGAAACAGCTCCAGCGCCAGGTCAATCTGCCCCATCCGGCCTGCGGCGTTGATCCGGGGCGCCAGCATGAAGCCGATGGAAGAAGAGTTGACGGTTTTGGGATCGCAGCCGCATTCCGCCATCAGCGCGGCAATGCCGGGACGGTGGGTATGGGCCAGAGACTGCAATCCCCGGGCGGCAAAGACCCGGTTTTCTCCCTGCAGAGGCATGACATCCGCCACAGTGCCGAGACATACCATATCGGCGTATTCGGCAAGCACGGCATCCTGATCGCCGCACAACGCAGAGGCGAGCTTGAAGGCAATGCCCACGCCGGAAAGATTTTTGTGGGGGTAACCGCCGTCCGGGCGGTGGGGATCAACCACCGCAACTGCCCGGGGCAGGGTATCCTTGCATTCGTGATGGTCGGTGATCACCAGATCCATGCCCAGCTCCCGGCACAGCTCCGCTTCCGAGATGGCGGTAATGCCGCAGTCTACGGTGACAATCAACGTGACACCTTCCTCATGAAGCTGGCGCAGGGCGATGGCGTTCAGACCGTAGCCTTCCTCCAGCCTGCCGGGGATGTAGCTGACGCACTGCGCCCCATGGCGGCGCAGAAAATCCGTCAAAAGACAGGTAGCGGTAATTCCGTCCACGTCATAATCACCGAATACGGCGATTTTTTCGCCCTTTTCCATGGCGAGGGCAACCCGCCCTGCCGCAAGATCCATATCCGTCATCAGAAACGGATCCAGCAGCGCCGCATTGCAATCCAGATATTTTCTGGCCTGTTCTCCGGTTTGAATTCCGCGGGCAGCCAATATCATGGCAGACAGCGGCGCGTAACCAGCACCAACCAGGGCGTTGACTGCCCCCATATCCGGTTCCTTCACATTCCAAATTCCGTATTTCACCTTCGCACACATCCAGTAACAAGCATTTTCCTTACATTATAGCAAAAAACTGTCGGATGCACAATAGGAAGATGGAATTTTCTTCAGGTCGTACCGGAGGCGCCGGGGGGATCCCGCCGGGAGGTAAGCTGGAGCGCCGCTACCGTCAGCAGCGGCGCCAGAATCATGCCGCCCACACCCCACAGCCGGTAGCCGATATACAGCGCAGCCAGCGTGACAAGGGGATCCAGCCCCAGGTGCTGCCCTACAAATTTCGGTTCCAGCATAGAGCGGGTCAGAGCCGCTGCAATGTAGATTCCCAGAATCCCAATGGCACGGATGCTGTCCCCTTGCAAAAAGCATACCAACGCCCAGGGAACCAGAACGGTTCCGGTGCCCAGAATGGGCAGCGCATCCACCAGACTGATCATCAGCGCCCACAGCAGACTGCTTGGGATTCTCAGAAGGGTCAGCCCCACCGCCACAATGCAGAAGGTTACCCCCATAAGCTTGCACTGGGCCAGCAGCCACCCACCCAGAACATGGCGCATGCGCCGGGCGGTATCCAGCAGGGTACGAAGCCGCTGCTTCGGGATATGCCGCAGCAGCCACTTGCGAATTTTGGGAAGCTTGGCAGAAATCAGGAAGGCGGAGAGAATGGCAGTGCCCAGTCCCAGTGCGCTGTCCGGGACGTGGCTCAGCAGGCTTCCGGCCAGTCCCAGAAGCCAGGAGGTCAGCTTTCCCAGCAGCGTGCTGCCGTCGGAAAACAGCATGCTGACATTCTCTTCCAGCAGCGGCTGCACACCCCTGGGCGCATGAGAGGCCAGCTCCAGCAGCCGGGTCTGCACCAGATTCAGGCCGGAACGGGCCGTAACCTCCAGATCCGGCAGCACCCCGGCAAGGGAACGCAGCTGGCGCAGAAGAAAGGCGCACAGTATCAGCACCAGCATGGCAAGAAAGCTGAATGCCATACTGACACCGATGGCTGCGCTGACAGGGCGGGGAACATGGACTTTTTTATGCAGGAACCGCACCATGGGCTCTGCGGCCAGGGCCAGCAGGGTTCCCAGCGCGAAGGGGGAGACAAGCGGCATCAGATATCGCACGGCCAGCCAGATGACGCCGAACACCGCCAGCACGGACAGACAGGTTTTTGTTCCGGAACCCACAGCAATGCTCCTTTCAAACAGTAAGATGGGGGTTGCTTTTTCAAAAATATATGGTACAATACATATTCAGAAAACATTTGTTGTTCTGTTGCGCACAGACGAAATGCATTCAGGAGGTAGGAGATGTCAACCAGACCCAAGTATTATATCGTGGAAGCTTCCGCACTGCCGGAGGTATTCCTGAAGGTGGCAGAGGCAAAGCGCCTGCTTTCCACAGGCGAGGCGGCAACCGTGAACGAGGCCACCCGCATGACGGATATCAGCCGCAGCGCGTTTTACAAGTATCGGGATGCGGTGCTGCCCTTTCAGAATATGATGACCGGGCGGATCATTACCTTCCAGCTGCTGCTCCACGACGAGCCGGGACTGCTGTCCCAGATTTTAGGCGTTTTCGCCGTGGCCAAGGCGAATATTATCACCATCAATTCCATTGTGCCCACCAACGGTACGGCGGTGGTTACCATTTCCGCAGAGACCTTGGATTTGACAATGTCGCTGGAGGAACTGCTTCAGGAGCTGTCCCGCACCCGGGGTGTGGTGAAAGCGGAGGTTCTCGCTGGCTGATCGTTCGTTTTGAAAACTGCCATCTCTTGCGGTGGCAGTTTTTTCTGCCCTTCGGCACGGATTGCCCGGGTTTGACATAGAATGTGCCGGGAGGGATCGGAATGCTTTTCGTACAGAAATACGGAGGAACGTCCCTGGGGGATACGGAGCGCATTCGCACTGCTGCCCGGCGGTCAGCGGAGCTTGCCCGGCAGGGGCACAGCGTGGTGGTGGTGGTTTCTGCCCAGGGGGATACCACGGATGAAATGATTGAAAAGGCGGCGCAAATCAACAAACGCCGGGCAATCCGGGAAATGGATGCGTACCTTGCAGCGGGGGAACAGATGTCCGCCAGTCTGATGGCCATGGCCATCGGCGCGCTGGGTTGTCCTGCCATCAGCCTGACAGGCTGGCAGGCAGGAATCCATACGGACGGTAATCACGGCAGCGCCCGGATCGTGGATGTGGATCCGTCCCGAATCCGGCGGGAGCTGGCGGCAGGGAAAATCGTTGTGGTGGCGGGCTTTCAGGGGGTTGATCCGGAAGGAGACATCACAACCCTGGGGCGGGGCGGTTCGGATACCACCGCAGTGGCATTGGCGGCGTGGCTGAAGGCGGATATCTGCCAGATTTTCACCGACGTAGACGGCGTTTACGACCGGGATCCCCGGTTGTTCCCCGACGCCCGGCGCTTCCGGCAGATTCGTTACGACACCATGATGGCGCTGGTGGAAAACGGCGCTCAGGTGCTCCACGACCGCAGCGTGGCGATGGCCCGGGAGCACGGAATCCGGCTGGAGGTGCTGTCCTCTTTCACGGGCGAGCCGGGAACCATCGTCGGGGATTTGGAATCATTCTAGCCAGTATCTGCATAAGATATTCCGGAAGTGGGAACACAAAAACCAATTGGATGGCAACAATTTACCCGAAAAATGTCTTGACAACGGAACCGGGGCATGATAGAATATCCCGGTAATAAAGAAGGCTGAACATCCGCCTCACCGTCAGCGATCAGCAAAACGGTTCATATTCCACCTTCCCTCCGGGGAAAATGCGGGAATTGTGCGGATGCTCTGGCATCCGCTTTTTTGTTGTTTATTTGGAGGTGCTTACCATCGCAAAGTTAGATCATCAGCTCAATGAGGAGATCCGGGACAAGGAAGTCCGTCTGATCGGTGCCGACGGCGCCCAGCTGGGCATCGTATCTTCTGCCGAGGCCAACGCCATGGCGGAGGAGATGGGACTCGATCTGGTGAAGATTTCTCCCAACGCCGTCCCTCCCGTCTGCAAGATCATGGACTATTCCAAGTTCTGCTTCGATCAGAAGAAGCGGGAGAAGGAAGCCAAGAAGAATCAGCGGGTTGTGGAGATTAAGGAAATCCGTATGAGCCCCAGCATCGACACCAACGACCTGAATACCAAGGTTAAGTCCGCCCAGAAGTTCCTGGCAGACGGCAACCGGGTGAAGGTCAGCGTCCGTTTCCGTGGCCGTGAAATGGCGCACACCAATATTGGTGAGAAGCTGCTGCTGGATTTCGCCGCCAGTTGTGCTGAGGTCGCCACCATGGAGAAAAGCCCCAAGCTGGAAGGCCGCTTTATGGCGATCTTCCTGACCCCCAAGAATAGCAAGTAAGTTTTGATTACCAAAAGATAACGGAAGGAGAACCACCTATGCCCAAGCTGAAGACCCATAGCGGTGCTAAGAAGAGATTCAACCTGACCAAGACCGGTAAGGTTAAGAGAGCCCGCGCTTACAAGAGCCACATCCTGACCAAGAAGACCACTAAGCGTACCCGCCATCTGCGTGCTACCGCTTACGCTGACCAGACCAATGTCAGCGCCATCAAGGAAATGATTCCCTACAAGTAAGGCAGAAGGAGGATACAAGAAATGGCAAGAGTTAAAGGCGCAATGATGACGCGCAAGAGAAGAAACGCTACCCTGAAGCTGGCTAAGGGCTACTGGGGTTCCAAGTCCAAGCACTTCAAGATGGCCAAGCAGCAGGTCATGAAGTCCGGCAACTACGCTTTCGCTGGCCGCAAGCAGAAGAAGCGTGACTACCGCCGCCTGTGGATCACCCGTATCA
>JBJDYL010000092.1:0-67103 GCA_051867285.1 Faecousia sp. | reverse complement strand
TCAGAATGTCCAGATAGAAGCTGGACAGCTCCACCACGCAGAAATCGTTGATGGCGTGGGTCACCACATGGTATTCGTAGCCCATGTAGGCCTTGCGGCAGACCTTCACCAGTTCGTCCAGCTTGGTCAGTGCCCAGCGGTCCAGCTCCTCCATGTCCTCAGCGGGAACCAGGTGGTTGGGATCAAACTCGTTCAGGTTGCCCAGGCAGTACCGGGCGGTGTTGCGGAATTTCAGGTAGTTCTGTGCGATCTGCTTGAAGATCTCCTTGGAGCAGCGCACATCTGCATGATAGTCAGAGGAGGCGGCCCACAGGCGGACGATATCCGCGCCGAATTCCTTAATCAGGTCGGCAGGATCCACGCCGTTGCCCAGAGACTTGTGCATGGCACGGCCCTGGCCGTCCACAGTCCAGCCGTGAGTCAGCACCTGCTTGAAGGGTGCGCCCTGATCCAGCGCGCCCACGGATACCAGAAGGCTGGACTGGAACCAGCCACGGTACTGATCAGCGCCCTCGATATATACGTCGGCAGGCCACAGTTCGGGGGTCCGGTGCATCAGGGAAGCATAGTGGGTGGAGCCGGAGTCAAACCAGCAGTCCAGAGTGTCGGTTTCCTTGTCAAATTCCTTACCGCCGCAGTGGGGGCAGGTGAAGCCGTCAGGAACCAGCTCCATGGCTTCCTTCTCAAACCAGATGTTGGAGCCGTGCTCGTCGAACAGAGCGGAGAGCTTGGCAATGGATTCGGGAGTGGATACGGGCTTGCCGCAGTCCTTGCAATAGAACACAGGAATGGGCAGACCCCAGCGGCGCTGACGGGAGATGCACCAGTCAGCACGCTCCCGGATCATGCTGGTCATCCGGTCCTCGCCCCATGCGGGATACCACTGGACGTTTTCAATGGCCTTAACGGCCTGATCCTTGAAGGACTCCACAGAGCAGAACCACTGGGGGGTGGCCCGGAAGATGACGGGCTTTTTGCAGCGGTCGTGGTGGGGATAGGAGTGGACGATCTGCTCAGAGGCGAACAGCACGCCGCTTTCCTTCATATCCGCCAGAATGACAGGGTTGCTTTCCTCGGTCTTCAGGCCGGCGTACGGGCCTGCATAGTCGGTGTGGCGGCCGTAATCGTCCACGGGCACCACCAGATCCATGCCGTAGCGCATGCAGGTCTGGTAGTCGTCGGCGCCGAAGCCGGGAGCGGTGTGGACGCAGCCGGTACCGGAATCCATGGTGACATACTCGGCATTCACCAGCCGGGAGGTTTTGTCCATAAAGGGGTGCTGTGCCAGCATATTCTCAAAGAAGGCACCGGGATAAGTGGCGAGAATCTCATAGTTTTCAAAGCCGCCGATCTTCATAACCTTGTCGGTCAGAGCCTCGGCCATGATATAGGTTTCGCCGTTTTCGGCCTTAACCAGCGCATACTCTTCCCGGGGATGCAGGCAGATGGCCAGGTTGCCGGGGAGCGTCCAGATGGTGGTGGTCCAAATCACGAAGTAGGTGCGGCTCAGGTCAAACTGGGAAAGCTTCCCCAGATCGTCCTTCATGGGGAACTTGACGTAGACGGTGGTGCAGGGGTCATCCTTGTACTCAATGTCCGCTTCCGCCACGGCGGTGACGCAGTAGGGACACCAGGTCACGGGCTTTAAGCCCTTGTAGATATAACCCTTGTCGAACATCCGGCCAAAGACCTTGACCTCCTGGGCCTCGAAGTGCTTGTCCATGGTGCGGTAGGGGTGCTTCCAGTCGCCAACCACACCCAGACGCTTAAAGCCGGACATCTGCTTCTGGATGAAGTCCTCGGCGAATTCCTCACAGGCCTTGCGGAATTCCGGTACGGACAGATCCTTGTTCAGCTTCTTCTTGGAAGTTTCGATGGCACGCTCGATGGGCAGGCCGTGATTGTCCCAGCCGGGGACGTAGGGAGTGTAGTAGCCCATCATGGCGTGGCTGCGGACGATAAAGTCCTTCAGGGTCTTGTTCAGGGCGTGTCCCATGTGGATATAGCCATTGGAGAAGGGAGGGCCGTCATGCAGCACGAACCGGGGCAGATCCTTGTTCTTTTCCAGCATGGCCTCGTACAGATTCTGCTCTTCCCAGCGGGCAAGCATACCCGGTTCCCGGGCAGGCAGACCGGCCTTCATGGGGAAGTCGGTCTTTGGGGTGATAATGGTGTTTTTGTATTCCATTGGATTTCTTACCTCCATAGTAATGTTGAATTGACAATGGACAATTGAGAATTGACAATTATGGGATCCCTTCGGGATGAATAAAAAACTATTTCGATGTGAAGATCAAATAGTTACTTAAAACGTACACGATTGCAAAGTATTGCTGCTTGTCCGGCAGAGTATCTTTCATTGTCAACTGTCAATTGTCAACGAAAACAATGCGCCTTTGTCTCCATTACAAGAGACAAAGGCGCGTTGACCTCTGCGGTACCACTCTCATTCCGGCGAAATCGCCGGCACTCGAATGCGCGATATCGGGCGCAATCCGGCGCAGCCTACTTTATACACTAACCCTTGACGAAACACTTTAATCAAGAATTCGTATAAACTTCGGTGCGCGGCTCCGGGGTGATACAAATGCGCTCCTGCCTGCTGCCTTGCACCATCCGGCAGCTCTCTGTAGGCGGTGGGCGGATTCACGCGTCCCCATCAAAGCCTCATTTTATTGAATGAAGAAGCCCCTTACTTGCCGGAAGGATCGTAATTCCGACCGAACTGCAGGTTCAGGCTGGCAAATTTGCTGGTAGTGGTGTCGTTGGCGGTGGGATGCTTGGGAGCCGCCTTGGGGGCAGTGTCCACGGTGCTGCCGATCATGGCCTCAATATTCTGGGCAATCTCGTCGGCAACGTCAGCGCTCTCCACAGGGGCGGGAGCCGGAGCGGGGGCCGGAGCGGGCGTCTCAGCAGGAGCATTGGCGTCCTTGATCCGCTCCAAAGCCTGGATACAGGTGCGCAGCTGCTCCTGCAGCTCGTTGATCTTAGCGGCGGCAGCCTTGCGGGCTTCCTGAACCCGGGCGTTCTCAGCGGCAATCAAAGCCTCGGAGGGCTTGGCGCTGGCAGCGACCGTGTTGTTGGCGTTGTTCAGCATCTTGGCACACTTTGCCTCAGCTTCAGCCACCATTTTGTCGCAGGTTTTCTGGGCGTTGATGACGGCGTCCTTCATGGAAGCTTCGTTCTTGCGGTACTCTTCCAGCTTGCCGACCAGAACACGCATCTTGCTCTTCAGAAGGGCGTTTTCCTTATACAGGGTAACGTAGTCCTCGGTCAGCGGTTCCAGAAACTCGTCGACCTGCTGCATATCGTAGCCGCCGAAGGTGGAGCGACCGAAAGAGATCTGATCAATCTGCTGCGGTGTAAACATTGTGTTGTTCTCCTTCCAAAAATCTTTCTGCCCCGCCGCACTGGGCGGAGGGTATGTGGCAGCCCCAAAAACGGATTTTTACAGAACGACCGGGGAGCCGGTCAGCCGGTAAAAACCCGCCTGTGGGGCGCAGTCATCAGATATAGCTCTCCACCTCTGCCTGCAGAGTTTCCAGATCGCCCACGATATCCATATTGTGGGGGCAGAACAGGTAAGCGGACTGGGCAATTTTCTTTACGTCGCCGTCCAGCGCGTAAACACAGCCGGACAGGAAATCCACAACACGGCGGGCCATGGCCTTGTCAACATTTTCCATGTTAACAATGACGGCCTTGCGGTTGCGAAGATCGTCTGCGGCCTTGGAAGTGTCGTTGAAGCTGCCGGGACGGAACAGAACCACTTCCTGCTTGTTGGAGGCGTTCATGTTCAGGACCTGACCGTTAAAGCCGGAGCTGACGGCGGTGCCGGTGGAAGCGGCGGGCACGGGGGTAAATCCGAAATCGTCGGCGGGTTCCTCCTCTGCTACGGGAGCGGGAGCCGGAGCGCGGCGGGGCGCGCGGCGGGCGGGAGTCTCGGCGGGTTCTTCATACTCATCGGCGTAATCGTCGTCTTCGTCGTAATCGTCGTAGTCGTCATCTGCGTAGGGCTGGGCAAACTTCTTAACATTATCCCATAAGCTCATTCTATGTTTCCTCCTAAGTATATGCGCATCAATTTGATGAAGTCTTGGTATAGTCACGCTCGCCGAAGATGGCGGTGCCAACACGGATCATGGTGCTGCCGCAGGCGATAGCGTCCAGGTAGTCTCCGGACATACCCATGGATAAACAGTCCACCAAGACATTATCGTTGATTTTCTTCCTGATGTCAACACTTATTTGGAGCATTTTTTGAAAATATTGCAGATTTTCTCCGCGAAAACGCGAAATTGGGGGAATTGCCATGAGCCCTTTGATACATATGTTTGAAAATTCGCCCCGTTTTTCCAGAACTGGAAGGACGTCCTCCGCCCGGAAACCGGACTTGCTCTCCTCGCCGCCGATGTTCACTTCCAGCAAAACAGCCTGACAGATGCCCTGACGGGCGGCTTCCAAGTCGATGGCGCGCAGAAGCCGCTCAGAATCTACACTTTGAATCAGGTCGACTTTTCCCACCACCTGTTTGACCTTGTTGGTCTGCAAATGGCCGATGAAATGCACCGGCGCGCCTTCGTAGGCGTTCTGCGCCAGCTTGGCGGTCAGCTCCTGCACCCGGTTTTCTCCGCAGCAGTCCACACCGGCGGCAATGGCCTGACGGACGGCGTCGGCATCGTTCATTTTGGTGGCAGCGCAAAGCTGGATTTCTTTCGGATCCCGGCCGCAGCGGATGGCGGCTGCTTCCATTTCTGCCCGAATCCGGGCGACATTCTCAGCAATGGACATGGTAAAATCTTCTTTCTGTAATATGTATTTTGATGTTTGAATTGACAGTTGATAATTGACAATTGTGGTATCCCTTCGGGATGAATAACAGCAAATTTGGACACGGAACATTGATATAAGGAAACCTGCATTGTCAACCAGTATGATATCAATTGTCCCGAAGGGACTCCTTAACTGTCAACTGTCAATTGTCCATTTTCAATTGATTCATAACGGCAAAAGGCGACGGACTGCTCCGTCGCCTTTTGCCTTACGCAGGAACTGCGGCTGCTTTCAGCGGCTTCATGGGGGCGAGGGTGGAGATGGCGTGCTTGTAGATCATCTGCTGTCTGCCATCTGTCACGAGAACCACCACAAAGCTGTCATAGCCCGTGATAACCCCCCGGAGCTGGAAGCCGTTCATCAGGAACAGCGTCACGGGAACCCGGTCCCGGCGCACCTCCTTCAGAATGGCATCCTGTAAATTGATTGCTTCATTCATATGTATACCTTCTTTCTTGGGAAGCTCTGATTCAGTCGGCAAGTGCTGTGAGCAAGAGATTTTGGCTCAGATTGAAGATTGGAAAACCGAGGAATACTGTATGTATTTCCGGTTTTTCAAACGCACAAGCTGAGTCGAAAGATCCGGTCACAGCCGCAGGCGATTGATTCAGAGTTTCCCACAAATGTTCGGCGTCTCGAAACTCCCCATGGACGCCGCCCAGTCGGGTATACACATCCTAGCATGATTCACTTGTCAAAATCGCGAATAACCTGTCGAGCAGCGGCCAGAATTTCCTCACTGCTCTGTCCGGTCTGCCGGATCAGCCAGTGGATGTCCTTGTTCCGGCGGAACCAAGTCAGCTGCCGCTTGGCGTAGTGACGGCTGGATTTTTTCACTTCCTCGGCGGCTTCGGCAAGGTTGCCGCCCTCCAGAGCGGCTACAAATTCCTTGTAGCCGATGGCCTGCATGGCGGTACATTTTTTGGGAATGCCGCTGGCGAGAAGTCCCTGGATTTCCCCGATTAACCCCTGCTCCAGCATGAGATCCACCCGCAGATCGATCCTGCGGTACAGTTCTCCCCGGTCTGCAAAATCCAGCCCCAGCCACAGCGGGGTGTATTTCGGCGGAATGGCCTGGGTTTTCCGGTTGTGTTCGGTGATGGTCTCCCCGGTTTCCAGATAAACTTCCAGCGCCCGGATAATCCGTTTCCGGTCAGACAGGTGCAGCCGGGCGGCAGATTCCGGGTCAAGTTCAGAAAGCCACGCCAGCATGGCTTCCATGCCTTCCGCATCCGCCTGTGCTTCCAGTTTTTCCCGTACTCCGGTGGCGGGAAAGGGGGCGAAGGCGTTGCCCCGGATGAGGGAGTCCATGTAAAGCCCGGTGCCGCCGGCAATTACGGCGGTTTTTCCCCGGGCAAGAATGTCGTCCACAATGGGGGAGGCGAGGCGGCAGTAGCGGCTGACGGAAAAATCCTCATCCGGCTCCGCCACGTCGATCATATGGTGGACGATGCCCTGCATTTCCGCTTTGGTAGGCTTGGCGGTGCCGATGTCCATGCGTTTATAGATCTGCATGGAGTCGCAGGAAACAACCTCGCCGTTTAATTCCTTCGCCAGCTCCACAGCCAGGGCGGTTTTTCCGGAGGCGGTAGGCCCGGCGATGCAGATGATGTTGTTCACGGGTCAGACCTCCCGAATGGATTTGTTATCGGTATCTTTATAGTGTGTCATAAATAGTGCCTCCCATTCCGGCGGCACAGATTATGTCCGCTTGAACTGCTTTTCCAGCTGCTTTTTGCTTAAGGAAACGCAGATGGGCCGACCGTGGGGGCAGTATTTTAAGTCCTCCCGGGCCATGACTTCTTTCACCACGGCCAGCAGCTCAGCTTCGTCGTTTTTCCAGCCAGCCTTGATGGCGGCCTTGCAGGCAACGGTGTGCAGCAGGGTGTCCCGGACGGTGTCCTTGTGTTCCCGGCGGCCGCTGAGCAGATCGTCTGCCAGGGTTTCCAGGGCTTCGGCGGCAGTGTCCGGGCTTAAATCCATGGGAATCTGCCGCAGAAGCACGGTGTTTTCCCCGAATTCCTGGATTTCAAAGCCCAGTTCCTCCAGCATCGCTGTGTTGGACAGCAGTTCGCCCGCAGCGGCGGGGTTTAAGCGCACAGGGATGGGCTGCAGCAGACTCTGAGCGGAAATGACCTCCTGATTGGCTTTCAGCTTTTCAAAGAGAATCCGCTCATGGGCGGCGTGCTTGTCGATGAGGAAGGCATCCTCCCCTTGTTCCACCAGAATATAGGTGTTGTACAGCTCGCCCACCATGCGCCATGGGATTTCCGGGGGCATTTCCAGCGCGGTTTGCTCGGCCAAAGGCTCCCCCTCTGGGGGAGCTGTCTGCGCAGCAGACTGAGGGGGTTTGGAAGCAGCAGGCACAGGTTCCGGTTTGTCCTCATGAATCTGGGGCAGCATGACGAATTCCCGCAGGGGCATATTGTCCGGACGGGGGATTTTTTGCGCCGCTGCCGCAGCGGGCGCCTGTTTGGGACGGGGTGCATCCTTCAGGGCGGTGGAGAAGGTTTTGTATTCCTCCGCCGTCATGGTGCGGAAAAAGGATTCCTTCTTCGGGGTGGAAGGCGCTCCTTTCAGGGGAGCGGTTACCGGAGGCGATTGTGGGGTGGGGGCAGCCGGGGCAGTAGTCTGTGCCGCAGCGGGCTGCTTGAACTGCACCTGCGGGCGATCGGGCTTCTGATTCAGCGCGCCCAGCACGCCGTAGTGTACGCAGTCAAATACCGCTTTCTCCGACAGAAATTTAACCTCCGTTTTTGCCGGATGGACGTTTACGTCCACGGCGTTGGCAGGCAGGGTCAGATGGAGCACGCAGGCGGGGAATTTTCCCACCATGATCTGATTGCGGTAGGCTTCCTCCAAAGCGGCAATGAGCAGCTTGGACTTTACCGGGCGGTTGTTGACGAAAAAGGTCTGCAAATTCCGGCTGGGACGGGCGTCCGTGGGCAGGGAAACGAAGCCCCTCAGGGTATAGCCCTCCCAGCGGCTTTCTACACTGACCATTTTCGCGCAGTCCCGGCCATAGACGCAGTACATGGCGGCCTGTAATCCCCCGGTTCCGGGGGTGGATAGCACCTGCTTTCCATCCCGCAGGAACTGGAAAGCCACCTCCGGATGCGCCAGCGCCTGCATCTGCACGGCGGCGGCCACCCGACTGCCCTCCACGGTGTCGGATTTCATAAATTTCATTCGGGCAGGGGTGTTGTAAAACAAATCCCGGACGATAATGGTGGTGCCGTCGGGGCATCCGGCTTCTGCTTCCTCCGTGATCTGCCCGGCTTCCAGATGAAGCTTCGCGCCAGACAGGCTTCCGGCAGTTTTGGTCATCAGGTCAATGCGGCTGACGGAGGCGATGGCGGCAAGGGCTTCTCCACGGAAGCCCATGGTGCCAATGGCAGATAAGTCCTCTTCTGTGCGCAGCTTGGAGGTGGCGTGGCGCAGAAAAGCGGTGCGGGCATCTTCCGGGGACATGCCGCAGCCATTATCGGTTACCCTCAGAAAGGTCATGCCGCCGTCCCGGATTTCGATGGTGATTTTGGAGGCTCCCGCGTCCACGGCGTTTTCCAGCAGCTCCTTGACCGCGCTGGCAGGCCGTTCCACCACCTCGCCGGCGGCGATGAGGTTGGCCACATGGGGAGATAATTGCAGAATTTTGGGCATGGCGTTACCTCCAATGGGAAAGGGTGATGAAATTCACTGCGGCGTGAATGACGATGGGGGCGAAAATGGTGTCCGCCTTGGTGTAGCTCCAGGCAAGGCACAGGCCTGCCGGCAGGTATTGCAGCACCGCCATGAGCAGTTCCAGCGGGGTATACTGCCCCACATAGCCCAGAATGTGAATCATGGCGAAGGCCAGCATGGACACAAGGTAAGCAGCCCACTTGGATTTCCCGTAGAGATTCCGGAAAACCAGTCCCCGGAAGAAGCACTCCTCCACGGTTGGCACCAGAATCACCGTGCCGATCAGCACAAGAAACCGGTTTTCCTGCCGCATGGAAATGATGGCGGCGTCGTTGTAATTGGAGAAGGAGGGAACCAGCAGCCCTACAAGCCAATCCGTTGCCAGCAGGCAGGCGTAGTATGCCGCCAGTCCCAGAATAATGGCCTGACACAGATAGGCAGGGTGCCGGGCGGCCTGCACGGCGGCGCAGCTGAGAAAATCGTGGAAAATCAGCAGAACCGCCATGAAATTAATCATGTAGAAAACAAAATTCAGTTCCGCTTCGCTCAGCGGATGGGACAGGCGGGCATTCAGCAGGGTCAGCAGCTCCGGCAGCAGCAGAAGCTGAAAGGCAAAATAACAGAATCCGCCCACAGTTTCCTGACTGTTGGGACAGACCCGGGCAGCGTGACTTTTTCTCATACGTTTCCATCCAGCAGCTTTTTCAGCTTGTACAGTTCGTTCATGGCTTCAATGGGGGTCAGGGTTTCCACGGTGATGCGTTCCAGGGCGGCAATAACCTGCTGCCCTGTCAAATCCAGCATACTCACTTGATCCTCTGCTTCCTTGGGCGTAGCAGGAGCAGGCACCACGCCTTCCGCCTCCAGCTCGGCGAGGATTTCCCGGGCGCGGGTAATCACCGGGTTGGGAATGCCCGCCAGCTTGGCAACTTCAATGCCGTAGCTGTCGTCGGCGGCGCCGGGAACGATTTTTCGCAGGAAAATCATCTGTTCGCCCCGTTTTTTCACAGCGATGTTGTAGTTTTTCACATTGGGGAGCTTGTCCTCCATGGTGGACAGCTCGTGGTAGTGGGTGGCAAACAGGGTCTTTGCCCCCAGCCGACGGGGATTGGCGGCGTATTCCAGCACGGCACGGGCGATGGCCATGCCGTCGTAGGTGGAGGTGCCGCGGCCAATCTCGTCCAGAATCAGAAGGCTTCGGGAGGTGGCGTATTTCAGAATTGTGGCAACCTCCGCCATTTCCACCATGAAGGTGGACTGTCCGGAGGCAAGATCGTCGCTGGCGCCAATGCGGGTGAACACCCGATCCACCAGACCGATTTTCGCGCTGCGGGCAGGGACAAAGGAGCCCATCTGCGCCATGAGTACAATCAGCGCTACCTGACGCATATAGGTGGATTTGCCTGCCATGTTGGGTCCGGTGATGATGGCGACCTGATTGTCCTCGCTGCCCAAGTTCGTGTCATTGGGCACGAACAGCGTGTCTTTCAGAACGGCTTCCACCACCGGATGCCGTCCGTCGGTGATGGAAATTTCCCGCCCTAAGGTGATCTCCGGGCGGCAGTAACCCCGCTGTACAGCGACAGCGGCCAGGGAGCACAGGGTGTCCGCAGCGGCGACGGCCTGGGCGGTGAGCTGCACTCGGGCAGCCTGTTGGGCAAGATGCTCCCGTAATTGGGTGAAAATCTGGTATTCCAGGGCCGTGAGCCGATCCTTGGCAGTCAGCACCTGGTTTTCCAACTCTTTTAATTCCTGGGTGATGTAACGCTCACAGTTGGCTAGGGTCTGCTTGCGGATGTACTCGGCGGGCACCTGATCTAGGAAGGACTTGGATACCTCAATATAATAGCCGAACACCCGGTTAAAGCCGACCTTTAATGTGCGGATTCCGGTTTTCTCCCGCTCGCTGGCTTCAATGGCGGCGATGGTGCCGCTGCCGCCCTCCATAATATCCCGGAGGCGGTCGGCTTCTTCATTTGCGCCCCTGCGGATGATGCCGCCCTCCCGGACGGTGAGGGGAGGATCGTCCACGATGGTATTTTCAATCAAATCCGCGCAGTCCGTCAGCGGGTCAATGGCCTGCTCCAGTTTTTGCAGTAGAGGTGCGCTGCAGCTTTGCAGCTGGCGCTTCACCTCCGGCAGCGCCCGGAAGCCCCGGGCCAGACCCAGCAGATCCCGGCAGTTGACGGTGCCGGTGACAATCCGGGTCATCACTCGCTCCAGATCCGTCACATCCCGCAGGGCTTCCTCCAGTTCGCCCCGGAGCATCACGTTATCCACCAGATCCTCCACGGCGGCGTGGCGGCGGGTGATCTCCACCGGGTCAAGCAGCGGCTTTTCCAGCCAGGAGCGCAGCAGCCGTCCGCCCATGGCGGTGTGGGTCTTGTCCAGCACCCACAGCAGCGTGCCTTTTTTCTCCTTGGAGCGCATGGTCTCCGTCAGCTCCAGATTCCGCCGGGCATCCAGATCCAGCTCCATAAACTTTCCGGTGGTGTAGTATTGCAGCTGGCGGATGTGGGCAAGATCGTTTTTTTGCAGGGTCAGCAGGGTTTGCAGCAAAGCACCGCTGGCAATAATGGCGGCGGGCATTCCCGCCAGTCCCATCTGGGCAAGACTCTGGGAAAAATGGGTTTCCAGCAGTTGTTCGCAGTTTTCCAGCCGGAACAGGTCGCCTTTTCCCTCGTCCACGCAGCAGTTTAGCCGGCGGAAAATGGCATCCTCGATGGGTTCGCAGTCCACATTGCTGCCATAGCGCAGCACCTCGCTGGGGGAAAACCGTCCCAGCTCCGAGGCAACGCTTTGGGCGTCTGCGCAAACCGTGGCGAAAAATGCGCCGGTGGATACATCGCAGAAAGCAAGGCCAAACTTGCCGCTTTCACCGTAAATGCAGCCCATGTAGTTATTTTTGTTTTCGTCCAGCATACAGCTTTCCGTGACGGTGCCGGGGGTGACGATGCGGGTAATGTCCCGCTCCACCAGCCCCTTCGCCAGAGCAGGGTCCTCCATCTGCTCGCAGATGGCCACCTTGTAGCCCTTCTGCACCAGCCGGGCGATGTAGGAATCCACGCTGTGATAGGGCACGCCGCACATGGGGGTCTGCTCTTCCTTGGGCTTACCCCGGTCCCGGCTGGTCAGGGTCAGATCCAGCTCCCGGGCGGCAAGCTTGGCGTCCTCGTTGAACATTTCATAGAAATCGCCCAGACGGAAGAACAGAATGCAGTCCTGATTGCGCTCTTTGATTTCCTGATACTGCCGCTGCATGGGCGTCAGTTCATTTGCAGGCTTTGCCATAATTCAGGTTCCTTTTTCATTATTTTTGGTATACAACCTCAAAATACTCACATACGCAGTCCATATCCTCGGAGAACTCCATCCGGAAATCCTCCCGGCATTCCCGGGTGAAAACCTCCCGGTGGGCATCCTTCCAGTAAGACAGGGACTTGTCCCCTTCGCCCTCGATAAAGGCGTATTCTTCGGAGATATCCCGGAAAGGCGTGATTTCGATTTTGGTAATCCGGGTGATGCAGTGAGGCGCGCCCTTGCTGTCCAGAATCACGGAATACTGTCCTGCCTGGGGCAGCGGCTCCTTTTCCAGTTCGTACAGGCATTTCAGTCCTGTGGTGGCCCGCTTGTCTCCCCGGAGGAGAGCCGCGAGAATTTCGTCCGCCATTTCCGGGTAGCCGTAGGCGTAGGCATCATATTCCGGGATGTCCAGCCCGGATTCCCGGACGAATCGGGCGATGGTGTCTTCGCCGGTCAGGCTCCAGGTGGTGGCGCCGGTGATGGTCAGATTCCGGTAGGTGCCAATCAGGCTGTCATCGCTGGCAAAGCGCACCAGCCGGCCGCCCTCGGTGCGGGCGGTGAGCATATCCTTGTCCCGTCCGTCCACCAGACAGCGCAGCTGCTTTCCAATATAATTGTTGTGTATTTCTTCGGAAATGGCGTTCTGGACAGCGCACAGCTTATCAAACCGGCGGTTTTTCTCCTCCTTGGGGGTGGGGTCGTCCATGGATGCGGCCGGGGTGCCGGGACGGGGAGAGAAAATGAAGGTGAACAGGCTGTCGTAGTGCACCTGCTGAATCAGGGAAATGGTTTCCTCAAATTCTTCCTCGGTCTCTCCGGGGAAGCCCACAATCACATCGGAGGTCAGCACCAGATCGGGCATGACCTTTTTGGCGTACAGTACCTTTTGCAGGTAGGTTTCCCGGTCGTAGTGCCGGTTCATGGCTTTTAAGACCCGGGAAGAACCGGACTGGAAGGGCAGATGCAGCTGTTTTGCGATCTTGGGGTACTTTGCCATGGTGTCGAACAGCTTCTCGGAGGCGTCCCGGGGATGGCTGGTCATAAACCGGATGAGAAAATCCCCCGGCAACTGGGCAATGGCGGCCAGCAGGTCGGCGAAATCCTTCCCTTCCGGCAGATCCTTGCCGTAAGAGTTGACGTTCTGACCCAGCAGGGTAATGTCCTTCGCGCCGTTTGCAATCAGTTCCCGGCACTCCTTCAGAATGTCCTCAAATTTCCGGCTGCGCTCCCGTCCCCGGACATAGGGCACGATGCAGTAGGTGCAGAAGTTGTTGCAGCCGTACATGATGGATACCCATGCTTTTAATTTGGAGTCCCGCACCTGGGGGATACCCTCGGCGATGGAGCCGGGCTCGTCGGTGATGAAGAACTGCCGCTTCTTTCCGCTGAGCACGTTCCACAGAATTTCCGGGAACTGCCACAGGTGGTGGGTGGAGAACACACCGTCCACATGGGGGTAGCTCTTCTTAATCCGGTCGGAGACCTTGGTTTCTCCCGCCATGCAGCCGCACAGGAAGATTTTTTGTTCAGGATGCCGGCGCTTGGTGTGAGTCAAAGCACCCAGGTTGCCGAATACCCGCTGCTCTGCGTGCTCCCGGATGGCGCAGGTGTTCATAATGACCACGTCCGCCCCTTCGGCTTCCTGCACAATGGCGTAGCCGCACTGAGCCAGGTAGCCCCGGAGCTTTTCGGAGTCGGCTTCGTTCTGCTGACAGCCGTAAGTTTCCACGAAGGCCACGGGGGTGATGCCTTTGGCCTGCCAATAGGCGGCAATTTTATCGCAGCAGGCGAACTGGGTGTCCAGCTCCGCCTGAGAAATCACAGTGGTTTTGGTGTTCATATGTTGCTCCTTTGCGGATAATATCTCAACTATAAATACTATCATTTTTGGGGGGAGTTTGCAAGTGCAGAAAATGGGAAAATACCGCAGCCAGGCGGGGGATTCCCGGATGCGTTGACCGCAAATGTAAAAATTCTGTGTCCTATCTTGCAATCGGGGGGAAAGCGTGGTAAACTGATGCAGTTGATTTACCCGTGAATACGGAGAAATGAGGATTTTTTGATGGCAAAATGCAAATATTGCCAGGCGGAGCTGCCGGAAAACTCCACGGTCTGCCCCGCCTGCGGCAAGGATAATGGGGCGGAAAAGCGTATGACCCCGGGCAGAATTGCGCTGGTTATCGCCGCCGTGGTGGTGCTGGCGGCGCTGGTGATCGGGCTGGTGTACGCCGGAATGAACATGGTCAGCACGTCTGAGGTGCAGACAGATGCCGCGGTTGAGACAGTAGCGGAGGCTGAAATGACCATTCCCGCCGACGGCAATCCGGACGATGAGACGGCGAAAGGTAGCTATACTGCATCCGATGCGGATGTCATCGCCGCCAAGGATACGGTGGTTGCCCGGGTGGGGGACTACACCCTGACCAACAGCCAGCTTCAGATGTTCTACTGGACGGAGGTTCGGAATTTCCTGAGCAGCTATGGCACTTATGCAACCTATCTGGGACTGGATACCACAAAGCCTCTGGACGTGCAGAGCTGCCCTATGGCGGAAATCCCCTGCACCTGGCAGCAGTTCTTCCTTGCCAGCGCGCTGAACAGCTGGCGCAATTACCAGGCAGCGGCGGCAGAAGCGGAGAGAACGGGCTATCAGCTGGACGCGGAGCTCCAGGAGCAGCTGGATACCGCAGTGGACAATCTGGAAGCCAGCGCGGTGTATTACGGTTATGACAGCGCTGAGGCGCTGATTGCCAACGATATCGGCAACGGCGCAGAAATGGATGATTACCTCCATTTTCTGAACCTTTACTACAACGGCAGCATGTATTTTGCTGATGCCTGCGAAAAGAATGCGCCCACCGACGAGGAAGTGGAGGCCTACTTCACGGAAAATGAGGCCGCCTATGAGGCCAGTGGCCTGTCCCGCAGTGACAAATATGTGGATGTGCGCCATGTGCTGATTATGCCCGAGGGCGCAACCAGTGAAAATATCCGTACGGAAACCTTCGAGGACGCGGCCTGGGAGGCCAGCCGGGTAAAGGCGGAAGAACTGCTGGCGCAGTGGGAGCAGGGCGAAAAGAATGAGGATACCTTCGCTGCGATGGCGGTGGAGCATTCTCAGGATGGCTCCGCCTCCTCCGGCGGCCTGTATACGGGAGTCACCCAGGGACAAATGGTGGAAGCCTTTGACGCGTGGTGCTTTGATGAAGCCCGCCAGCCCGGGGATTTCGGCCTCGTCAAGACGGAATTCGGCTACCATCTGATGTACTTCGTGGGCAGCCGCCCGGTGTGGCAGGACTATGCCAAGAGCGACCTGACCAACGCCCGGGCCAATCTGCTGCTCAATGAAATGCTGGAGAAGTACCCCATGGAAGCGGAGTTTGACAAAATTCTGCTGGGCTTTGTGGATCTGAACAGCGGCTCCGCTGAGGAAGTGGAGACTGCACCTGCAGAGATCAAGGGAGATACCAGCGTGTGGATCATCGCCGGTGTTTCCGCCGTACTGCTGGCTGCCGCCGCATTTGTGTTCAACAAAAAAGAGGAAGAAGCATAAATATGATAAGTGCGCTGCCCGGTTTTCGGGCAGCGCACGTTTGCTATTTCATAGGGCAGGTATGGAGCAGCTGGGCACTGAGACTGCGAAATTCGGCGGCGTCAGTGGTTTTGCGCATTTTCTTCCAGAGTTTGTCGCATCCGTCAAACCGGATGTAAAGATGCGCCCAGTTTTCCTTCATACGAAACAGTGCGTTGCGGCAGCCGGAGAATTCTACTTCATAGGCATCCATCAGGGCATTCAGAAAACGCTCCAGGGTTTCCAGGTTCGTTCCGCCGCAGAGCATCCCGGGGTCGGCTACCAGTCCCCGTCCGATCATGACAGCCTGCAATCCGGGATACTGCGCCTGCAAAGCCTGAACCTGGGAAAGGGAACGGATATCTCCGTTAAAGCACAGAGAATGTTTGCTGCTTTTCACGGCATAGTCAAACCATTCCCGGTGAATTTCCCCGTCATAAAACTGCCTGCGTACCCGGGGATGGATGGTCAGCTCCCGGATGGGATAGCGGTTATAGATTTCCAGAATGGCGGAGAATTCTTCGGGAGCTTCCAATCCCAGCCGGGTTTTGATGGAAATGGGCAGAGGAGTCGCAGAGAAAATGGCATCCAGGAATCGGTCCAGCCCATCCAGATCCCGGAGCATTCCGCTGCCCTTCCCCTTGGCGACCACTGTCCCCGAAGGGCAGCCGATGTTCAAATTGATTTCTTCATAGCCCAGATCCCGGCAGACCTGGGCGGCCCACAGAAAATCCTCCGGCACCTTGGTCAGAACCTGAGGCACGGCGGTAAAATCCACGCTGTCCGCCGGGGGCAGTTCCCGGCTTTCCCGGGCGGTCAGGCTGCGGTGGATGGTGGGGGAGAAAAAGGGCATATAGTAGCGGTCCACGCCGGAAAAGTATTGGTGGTGGAGCCGGCGGTAAACGCTGTCCGTCAGCCCTTCCATGGGGGCAAAATAGTAGTTCATAGAGTTTTGTTAATTGTTCTTAAGCGAATTGTCAATTAAATTATCCTTTAGCAGACCAAAGCCTTCCCCCGGGGGAAGGCTTTGGCCGGTAACGATCAGATTTCGGAAATCACGGGCAGAATCATAGGGTTGCGCTTGGTGGTCTTATACAGGTAGCCGCTCAGGTCGTTCTTGATGGCGGACTTGATGGAGGACCAGTCCCGGATGTTCTTGCGCTGGCAGCGTTCGATTGCCTCCATGGCAACCTCCTGCAGCGAGGTCATCAATTCCTCGGACTCCTTGACATAGATGAAGCCCCGGGTGATGATGTCCGGTCCGGTGATCACGCTGCCGTCCTCGGAGCTGAGGTTTACGCAGACCACGATCATGCCGTCCTCTGCCAGATGCTTCCGGTCCCGAAGCACTACGCTGCCCACGTCGCCTACGCCGGTGCCGTCCACAAAGACCTTTCCGGCGGGAACGGTGCCCTTGAGCTTGCAGCTCTTAGCAGTCAGCTCAAACACGGAGCCGATTTCCCCGATGAAAATGTTTTTGGGGTTCATTCCCATGGTCTGTGCCAGCTTGCTGTGAATTTGCAGATGGCGCTGTTCGCCGTGAATGGGCAGGAAGAACCGGGGCTTGACCAGACCGTGAACGATCTTCAGCTCCTCCTGACAGGCGTGACCGGAAACGTGCAGCCCTTCGCTCTTTTCGTAGATCACGTCGGCGCCCTTGCGGTACAGCTCGTTAATGATCTTGGAGACCGCCTTTTCATTGCCGGGAATGGCGGAAGCGGAAATGATAATCCGGTCACCGGCGGTGATTTCCACCTGCTTGTGGGTGTTGAAGGCCATGCGGTACAGCGCAGACATATTCTCACCCTGGGAGCCGGTGGATACGATGACGATTTTGTTTTTGGGCAGACTCTTGATGGTGCTCAGCTCCACGATGGTGCCGGGCTTTACCTTCAGATAACCCAGTTCCTGGGCCACCTTCAGCATATTTTCCATGCTCCGTCCGGTGACGGCGACTTTGCGTCCGTGACGCTGCGCCGTGGCAATGATGGACTGAATGCGGTGCATATTGGAGGCGAAGGTGGTGACGATGATCCGCTGGTCGCAGTTGCGGAACTGCCGGTCCAGGCTTTCCGCCACCAGATTTTCGCTGGGGGTGTAGCCGCTGCGTTCCACATTGGTGGAGTCGGACAGCATAGCGAGAACCCCCTGGCTGCCCAGCTCGCCCAGCCGGGCCAGATCCATCATGCCGTCCTTGGCGGTGGGATCGATCTTGAAGTCGCCGGTCATCACCACGGTGCCCACGGGGGTGTGAATGGCAAAAGCCACCGCATCGGCGATGGAATGGTTCACATGGATGAATTCCACCTGGAAGCATCCGGCCTTTACAATCTCGCCGGGTTTGTGGGTGATGAGCTTGACCTTGTCCGCCAGCTTGTGCTCTTCCAGCTTCAGCCGAATCAGGCCGTTGGTCATGGCGGTGCCGTGGATGGGGCAGCTTACCTCCCGCATGGCGTAGGGGATGGAGCCAATGTGGTCCTCGTGACCATGGGTGATGAAGAAGCCCCGCAGCTTTTTCTGATTTGCCACCAGGTAGGAAAAATCCGGAATTACCAGATCCACGCCGTACATATCTTCTTCCGGGAAGCCCACGCCGCAGTCCACTACGATCATGTCCTTGCCGTATTCCAGTACCGTAATATTCTTGCCGATCTCATCCAGACCGCCAAGGGGAATAATTTTCAGTTTTTCAGCCAAATAAAGTACTCCTTTCATGCAAATGCGAATTCAATTCGCGGTGTTTATGTCCCAAAAGGGACAACACAAGCAGGCAGCCGCCTTCCCAAGACTCATGGCCCTGAATCGCCCTCGCCTGGGATAACGCCTGCAATTGTATTTTTCGTATGTTTCGCGCCGGATGCGCTATGATATGCCCCGGGAAAAGCCCGACCCGGAAAGCGTCAAAGGTAGTATAGCACAAAAATGTGGAAAAGTATACAGGAATTTGTGAAGCCTTTTTTACGGAAATCTTGGAAAAGTGGTTGCGGGATTTGGTTGGATTTGCTATAATGGCAGGAATACTATGGATTGCTATGCTTAAGGAGGCGGACGGTGGATGAACAGGAAGTTGAATAAATTGCTGAAACCCGGTATGGGAATGTACTTTTTGGTAATGGCAGCCTTCTGTGCGGCTGCGCTGCTGGAAGGCCATTTCTGGATGGCGGCGGTGGAGACTTCCGTGACGCTTCTGGTGTTCGTCCTGTATGTGGTGAACCGGAACCGCCGGGACCGTCAGCTCCAGCGCTATATTCAGACGGTGTCCAATACGCTGGAAGCAACCTCCCAGGGGGAAAGTCCTCTGCCAGCGGTTCTGATCCGGCTGGGAGACGGCGTGATCATCTGGGCGAATCATCGTTTCAGCGAGCTGACCGGCTATGCCGATACCATGCTGGAGCAGCAGCTGGAGGAGGTTCTGCCGGATTTCTCTCTGGACTGGCTGGAATCCGGAAAAACGGAATCCCCCAGGGACGCTTCTCTGGGTGACCGCCGTTACCGGGTTTATGGCACCACCGTCCGGGCAGAGGACAGCCGGGGCACCATGCTGGGCGTGCTGTATTTCAGTGACCTGACGGAGCTGTACCAGATCCGCGACGAATATATCCGTTCCCGTCCGGTGGTTTCCATCATCCTCATCGATAATTACGAAGAACTGTCCAAAAACCTGACGGAGGGTGCCATTTCCACCATGAACGCCCAGCTGAATGAAATCATTACCCAATGGACCGAAGGCTACAACGGTTTGCTGCGAAAGCTGGAGCGCAACAGGTTCCTGTTTATTTTTGAGAAGCGGGATTTGCAGCGGGCGGTGGAGGATAAATTCTCTCTGCTGGAAAAAATCCACGAGATTACCAACCCCTCCGGGCTGCCTGCGTCCATTTCCATTGGCCTTGGTGTGGACGGCGCGAATTTTGAGGAAAGCTACAATTTTGCCGCATTGGGCATTGAAATGGCGCTGAGCCGGGGCGGCGACCAGGCGGTGGTGAAGGACCGCTTCAATTTCAGCTTCTACGGCGGGCGCAGCCGGGAGGCGGATTACCGCAGCAAGGTGCGTTCCCGGGTTACTGCCAATTCCCTGATGGAGCTGATTGGGCAGAGCGGGCATGTGTTCGTTATGGGTCACAAGAATGCAGATCTGGATGCAGTAGGTGCGGCGGTGGGCGTTTGCTGCCTGTGCCGGAAAAAGGGCAAAAAGTGCAGCATTGTTATCGATCTGGAAAAAAATGCCGCGCCGAAGCTGATTTCGGAAATTCAGGCGGAGCCGCAGTACCGGGATGTGTTTATCTCCGGTCAGGATGCCCTGCTCATGGCGGACAACCGCAGTATTCTGGTGGTTGTGGACACCAACCGTCCGGATCAGGTGGAGTGTGAACCCCTGCTGGAAGCCATCACCAAGGTCTGCGTCATTGACCATCATCGTCGGGCGGCGGATTATATCAGCCCGGTGGTGGTCAACCTCCACGAGCCTTACGCATCCTCCACGGCGGAGCTGGTGACGGAGCTTCTGCAATATGCTGTGGAAAAGAAGGACGTGCTGCCCATCGAGGCAAAGTCTCTGATGGCGGGCATCTGTCTGGATACCAAGTTCTTCAACGTTCGTACCGGCGAGCGCACTTTTGAAGCCGCCGCGGCGCTGCGCCGTCTGGGCGCGGATACCACGGAGGTCAAGCTGCTGCTGCAAAGCGATTTCCAGGACACCATGGCCAAGTATCAGATCATCAAATCCTCCCGGCTCTACCGGCAGGAGATTGCCATTGCTGCATTGAATACGCCTACCACCCGGATTCTGGCGGCGCAGGCGGCGGACGAACTGCTGAATATTTCCGGTATTACGGCGTCGTTTGTGCTGTATCCCGACGATGACCAGGTGATCATTTCCGCCCGCAGCATCGGCTCTGCCAACGTGCAGATGATTCTGGAGCCTTTGGGCGGCGGCGGCAATACCGCCACAGCCGGCGCCCAGGTGAAGAACGCCACCGTCAAGGACACCCTGGACCGGCTGGTAGAATCCATTGATCGCTTCTACGAGGAATAAGGCGCGATATAGATACAAGATACGGAGATATAAGATACAAGATATCTTCCAAACTTTTCCCTATCTTGTATCTGGTATCTTATATCTTGTATCTAAATCTAAGGAGATTATGTTATGAAGGTTATTTTATTGCAGGACGTTAAGGGTAAGGGTAAAAAGGGCCAGATGCTGGAAGTTTCCGACGGCTACGCCCGGAACTTTATGCTGCCCAAAAAGCTGGCAATCGAGGCAACCCCCGACGCCATCAACACCATGCGTATGAACGATAAGGCCACCCAGGAGCGCATCGCCAGGGAGAAAGCGGAGGCACTGGCGGTATCCAAGCAGCTGCGGGAGCTGACCGTCACCGTCACCGCCAAGGGCGGCGGAAACGGACGGCTGTTCGGTTCCATTACCAACGCGGAAATTGCCGATGCACTGGAAAAAAAGGCCGGCATCAAGCTGGACAAGCGGAAGATCGTGCTGAATGAGACCATCAAGAACGTGGGTACCTACACCGTCACCTGCAAGCTGGGCTATGAAATTACTGCACCCCTGACCGTAAAGATCGAAGAGGCGTAAGTTCAGTTGACAATTGACAGTTGACAATTATGGGTGCCGTCGGAGGCGGCTTCCTGGATACCCCAATCTGTATTTTACGAGAAAGGAGGATTTGGCATGGATGAAGAACTTCTCTCCCGCCAGCCGCCCCAGTCGCTGGAAGCGGAGCAGGCGGTGCTGGGTTCCATTCTGATTGACAGCCGCTGCATCACCGATGTGGTGGGCCTGGTGAAGCCGGAGGACTTTTACCTCCAGCAGAACCGGGAAATCTATGAAACCATCTATACCATGTTCAACTTCTCCCAGACCATCGACCCGGTGACAGTGCTGGATAAGCTAAAGGAACTGGGCTACTACCACGACAATTCCCGGGACTACATTTTGCAGCTCATGGAGATTACCCCCACCGCTGCCAATGTGGGGCGCTATGCGAATATTGTCCGGGATAAGGCTATGCTGCGCGGCCTGAATCAGGCGGCGACGGATATCCATGAAATGGTTTCCGAAGAGGTGGGCACCCCGGCGGAAATGCTGGAATCCGCGGAAAAGAAAATCTACGCCCTGCGAAAAGGCGAGCGGGGGGACAGCCTGGAGCACATCGGCACCACCCTGCATAAGGTATTCGACCGGCTGACAGAGCTGGCCCAGTCCGATTCCATGATTCCCGGCTTGTCTACAGGCTTGCGGGATCTGGATACCAAGATCAACGGCCTGAACAAGTCGGATTTGCTGCTGGTTGCCGCCCGTCCCGCCATGGGCAAGTCCGCGTTTGCCCTGAATATCGGCGTGAATGTAGCGAAAAAGTACAAGAAAACCGTGGCGATTTTCAACCTGGAAATGTCCCGGGAGCAGCTTGCCATGCGCTTACTTGCCAACGAGAGCTTTGTGGAGCTGCAAAAATTAGCTACCGGCAAGCTCAGCGAGGAGGAGTGGACGAAGCTGTGCATGGCTTCCGCCGCTCTGAGCCAGACGGACATCCGCATTGACGATAACCCTTCCGTCACGGTGGCGGACATCAACGCCAAGTGCCGAAGGCTTGACAATCTGGGGCTGGTGATCATCGACTACCTGCAGCTGATGCAGGGCTCCGGCTACGGCAAGAACAATGAAAACCGTGTGGTTGTGGTGGGCGAAATCTCCCGTTCCCTGAAAATCATGGCGAAGGAACTGAACGTCCCCGTGATCTGTCTGAGCCAGCTGTCCCGTGCGGTGGAAAGCCGTACCGACAAGCGGCCCATCCTGTCCGACCTCCGGGAATCCGGTGCCATCGAGCAGGACGCGGACTCCGTCATGTTCCTGTACCGGGACGAATACTACCACGAAAACACGGAAGAAAAGGGCGTTGCCGAGTGCATCGTGGCGAAAAACCGCCATGGTGAGACCGGCGCGGTGAAGCTGCAATGGATTGGTCAGTACCAGACCTTTGCTGACCGGGAGTGGAAGCATGCAGAATAAACTGCTGAAATTCATCCGGGAACAGAATCTGATCTCCCCGGGGGATCGTGTTGTCTGCGCGGTTTCCGGCGGCGCGGATTCCGTGGCAATGCTGTTTGCCCTTTATTTAGTGAAGGAAAAGCTGGGAATTACGCTGGAAGCAGCGCACTTTAACCACCATCTCCGGGGGGTGGAATCCCAGCGGGACGAGGATTTTGTGCGCAGTTTCTGCGACCAATACGAGATTCCCCTGCATGTGGGCGGCGGGCAGGTGCAGCCGGGAAAGAAAGGGCTGGAAGCCGCTGCCCGGGATGCCCGGTATGCCTTCCTGCAATCTCTGGACGGCAAAATTGCCACTGCCCACACCGCTGACGACAACGCGGAGACGGTGCTGCTGCACCTGATTCGCGGCACCGGTCTGAAAGGATTGGGCGGCATTGCTCCCGTGCGGGGAAAGCTGATCCGCCCCATGCTTGCTGTGACCCGGCAGGAGGTGGAGGCTTTCCTGGAGGAGTGGAGCATTCCTCATGTGGAGGACAGTTCCAACGCTTCCGATGCCTTCCTGCGCAACCGGATCCGGCATAACGTGATGCCCCTGCTGCGGGAAGAAAACCCCAGAATTGGGGAGAATCTTTCCCGGATGGCGCTGAGATTGCGGCTGGATGAAGCGTATCTCGCCGAACAGAGCCGCTTTGAGACGCTTCCGGAGGTGGGAGTCCTGCGCCATATGCCCCAGGCGCTGCGAAGCCGCGTGCTGGAAACCTTTCTGAAGCAGAGCGGCGTTCCGGAACCGGAGGACGTGCACATTACTCAAGCGGAGGCGCTGGTGTTCTCGGACAACCCTTCTGCCCGGGCAGCACTTCCCGGGGGCGTAACCATTGCCCGGCGCTACGGCCGCCTGACGGTGCTTTCGGAGGAAACCGGTTTTTCGGAGGTTTGCCTGCCCTGTCCCGGACAGGTTACGTTATCAGGATTGCGGGTGACCTGCGAGGCTGCGGCAGAAATCCGCAACACTCCGGATACCTTTACCGTGTTCCCGGCAGGGGAAATCCGCCTGCGCTCCCGGCGCAGCGGAGACGCGATCCGTTTGTGGGGCGGTAGCAGGAGTCTCAAAAAACTGTTTATCGACCGGAAAATTCCGGCATCCCGGCGAGATTTTATTCCGGTGCTGTGCGATGACGCGGGAATTCTGGGAGTATATTCCATCGGCGTAAATTTGGATCGCGCGGCAGACAGCCTGCCCGCGGTGATGATCCGTTTTGAAAACGAACAGGGGGAGAAACACTATGGATAAAGATATTGAGCAGATTCTTCTGACTGAGGAGCAGATCCAGAACCGGATCCGGGAGCTGGGCGAAGTACTCACCGCTGAGTATGCAGACAAAAATCCCGTGGTTGTGGGCGTGCTCAAGGGTGTGGTTGTGTTCTATGCCGACATGGTGCGGCAGATCAAAGTTCCCTGCCAGATGGATTTCATGTGGATTTCCTCCTATGCAGGCGCCAGCTCCACCGGCAATATGCTGGTGCGGCAGGACGTGACTGCCGATATTGCGGGGCGTCATGTGCTGATTCTGGAGGATATTTTCGACACGGGCAATTCTCTGGAATTTACCGTAAAACACCTCCAGGAAAAGAACCCTGCTTCCATCAAAATCTGCACCCTGCTGGACAAGCCGGAGCGCCGCCGTCCCGGCGTGACGCTGCAGGCGGACTATGTGGGCTTCACCATTCCCAACGCGTTCGTGGTGGGCTATGGTCTGGATTATAACGAAAAATACCGGAATCTGCCCTATGTTGGCATTTTGAAGCCGGAAGTATATACAAAGTAAGGAGAACCTAATTGAAAAACCGTAGATTCATACCGATGATTGTGTACCTGGTGCTGCTGATTGCAGTCTTTTCCTGGGCAAGCGGGCTGTTCACCCAGAGCCAGGATCAGGTACCCTATTCCGAAGTGCTGAAGCTGTTTCAGAATCAGCAGGTGCGATCGTTTGAGGTCGAGGACAATGTGATCACCATGAATCTGTACACCCCCTACGGTGGACAGTCCACGGTCACGGCGATGCTGGCGGATACGGACCGGTTCCGTTCCGAGATGGAGGAACTGCTGGAACAGCAGCTGGATTCCGGCGTGCTGGAATACTATCATTTCCGCCCGGAAAAAACGTTCTCGCCCTATGAGCTGATCCTGCCGCTGGTGATTGCGGGACTGGTGCTGCTGCTTGTGTGGGGCTTCATGATGGGCCGGGCCAACAACAGCAATCCCCTGAACAATTTCGGCAAGGCCCGCACCGTCCTGGGGGTTCCCGACGGGAAAAAGGTCACCTTTGCCGATGTGGCAGGTGCGGACGAAGAAAAGGAAGAGCTTCAGGAAGTGGTGGATTTCCTGAGAAATCCCGAAAAATTCACGGAAATCGGCGCACGGATTCCCCATGGACTGCTGCTGGTCGGCCCTCCCGGCACCGGCAAAACCCTGCTTGCCCGGGCTGTGGCAGGGGAAGCGGGCGTGCAGTTTTTGTCCATTTCCGGTTCGGATTTCGTGGAAATGTATGTGGGCGTCGGCGCCAGCCGTGTCCGGGATCTGTTTGAGCAGGCGAAGAAAATTGCCCCTGCCATTGTGTTTATCGATGAGATTGACGCGGTGGGCCGTAAGCGCGGCTCAGGCTTAGGCGGCGGACACGACGAAAAGGAGCAGACACTGAACCAGCTGCTGGTGGAAATGGACGGCTTCTCCCGCACCGAGGGCGTCATCGTCCTGGCTGCCACCAACCGCCCGGATATTCTGGATCCGGCGCTGCTGCGCCCCGGCCGGTTTGACCGGCAGATTCATGTGGGCCGTCCGGATGTGAAGGGCCGGGAGGAAATTCTGAAGGTCCATGCCCGGGACAAGAAGCTGGATGCCTCCGTGAACTTGAAAACTGTTGCCCGTTCCACCGCTGGTTTTACCGGCGCGGATTTGAGCAACCTCCTGAACGAAGCGGCCATTCTGGCAGCCCGGGAGAACCGCCCGGTGCTGAACATGGAGGATCTGAACGAGGCGCTGATGAAGATCACTGCGGGTCCCGCCAAAAAGAGCCGCGTCCAGACCCGGAAGGATCTGAAGGAGACGGCCATTCACGAGGCCGGTCATGCCGTCGCCATGTACCATCTGCCCACCCACGATCCGGTGCGGCATATTACCATCATTCCCCGGGGACAGTCCCTGGGCGCAACCTGGTATCTGCCCAAGGATGATTCCGCCAACCTGACCCGCAATGAGATGTACGAGCAGATCGTGTCTCTGCTGGGCGGCCGTGTGGCGGAGGCGCTGTTCATCGGCGACATTTCCGTGGGCGCTTCCAACGACATTGACCGGGCCACCAAGCTGGCGCGGGATATGGTTGCCCGCTACGGTATGTGCGAAAAGCTGGGCACTGTGTCTTATCTGGATGGCGGCGAGGTATTCATCGGACGGGACTACCAGACCACCAAGAGCTACTCCGAGAAGGTCGCCGGAACCATCGACGACGAGGTGAAGGCGCTGATTGACCGGGCCTATGACCACTGCAAGAAAATCCTGTCGGAAAACGCGGATAAACTCAACGCTGTGGTGGAATTCCTGCTGGACAAGGAGTCCATGACCGGTGAGCAGTTTGAAGCCATTATGGAGGGTAAGGAAATTGGCGATGCATCTTCCACCGCCATGTTCGACGGCTTTGAAGAGCCGGAGAAACCCGAAGAAGCAGCGAAAGAAACAACCGAAGAATGACAGATGCCCCTGCCGAGAAATCCGGCAGGGGCATTTCTCCTGTGACAGATCAAACCGCATACAGCAGCACGGCAAAGTATTGCAGCACTGCGCCGAGAATGACGAAAATGTGGAATATGGAGTGCATCCACTTTTTCGTCTTGCCCAGTCCGTAGAGAACGGAACCGATGGTGTAGGCGATGCCGCCGGCGAGCAGCAGTAGGAATCCGGGCAGGCTCAGCACCTCCAACGTCTGCTTTGCAAAGGGGATTACCGCCCAGCCCATGCCAATGTAGCAGACCATGGAGAACACACTGAATTTCTTCAGATCGATGGCGGTGAGGGTGGTGGCAAGCGCTGCCATGCCCCACTCAAAGCCGAACAGGCACCAACCCAGCACGGGATATCTGGGGCGGATGGCGGAGAGCACGATCACGGTATAGGTGCCGGCAATCAGAAAATAGATGGTGCAGTGGTCGATGACCTGCATGACCTTTTTGCCCATATTGGGCTTCAACCCATGGTAGACACTGGAAATGGTGAACATGGCGATCATGGTCGTGCCGTAAATGGCGGAGGTGACCACGCCGTAGACGTTGCCGTGGAGGGCAGCGCGGATTACACACAGGGTCAGAGCGGCGATTCCCAACGCGGCGCCCACAATGTGGGTGATCATGTTCATCAGTTCTTCGCCCCGGGAATAATCCGGCAGCTGACGGTCGGACAGTTTGGTTCGTTTCATATGGTTTACCTCTTCTGATAATGGGATGGTGTCATTATAGCACACGCTGCGTGAAAAAGCATGCTACTCTCTGCGGTCGTCCTCTCCCATGGGGAGAAAAATGGATTCTACCGTGCAGAGAGCAGAAAATGGGGTTGACAAATGTGCTTTGGTAGCGTAAAATCAACCGTACTACGGCTGAGGTTGCGGAAGCCATCAGTACCCTTTCGGTCAGGCGATTGCCGAATGCGGGAAAGGGACTTCCGCCGAAGGTTCTGTCTGGTGCCAAACGGACATTTCCTGGGGCTGCGCAGAATATGCGCGGAACTGTCATCCACCAGGATGTTGTGCTGCCGGGATGAACCGTCGTGTTTTTCCCTGTGCCAATGCACAGGGTTTTTTATTTGAGCTGAGAGAGGGAAAAGAAGATGAAAAAGACACCGTTTATCACGCTGGAAAAGGCACAGGAAATTATTGCCCAGATTCCTACGCCCTTCCATATTTATGACGAGACGGGAATCCGTGCCAACGCCCGGGCGCTGAAGGCGGCCTTTGCCTGGAATCCGGGCTTTCGGGAATATTTTGCCGTGAAGGCCACGCCCAATCCCTACATCATCCAGATTCTGAAGGAAGAGGGCTGCGGCTGTGACTGTGCTTCCTATGCAGAGCTGTTGCTGGCCCAGGCCGCCGGCTGCACAGGACATGATGTGATGTTCTCCTCCAATGTGACCCCGGAAAAGGATATGCGCAAGGCCTACGAAATGGGCGCGTATATCAATCTGGATGATGCCACCCATGTGGAATTCCTGGCCCGGATTGCTGACGGAAAGGTGCCGGAGACGGTGTGCCTGCGGTTTAACCCCGGCGGCTCCTTCTCCCTGGGCAATACCATTATGGATATGCCCCGGGACGCCAAGTACGGCATGACCGAGGATCAGATGGCGGGCGCAATCAACCGCCTGATGAAGCTGGGTACCAAGCATTTCGGCATCCATGCCTTCCTGGCATCCAACACCACGGCAAACGGCTACTATCCGGAGCTGGCCAGCCAGCTGTTCCGGCTGGCGGTGCGTCTGCGCAACGCCACGGGCTGCCACTTCTCCTTCATCAACCTGTCCGGCGGTGTGGGCGTGGATTACCGTCCGGAGCAGCCCGCCAGCGATATCGCCATGATCGGCGACGGTGTTCGGCAGAGGTACGAGGAAATCCTGAAGCCGCAGGGCATGGACGATATTGCCATTTTTACGGAGCTGGGACGGTTTATGCTGGCGCCCTACGGGCATTTGATTTCCACCGTGCTGCATCAGAAGCACATTTACCGGGAGTACATCGGTTTGGATGCCTGTGCAGCGAACCTGATGCGCCCTGCCATGTACGGCGCTTACCATCACATTACGGTGCTGGGCAAGGAGGACGCTATCCTGGATCATGTGTATGACGTGACTGGCGGCCTGTGCGAGAACAACGACAAGTTTGCCATTGAGCGCAGCCTGCCGGAAATCGAAGTCGGGGATATTCTGTGCATTCACGACACCGGCGCCCACGGTTTTTCCATGGGCTACAACTATAACGGCAAGCTCCGTTCTGCGGAGGTTCTGCTGAAAAGCGACGGCAGCTTCAAGCTGATCCGCCGGGCGGAAACAGTGCAGGACTACTTTGCCACATTTGACTGTACGGAGTTTACTTTTACAGAATAATCGAGCAAATTGCACAAAAGCGTCATAAGATATTTGACGTTCAGGAGACAAAATAACGATAAAAATTCATACTTTTCCTTGTGGTTTGTGCTATAATAATAATGACTGGAGGGGCGGAACGCCCCTTGGCTCTGATCGAAAAGGAGTAGGCGATGAACAGTATCTTATTTTTCCTGACACCAAAGGCAATGTGCGCGTATTTGCACGATGATTTTACCATTCGACAGGCTCTGGAAAAGATGGAAGCGTCCGGCTATGCGGCGCTGCCCATTTTGAACCGCCGGGGGGAGTACCGGGGAACCCTGACCGAAGGCGACCTGCTGTGGGCGCTGAAGAATATGTGTTACATGGATATGCGTCAGGCGGAGGCTCGGCGGATCATGGAGATTTCCCGCCGCAAGGACAATCTTCCCGTTCGGATTACCGCATCCATGCACGATCTGATTGACCGGGCATCCAATCAGAATTTTGTACCGGTGGTAGATGATTACGGCGCGTTTATCGGATTGGTTACCAGAAAAGCCATCATTCAGTATTGCCGCGACCAGCTGTTTACCGAAGATTGAATTACATAGAAAATCCCGCTTTCCTGTTTCGGAAAGCGGGATTTTTCACTGCAAATATTGCTCCCAGCGGAAGGTATCGGGAGATTTTTTCAGCCCGTAGGCTTCCCGGATGGCTTGGGAAAGGCAGGCAAGCTTAGCCTGCATCACCGGGGAGCGGAACAGGGCTTCGTTTCCGCTTTGCATGGCGCACTCCATAATCCGCGCCCGGTCTTCCTTGGGGAAGCTCATGGAGTAGGTGTCGATAAAGGAACGGGTGTCCGGCTGCAGGTATTCGTCTGATTGCCGCTGGGCGTTGGCGGCGTAATCCAGATCGTAGGAAAAACCGGCGGGATTCAGATTGTCCCAGCGATCAAAGGCGGTGCTGTCCGTAAGAAGCCGGGTTTCCATCACATGATACAGTTCGTGGTACAGCGCCCGCTCCGCGTATTGCCCCACGGCGATGGCGAGACAGGCTTCGCTGCCCTGAAAGAACTGTACGCCGGTGGCTTTTTCCAGACTGCCGGACTCCGGGGAGCCGCGGATCTGCCGCACCAGGCAGATGGTCAAACTGGAAAAATGGTCTTGGATTCCCTCCAGAATTTCCGGCGGGTAGTAAGACAGCCGCTGATCCAATTCGCTTAGCTCCCGCTGTAGTACAGGCGACAGATATTCCGCTTCAAATTCATAATCCCAGGGAGCGGCCGTCAGGGAATCTTCCCACACAAGGACACGAATGCCGTATTTTTCCCCGATGCGGGCAGCTTCCGCCTGACATGCGGCCAATCCGGCAGTGTCCGGGGATTTTTCTGTATAGCGGGGGCCGGTGTAAGACCGGGTGTCACCGGTTTTGGTTGCCTCTGCGCTTAAGTCCCAGCGGCAAATCAGACCACCGCCGTCAGAATCCCGGAGCAGAAGGTAAACGGCGTCTGGTTCACAGGCTGCGACGGAAAGGAAGGTCAGGTCTTTCTCCAGCGTCAGGCAGGCGCTGCGCAGCCCGGTTTTTAGATCATAACAGGAAATTGTGAGGGCATCCGGATTGGAAACGGCGATGACCCGTTCCTGATTTGCCAGATAGAAGCACGCTGCATAGATGTCCTCGGGCGTCAGAACCTGGGCAGTTCCTCCAACTTGCCCGAACAGCTGGGATTGCACCGCCCCTTCAGGGATAGACGCGTAGAAGCTGCTGCCGTGGGTTTGGAGACGGGCGTCGCCCGGGATTTCTTCCAGCAGCCGCCCAGTGTCTGAGGCAAGAAATGCGGTTCGCACCTCGCCGCCGTCGCAAATGCGGCATTGCAGAATGGTGTCCGCCTGATGCAGCCCGGTCAGCTCCTGCATTTCGTAGGACAGTTCCTTGACGCACCGTCGAATTCCGGTTTCCAGATCCCAGGCGCGGATGGCGGTGGCGGTGCAGTAATACAGTGTGTTCCGGTCGGCAGAGAGAATGGGACTTCCCACCAGACCGTCAGGCGCCGCGATGCGGCTGACCTCCTTCAGGGTGTCGCTGAGCACCACGGTTTCCATTCGCATCGGATCGAAATAGGACAGGGTATCCCCGCCCACCCGGATGGATGGATCCTGGCTGTCCAGAGCAAAGGACAGCTTTGCGGCGGCGGTGACCGTCAGCGTCTCGCCCTCCAGAAGCGTCAGTTGGGTGCCGTCACTGCCGGACAGCAGCAAAAGGCTGTCGCCCATGACCAGCATTCCCTGTGCGTCGGTGACATGTAACGGATAAATCCGCAAAGCGCCCGGCGCGGACTGTTCCAGCGGGTGCCCCGGCGCATACAGGCTTATGGGTTCCGTTTCCACAGGAACCGTCTGGATGGCAGCGGTGGGCTCGGTGATCTCCGGGACAGTCTGCGCTGCGCAGCCGCTCAGCAGCAGACACAGCGCAATCAGGGAAAGAAATCGCTTCATGGTTATTGTCTCCTTGCGAGGGTGTAGTCATCGCCCTGCCGGTAGTAGGGGCAGTGCTGATTGCGGGAGGTCATGATGCGGTAGACTTCGTCCTCGTCCAGATCCATCATGCAGTAGTACTCCTCGTATTCCTCATCATAATCATAATACCAGCAGCTGTCGCATTCTGTCGAATCCATGGTTATTCCTCCCAGATTTTTACAAAAAATTCCCCATTTTCGTAAATGAGGCAGCTATGGCTGCCATCTTTAGGGATGGACACGCTGCCGGGATTCAGACAGCGGATGCCCTGCCGGACTTCATCCATTTTCACATGGGTGTGTCCGAAGAGAAATACGGAGCCTTCCGGCAGGGGCGGCAGGTTATCCGGGTTCGCATGATGACCGTGGGTCAGGTAGAAGGTTTTTCCGTCCAGCAGCAGCTGGGAAAATTCTGCCATGCAGGGGAAGGGGAGGACCATCTGATCCACCTCTGCTTCGCAGTTGCCCCGGACGGCGATGATTTTGTCCCGGAGATCTGAGAGCATGGGAATCACCTGCTTGGGAGCATACTCCCGGGGCAGGTCATTCCGGGGACCGTGATAGAGCAGGTCGCCCAGCAGAATCAGCTTGTCCGGCTGCTCCTGCTTCACCAGTTCCATCAGTTTTCCGCACCAGTAGGCGGAGCCGTGAATATCGGACGCGATGACGAGTTTCATAAAAATTCCTCCAAAAACAGCGGGGGCAGGCCCCCGCTGTGTCATATTATAGATGTTCTAAGTAGGTTTTCACATCAAAGGGCTTCAGCTTTTCATCCTTGCGCAGGTACAGGGGGTGATGGGGATGCCCTTTTTTGGTGATCGCCCCGGCGCAATACCAGCCGGCACCGAATTCTTCTCCGGCGTGCACCAGATCCCGGACGCAATCCGGCAGGTAGGGGCGCTTTTCGATGATGGCGCCCCAGGCGGCCCAGACGGAGGGCTTATCAGAAATGGAGAGAATATAGCGGAAGGCTTCCAGATTCTCTTTATGCAGCGCCGGGTTATACACCTTCTCCATGTCATCGGGAGAGGTAGCCCGCTGGGCGTAGACGTTGAACATGAGAAAGCTGTCAAACCCGTTGCCCAACGCAATCCGCTCCACGGATTTCAGGGTGTTGTCCAGGGCGTCCGGCCGGGCGGTGGAGGGGTTGATGCCGATGCAGATCAGAGGTTTTTTTCCTCTTGTACCCAACAGATACCGGTATTCCGAGTAAAAGTTTGGGGCGTAGAGCCACTTTTCAATGTCATAGTCCGGAGAGGGGGTGTTGGCGGCCTCCAGAGCCTGCCGGAAGGTCAGAAGCTCCAGCGCAGTGGTAGCGACGGCTGGGATGTGTGCCATTAAATATCCTCCACCGTGGGGAACCACAGGCTCTGGCTGGGATCATGGAAATCGCAGCTCTGAGGATCCCGGCCGGTCTGCAGGCACCAGGCCGCAAAGGCGGTATCCAGGAAGGGATACACCCCGTCCATGGTGGATTGCAGGCTGACGGTGCCGCCGCCTGCCATATGCAGCTCGATGATCACGTTGCCGCCCTGCACCAGATACAGCTTCTGCCCCAGAATGTCGGAAAACCGGTATGTAACGTCCTTTTTTCCAAACCGGGACAGCAGAAAGGTTTCCCCGTCATAAAAAACGCCGAAGCTCAGGTAGTATACCGCCAGGCACAGCCCCATCACCAGCACGATCAAACCGCCCCACAGCAGCACAGAGCCGTCGGAGATGCCGACGCAAATGGCCATTATGCCCAGCACAGACAGAATCACACCGAACAGGCCGTAGCGTTTATTGGCGCGGACGGCTTTGCCGCTGCGATGCTGCGCCTTGTTTCGGAACAGCTTGGCAAAGGCTTTGTCTACCAGAAAGCACGCGCCGAAAACAGCAGCGGCAATCAGCAAAATCAGCAAAACAGTCATGGTTTCTCCTTCTTTTTATGCCCAAAGCACGGTATCCACAGGGATGTCGTGTTCCTCCGTGTCCAGTTTGGGGAGCATTTGGAATTCATAGCACAGCGCCAGGGTGGGGTGGTTCGGCTCTGCTGCCAGGAATTTGTCGTAAAATCCGCCGCCGTAGCCGATGCGGTGCCCCTCCGGGTCGAAGGCAAGACCGGGCATCAGCACCAGCGCGGTTTCATCGTCCGCCACAGGCTCGTCGGCAATGGGTTCGGGAATCCCGGCATAACCTTTGGCAACCTTTGTCAGATCATCCAGATACAAAAACTTCATTTCCTCGCCGTATACCTTGGGTACGGCAACTTTTTTTCCGTCCCGCAGCGCCTGCTCCAGCATGGGCACCGTCCGCACCTCCTGATTGTAGGGGAGGTACCCGTAAATGGTCTTGGCAGCCTTGTAGGCCTCCGATTCCAGAAACAGCTGTCCCAGACGGGCGCTGCGCGCTTCAATTTCTTCCTCGGTCATGGCGCGCTTGCGCGCCCGAATGCTGCGGCGCAGTTCTGTTTTATCCATTGGTATTCTCCTTTTTGGTGTCACTGGAGCCCCGGAACATCCGGAACCACAGGAAAATTGCAATTTGTCCGGGAATGCCCAGCAGGAAGAGCTTCCAGAAGTGAATGTTCAGAGTCACCCGCAGGGTTACATAGATGCTCAGAAGGCACCCCCATACAATGCCGCTGATCAGCGCCTTGTTCCACCGGAAATCATGCCACGCCGAACGCAGACTCAGCAGCACGATGGCATTGGCGGGAATGGCATAGAAAAACAGCAGGCAGCTGTATTTTTCCAGAAAGTCAAAGGACGACAGCAACACAAATGCCAGCAGCGCCACAAACCAAACCAGCGTGGAGGAAAGCGCCAGAATTACGTTCTTGTTAGCTTTGCGTTTCAGCGCCTTTTCGGAAACCTGGGTCATGGCTTTTTCCAGCTTTCCGGGATTCTCGGGAAGCGCCTCTGGATCCACCAGAAGATCATTGACGGTAATTTCAAATTGTGTTGCCAGCTGCATCAGCGTCAGCACATCCGGAACCGATTCTCCCCGTTCCCATTTGGAAACGGCCTTATCGGAATAATTCAGCTTTTCTGCAAGCCCCATCTGTGTCAGCCCGGCCCGCTTGCGATAGGCGGCGATATTCGCACCAATCTGGTATTTCAGCTTCTCGTCGTCCATGGTGTCCCTCCAACCCGTTATTAGGAATAGTTTATCACAAAACGGGGGGTATTGCAACTTAAAAAAGCGCTGTGCTTATGGCACAGCGCTTTCCGATTCCCGTTATACAGTATGCCCCTTGCGGCGGATGACATCCACTACAAAGTCCACACATTCTTCGCACAGCTGCTTGCTTTCGGCCTCTACCATGACCCGGATGACCGGTTCCGTGCCGGATTCCCGCACCAGAATGCGCCCGGTGTCGCCCAGCTTTCCGGCAATTTCGGACACGGCGGCCTGAACGTCCGGATCGGCCTGAGCCACCGCCTTGTCGGCAACGCGGACGTTTTTCAGTACCTGGGGATAGACGGTGAAGCCCTCGCACAGCTGGCTCAGGGTTTTCTTCTTTGCCAGCATGACTTCCATGACTTTCAGGCTGGTGAGGATGCCGTCGCCGGTGGAGGCGTACTTGGAGAAGATAATGTGACCGCTCTGCTCACCGCCGATGCGGCAGCCGTTGGCCATCATGTACTCGTAAACGTACTTATCGCCCACCTTGGTCTTGGCGTAATCAATGCCCAGCTCGTCAAAGGCTTTGTACAGGCCGAAGTTGCTCATGACCGTGGTGACCACGGTGTTCATCAGCAGCTTGCCCCGCTCTTTCAGATACTTGCCGTAGATGTAGAGAATGTGGTCGCCGGTGACAATGTTTCCCTTTTCGTCCACGCACATACAGCGGTCGGCATCACCGTCATAAGCGAAGCCCACGTCCAGACCGTTCTCCACCACAAACCGCTGGAGAACCTCAATGTGGGTGGAGCCGGCGTTCATGTTGATGTTGTAGCCGTCCGGTTCGGCGTTGATGACATAGGTTTTGGCACCCAGAGCATCAAACACGGACTTGGCAATGTTCCAGGAGGAGCCGTTGGCGCAGTCCAGACCGACTTTCATGCCCTTGAAGGAGTACATACCCAGGGAAATCAGGTAGCCGATGTAGCGGTTCCGCCCTGCCACATGGTCAACTGTCCGGCCAATCTGATCCCGCTTCGCCAGAGGCAGTTCCTCCCATTTCCGGCCGAAGGCCTCCAGCTCGCCATCCAGATAGGCCTCCACCAGCGCGATGACGCTTTCGTCCATTTTTTCGCCGTAGCCGTTGATGAGCTTGATGCCGTTGTCGTAATAGGGGTTATGGCTGGCGGAGATCATGATGCCGCAGTCAAAGCCCTCGGTACGAACCACATAGGCAACGGAGGGGGTGGTGGTGACATGCAGCAGATAGGCGTCGGCGCCGGAGGCCACCAGACCGCCCACCAGAGAGTACTCAAACATATAGCTGGACCGGCGGGTGTCCTTGCCGATGACAATGCGGGCAGGACCGTCGCTGCCGCTCCGGCGCTTCAGCTGGGTGTAGTACCAGCCCAGAAAACGGCCCACCTTGTAGGCGTGATCCGCCGTCAGATTACAGTTGGCTTCTCCCCGGAAGCCGTCGGTTCCAAAATATTTACCCAAAGTAAGAACTCCTTTCAGAATAGATACAAGATACTTAAGATACCAGATACAAGATATTCCCAATACAACCGTATCTGGTATCTTCTATCTTGTACCTCAAGATGAACTGTCAGATTTCAGACCTTCTCAACGACAACCCCGCCGGTTTTCCAAATGCTGTTTTCCGGAACCACGCCCCGGACGCAGGAAGTGGGATAGATATTGGTGTGCCGGCCGATGACAGTACCGGGATTCAGAACGCTGTTGCAGCCCACTTCCACAAAATCGCCCAGCATAGCGCCGAATTTTTTCAGACCGGTTTCCATTTGCTCCGTGCCATCCTTGACAACCACCAGCGTCTTGTCGGATTTCACATTGGAGGTCAGGGAGCCTGCGCCCATGTGGGATTTGTAGCCCAGAATGCTGTCTCCCACATAGTTGTAATGGGGGACCTGAACGTTGTCGAACAGGATTACATTTTTCAGCTCCACGGAATTGCCCACCACGCAGTTCGCACCCACCAGCGCGGAGCCGCGGATGAAGGCACAGTGGCGTACTTCCGTGTTTGGCCCGATGATGCAGGGGGCACCCAGATAGGCGGTGGGAGCCACAGTGGCGGAAGTATGTACCCAGACAGTGGGGGAGACTTCCTGATAATCGTCGCCAAGCTGCGCACCCAGGGAGAGAATCAGTGCCTTGATTCCGCCCAGCGCCTGCCATGGGTACTCGAACCCGGAAAGATAATTCCCGGCAAGAGAATGGGACAGATCGTATAACTGATTGGTTTTGAACATAAAAATACCTCCTTCGGCATGCGGCCGGCGGCAGAATGGACGGAATTACTATACACCGTGCCGGGACATTTGTCAACGACAGAGCGTAAAAATGTATATAATCCTACTAAGAATTTTCCATTTTCAATGCTGAACAGGCAAAAAAAGGAGCCGCACGGCGGCTCCGCAAGGTTTCTGGTGTGTTATGTGTTCCTCTGATTGACGAGACAGGCAATCTCGTGCAACTCCTCCGGAGAGATATCTTCCCGGCGAAGCAGGGCGTCAAACAGACCTACGATATCCGGTTTATGACGGTGGCTGAAGATGGTGGAGGCGAAATACTCTTCCCTGGTCATGTTAGGGGAGAAGACTCTGCCGTAGGTTTTGCTGCGCTTAACCAAACCAGCTTCCCGAATTGCGCCTTTCAGCAGCAAGCCGTTCAGCAAAATATGAACCGAACTGTCCTTCCAAGTCTTTTCTTCAGAGCGTTCCAACAGATCTGCACGGGACAAGGGTTTGTCAGCCCCCCAAAGAACATCCATAATTTCCATTTCACTTTTTGTGAGTTCCATCCACACACCTCCTTGCTATTGAACTCAAAATTATTATAGACATAACATTTTGTTTTGTCAATCAAAAAATGGAAAAAATGGAATAAAAATTTATACTTTTACATATATAATAACTCGTTTTTTGAGTTTAATTGTACTTTTGCGCAAAAAACGGAAAAGCGATTTTACGCAGGTGGCACACATTCCGGAAAAGTGTACCCATTCATTACTTATAATATAATTATTCAGATCATTAAAAATATAAGGGACAAAGTGTGCGCCACTGGTGGAATCGGTTCCTGACAAGGCAATTTCGCGGGGAGGCGGAATGCCCGGAGGCAGGGAATTCCGGATCAGCGCAGCAGCGTTTCCCGCAGCAGCGTGCGGTTGGCATCCAGATCCGCAGACAGCACCGCCATACCGTTGATTTTTTCATCTGTGAAGGTGCCGTCCGCGGGAATCCGCTGATTGGCAATCTGGGCGTTGGGCAGCTTCGGCAGGATTTCCATTGCCAGCAGTACCAGCTGACCGTAGTTCAGGTCGGTGCTGATCAGCGGCAGCAGCTGATCCATCAACGGCAGCAGATCCCGCCATTTGATATCCCGGTAGCTGTCCAGCAGGGCGTTGATCACCTTCCGCTGGCGGTCGGTCCGGCTGAAATCTCCGTCCAGATCCAGCTTCCGGATTCGGGCGTAGGTCAGCGCCTCCGTGCCGCTGAGGGTTTGCACTCCAGCGCTGAGGTTGCTGCCGGTTTCCTGATTGATTACCTCGGCTTCATCTTCCCGCAGCTCTAGTTTTACGCCGCCCAGCAGGTCGATGATTCCGGCAAACTGGGAGAAATCCACCTCAATGTTTCCGTCAATGTGCAAATCGAAATTCTGTTCCAGGGTGTCGTCAAGCAGGGTCATTCCGCCCTCGGAATAGGCGGCATTGATGCGGTTGCTGGAGTGCCCGGGGATGGGCACATACAGATCCCGCAGGAAAGAAGTCATGGTCAGGTCACCGGTTTTCCGGTGGTAGGTACATAGGATTATGGAATCGGACCGGGCAGTTTCCTCCCCCTCCCGGCGATCCTGACCGATCAGAAGAATATTGACGATGCCGCTGCCGGTGCCACCAATCAAATCCGCGGACTTCCGGGAACTGGCAGAACGGACGTCCGAAAGCAGAGCGGTCAGGCGGGTGCCCAGATCCGCAGTGGGCTGAGTGTAATGAATCTTACCGAGCACCTGCTGGAACAGTGCCGTTGCGCCCAGAAGAAACACCAGAACCAGCGCAAGGAAAAAGCACAGGAGCTTCATGGCTGACCGCGCAAAGGTATCGTGTTGTTTTCGCTTCATATTCGGTTCCTCCTGAAGTGGGAAGGGTGATAGCAAATTCTATGCGCATTGGGGAGAATTATTCCCAGTCCCCGCAGCGCAGGGCTTCCAGAACCCGGGTAAAAAACAGCTTGTTGGAAGGGCGGACGGTGTGCCTGGGAAAATAGTGCAGCCAGCGCTCTCTGTGTCCCACAGCCCAACCGTGTTCAATGGCGCCGCGAATGTTTCGTTCCACCGAGTTATTGCCGCAGCCCAGGCGTTTTGCAACTGCGGGGTACAGAACCTTGGTAATGGGCTGTCTGGGATCTTCCGCCAGAAGGACCAGCGCTTCCACAAGGGGTTCGTATCCGTCATACCCCGTGGGAACCCCAAGCCAGAGCAGGAAACGGCTGATCTGCTCCCGGGAAGCCCACACGGGTTTCAGCCGCCGTTTCAGATCCAGCATCCGGGCCACAACGGTCTGGACAGGGCAGGGTTTTCGGATCATATATCCGATACCCAGAGACTCCGCTACGTCAAAAGCATATGAGGTGAACAGAGGGCTGACTGCCAGAACCACAGGACGGATGTCGTGGGCAACTGCCATTTCCAGCATTGTAATTCCGTCCAGCTCCGGCAGCATCAGATCCAGTACCAGACAGTCGCAGGTTTCCCGGTGCAGGATTTCCAGCGCCTCCTGACCGCTGCCGCAGCTCAAGACCCGGTAATGGGGGCGAAAAGCTTCCGACAGCTCCTGACGAAAGGCCTCGTTGCTGTCCGCGATCAGCAGCGTCTGCATATCCCTACCTCCATTTCCTGCCGATTTGTGGGTATACGATACCACACTCATATCCCATTTTCAACAGGGAAGCCGGAGGGATTTTTCGTCAAATTCCGACAAAAGGGCGCGCCGCACAATGCGGCGCGCCCGAACAGGAGAGTTTGCAGGGGTACGGCGGAAGGAAATCAGCCACCAAAGTAGCGGCGGAAATAGTTGTACCACTCATCGAAATCGCCGGATTCCGGCATATTTTCCGGGGATTGCTGGGTGTCATTCTTGGTTTCCTGGGGTCTTTCATCCAAAGTGATCTCCAGGGTCACCTGACTGCCGCTGCGAGAGACGGTGACAGTGGTGGTGTCGCCCGCCTTGAAGTTCCGCAAGGCGCGGGTCAGATCGGTGATATTACTGACGGAATATCCGCCCAGTTCGGTAATGATGTCCTTTACCTGAACGCCGGCCTTCTTTGCGGCGCTGTCCGGCTCCACGCTTACCACATAAGCGCCGGAGGGCAGGCCGTACCGGGAAGCGGCTTCTGCATCCACATTTTCCACGCTGACGCCCATATAACCGCCGGTGACATAGCCATAGTCAATCAGATCATCCAGCATGGCAGCCACATCGTCAATGGGAATGGCGAAGCCGATACCTTCAATGGAAGCACCGGAGCCGGTGGTTCCGGAATACTTAGCAGTGGTAATGCCAACCACCTGACCGTACATATTAAACAGCGGGCCGCCGGAGTTGCCGGGGTTGATGGCAGCGTCGGTCTGAATCATGCTGATGGTGGTCACGCCGCCGGTGGCGACTTCCCGGTTAATACCGCTGACATAGCCGATGGTCTGTGTAGAAGCCAGCGTGCCCAGAGGATTGCCGATGGCGGCAACCATATCGCCGATGACCAGATCGTGACTGCTGCCCAGCGTGACAGCATTCAGACCGGAAGCGTCAACCTTCAGAACGGCAACGTCGTTGGTGGAATCCTTGCCCACCAGGGTTGCTTCATATTCCGTACCGTCGTAGGTAGTCACTTTCAGGCTGGTGGAGTCCTCCACCACATGGTAGTTGGTAACAATGTAGCCGTCCTCGGTGAGAATGAAACCGGAACCAGAGGAAGTACCGGTGGAGGTATTGCCGTAGATACCGGTGGCGGTCACCGTAGCAGTAATGGCGACCACGCTGTCCACACAGGATGCGTAAAGCTGGCTGGGGGACATGGCGCTGCCGTCCGTGGGAACCAGAGTGCCTTTGCCGCTGGTGGTATTGTCAAGCTGCTTTTGCAGAACGTTGATCTTTTCCGACAGCGCCTGATTGCGGGTTTCCCAGCTGCGGTTCACCGCGAAAGCGGTGATGGAGCAGCCGGCAGCCACCAGAGCCACTGCCAGCAGGCAGGCGACGATACGCTTCCAGATGGGTTTGCGGGGCTTCTTGGCTTTTACAGGATGCTCCGGCGGTGTCTTTGGGGAATGGTGGTATTCCGGGGAATGGTGACGCATTTCATAGGGGGAATCGGCGTAGGGGGATTCCCGACGGCCGGTGCCGGACGCGTGGTATGCGGTGTCCCGTTCCGGCTCCGGAACAGGTGCTTCCGGTTCCTCGGACGTAAATTCCGGTTCATTGGTAAATTCATTGCTTTCAAAGGATTCCATAATGGCTGCCTCCTTGTTTGTTTCTTGAATCAAGCATACGGGCAACTTGTGAAGAATTTATGTATTCAAAAGGAATATTCTATAAATTTCCACTTCAATATATCTTCTTTTCCCACACCTGTCAAGGCGCGGACAGAAAACGAGGCTCCCGCCTGTAGAGGGAGCCTCAGCATTCGTCAGCGCTTGCGGAAGGACTTGCAGTCGGTGCACTGGTCCACGGTGGGATTCATTTCGTGGGTGCCCACCAGAATCCGGTCCAGAGAACAGTAGTTCTCATTTTCACAGTGGTGTACGCACTGATGAACGGTGCATTCAATACACTTGTTGGCATGACAATCCATGGTTGCTTCCTCCTTTGATTTGGGTTCGGGTCTAGTATGGTTTCAGCAGGGGAAAAGTATGCTGGAAAAGGTTTCCACCCTTGCATTTTTTCAGAAGGTGTGGTATTTTTGAAACAGGAATACTCGAAAGTAAGGAGAAGCGGATATGTCGAAAATTGCTCCGTCTATCCTGTCTGCGGATTTTGCCAATCTGGAGCGGGATATTCATGATATTGAAGCCAACGGCGGCGACTGGGTCCATGTGGATGTAATGGACGGCGTGTTTGTGCCGAATATTACCATCGGCATGCCGGTGGTGCGGGACATTCGTCGGGTAACAGAGCTGCCTCTGGATGTCCATCTGATGATTGACCGCCCAATCCGATACGCCGAACGGTTTATCCAAGCGGGTGCGGACTGGCTGACCATTCATCTGGAGGCGGACACACCGGAAAACACCATGGCATGTCTGGAAAAAATCCGGGCGCTGGGGTGCAAAGCGGGGCTTTCTTTGAAACCCGGGACGCCGGTGGAAGCGGCAATTCCGTTCCTGACCAAATGTGATATGATTCTGGTGATGACCGTGGAGCCGGGCTTCGGCGGTCAGTCCTTTATGGCGGACATGATGGGCAAGACCAGCCGCCTGCGCAAACTGCTGGACGAAGTCAATCCGGATTGCCTCATTGAGGTGGACGGCGGTATCGATGCCGTCACCCAGGCGGTCTGTAAGGAAAACGGCGTTGATGTTATGGTGGCAGGCTCTGCGTATTTCAAGGCGCAGGATCGGGCTGCATTCGTCAAAACCATTCAGGGGAGATAACTGCCGGGCGGGTGAATAACCCGCCCGTTTCGTGTCCATAGGGGGAACAGATATTTTCATACCGATTTTCCCAATATGGGGAATTGACAATTCCCAAAGCAAACGGTATAATGTATGCGGAAAACCCCGGTTTTCCGCTTTGTAAATCCAAAGGCGAAAAAACGTCTTTTGAAAGAAAGGAAAATTGCCATGATTTATAGTGCAGAAGTACAGCATATGTGCTCCGTGGCCAAGGGCGCCTATCACGGCCCCGCTCCCATTCCCGAAGAGGGCAAGTGGGTTCAGGCTAAGGAAATCAAGGACATCAGTGGTTTCACCCACGGCATCGGCTGGTGTGCTCCCCAGCAGGGCGCCTGCAAGCTGTCCCTGAACATCAAGGAAGGCATCATCGAAGAGGCCCTGGTGGAAACCATCGGTTGCTCCGGTATGACCCATTCCGCCGCTATGGCCGCCGAAATTCTGATCGGCAAGACCCTGCTGGAGGCTCTGAACACCGACCTGGTGTGTGACGCCATCAACACTGCTATGCGGGAGCTGTTCCTGCAGATCGTCTACGGCCGCAGCCAGTCTGCTTTCTCTGAGGACGGCCTCGCCGTTGGCGCTTCTCTGGAGGATCTGGGCAAGGGCCTGCGCAGCCAGGTGGGTACCATGTTCGCTACCAAGGTCAAGGGCCCCCGTTACCTGGAGATGGCCGAGGGCTATGTCACCCGTATCGCTCTGGACGAGGACAACCTGATCATTGGCTACGAGTTCATCAGCCTGGGCAAGATGATGGACTTCATCAAGAAGGGCGACGATGCCAACACCGCTCTGGAGAAGGCCAAGGGCTCCTATGGCCGGTTCGCAGGCGCTGCGAAGTACATCGACCCCCGTAAGGAATAAGAGGAGGACGCTGCAATGGCTTTGTTTGAAGGTTACGAAAGAAAGATCGACAAGATCAACGGCGTCCTGGCTCAGTACGGCCTGAACTCCGTGGAAGAGTGCCGCGAGATCTGCCAGGCAAAGGGCTTCGACCCCTACGAGATCGTCAAGGGCATCCAGCCCATCTGCTTCGAGGATGTGGCCTGGTCCTACTGTGTCGGCGCTGCTATCGCTCTGAAGAAGGGTGTCAAGACCGCCGCTGAGGCTGCTGAGGCCATTGGTATCGGCCTGCAGGCCTTCTGCATCCCCGGTTCCGTCGCCGAGGACCGTAAGGTTGGTCTGGGCCACGGCAACTTGGGCGCTATGCTGCTGCGGGACGAGACCAAGTGCTTTGCGTTCCTGGCAGGTCACGAGTCCTTCGCTGCCGCTGAAGGCGCGATCGGCATTGCCCGCAACGCGAACAAGGCCCGTAAGGAGCCCCTGCGGGTCATCCTGAACGGCCTGGGCAAGGACGCTGCGCAGATCATCTCCCGGATTAACGGATTTACCTATGTGCAGACCAAGTTCGATTACTACACTGGCGAGCTGAACATCGTCAAGGAGTACAAGTACTCCGATGGCGAGCGGGCTGCCGTTCGCTGCTATGGTGCTGACGATGTCCGCGAGGGCGTCGCTATCATGCACCACGAGGGCGTGGACGTTTCCATCACCGGTAACTCCACCAACCCCACCCGCTTCCAGCATCCTGTCGCCGGCACCTACAAGAAGGAATGCATCGAGCAGGGCAAGAAGTACTTCTCCGTGGCTTCCGGCGGCGGCACGGGCCGTACCCTGCATCCCGACAACATGGCAGCCGGTCCCGCTTCCTATGGCATGACCGACACCATGGGCCGTATGCACTCCGACGCCCAGTTCGCTGGTTCTTCCTCCGTCCCCGCCCACGTGGAAATGATGGGCTTCCTGGGCGCAGGCAACAACCCCATGGTCGGTATGACCGTCTCCGTGGCTGTCGCTGTTGAGGAATCTCTGAAGTAACAGATTCGGAGCGTTTTCGCTTCCATGGGTAAGGTGGCAGCCTGCCACCGGCAGGCTGCGAGGATTTCTATCCGCAATGCTTTGCATTGCTCTCCCATGGTCGGTATGACCGTGTCCGTGGCTGTTGCTGTTGAGGAAGCGCTGAAGTAAGAGGGTAAAACCCCTTACTTTGAACCGTAAAAAGTTCAAACCCCACTTTTCGCAAAAATAAAGCAAGGAAGCACATCCTACTCCCCAAAAGAGTTGTGATGTGCTTCCTGTTTTTGCGTTTTGGAGGGTGTTTTTGATGAAGAAAATGAAGACGTGCTTCCCAAGAGAGAAAACTTTCGTGGACGGTTTTGAGGACTATATCTTGGACTGTAAAGCAAGGAACCTTCGGGAGGGAACCATCCACCATTACCGGGAAACGGCCAGGCACAGGGATTCCCATGGAACGAAACGGACAACAGAAACAGGGCTGCGGTTTAACCGCAGCCCTGAGCTTATTCGGTTATTCCCAGGGAACAGGCAAATGAAATTGCTCGTTGATGGCGGGATCGGCAACCGGAGTGACGGCGATGTTCCGGCTGATCAGCCCGTGGGCGTACAGCGTGCCGGGAATGCGCTTCATCAGGAAGAGGGTATGCGGCCAATTGTCCTGGTTTTCCGGATCGTCGATGTTGACCGGCACCCGCAGAACGGTTTCTGTGAATCCGTTTTCATCCGCTTCCTGCAGCTGGGCAATCAGATTCCGGCTGATTTCCGCGCAGAGCGCCGGAGGGGCATCGGCAAAATTCGATTCCAGGAAGGTTCTTTCCCGGGTGTCCACTTCCGAAACGAGGAACAGGATCAGCAGCGGAAGCGCCAGCAGAATCCTGGGATACCGGCTGACCAGAAAGGCGAGCGCCAGCATGACAATCAGGACGCCATAGAAGAAAATACCAAATAAATACTCGCTTCGGAACATACACGCCGGATTGACGGCTGCGCACAGCAAAATCATATAGGCGCAGTACGCGGCCAGAGCGACCAGCAGGACAACGCCGGGCAGAATCAGCCGGCGCTCCGCGTCCCCTTTCCCTTTGGACAGAAGCAGAAGCACAAAGGACACAAGGACAATGAGAAAAACGCAGAGCAGGAATACACGGTTGCACTCCAGAATGGCGTGAACCAGGTTCTTGAAAGACAGGTATACCCGGTAGGCCAAGGAGGAACCGGCGGAAGCGGAAGCGGCCCGGCCGCCGCTGAGCTCAAACACCGCGCTGATCAGCCAGGCAATCAGGATTCCCAGAGAGAATGCGTTCTCCGGGAAGAAGCGGCTCCATTGCCGCTGTCTCCAGCGGCGGATGAGGTCCAGCAGCAGGATACTTCCGGCGTAGGCGGCCAGAATGCCGCTGGCGGGAAGGTTGGAAAAAATGGCGAGATACACGACAACACAGAAGCAGCCCTTTGCTGCCGGAGCGCCGCCCTTCAGGAATGCCTGAATTTTTTCATTTGCTGTCAGGCACATCACCATGGAAGCGTTCAGCAGGGAAGGCAGCAGATAGTTGTAATAGCAGTTCAGGTCTACGCAATACAGCAGGTACTGGTTCCCGGACTCCCCGGAACGCATGGCAAGAAAGTGAAAAGTCAGGAACAGCAGCGTAATCAGGGAAGCGGTCAGCCGGGACAGGGAGAAGCTGCGGCGCAGCAGGCAGGAAAAGCACCACAGATACCCGGTGATGGAAAGACTGACCACAAACGCGTGCATGATAGTCTGGGCGGAGATATAGTCGCCGGTGAACGGTGTCAGCACATAGGTCGCAACGGTGGAAAAGAAGGGAAATACCACTTCCGGAAACACCTTGGCGGGATTCCATTCTCCCCAGATTGGCGTTGCTTTGCGGACATAGGCTAGATATGTCCAGTCGTCGCCGTCAAAGACCACAAGGGCGTGGATTTTGGAAAACCAAATGTACAGGAATGCGAATACAAGCAGATAAAAAGCCCCGTGAAGCAGCTTTCGCGTTTTTTCGTTCATAAGAAACCCCGCAGCATTTTCTTTTAAGGATAAACCATTTGCCGGATCTTGTCAAGCACCGGCGTTTTTCCTATTGCGAACGGGCTCAGATGCGTGTATAATGAGACAAAACAGACAGAAAGGACGTACGGATATGGACAAAATTTCGATTGCCGTTCCCTGTTATAATGAAGAGCCTGCGCTGGAGCCGTTCTTCGCGGAAGTCAGCGCCGTGGCGGAGAAAATGCCCTATGTAGAGTTTGAATTTTTGTTTATCGACGACGGTTCCCGGGACAGAACGCTGGAAAAGATTCTGGAGCTTTCCCGGCGGGACAGCCGGGTCAAATACATATCCTTCTCCCGGAATTTCGGCAAGGAAGCCGGAATTTACGCGGGGCTGGAAAACGCCACCGGCGATTACGTTGTTATTATGGATGCGGATTTGCAGGATCCTCCCGCGCTGCTGCCGGAAATGTACCAGGCGGTTACCCAGGAGGGCTATGACTGCGTGGGCTCCCGCCGGGTGACCCGGAAAGGCGAGCCGCCCATCCGCTCTTTCTTTGCAAGGCTGTTCTATAAGATCATCAACAAAATGTCCGACGCGGAGATCGTGGACGGCGCCCGGGATTTTCAGATGATGAACCGGATGGTGGTGGACGCCATCTTGTCCATGGGCGAGTACAACCGCTTCTCCAAAGGCATTTTCGGCTGGATCGGTTTTAAGAAAAAGTGGCTGGAATATGAGAATATCGAGCGCGTGGCAGGCGAGACGAAATGGAGCTTCTGGAAGCTGTTCCTGTATGCCATTGAGGGCATTGTGGCGTTTTCCACTACGCCGCTGGTCATTTCCTCGGTGATTGGACTGCTTTGCTGCGTGCTGGCGCTGGTAATGATTCTTGTGGTCATCGTCCGAACGTTGGTGTTCGGCGACCCTACCTCCGGCTGGCCGTCTCTGGTGTGTATCATGCTACTGCTCAGCGGCATTCAGATGTTGGGCATTGGTATCGTGGGACAGTATCTGGCAAAAACCTATCTGGAAACCAAAAGACGCCCAATTTATCTCACCCGTCAGACCAATATCGTAAGAGCCGGAACGAGATCTGCCGGCAGGAAGGAAGTGAGCGCCTGTGGAGCGCCTGACGGAAACCATTGAAAAGCATAAGCAGCTGCTGCTGTTCTGCCTGCTGTCCGTTTTCCTGTGGGGCCTGATGGCCCATGGATATGGATTCCTGCACAGCAGCTTTTCCCACGACTCTCTGTATGAATTCAATGGAGATGGGATCAGCAATTATATCCGCGTGCAGAACGGCAGGTTTGTCAGTCCTGTCTGCCGGAAGCTGTTCCGGACGGATTTGACGCTGACCTGGCTGATCGGCGTGCTGGGACTGATCTGGATTTCTCTGTCCGTATTCCTGACGGTGCGGATTTTCAATCTGGAATCCAAAGTAGTGGTGTTCCTGATTTCCGGCTTTTTTACTGCAAACCTGACGGTATCTTCCACGGCAGCGACATTCATGCACGATTTCGACTGCGATATGCTGGCACTGCTGTTCAGTATCACGGCTGTGTTTCTGTGGCGCAGGAAGAAATGGGGATTTGCGCCGGGGGCAGTATTTGTCATGCTGTCTCTGGGGCTTTACCAGAGCTATATCTGCGTGACCATTACCATGGTGATGCTGGTTTGCATGATGGATCTGCTGGATGGAAAACGCTGCATGGACGTTCTTAGGCAGGGACTTCGTGGATGCGCCATGCTGCTGCTGGGCGGTGTGATCTACTTCGTGATTATGAAAGCCGTGCTGTATGTCTCCCAGATTCCCATGCTGTCCGACGTCTATAATTCTCTGGACAGACCCTTGAAAGTTGTGGAGAAGAGCTGGTTTGACATCCGGTATCTGGCAAAGGAAACTTATCAGATTTTCTTTGAACGAGTCGTTGACGTTCTGTCCCCCTTCCCGGCCGTTACCCGTGCGGGAACCCTTATCCTGCTGGCAATCACCGGAGGGATGCTGGGAATTGGCCTTTTGTCGAAACGGGTGCATCCGGCGGAGAAAATTCTGCTTTTGGTGCTGACAGCGCTGTTGCCTTTGGCGATGAACCTGATGCACCTCATTACGCTGGGCAGCGCCAGCCACGAATTGATGATTTACGCCTACTGGCTGGTGTATCTGCTACCGTTGCTTCTCGGGGAGCGGCTGCTGAGATGGATTGCCCAGATGGCAGTGGGAAACGAGACGGTGCACCGGGCTGCGCTGCGGATCTGCCGCGCTTCCCAGCTGGTGTGTATGCTGGCCATTCTGGTGCTGTCCTATGCCAATGTGCAGACGGCAAATGCCATGTATCTGAAAAAAGACCTGGAGCAGGACGCCTACCTGTCCGTGATGACCCGGGTAGTGTACCGGATGGAGGAAGAGGAGGCCTATATTCCCGGTGAAACCCCGGTGGTGATAGTGGGTCTTCCCCAGCAGCTGAACGAAGTCATTCCGGGCTTTGAACCATACCGCAAGCCTAACGGTATGTGGATGTCCGACGTGCTGAATTACGGGGATGCCGGTCATTGGGCGGCGTACTTTAAATATGTTCTGCTGAATCCGGCCAAGATCGTCAGTGGAGGGGATATGTATGATGACCCCAGGGTGCAGGCACTGCCCTGTTACCCGGCGCAGGGATGCGTTTCCATGATCGACGGTACATTGTATGTGAAACTGGGATAATCGCGGGATTCTCTGTGGGTTCCGGTTGGAGAAAAGGAAACGCGCTGTCCATACTCCATTGGGCAGTACAGCGTAAGTGAGGTTGATGGATTATGTATGAAGAAATTACAATTCAGGCGCGTACCGCTCTGATCGAACTGCTGGAGCAGGCAAAGCTGCAGCCCGGCGCGCTGCTGGTGATCGGTTGTTCTTCCAGCGAAATGGTGGGTCAGCGCATTGGAAAAGGCTCCAGCGCAGAGGCGGCGCAGGCGGCTTTTCAGGGCATCTATCCCGTGCTGCAGGAACGGGGGATTTCCCTGGCGGTTCAGTGCTGCGAGCATCTGAACCGTGCGCTGGTTCTGGAGCGAAAGGTCGCGGAGCTCCGGGGCTATGAAATCGTCAATGTGGTGCCTCAGCCCAAAGCGGGCGGCGTTTTTGCCGTCACCGCCTGGAATGCCTTCTCGGACCCGGTAGCGGTGGAGACAATCTCTGCCGACGCCGGAATGGATATCGGCGGAACCCTGATTGGAATGCACTTGCGCCGGGTCGCGGTTCCGGTGCGAACCAGCGTAAAACAGATCGGGGAAGCGATTGTTTTGTGTGCCAGGACCCGTCCCAAATATATTGGCGGTCCCAGAGCGGCTTATGCTGATTTTTCATAAAACGGTTCAAAATCCTTTTGTTTGGCCACCGTCTGAGCGGCCATCGGCAGCATACGGTGTCAGTCGTATTATTCGGACATGTAATTCCCATATAAAAACACAAGGACGCAGTCGCAGATACGCCAGGTATCCACGGCTGCGTCCTTCAAAGGTTTTTTACTCCTTTTTCATGGCGTTGAACCCAATCAGCACCGTCCAGACATAGGCGCAGGTTTTGGGGATCATCAGCATTCCCACTGCGGGAACGGTGTCGGCGAACAGCACCACCGGAATATAGCAGGCGAAGCTCAGCACCACCGTGAGCCACAGGTGCCGGAAGGGCAGATCCTGCTTTTCTTTTGCGCTGCGGTAGAAAAGAACCACAATCAGCCCGCCCAGAATGGCAAAGGGGATGTTGCGGTAAATGCCCCAGGAGAGAGGCGCGTTTGCACTGGTCCAGGCGTTCTGGGGGAGCAGGCACAGGGCAATCCGGGCCAGTGCCAGCACCCACACCGCCGTTGTGAGGCCTTTTCTTCCGCTGACGGAATACCGGCTGCGCCAGACATAGTACAGCAGCACATAAAAGACTGTCATGGTGATGGAGGTGACCAGCTTGCCAATACCCAGCGCGGCGGTGTAGTCTGCCAGACCTGTGGTGCACAGAGCGACGGCCCGGGGAATCAGGTGGAATGCGTCTCCGCAGCCCAGGGTCACGGCCATGATGCCGTACAGCAGATACTGCCGGCGTCCCTTGCTGCCCCGGATCATCCGGATGCCCAGGGTGATGACGGTCACCAGATACACAATGTCAAACAGCGTTTCAAAAATTGCCTGCATAAAAATCCTTCCAATCTGAACAATCATTATTTGCAAAGCGAACCTGCGGCTGGGGCAGGCGCCTTTGTCAACGGTAGACGACCCGGCGTATCATCGCCGTCAGAGCCTCGCAATCCGGATTTTCCTTTATAAGAATCAGCAGAAGATTATCCATCACCAGGTCCACAAAGTCCGATTCGGTCAGGGCTTCGGAAAACGCGGCGGGGTCAACCATGGGATCCGCGCGCAGCGCTGACAGCAATCCGCCCTTCATATGGGAAAAGCACTGCGCCATGACGCTTTTGGCTTCCCCGGTTTTGCTTTTGGCAATGGCAAGGGAATGGGCGGTCAGAAAATTGGGATACGAAGCCGCGCCGTCGCGGATGCAGGAGAAAAGGGCGGCAACATAGTCCGGGAAGGGGAGGGGCATCCTGCACGCTGCATTTCCATGAAAAATATCCTTCCAGACGCTTTCCACGGTGGCGAGCATCAGCGCATCCTTGTCGGAGAAATAGTTGTACAGCGTCCCCAGGGCGATTCCCAGCTGTCCGGATACGGTGCGCATGCTGAGCGCGGAAAGCCCCTGCTCCGCCACAATCTTCCGGCAGGATTGCAGTATGGCTTCTTTGGATGTGACCACCGGATTCATACCTGATCCCCCCTCAAAATGAACACTGTTCATTCTAACGCAGACAGAGCAGTTTGTCAATGGCTGCGGCGGTTTGGACATTTTGCTGTTGGTGTGCAGAAGGCGGCGCGGCTCCGCCGGAAACGGGATATCCCGTGGGAAATGCCTGGGGAATCCGGATGCCTTCCGGCAGCGGCGACCGGGACTGCGTATGGAGAAGAAACTGGACGGAATTTACGGATAAGCAAAAAAAAGGAAATAAAGCAACATATTTTTGTGAAAAACTGAAAAAAACACGGAAAGGTGTTTGGCTGTGTTGACAAATTGTGAATTTTGGATTAACATGCTTTTTGGAAGGCTGCCGATCTTCCTGCAGCTGGGATCCGGGATATCCGGGGGAAACCGCCGGAAGGCTTGCCGGCGTGAGCAGGGAAGAAATTTCTTCCGGCTGCCGATCAATTGGGTTGTTCTTTGTTAGCAACAATGGAGATACACAATATTTATTTTAGGAGGAAATAAGAAACATGAAAAAGATTCTTTCTCTGGCTCTGGTTCTGGTTCTGGTCTTGGGTCTTGCTGCCTGCGGCGGCAACACTGCAGCTCCCGCCGCAACCGAAGCTGCCGCTCAGGCTCCTGCTGCTGAGGCACCTGCCGCTGAGGCTCCCGCCGCTGCCGCTGATGTGAAGCTGGGCTTCATCTTCCTGCATGATGAGAACTCCACCTACGACCTGAACTTCATGAATGGCGCCAAGGAAGCCTGCGCCGCGCTGGGCCTGTCCGAGGACCAGTATGTGTTCCGTACCAACATTCCCGAGGGCCAGGAGTGCTATGACGCTGCCTGTGAGCTGGCGGATGCCGGCTGCAACATCATCTTTGCGGACTCCTTCGGCCATGAGGACTATATGATCCAGGCTGCTCAGGAATTCCCCGACGTGCAGTTCTGCCATGCCACCGGCACCAAGGCTCACACCCAGGGCCTGAGCAACTACCACAACGCTTTCGCCGCCATCTACGAGGGCCGGTATCTGGCCGGTGTGGCTGCCGGTATGAAGCTCAACGAGATGATCGAGGCCGGTGAGTTCACCGCCGACGAGGCCAAGATGGGCTATGTGGGCGCTTTCACCTACGCGGAAGTGGTTTCCGGCTACACCAGCTTCTATCTGGGCGCCAAGTCCGTGTGCCCCAGCGTGACCATGGAGGTTACCTTCACCGGTTCCTGGTATGACGAGACCGCCGAGAAGGAAGGCGCCAACAAGCTGATCGAGGGCGGCTGCAAGCTGATTTCCCAGCACGCCGACTCCATGGGCGCTCCCACTGCCTGCGAAACCGCCGGTGTGCCCAATGTTTCCTACAACGGTTCCACCGTCGCCGCCTGCCCCAACACCTTCATCGTGTCCTCCCGTATCAACTGGGCACCTTACTATGAGTACGTTGTGAACTGTGTGAAGAACGGTGAGGCCATCGCCGCTGACTGGACCGGCACCATCGCCACCGGCTCTGTTGTTCTGACCGATATCAACGAGCAGGCTGCCGCTGCCGGTACTGCCGACAAGGTCGCTGAGGTCAAGGCGGACATCGAGGCTGGCAAGATCCATGTCTTTGACGTTTCCACCTTCACTGTGGACGGCCAGACTGTGGACAGCTATCTGGCTGACGTAGACACCGACCCCGCTTATACCCCCGACACCGAGGCTGTGGAGAACGGCTACTTCAATGAGTCCGTCAAGCGCTCCGCACCTTACTTTGACCTGAAGATTGACGGCATCACCCTGCTGGATACCGCGTTCTGATTTGGAAAGACTCTGGGAGGCCCCGTTTACCGGGGCTTCCCATTCTCTGCTGTAAAGGGCAGCGCAGTGATACAATCGCCGCGTTGCCCTTTGCAACAGGTTGCCCATAACGAAAAAAGGAGTGAGCCCTTTGGAAAATAAAACCGCCGCGGTAAAAATGCGGAATATCAGCAAGCGGTTCGGCACCGTTCAGGCCAATGACCGGGTGTGGCTGGATATCTATAAGGGGGAGATCCTTGCCCTGCTGGGAGAAAACGGCAGCGGTAAGACGACCCTGATGAATATGCTCTCCGGCATTTATTTCCCGGACGAAGGACAGATCTTTATCAACGATGAGGAGGTAACGATCCGCTCCCCCAGAGATGCCTTTGGCTATGGCATTGGTATGATTCATCAGCACTTCAAGCTGGTGGATGTGCTGTCCGCTGCCGAGAACATTGTGCTGGGTCTGAAGGAGCCGGGACGGCTGAACATCGACGAGGTGGCGCGGAAGGTGAAAGCCATCTGCGATACCTACGGCTTTGACGTGGATCCCTATCAGAAGATTTACAACATGTCTGTTTCCCAGAAGCAGACCGTGGAGATTGTCAAGGTGCTGTATCGCGGCGCGGATATTCTGATTCTGGATGAACCCACCGCCGTACTGACTCCCCAGGAAACCGAGAAGCTGTTCGCAGTGCTGCGGAATATGCGGGACGACGGAAAGGCCATCGTCATCATTACCCATAAAATGCACGAGGTGGAGGAGCTGTCCGACCGGGTGGCCATTCTGCGCCACGGGCAGTTCGTGGGCGACATGCTCACAAAAAAGACCAACGCACAGGAAATGACCAATATGATGGTCGGCCGTCCTGTGACGCTGAATATTAACCGCCCCGACCCGGTAAATCCCAAGCCCCGGATTGAGGTCAAGGGGCTGACCGTCCGGGATCTGGAGGGTACGCTGAAGCTGGAGGACGTGAGCTTTACAGCAAACAGCGGTGAGATCCTTGGCATTGCCGGTATTTCCGGCTGCGGTCAGAAGGAGCTGCTGGAAGCCATTGCCGGACTTCAGAAAGCGGAAGCCGGAAGCATCTGCTATGTGGAGGACGACGGCACCCGGGAGGAGCTGGTGGGAAAGGATCCCTTAAGCATTGCCGACATGGGTGTCTGCCTGTCCTTTGTGCCGGAGGACCGGCTGGGCATGGGACTGGTTGGCAGCATGGATTTGACGGACAATATGATGCTTCGGTCCTTCCGGAAGGGCAAGTCCTTCTTTACGGACAGAAAAAATCCCCGCATTCTGGCAGAGCGGGTTGTGAAAGAGCTGGATGTGAATACGCCGGGCGTTACCACCCCTGTCCGCCGCCTGTCCGGCGGCAATGTCCAGAAGGTCTTGGTCGGACGGGAAATTGCCTCCGCTCCCAGCGTGCTTCTGACGGCCTATGCGGTTCGGGGTCTGGATATCAATTCTTCCTATACCATTTACGATCTGATCAACAAGCAGAAACAGGCGGGCGTGGCGGTGGTCTTTGTCGGCGAGGATTTGGATGTGCTGCTGGAGCTGTGCGACCGGATTCTGGTGCTTTGCGGCGGAAAGGTAAGCGGCATTGTGGAAGGCCGCGGAGCCTCCAAGCCTGAGGTTGGCATGATGATGACACGTCTGGGAGGGAAAACCAATGCGTAAACAAAACAGCGGTATGCCCGTACTGCATATTTCCAAACGGACTGCCTTGCCCTGGTACAGTGCCTGGGCGATTCGGGGCGCGGCGATTCTCCTGGCGCTGGTGGCCTGTGCCGTAGTGACCACGGCGCTCACCGGCGAGAATCCGCTGGGGGTTTATAAAACCATGTTCGAGGGCGCCTTTGGTACCAAGCGAAAGACCTGGATTCTAGGTCAGAATATTGCGATTCTGCTGTGCATTTCTCTGGCGGTTACGCCTGCTTTCAAAATGCGCTTCTGGAACATCGGCGCCGAGGGTCAGGTTCTGGTGGGCGGTCTTGCCACAGCTGCCTGCATGATTCTGCTGGGCGACAAAATTCCCAACTGGCTGCTGATCGTGATTATGATTTTTGCAAGCTGCGCGGCAGGCGCCATTTGGGGCGGTATTCCTGCTATCTGCAAGGCAAAGTGGAATACCAACGAGACGCTGTTCACCCTGATGATGAACTATGTGGCAACCCAACTGGTGGCGTTTTTTGTCATCGTCTGGGAGGTGCCCAAGGGCGCGGGCAAGATCGGTATTATCAACCAGACCACCCAGGCAGGCTGGCTGCCCCAGATTGGCAGCTACAAATACCTGCTGAATATTCTGGTGGTTGCGGTGCTGACCGTTGTCATGTATTTCTACCTGACCCGTTCCAAACATGGCTATGAGATTGCCGTTGTGGGCGAAAGCGAGCGCACCGCCCGGTATGTGGGCATCAAGGTGGGCAAGGTGATTGTGCGCACCATGCTGATCTCCGGCGGTATCTGCGGCCTGGCGGGTCTGCTGCTGGTTGGCGGAACGGATCATACCATTACCACCACCATTGCCGGCGGCAGAGGCTTTACTGCGGTCATGGTTGCCTGGCTGGCGAAGTTCAATCCGCTGATCATGGTGTTCGCCAGCTTCCTGCTGGTATTCCTGAGCCGGGGCGCCAGCGAAATCACCACCATTTACGGCCTGAATCATTCCTTTGGCGATATTCTCACCGGAATTATTCTGTTCTTCATCATCGGAAGCGAGTTCTTCATTGGCTATCGCCTGAGCTTCCTGAGAAAAACCAAGAAGGAGGCCTAAGGAAATGTTTGATTTTGTATCGTTCTTCCCCCGGGCGGTCATGCAGGGCATTCCGCTGCTTTTTGGCGCCACCGGTGAAACGCTGACGGAGAAATCCGGAAATCTGAATCTGGGTATTCCCGGTATTATGTATGTGGGCGGCATCTGCGGCGTTATTGGTGCGTTCTTCTATGAGCAGAGCGGTCACATGAACGGTTTTCTGGCGGTGATGATCCCTGTGCTGTGCTGCCTGCTGGGTTCCCTGCTCATGGGTCTGCTGTACTGTTTCCTGACGGTTACCCTCCGGGCAAACCAGAACGTGACGGGTCTTGCCATGACTACCTTCGGCGTGGGCTTCGGCAATTTCTTCGGCGGCTCTCTGATTAAACTCACCGGCAGTGAGGTTCCCTCCATTGCCCTGTCCGCCACCAGCAGCTATTTTAGCAAGAGCCTGCCCTTTGCGGACAAGCTGGGGGTGTTCGGCAAGCTGTTCCTGTCCTATGGCTTCCTGGCCTATCTTGCCATTGTGATTGCGCTGGTTACTTCCTATTTCCTGAAGCATACCCGCACGGGTCTGCAGCTTCGTGCCGTGGGCGAAAGCCCCGCCACGGCGGACGCTGCCGGTATCGACATTGCCCGCTATAAATTTGTTGCCACCTGCGTGGGCAGCATGATTGCGGGTCTGGGCGGACTGTACTATGTTATGGACTACGCCTGCGGCGTCTGGTCCAACGACGCCTTTGGTGACCGTGGCTGGCTGGCCATTGCCCTTGTTATTTTCACCATCTGGCGGCCCAATGTGGGCATCCTTGCTTCCATTCTGTTCGGCGGATTGTACATCCTGTATCTGTTCATCCCCACGGGCACCAACCTGTCCGTGAAGGAGCTGTATAAGATGCTTCCGTATCTCGTGACCATTGTGGTTCTGATTATCACCAGTATGCGCAATAAGCGGGAGAATCAGCCTCCGGAGAGTCTGGGGGTGCCCTACTTCCGGGAAGAACGGTAGCAGTTCAGACTGTACGGCGTTGACATTTGTTTTTCTGAGTGGTAACATGAAAGTGACAACAATTGTGGAGGATATTTTATGGATCAACTGAAATTGAACGCGATTCTTTCTGCCATGGATGCCGAGGGCATTCCGCAGATGATTATTTCCGATCCGGCAGTGATCTTTTACCTGACCGGCACCTGGATTCACCCCGGCGAGCGGATGCTTGTCCTGTATCTGAACAAGGACGGCAATCATAAGCTCCTGGTGAACGATCTGTTCCGCCAGACGGAAGATCTGGGTGTGGAAATTTGCTATTACAACGATACCCAGGACGGCGTGGAAATCCTGAGCCAGTTTGCGCAGGCCGATGCGCCCATGGCAATCGACAAGAACTGGCCTGCCCGTTTCCTGCTGCGCCTGCAGGAGCTGGGCTGCGGCAGCCGGTATGTGAACAGCTCTGCCATTGTGGACGGGGTGCGTCAGATTAAGACCCCTGCGGAGCAGGACAAAATGCGTGTTGCTTCCCAGCTGAACGACAGCGTCATGGGGCAGCTGGTGGCGGTTCTCAGCGAAGATCATACCGAACTGGAGCTGAAGGACATTCTGCAAAAGCTCTATATTGATGCCGGATGCCAGGGCTTCTCCTTTGAGCCCATTACGGCATTTGCCGGCAACGCGGCGGATCCCCATCACCGTCCGGATGGAACCCGGGGTAAATACGGCGATGGCGTGGTGCTGGATATCGGCGGATTGAAGGACAACTACTGCTCCGATATGACCCGTACGGTGTTTCTGGGTACGGTGTCTGCCCGGCAGCGGGAGATCTACGAGGTGGTCCGGGAGGCCAACCGCCGGGGTATTGCCGCGGCGAAGCCTGGCAACCGGATGTGCGATGTGGACAACGCCGCCCGGGGATACATTGAGGAAAAGGGCTTCGGCAAGTATTTTACCCACCGTACCGGTCACTCCATTGGCCTGGAGGTGCACGAGGCGGGGGATGCTTCCGCGGTGAATCAGGCGATCATCCAGCCCGGTCAGTGCTTCTCCGTGGAGCCGGGAATCTACATTCCGGAGGAGAACATTGGCGTCCGTATTGAGGATCTGGTGCTGATTACGGAGGATGGCTGCGAGGTTCTGAACAGCTATCCCAAGGAACTTCAGGTGATTCCCTTCCCAGAAGGAACCTCCGCCGGTTAACAGGACATATGTTTTACATTGGTTCCCGCTACGCTGGATAGCGTGGCGGGAATTCTGTGTTGTCACGCAATTTGTAAATAGGAAAACAGGCGTTTCCAGGAACTGCCGCAGGGTGATTCATCCTGGGCGTGTTTTCCCGTGAATCAAATTTAGTATGAAAGGGAACAGGAGAGAAACGAAATGTCAATGAATCTGGTTTTGCAGCAGATTGCGATTATTTTTGGCTACGTTGCCGTGGGCGCTGCGGCGGGAAAGCTGGGGGTGATCAACCCGGAGCAGCGAAAGTTTTTGACAAAGCTCAGCTCATCGCTGATGCTGCCCTTTACCATTCTTTCCGCAGCCAGCATGGAAGTGGGGGCAGAGGGATTCCGCAGCTTGGGGATCGCCCTGTGCGTCATGTTTCTGGTGATTGGGGGTACCATGGCGGTAAGTCTGTTCCTGTGCCGGGTATTTCGTGCGGACAAAAAGCTGCGCGCCGCAATGACAAGCCTGGTTTCCTATCCAAACTGTACCTTCCTTGGCCTGCCTCTGTGTTTGGCATTGTTCGGGCAAATTGCGGTGCTGTATAATTGCGCGGCGCTGATTGCCTTCAATGTTCTGTTTTTTACGGTGCAGCTGCCGCTGTTTACCGGGGGGGAAATCAATCTGAAGGCCGTGCTCACGATTCCCACTGTCAGCACGATGGTGCTTCTCGTCATGCTGGTGCTGGGAATTCACTGGCCTGCCCCGGCGCAGACGGTGATCAGCAACATTGGAAGCATGATTACTCCGATGTCTCTGATCATTATTGGCGTGATGATCTCAGAAAACGATCTTATCTCCATTTTTCGGGAAAAGGCAGTATATTTGGTGGTGCTGTTCCGAAATTTCCTCATACCCATTTGTGTGATGCTGCTGCTCCGCGGGATTCCTCTGGATGGGGATGCCAAACTCTGTATCCTTGTGTATCTTGCCTGCCCCTGCGCCACGCTTACCACCATTTATTCGATTCAAACGGATACACGGCCGGAGTTGTGTGCCAGAGCGGTTCTTTTCTCCACAATTTCCTTTGCAGTGAGTCTGCCGTTTGTAATTGCCGCAGGACAGCTCCTGTTCCGGTGAATGGCTCCGTTTTTGCGAAATCTGTGAACAAAAATAAGATGCTTTGTGAATTTTAGCACTCTTACCTTGACAGTGCTAAAAATGGTGCTATAATACAGGTGTTCCTTGAGAGAGGAGCAAAAAGGTAACAATAGTTCGTCTACGCCCGACATTCCGTCAGACGCCCACGAAACGATTGAATGGAGGAATGACTTATGTTGCCTAGCATTTTTGGTGAAAACCTGTTCGATGATTTCTTTGCGGATCCCTTTGAGATGATGGCACCTGTTCATGGGAGCGATCCCCTGTACGGCAAGCACGCCAGAAACCTGATGAAGACCGATGTCCGGGAACTGGACAATACCTATGAGCTGGATGTGGATCTTCCCGGCTTTAAGAAAGATGAAATCACGGTGGATTTGAAGAATGGCTATCTGACCATCGGTGCATCCAAGGGCCTGGATAGAGATCAGCAGGACGAGAATGGCAAGTATATCCGCAGGGAGCGCTATGCCGGTGTTTGCAGCCGGAGCTTCTATGTGGGCGATACCATCCGTCCCGAGGATATTGGGGCCAAATATGAGGATGGCATCCTGAAGCTGTCCGTGCCCAAGGCGGTGCGGGAAGAGCTGCCGGAAAGCACGTCCATTGCCATCCTGTAACCACCTTTGTGCAATACCCCTGAAATAAACTGTACCCCATTTGCCGTGCAGTATAACCTGCTGCCTGGCAAATGGGGCTTTTTATGGAACGGATTCTGTTTGCGCCGGCTCCATCCATGGATCAGCGGATCAAAAACAGGGAAACGCGAATTGACAGCTGTATATGTGTGTGATAGGATATGCGGGGAAAGGGAATTCGGTCGAATACAAGGAGGCTATCGAGACAATGATCTGGAGCGTGATTGGCATTACGGCTCTGGCCGGTATGGGCGGAACAGGTATGGGTGGCCTGATTTCCTGCCTGTTTCGCAAGGATTCCAGCAAAACCGTCAGCCTACTGCTGTCGTTTGCCGCAGGGGTGATGACCTCCGTGGTGTGTTTTGATCTGCTCACCGAGGCGCTGCATGCGGACGGCGGAAGTATCAATCTGGGACTGGTTGTGCTTGGCGTTCTCATGGGTTACGTTGTCATCGCCCTGCTGAACGCCTGGATCGATCGCAACACCGATCATGAGGTGGCGCATATCGACGAAAACCATCCCCGCACAGCTGACTCTCTGGAGGAGCTGACCCACGCCAACCATTTGCAGGAACACCGGGAGGGCCGTCAGCCCCGCAGCGGATTGTTTCTCGCGGGACTGGTGATGGCAGCGGCCATCGCCCTGCACAATGTGCCGGAGGGCATGGTCATCGGCGCATCCTTTGCCCGCACGGCAAAGGAAACGCTTTTGAATCGCGGCGGGCTGACCATGGCCATTGTCATCGGCCTGCACAATATCCCGGAGGGCATGGCGGTGGCAGTTCCCCTGATTTCCGGCGGTATGCCAAAATGGCGCTCCGTTGTCGTAACCGCATTGACGGGCTTTCCCACCATTCTGGGGGCGATACTGGGCTTCACCGTAGGAGCCATGGGGGCAACGGCGCTGGCGTTGTCGCTGAGCTTTGCCTCCGGTGCCATGCTGTATGTGGTATTTGGCGAATTGCTGCCGGAATCCATTCTGATGTGGCGTTCCAAACTGCCTGCCACCGCTGTCATCATTGGCATGCTGACAGGATTGGTGATCATCTATGTATGAGCATCCCAACCCGGGATGCAGCAAAATGCCGCCCAATGGGCGGCATTTTTCATGATCAGAGGTAGATCTCGTGAAGACCCGGTTGCAGGATAACCCGGATGAACGATGGGGCAAGATTCTTATTCTTAAAATACAAACTGCACCAGCAGCATGTAACAAACCGTTCCGCCGGCAATGGACAGCAGCATCTGCCGCTTCCACAGATGCAGGGCCACCACCAGCACAATGGAAATCAGTTCCGGGATACCGTGACTCCCAGTGAAGAGACTGACGTTTTTCAGGCAGTAGACAACCAGCAGACCGAATACGGCTCCGGGCAGGACAATGCCCAGATGGTGAATGGATTTGGGGATTGGTTTTCCGGCGGGGAAAATCAGAAAAGGAAGAAACCGGGTCAGCATGGTGCCCAGAACGATTACCAGAATTGTGAGGATTCTCTGTGTCAAAGTCATGCGGCAGCACCGCCTTTCTCCATGGGTTTTTGAAGCAGCAGCAAAACACCGAGAATTGCCGCCATGGAAGGAATCATAAAATTGTCCGGGCCAAAGGCTGCAAGACAAAGCACTGAAAGCCCCAGGCCCAACAGGGCGCTTAAGTGGTTTTTCTCCTTCAGCCATTGCTCCAGGAAGATTACCACAAACATGGCAGTCATCACAAAATCCAGGCCCTCCGTATTGAAGTGAATCAGGGAACCGAAAATGCCGCCTAGTGTTGCGCCGGAAACCCAGTACAGCTGGTTGAGCAGGGTGACAAAGAACATGAACCAGCCTTTGTCAACACCATCCGGCACCTCTGCAGTGCAGTTGATGGAAAAGCTCTCATCGCACATTCCGAAAATCAGGTAGAATTTCTTCCACCCGGTGCCCTGGTATTTCTCCAGCATGGAGATTCCGTAGAACAGGTGCCGTGCATTGAGCATCAGGGTCATGGCCAACGCCTGCAGGGGATTGAAGGCGTCCAGCAGCAGGTTGACGGCCACAAATTCCATGGAACCGGCGAAAATGGTCAGACTCATGATCATGGGATACCAGAAGGGAAAGCCGGATACATTCATGTAAATGCCGTAGGTCAGTCCCAGAAAGGAAAATCCCGCAAAAATGGGGATGGTATAGGGAAAAGCAGCTTTCAGAGCGGTTAAGTACTTGTTTTTCTGTGACACGCGGTGAACCTCCAGGAGAAATGAATTCTGTAAATAGTATAGCGAAAAAAGAGACAGGATGCAAGTGGGAGTCAAGGGCGGGCACGCAGGGAATCAGGAAATACCGCCCAAAATGGAAATGGTGATTGGGCATCCGGTTAGAAAAACGTAGGATGAAAGCTCCAAACGGAAATGACCAACGGAAGCGTATTTGCCAAGGCAAATTGGACAGGACTCGGAGAAAAGAATGACAGGAGCGGTCAACGCCGGTCACGGCGCTGACCGCTCCTATATTATGAACACTTGACGCACGAACGATTGTTCGGTATACTTGCGGTAGTGGTAATCGCGGGAACAATCAAATAGTCTGGGAGGAAAAGTCATGAGCAAATATGACCCGTTGTGGAACTGCATCCGGAACCGGGGAGAAGGCAGCTTCCAATTGACCTTCGGAGAAATACAGGAAATCCTGGGTTTTCCCATTGACCATTCCTTTTTGAATTGCAAAAAAGAGCTTTTGGCATACGGATATCAGGTTGGGAAGATTTCCATGAAGCAGCAGACGGTTGCCTTTGAAAAGGTGCTGAAATAGGAGAATACAAGGTGAAAACACCCCGAATTGAAACGCAGAGATTACTTCTCAGGGAAGTGCTGGAAAGTGATGCAGCAGCGGCCTTCCATTGTTGGATGCAGGATGAGCATGTATCGAGATATATGTGGTGGAAAGCAAGCACGGATCGGAGCGCGGCAGACGAATTTGTGCGGTTTGAGCTTGCGCAGATCGATAACCCGTTGTGGCACAGATGGATTGCTCTTTTGAAGGACACTGGAGAAATCATTGGAACTTGTCTTGTTTTCTACAACGATGAGGAAGCTCACTGGGACATATCCTATAATCTCGGAAGAAGGTATTGGGGTTACGGGTATGCTACGGAAATGATGAAAGCTGCTCTGCGTTACGCAGCTGACGCGTTGGATATGAAGGAATGCATTACTTCGTATGCGCAGGAGAATACGGCCTCAGCAAACGTGCTGTACAAACTTGGATTTCAGGATTTGAAACAAATCCCATATGTCTGTAATGGGGGAGAAATACAAACAACCGGAATGCTGTGTAAATTGACTGTAGGAGGAGAAAAATGAACGTCACCTATGAACACAAACCTGCCATGACCTTGATTGGTTTCTTCACATCCATCCGCCCGGAGGAGGGCTATATCAAGTGCCCGGAGTTCTGGGACAAAGAGTATGCGCAGAAGTATGCCAGGCTTTGGCAGACTATGCAGCCGGAGACGCCCATGGAGCAGGCAATTCTGGAAAACGGCATCGGCATGTTCGCCATCTGTGATGAAAAGGAAGGCGCTTTTGAATACTGGATTGCCGGAATGTACAAAGGCGGTCAGGTGCCCGAGGGCCTGCAGCTCTACACCTTCCCGGAAAGCGACTGGGCGCTGTTCTCCGCCAGGGGCCCGCTGCCCGGCTCTCTGCAAGCCCTGAATACCCAGGTTTGGCAGGCGTGGTATCCGGGTGAGGGCCAACAATTTACGGGTAACGGCAACGCCATGCTGGAGGTGTACTCCGCCGGGGATATGCAAAGCCCCGATTACGAATGCGGCATCTGGGTGCCCATTTGCAGAAAGTGAAGCCGGTATGAAGATCATTGAATATTTTACCTCGGACAATCAGTCCCACTGGCTGAAGGAAATTCAAAAAAGCGACTGGGAAGCGGGACAGTACCTTTTCACCCTTCTGCGGGATGGGAAACTGAAGGATTTGGTGGGACAGACGGCGCTGGTACCCATGCTGATCGAGGAAGAAACCCAGAAACTCGTTTCCTTCTGCACCTTCGCGCCTCTGGATGACATTCAGCCCACGCAGTTGACACCGTGGATTGGCTTCGTGTATACCTTCCCGGAATACCGGGGACACCGATACGCCGGGAAGCTCATGGCCTTCGCAGAAAGCCTGGCCACCATCATGGGAAAGGAAGCTGTTTACATTTCCACTGGGCATACCGGTTTGTATGAAAAATACGGATATGAATTCTATCAAATTCTTAAAGACGTTGGGGGCGAGGATTCCAGAGTGTACCGAAAAGCCCTGCAAATGGAAGGGAAAGAGAAGGCTGCCCGCATGGATCAGGGCGGCAGGTGGAAGGCGGAAATTGTCTCCGCCGCGAAAAAAGATTTGGACATGACTGCCGTTTGCGGTTTTTCCTGTAAGCACTGCTTTTTGGGGCAGTGGTGCGGGGGCTGCCGGTCGGTGTTCTGCTGCTGTTCCTATGGCACCCTGTTTCCGGGGGAGAAATGCCCCAACGTAGCGTGCTGCGAGGAAAAAGGGCTGGATGGCTGCTACGCCTGTGAACAGATGGAAACCTGCAACGTGGGCCTTTATACCCCGGACAATGACGGTGCAGCCGCCAGCAAGGCACAGGCAATGTTTCTCCGAAAGTACGGAAAAGGAGCGCTCTTCCAGGTCCATGACCGGCTCCATGAAACCTATGATTTTGAAAAAACCCAGGAGATTTTGGGTCAAGCTGTGGAAGAGGGCCTGCGGATTCTGGAAGAATGCTGGCATTTCCTGGAAAAGAAATGAGGTTTTCGGGAAATGAAACTGGATGGCTTTGAATTGTGGTAAAGGATATGCCGGCCAACGGAGCCCTGGGGACAGCGAACCTGCTGCATCGCCGATCCGGAGAATAATCTGATTAAGATTGGTTCGTTTATGAAAGAACAGTGGGGAGACAAAGAAATGGGGCGCTAAAAAATGAGGATGCTGTGCTTCGGGGATTCCAATACTTATGGCTACGACCCGCGGGGCTACTTTGGCGGGCAGTATCCGGCAGAAAGCCGCTGGGTGGATATTCTGGTGGAGAAAACCGGGTGGGAAATCCGGAATGCGGGAAAGTGCGGCAGGGAGATTCCCCGGCAGCACTGCCAGTGGAACAGGTCTGGGCAGCTTCTGACGCAGCCTGCACCGGATATTTTTGCGGTGATGTTGGGAACCAACGACCTCCTGCAGGGGGCTTCTGCAAAGGAAGTCAGTTCCCGCATGGAAGCATTTTTGCAGTATATCCAGCCAAAGTGCAAGCAAGTCCTGCTGATTGCTCCGCCGCCCATGAAGCCAGGGGCGTGGATCACAGAACAGCGCCTGATCGCGGACTCGGTGCTGCTGGAGGAAGAATACCGGACGCTTTCCGAAAAACTGGGTATCTCCTTTGCGGATGCTGGCAAGTGGAATGTCCCGCTTGCCTTCGATGGCGTTCACTTCACGGAAGCAGGACACCGCGCCTTTGCGGAAGGGTTGTATCAATATCTGATGAAATAGGTAAGGCCAATCGGAATACTGACGCGCCTTACTATCACTCAGAAAAAGGGAATTTTATGACCGGCTTTGAGCAGTGTGGGGTGCAGTAAATCAACGAAACAGGCTCCACGGTAAATGACCGCGGAGCCTGTAACACGCTTTTGTATCATGATAGGCATCCCTGCTTACGATGCGCTTCCTGGAGCCCAAAAGCTGCCAGAGCAGATCGGCAGAGATTTCATGTTCCGTGTTCCTTCTTCCTTTCTCTCTCAGCCTTATGAAAGATGGATTTTGTATTGGGGCAGTAGGTTTGTCTGAAAAGGTGAATCACCAGTTCCTCCAAAGCTGCTGTAGCCGCGATTGCGCAGGTTATCCGGCAATATACAGCGGCATACCTGGTCACAAGCAGAAATGGAATCAGAAAGACCGCACCGCCTGTTAATTTGTTCAGATAGGTATGCAGGGAAGCGAACCGTCGGTATTTTACCGCGGCAATCAGATAAGCCGAAATACGCAGGATCAAGATGGCAGCCACCGCATACCAGATATCGATGGGAAGTGTGTTCCAAAGGATAGGAAATACCCGGAACAGCATCACCATATAAAACAGCAAGTCTGCGATGCTGTCCAGACGTGCGCCAAACTCACTGGCGGTTTTTGTTTTCCGGGCGATCCATCCATCTAACACATCGCTCAGTCCAGTAAGGGCATATACCCAGAAGAAACCGACAGAAAGGGGACGTAAAAATACAAGGGACAGCGTTCCGGCAATCCGAAAAAATGTAACGGCATCTGCGGTATTCAGTTTGTGCTTGGTAAAATGGTCATTTTTCATGGCGTCATTCAGTGCCTGCTTTCTGCTGCCTACAATGGTAAATCTCAATCAATACCCCTGCGTCCGAAATCAGAGCCAGGATACTGCCTCCGACCAGCAACTCCTTCCGGTATCGCTTTGGGTATGGGTAGGCAAAGATCCTTTCCTTCTATTCAGCGCATCGATTCTGCGAAATCTGTTAGTATCTTTTCTGTTTCTGCAATATCCTTCTCAATCAGCGGGCGCATGCTGTCTTTGTATTTGGACAGATCGGCATCACTTAAGGCCGACAGGATCCTGGGGATGTACTGCGGTTTTGCCTGGCCCACTTGCGCCAGGGCCTTGATGCACTGCCTGGCGGTAATCGGTTTTTCATCCGTAATATGCGCGAGGAAGGTAGACAGAACCGGATCAAAACGGTTTTCCTCGTCCCATTGGGCATTTGCCGCGAGAATATACATTGCCCGATTCCTGACCAAGGACTTTGGATGGTCAAGCAGCGCGGCAAAGTCAAAGAAGTATTCGTACCATGCATCCGTTTCCTGGCTTTCGGATATGATTTTATCCGCGAAAGCGCAGGCAAATTTATCATCCTTTGCTGTCAGGTTTGCTATGATAGTTTCTTTCATTGCGGCTCCCCTTCAAATACCGATCTGTCTGCCTATTGTATTCATTTTAATCGAATTTGCAGCATTTGGCTAGTATTTTCGCACATTGCAATGTGTCAATTCTATAGATACTGGAAACAAAGCAGAGACTTTTTTCAGCAGGCCCTTGCCGGAAGGTGCTTTCGCTGTTATAATTGCCATACTCAAGTCACAACCATAGAGAGTGCGCGAGAGACAATCTCGATGACCGCACAGCAATCTGCCGTTAAAGCAAGGGTGCGAATGCTTGACCGCTGGTGTAGTAGGACTGCTGTCTGCACCCATCGGTAACAATGGGTGTTTTTTGCGCTCTCTGGGATTATTTTTAAGGAGAAGCATGTGTATAAAAGAGAATCAATTTGAAATCCAAGGAATCCCTGCTGTTCTATACGGTGACAGCAGCGAAAACTTGTTTCTGTACGTCCACGGGAAAATGGGCTGCAAAGAAGAAGCGGCGCATTTTGCGGACATTGTCTGCCCCAAGGAGTATCAGGTGCTGAGCATGGATCTGCCCGGCCATGGGGAGCGAGCAGACGAAATGGAGCGGTTTGTCCCGTGGGAAATTGTTCCGGAGTTGCAGGCTGTTTATGGGTTTGCACAGCGGCGCTGGAAGAAAATCAGTCTCTACGCGAACAGCATCGGCGCGTATTTTAGCCTATTGGCGTTCCGGGAGATCAAGCTGGAAAAGAGCCTCTTTGTGTCGCCGGTTCTGGACATGGAAGAGCTGATCTGCGACATGATGGGCTGGGCAGGGGTGACACAGGAGCAGCTTCGGCAGGCAGGGGAGATTCCTACTGCTTTCGGGGAGACACTCTCGTGGAAATACCTGACCTATGTAGCGGAACACCGGATCACCAAATGGGACAGCCCCACGGCGATTCTCTACGCTGGGCAGGATCATCTGACAGCCCGGGAGACGGCCCGCGACTTTGCCCGGCGTTTTGGCTGCACGTTCACGGTCATGGAGAACGGGGAACACTGGTTCCACACGGAGGAACAGCTGGCTGTGCTGGACGCATGGCTTCGGAAAGAATTGTACTGCGCAGGAAAAATTCACACTTGACTCTTCCATAATGGCAGGTATTACAATACAAATGAACTCAAAAACCAAGGCATCCCTTGTTTAAAATGGGAGATTTTTCAGAAAGGAATGAGCGCTATGGCGTTTGATTTCAAGAAAGAGTATAAGGAATTCTATCTGCCCAAGAACAAG
>JBJDYL010000091.1:0-21556 GCA_051867285.1 Faecousia sp. | reverse complement strand
CGCTCGGTGTAGATGTAGGGAGCCATTTTGGGGTTCCAGCGGCGGGTCTGATGACCGAAGTGTACGCCGGCCTCCAGCAGTTGCTTCATAGATACGACAGCCATTTTCATATTCTCCTTTTGTTTTTTCCTCCACCCCGATCATCCCGCGCTGCCCGCCCCAGATTCTGAGGCACAGGGGTGCGCGATCCCCGGGTGTGTGGCATTTTTTGTCACGGGACAAGCCCATGCCGAAATATTATACGTTATTGAAGTAGAATTTGCAAGTATTATTTCCAAAAAAATTCAAAAAAATTCAGTGAAAAAAGACGCTGTTTTGGGCAAACTGTCCTGCCGGGAAGCTACAGCAGTTTTTTTCTCGGAACCCGGCAGTCGTTGGGCTTGGTATCCACCAGAACGATGTCCGGTCCGATCTTTTTGATGCAGCTCCAGGGAATGATGAAATCCTCGTGCCGCCCGGCGATCCCCAGAAACCGGCAGGGACCTGGCACCACAATGGCGCAGATGGTTCCGTCAGGAATGTCGATCTGCACGTCGGAAATAAAGCCCAGCCGCTGCCCGTTGCTCAGGCAGATGACCTCCCTGCACTGCAGATCGGAAAAGTTCATGGACATATCCCCCGCCCCCTTTCAGACTTGCTGCAGTCTATGCGCCGGGGGCGGGGGATATGCACGTTCAGGAAACGCTGACCGACTTGCGCATGGAGCCAATGGCGCCTTTTTCCAGACGGGACACCTGGGCCTGAGAAATTCCCAGGGTGTTGGCAACCTCCATCTGGGTTTTCCCGTCATAAAACCGCAGGGACAGAATCTGCTTTTCCCGGTCGTTCAGGGCGCGAAAGGCGTTTTGCAGCGTGATGTGATCCATCCAGCCGTCCTCGGTATTTTTGGTATCCCGCACCTGGTCCATGACGGTCAGAGGGTCGCCGCCGTCGGCGTAAACGGGATCGAACAAACTCACCGGCGCGCAGACGGCGTCCAGCGCCTGGCTGACTTCCTCCAGCGGCAGCTCCAGCTCCCGTGCGATTTCTTCCAGAGTAGGCTCCCGGTCCATCCGGGCGGTCATGGCATCCTTGCATTGCAGCACCCGGTAGGCCACGTCCCGGATGGAGCGGGAAACCCGGATGGCACTGTTGTCCCGGAGATACCGCCGGACTTCTCCGGCGATCATGGGAACGCCGTAGGTGGAAAAGCGCACCTGCTTGTCCGGGTCGAAATTGGAAATGGCCTTGATTAAACCAATGCAGCCCACCTGAAACAGATCGTCCGGGTTTTCTCCCCGCTTGTCAAAGCGCTGGATCACGGACAGCACCAGCCGGAGATTGCCCTCAATCAGCTTTTGCCGGGCGTCCGCATCCCCCTGCCGTGCCCGGCGAAGCAGAGTATCCATCTCCACAGGGGACAAAACGCTGAGCTTGGACGTATTTACGCCGCAGATCTCTACCTTTCCCTGCATATGAACCTCCAGATTTGAGTATGGCCGCATGGGTGTTTTTCCCTGCGGCGTCTGACCTAAGTATGCCCCGGCAGCGGCGGATGATACGGGAAAGAATTTGGCGGTTTTCACAAAAATTTCTGCCGGCGCTTCGGAGGATAACAAATTATGACACGTTATTTTTACATTTTGTAAACTTTTTTGGGGAGGTTTTGGAGAATCCGGAGAAGTTGCACCGGTGACGTAACGCCCCCGTTTGCAAGTATCGGCAGTGGATATGCAAATAGGTATGCAGAATTTCCACAGCTTGCGGTGAAAAACGAAAGCACCGGGATACCTGTTGAAAACTCAGAGTTTTCCACATTCTCCACAAGTTTTTCCACAGGAGTTTTCCACAGGGATGGTGAATTGTGGATATTCATTTTTGGTTCACATAAAACCGTTTGACGCATTTCCAAAAAACGTTACTTTTTTTCGGATGGTGGATTTTCACCAAGGGAAATTTTTTGTGCAAAAAATAGGTCTTGACACAGGGCGCCCGGGAAAAGAAGGCATGCTCCGCGGGAAAGGAGGAAAATGCCGGAACGGCAAAAAATTTCAAAAAGGGGGTTGATTTTGTTTGACAAAGACGCTATAATGTGTGTCTGTATGGAAAGCTAGCACAAGGAGGTGAAATCCATGCCCAACATTAAGTCCTCTAAGAAGGATGTCATTTCTTCCAAGATTGCTTATGAGAAGAACAAGGCTAACAAGTCTGAGCTGAAGACCAACCTGAAGAAGTTCGACGCCGCTCTGGTGTCCGGCGACAAGGCTGCCGCCGAGGCCGCTTACAAGGTGGCTGTCAAGGCTGTGGATCAGGCTGTTGTCAAGGGTCTGCTGCACAAGAACAACGCTGCCCGTAAGAAGAGCAGCATGACGTTGCAGCTGAACAAGCTGGCCTGATTTCTCTGAAAATATCTCCCTCCCGGTTTCCGGAGGGAGTTTTTTCATGCTGTTATGGGAAACCGTCGAAATCCCGGGGAAGAATTCCGTTGCTTTCTGGCGGTGCTTTGATTATAATAGAGAAAAAATCCCGGAGGTGAAGCCGATGGCGCAGCTTAAGGACCCGGTGACCATCCTGAAAGGGGTGGGGCAGGTGCGGGCAAAGCAGTTTGCCAATCTGAATATTTTCACTCTGGGTGACCTGATCTGCCATTTTCCCCGGGGCTACGAGGACCGTACCCGGCTGGTATCCATAGCGGAGCTTCAGCCGGATGTGCCGGCGTGCTTTCGCGCCATGGTGATGAACACCCCCCGCACTGCCCACATCCGCAAGGGGCTGGACATGACCAAGGTGCAGCTGGCGGATACCACCGGGCGCCTGAACGTCACCTTTTTTAATAACCGGTTTGCTGCGGAGCAGCTTCAGTACGGAAAAGAATACATATTTTATGGCGCGGTCAGCGGGGATTTCATCGGCTACAACATGACCAATCCCGTGTTTGAGTCTCCCGACGCGCCGGGCATGACCACCCGCCGGGTGCTGCCCATCTATCCGCTGACGGCGGGGCTGAGCAATGCGGCGGTGGGCAAGGCGGTTTCCCAGGCGCTGGCGGTGTGCGACCCGCCGGCGGAAATCCTGCCGGAGCCGGTGCGGCGGGAATTTGGAATCCTGCCTGCTCAGGAGGCTTACTTCGCCATCCATCAGCCCAAGGACATGGAGCAGGCGCAGCAGGCGAAAAAACGGCTGATTTTTGAGGAGTTTTTCGTATTCTCCGCGGGATTGTCCCTGATGCGGGCGGCACGGGCGGAGAAAAAGACGGCTGCCTATACCAATTTCCATATGAAGCCCTTCTACGCTTCTCTGCCCTTTACCCTCACGGCTGCCCAGCAGCGGGCGGTGGAGGAGATTCTGACGGATTTCCGAAAGGGCGCTCCCATGAACCGGCTGGTGCAGGGAGACGTGGGCAGCGGAAAGACCATGGTGGCAGCGGCAGCGGCCTACTGCGCCGCAGGCAACGGCAAACAGACTGCCCTGATGGCGCCTACGGAAATCCTGGCAGAGCAGCATTATGCCTCCCTGAAAAAGCTGTTTGAACCGCTGGGAATCTCCGTTGACCTGCTCACCGGCTCCATGACGGTGAAGCAGAAGCGGGAAATCCGGGAAAGGCTTGCCGCCGGGGAGACTGCCGTGGCGGTTGGCACCCATGCGCTGCTGACGGACGCAACCCAGTTTCAGGATCTGGGACTGGTGATTGCCGACGAGCAGCACCGATTTGGCGTTGCCCAGCGCTCCAAGCTGTCGGCAAAGGGGGAAGATCCCCATCTGCTGGTCATGTCCGCCACCCCCATTCCCAGGACGCTGGCGCTGCTGATGTACGGCGATCTGGATGTGTCCATATTGGACGAACTGCCTCCCGGGCGGGAAGCGGTGGAGACGTTTCTGGTGGGGGAGAGCTACCGCCCCAGAATCAACGCGTTCATTCGCAAGCAGGTCAGCGAAGGCCATCAGTGCTTCGTAGTCTGTCCGGCGGTGGAGGAAAATCAGGAACTGGGCGTGAAGGCGGCTTCCGCCTGGGCGGAAACCCTGCAGCAGACGGTGTTTCCCGATCTGCGCATTGCCCTGCTTCACGGACAGATGAAGGGCGCGGAAAAGGAAGCCGCCATGGCCGCCTTTGCCCGGGGTGAAGCGGATGTCATGGTTGCTACCACGGTGATCGAGGTGGGGGTGGACGTGCCCAACGCCACCTTAATGGTCATTGAGGACGCCGACCGGTTTGGCCTGAGCCAGCTGCACCAGCTGCGGGGCCGGGTAGGCCGGGGCAAGGCGAAAAGCTACTGCATTCTGACCTCCCACAACCGCAATCCGGAGACGCTGCAGCGGCTGAAGGCCCTGTGCAAAACCACCGACGGCTTCAAAATCGCGGAAGAGGATCTGAAGCTCCGGGGTCCCGGGGATTTCTTTGGTTCCCGGCAGTCGGGACTGCCTGCTTTCCGGGTGGCGGACTTAAGCTGTGACCTGTCCACACTGAAGGACGCCCAGACGGCCTCCGCCCGGTGGATTGAGGAGCATGGCACCGAGGATACTCCGGAGGCCAACGCCCTGCGGGTGCGTATCGGCGAGCTGTTCGCCCGGGCGGAAGGTACAATGAACTGATACTGCCTTGAGAAAGGATGATACATATGAAGAAAAGATGGATTTTTAACATTCTGCTGGTGAGTCTGCTGCTGACGCTTTTGTCCCCTGCTGCCCACGCAGCCACTGCCAGCGGCAGCTGCGGCGAGGGATTGACCTGGACGCTGGAAAACTATACCCTGACGGTCACCGGCAGCGGCGAAATGGAGGACGGCTGCCCCTGGGAGGTCTATAAGACCAAGATTGAAAATGTGGTGCTCACCGGCGGCGTAACCAAGGTGGGCGCGGAGAATTTCTCCGGCTGCGACCGGCTGGAAACGGTGGACTTTGGCGACGCGCTGGTGGAGATTGGCACCAAGGCGTTCTACGGCTGTGAGGATATCCTGTATATCCATCTGCCCAAGACCTTCCGGACCTTCGGCGCCCAGTCCTTCCGTGGCTGTGAGAGCCTGCAGGCGGTTTACTGCGACGGCGGCATGCCCCGGTTCAACGACAGCTGCCTGTGGACGGGCAATTACATCGCGGTATTCTATCCCACCAACAATCCCTGGCCCTCAGAGTACACTTCCCAGCTGATCAGCAGCTACGGCGGTAACTTAGGCATTATGATGGGCAACTTTGACACGGCAAACCTGCCCCAGAAACAGACCCTGACCGTGCAGAGCGACAGTGAAGAAACCACGGAGGCCACAGAGGCAGAAACGGAAGCTACGGAATCTGCCGTGGCGGCGCTGGCGGAGACGGAACCTGCTGTCGTGACCCAGCCTACCCAGCCGGAAACGGTGCCCACTACCGTTCCGGAAACGGAGGAAACCACCGTTCCCACCACCGTACCGGAAACGGAGGAGACCACAGTGGAGACCACGGAGGAAACCATCGAAGAAACCACCGAGGAGACGGAGCCGGTTGACCCGGTGCGGAAGGTGGGCGGCGACGGCTGGATCGGCATGGTGATTATTGCCGGTGTGCTGACCATGCTGGTGGCGGGCGCCATGATTTTCCGGGGAATGGGCCGCCGGGGCAGACGGTATTGAGAAAAATTAAAACTTTTTTAACAACTTCCGGGAAAATCACCCATTTTGTGGTTTTCCCGGAAGCTTTTTTGTTTGGAACAGAAAAAATAAAAAAGTAGTTGTAAGTTAGGGCGAAATGATGTAAAATAAGGAGACTTAATAAAATGCAAAACTACGCGAAAACTCGCTTTTGGAGGTAAAACAACATGGAAAAACCGATTGTACTGGTCATTATGGACGGCGTTGGCAAGGGCGACGGCGGTAGCGGCGATGCTGTCAAGGTTGCAAACACCCCTACCTTGGATAAGCTGCTGGAAACCTGCCCCCATACTTACCTGAAGGCCCACGGCACTGCTGTCGGTCTGCCCAGCGATGACGACATGGGCAACTCCGAGGTGGGCCACAATGCACTGGGCTGCGGTCAGGTCTATTCTCAGGGCGCCAAGCTGGTGGGCGAGTCCATTGAGAACGGCGCGCTGTATGCGTCCGAAACCTGGAAAGACCTGGTGGCAAACGCCCTGTCCGGTAAGGCCATGCACTTCCTGGGCCTGCTGTCCGACGGCAACGTCCATTCCAATATCCACCATCTGATTGCTCTGCTGCGGCAGGCCCACGCCGAGGGCGTGAAGAAGGCCTACTGCCACATCCTGCTGGACGGCCGTGACGTGCCCGCTACTTCTGCGCTGGAGTATGTGGAGATGCTGGAGAAGGTTCTGGCAGAGCTGAGCGCTGACGGCTGTGACTACGCCATCGCCTCCGGCGGCGGCCGTATGCAGATCACCATGGATCGCTACGAAGCCAACTGGGCCATGGTGGAAAAGGGCTGGCACACCCATGTGCAGGGCGAAGGCCGGATGTTTGCTTCCGCCAAGGAGGCCATCGAAACCTACCGCGCCGAAACCGGCTGCATCGATCAGGATCTGCCCGCCTTTGTGATTGCCCGGGACGGCGCGCCTGTGGCGAAGATTGCCAACGGCGACAGCGTGATTCTGTTTAACTTCCGCGGCGACCGGGCGCAGGAGATCTCCCTGGCCTTTGACCGCAAGGATTTTGACAAGTTCGACCGTGGCGACTACACCGGTGTGAAGTTTGCCGGTATGCTCCAGTACGACGGAGACCTGAACATCCCTGAGCACTATCTGGTGCAGCCTCCTGTCATTACCAATACCCTGACCGAAGTGCTATGCAAGGCGGGCATTCATGAGTATGCCCTGTCCGAAACCCAGAAGTACGGTCATGTGACCTATTTCTGGAACGGCAACCGCTCCGGTAAGGTGGACGAGAGCCTGGAAGTTTACGAGGAGATCCCCTCCGACGTGATCCCCTTCGAGCAGGTGCCTGCCATGAAGTCCAAGGAAATCACCGAGAAGATGGTGGAGAACATGGCGTCCCGTAAGTTCCAGTTCCTGCGCTGCAACTACCCCAACGGCGACATGGTGGGTCACACCGGTGTCATGGAGGCAGTGGTGTACGCCATGGAGTGCGTGGATAACGGTCTGAAGGCCATTCTGGAAGCTGCTGACAAGTACGGCTACACCGTGCTGATCACCGCTGACCATGGCAACGCCGACCAGATGACCGAAACCAAGAAGGGCAAGACTTCTGTCCGTACCGCCCATTCCCTGAACCCCGTTCCCTTCATTATTTATGACAAGGATCACCAGTGGGTGATCAAGGACGGCGCCTACGGCCTGGCCAACGTGGCTCCCACCGTTGTAAAGATGATGGGTCTGGAGGCACCTTCCTGCTGGGAAGAGAGCATGATCTAAACGCCAGATACAAGATATAAGATACAAGATACGGGATATTCTTAGGGCAACACCGCACAATGGGAGCTGCGGGCTTCGGCGGATCTTTTGCCCCAACCGTGCAGTATGAAAAATGGGAAATACATCCAGTATTCCCGCATTTTCCATACTTTCGCTTGCGTCAAAATCTCTCACCGAATCTCCTTGCTCCATTATGCGGTGATGCCTTAGGAAGAAACGTCATCTTGTATCTTGTATCTGTGTATCTTGTATCTTAAAACTGGAGGTTTTATTATGGTACGTCACGAAAATGAGAACGGCAGCGTGAATGTGAGCACCAATGTATACACCGATATCGTCGGCACCGCCGCCGCCAACTGCTTTGGCGTCAAGGGCATGGCTGCCCGCAGCCTGACCGACGGCGTGTACCACCTGCTGCGCAAGGAGTCCGTGGGTAAGGGTGTCAAGGTACAGTTTAACGAGGACGGCTCCATTTCCATCGACCTGCACATTGTGGTGGACAACGTGAATATGAACGCCGTGGGCGCTTCCATCATTGAAGAAGTGCGCCATCAGGTCATCCAGTGCACCGGTACTGAGGTGCGGGAGGTCAACGTTTACGTCGATTCCATGATGATCGGCTAATAATCGGAGGTAGAAAACATTGAAACAAATTGTCAACGGCGCTGATCTTCGCAGAATGATCATCAGTGCGGCTGCTGCCATTGAGATCAACAAGCAGGCTCTCAACGAGCTGAACGTATTCCCGGTTCCGGACGGCGACACCGGCACCAATATGTCCATGACCATCAACGCTGCCGCTGCGGATCTGCGTAAGGCGGAGGATCCGGATCTGGGTCAGGCTGCGAAAATTGCCGCTTCCGCCATGCTGCGGGGCGCCCGGGGCAACTCCGGCGTTATCCTGTCTCTGCTGTTCCGGGGCATTTCCCGGAAGCTCAAAGGCGCGGAGAACTGCGACGGCGTGCTGTGGGCCGCTGCGCTGCAGGAAGGCGTAGACGCCGCTTACAAGGCGGTTATGAAGCCCGCTGAGGGCACCATCCTGACGGTTGCCCGTCTGGCTGCCGCCAAGGCTGGCGAGGCAGCACAGGAGAATAACTTTATTGAGTTCGTTCAGGCTGCCGCCATTGAGGAAGCAAAGGTGGCGCTGGCGGATACCGTCAATCAGAACCCGGTGCTGAAGAAGGCCGGCGTGGTGGATGCCGGCGGTAAGGGCTGGCTCACGGCACTGGAGGCCATGCTGTCCTCCCTGCAGGGGGAAGACGTGGTGGCGGAGCCTGCTGCTGACGGTACTGCTGTGAAGGAAGCGGCGGATTTCTCCGACTTCAACACCGAGGACATCACCTTCACCTACTGCACTGAGTTCATTATCGACCGGGAGAACGACAAGGATCCTGAGGCCCTGCGGGCCTACCTCAGCGAGCTGGGCGACAGCCTGGTGCTGGTGGATGACGACGAGATCATCAAGGTTCATGTGCATACCAACGACCCCGGCAAGGCGCTGAGCGAGGCGGTGACTTACGGCTCCTTCGTCACCGTGAAGATCGAAAATATGCGCCTGCAGCACACCGAAAAGGTGATGACCGAGAACGAGAAGGCTCCCAAAATTGCCGAGCCTGAGAAAGCTCTGGGTGTGGTTTCCGTGTGCGCCGGTGCGGGTCTTGCCGACGTGTTCCTGAATCTGGGCGTTGACCAGATCATTTCCGGCGGTCAGACCATGAACCCCAGCACCCAGGATATTCTGGAGGCCGTGAACAAGGTGCCTGCCGAGACGGTGTTTGTGCTGCCCAACAACAAGAACATCATCATGGCGGCGGAGCAGGTAGATGCCCTGACCCCCAAGAACGTGGTGGTGATCCCCTCCAAGACCGTGCCCCAGGGCGTGACTGCCATGCTGGGCTTCAATCCCGAGGGCAGCGTGGAGGAAAATACCGATGCTCTGACGGAAGCGCTGGGCATGGTGGACACCATGCAGATTACCTATGCCGCCCGGAACTCTGACTTCGACGGCTATGATATTCACGAGGGTGATTATCTGGCGCTGTATGGCAGCCAGCTCTTCGGCACCAGCCGGGATATCAAGGTGCTGCTTAAGTCTCTGGCAGAGAAGGTTCGGGACGACGGCAAGGAGTACGTCACCATCTACTATGGTGAGGACGTGAAGGAAAAGCACGCTCAGAAGGCGGCGGATATCTTCGCGGATATCTGCCCCAACGCGGATGTGAATCTGCTCAGCGGCGGTCAGCCTGTGTACTATTATTTGATTTCCGCGGAATAAAATGAAACGGTCAGCCCGCTGCCAGGAAGGCGGCGGGCTGTATTCATTTGTGGAATGGAGGAAACCGGATGGGAAAATATCCCAAGGGCGGCCTGATCGGGAAGGCGGCGGACGTCATTCTGGAGATGAAGGAGAAGCAGATTCCCCTTCATGCGGCCTATGCCGGATACTTTATTGTTCTGTCGGTATTTCCAGCGCTGCTGATGCTGCTGAGCATTCTGCGATATACCGGAATTCAGGTGGAGAATCTCATCGATTTGCTGCGGGATTTTTTGCCGCAGGCGCTGATGGATACTGCGGAAGAGCTGGTTTACAGCACCTATTTCAATTCCTCCGGCAGGGTGCTGGGACTGTCGGCCCTGACAGCGCTGTGGTCAGCCAGCCGCGGGGTATATGGCGTTCTGCGTGGGTTGAATGCGGTTTACGATGTCTGGGAGAACCGGGGATACCTCTACACCCGGGGTATCAGTGTGATCTATACCTTCCTGCTGGGACTGGTGCTGCTGCTGACGCTGGTGCTGCATGTGTTTGGCAATACCATTCTCAACTGGCTGACCATGGTAGATAACGCGATGGTGATTTTCCTGATGGATCTGGTGGATCTGCGGTTTTTTCTGCTGCTGATCCTGCAGAGCCTGATTTTCACCCTGATGTTCATGGTGCTGCCCAACCAGCGCAACCGCTTTCTGGACAGCTTGCCGGGCGGCATCCTGTCCTCCATCGGCTGGCTGGTGTTTTCCGATATTTTCTCTATTTATGTAGAAAATTTCAACAGCTACGCCAATATTTACGGGTCCGTGTATGCGGTTGCGCTGTGCCTGCTGTGGCTGTATTGCTGCCTGAGTATTCTGTTCTATGGCGGCGCACTGAACCACTATTTATCGAAGCGATCCTAAATATGGTGTTTTGTGAATTTTTGGTATGTTTATGCTCTGTTCACACTTTTTCGGTAGGATGGTACCCAAAAAGGAGGAATTCGGATGTTTGGTTATGTGACCGCCAGCCTGCGGGAATTAAATAAGGAGCAGCAAAGGCGCTACGGCGCGGTGTACTGCGGAATCTGCCGCCGGATCCGGGAACAGTCTGGCAGCCTTGCCCGGCTGGGCTTAAGCTACGATATGGCGTTTCTGGCGCTGCTGCTGATGAGCCTGTACGAGCCGGAGGAGGAAGGCGGCAAAAACGGCTGTCTGCTGCATCCTATCACCCGCCGGGACTGGCTGGACAGTCCCTACATCCGCTATGCGGCGGACATGAACGTGGCGCTGGCTTACTACAACTGCCTGGACGACTGGCAGGATGACGGAAAAAAATCCGCGAAGCTGCTGGCAGAGGCCTACGAAAAGCATCTGCCCCGGATCACGGAAAGCTGGCCCCGACAGTGCCAGACCATCCGGGAGAGCATCGATCAACTGTCCGCGCTGGAAAAGGAGAATTGCGCCAACCCGGATGAACCTGCGGGTGTATTCGGGGAACTGATGGGGGAGCTGCTGTGCGTGCAGGAGGACCTGTGGGCGCCAACCCTGCGGCAGATGGGAAACGCGCTCGGGCGGTTCATTTATCTGCTGGACGCGGAGCTGGACTACGATCAGGACAAGCGGAAAGGAAAATACAATCCCTTCCTTGCCAAGGGAGAAGAAAAGGACTGGGCAAGGTGGGAAGACTATCTGGTGCTGACCATGGGGCGGTGTACGGCGAATTTTGAGAAGCTGCCTCTGGTGCAGGATAAAGCGCTGCTGGACAATATTCTCTACAGCGGCGTGTGGGTCAATTACAGAAGGAAGCGAAAAGAGGAGAAAGAGGAGGAGAGCCATGATTGACGATCCCTATAAGGTGTTGGGTGTCAGCCGGGATGCCACCGATGAGGAAATCAAACAGGCGTATCGGAAGCTGGCGAAGAAATATCACCCGGACTTAAACCCCGGGGATCAGGAGGCTGCCCGCCGAATGCAGGAGGTCAATGCAGCCTACGAGCAGATCAAGAACCCGGAGAAGGCGCAGCCTCAGTCCGGCGGCTATGGCTATGATCCCTTCGGCGGCTACCGGCAGCAGCAGAGCTACGCCGGACAGGCGGACGACCAGTATCAGCAGTCAGCCTACCAGTACATCCGCTTTGGCAGATACCGGGAGGCTTTGAATACCCTGAACAATTCTTCTCAGCGGGACGCCCGCTGGTATTTCCTAAGCGCCCTGGCAAACGACGGCCTGGGCAATCAGGTGACCGCATTGGAGCATATCCGCCGGGCGGTGAGCATGGATCCGGGAAATCCGGAATATCTGGACGCACTGAACCGTATGGAGCACGGCGGCGCGGACTACCGGCAGACTGCGGGGAATTTCCGGGGCTTTTCCATGGGTGGGGATCCCTGCATGAATCTGTGCCTGTGCTATCTGGTGAACCTGTTCTGCTGCGGCGGCCGGGGTATGTTCCTGTGCTGCTGAGAATTTGGGAGGAAAGAGCATGAAAAACAAAAAGCTTCTGATCGCGGCGTGTGTTTTGATTGCGCTGGTGGTCGTTCTGGCAGGGGTGTATTTTGCTGCCCGTCCCGGAACATCCGCAGGGGCGAAGGAAATTACCGTTACCGTTGTCCACGCGGACGGCAGCGAAAAGCAGTTCCGGTATCAGACCGATGAAGAGTATCTGGGGCCTGTGTTGCTGGCGGAAGGCTTGGCAGAAGGGGAGAATGGACCGTATGGCCTGACCATTTATGTGGTGGACGGCGAGCGGGCGGACTGGAATGAAAACCAGAGCTATTGGGCGCTGTACGTTGGCGAGGAATACGCCACCACCGGCGCGGATTCCACGCCTGTGGGCGATGGCGACCACCTTAAGCTGGTGTATACCATTGGGTAAGCTGACGGTTCGGGAACTGGTTCTGTTTGCCGTGCTGGGGGCCATGACCTTTGCGGCAAAGTATGTGATGAGTTTTCTGCCCAACATTGAGCCGGTCAGCCTTATGGTCATGCTTTTTGCGACGGTGTTCGGGAAAAAGTGGGTTTACCCGGTCTATCTGTATGTGCTTATGGAGATCCTGTTTTACGGGATCAGCCTGTGGAACATCAACTATCTGTATATTTGGGCGGTACTGGCGGTCTGTGCCTGTTGCCTGCGGCAGATGAATAGCAGCCTGGGCTGGGCATTGCTGTCCGGCGGGTTTGGACTGCTGTTCGGCGCGCTGTGCGGCATTGTGGACGTGTTTGTAGGCGGTGTTTCCTATGCCGTCACCAAATGGGTGTCAGGGATTCCCTTTGACATCGCCCACTGTGCCGGCAACTTTGTCCTGGCGCTGCTGCTGTTTCGCCCCATGCGAAATCTGATGGAAAAATTGTATAACAGACAGAAATAAACCACCGGGAGGCTTCCAGTCGAGCCTCCCGGTGGTTTTGTATTATACTTCTTTGTACATTCCGGCAGCGTCATCCTTGCGGACGTTGTCAGAAACCTCCAGAACCTCCACGGCCACCGTACGGCTGCCCATGGCGATTTCAATGCGGTCGCCGACCTTCACATCATAGCTGGCCTTGACCACTCTGCCGTTGACGCTGATGCGCCCATTGTCACAGGCCTCGTTGGCGACGGTACGGCGCTTAATGAGCCGGGAGACCTTCAGAAATTTGTCCAGACGCATGATTACTTGGCAACGCTGTCTTTCAGCGCCTTGCTGGCTTTGAAAGAGGGGACACGGGTAGCGGGGATCTCAATAGTTTCCTTGGTGTGAGGGTTGCGGCCGATGCGGGCTTCCCGATCCTTGGTTTCAAAAATGCCAAAACCGGAAATCTGCACCTTCTCTCCCTTAACCAGGGCGGCGGTAATGGCGTCGATGGCGGCGTTCAGAACGCGTTCGCTGTCCTTCTTGGTCAGACCGGTGCCCTCGGCACAGACGGTAATCAATTCAGTTTTATTCATAGTTGGTTATCCTCTTTTCTACGGAAAAATCGGAACTAGCTTAACATAACTCTTGGAAAAATGCAAGATATTTTTGGGAAAAAACTCACAATTTCAGAAGTTTCGCAATTTTCTCGCCTTTGGGAAGCAGCAGGCAGTCCGCCCTGGTGACAACCTTCAGCTTCACCGCCGCCAGACAATAGGAGCAAACACCGATCACCACAGGCAACGCGCACAGCAGCAGGCGGCTGGTAAGACCCACTTTGACCAGACCCCGGTAGCTGCCGTATACCAGAATGCCCATGATCGCCGCTGCCAGGAAGGGGCGCAGCAGGTTTTTCAATACGGCGGGAGGATTGTCCAGCAGGGCGTGCAGAGAGTACAGGTTCAGAATGCCGATGGATACATAGCACACCAGAATACCGATGGGCGTGCCCAAAATGTTGATGCTGGGGTTGCCGGTGAGAATATAAACCGCAATCAGATTCAGCACGCCGCCGATGAGCATATTCACCACCGGGCGGCCTGCGTGGCCGTGTGCCTGCATAATGGCGGTGGTAACCATCACCACGGCGTTAAAGGCAATCGCCACAGCCAGCACGACCATGAGCCGGGTAGCCAGCTCCAGATTTTCCCCGGAATATCGGCCCAGCAGGGCGGTGACGGGTCGGGCCAGCAGGGCAAGGCCGAATGCACAGGGCATGGAAATCAGCCCGGTGATGCGCACGGCGGATTCCTCGGTGGCCTTGGCCTCCGCGCTGTTGCACAGGGTCAGTTGGGCGGTGATGGCGGGAATAATGCTGATGGTGATGGGGGTGATGAAGGCGCAGGGCATATTGAAGATGGTCAGGCACATGCCGTAGATGCCCCGCATGGTGTCCGCTGCACTCTGGGTGTAGCCCAGGTTCAGCAGCTGCCCCATGTAGATCTTGGTTTCCATCATGGTGAAGAACTGCAAAATCGCAGAGCCGACGGTGATGGGCACCGCAATCATCATCAGTCCCTTGGCGGTGTCCCAATAGGAGCGGGGCTCCTCGGTGGTTACCGGTAGGAAAATGTAGCTTTTGCGGAAGCAGCAGAAAAGGTATACGCTGGACACCAGACAGCTGGCGGTGACGCCTAAGATCGCGCCGCCTGCCGCCAGGGGAACGCTGCCGGTGGTTTTCAGCAGCACCAGCGCGGCAACCATGCCCACGATCAGCTTGACAACGGCTTCAATGACCTGAGAAATGGAGGTGGGGAGCATATTGCTCTGCCCCTGGAAGAAGCCCCGGTAGGTGCTCATCACGCAAATCAGCAGCACGCAGGGACCCAGGCAGCCGATGGCGGCCCAGGCGTCGGGCTGGTTCTGGAACTGAGCCAGCTGCCGGCAGAACACCGTCATCAGCAACGTTCCGGCAATACCCAGTCCCAGAAAAATACCCCGGGCGGTGTGATAAATCCGCCGCACCTGATTGTAGTGCTTCAGGGAACTGGCCTGGGAGATCATGCGGCTCATCGCCACCGGCAGACCGGCGGTGGAGATCATCAGCAGCACGTTGTAGATGTCGTAGGCGGTGTTGAAGTAGCCGAAGCCCTGCTCGCCGATGATGGCGTTCAGCGGGATTTTATACAGGGCGCCGATGACCTTGACAATGGCGGTGGCCATTGCCAGCAGAGCCGTGCCCTGGAGAAAGTTTTGCTTTTTCTGAGCGTCAGACATGAAATCGTCCTTTCGGTGGGAATCAAAGGTTGGAGAAAAACAGTTTACTTATTTTCCTCAAACAGTTTGGGGATGGCGTAGGTGGTCAGCTCTTCCACCACTTCCTGCAGGTCAATGGTGGGGAATGTTCCGTTCTGATACAGTATTTTGCCCCGAACCATGGTCATGGCCACATCGCCGCCCTTGGCAGACCATAATAGACCGTTGAGGACATTGTGGCAGGGCATCAGATGCGGGGCAGTAAAGTCCACCAGTACGATGTCTGCGTCCATATCCACCTGCAGCATACCGCATTCGCTGCTGCGTCCCTGAGCCTGTGTGCCGGAGACGGTTGCCATCATCAGCGCGGCAGAGGCAGGCAGGGCGGCGCTGTCGCCGCTTTCCCTCCGGGCGTCCATGGCGGCAAAACGCATGACCTCAAACAGATCCAGGTTGCCGCACTCAATGGCACCGCCGGTGCCCAGCGCCACGTTCATGCCGGATTTCACAGACTCCAGAATGGGGGTGGAAGCCCAGCCGGACTTGTAGGCGGCAACGGGGGTCGCTACGGCAGTCACTTTCTTCTTCCCCAGCAGTTTACGCTCATGAGGCTCCAGATATGTACAGCCTGCAGCGGTGGTGGGGACGGCGAAGAGATTGTGGCAGTTCAGCAGTTCCCCCGGCCCCATGCCGGTGCGATCCAGGCAGGATTCCACCTCGCCTTTGGTTTCCGCCAGGTGAAGCTGCATGCCGATACCCTTCTCTACGGCGTAACCGGCCAGTCCTTCCCAGAGCTTGTAGTTGCTGGTGTACTCGGCGTAGATGCCTGCGTCAATCTTGATGCGCCCATCCTCATAGCCGTGCCACTTGTCCACGACTTTCACCAGCTCCTGACACTGCTCGTCGGTTTCAAAATCGAAATCCTCGTTGTAGTCAATGAAGCGGTAGCTGCTTAAGGAAAGATTGGCTTTGATGCCGGATTGCGCCACAGCCTCAGCGGTGGCGTTGGGATAGTAATACAAATCGGAGACGGAGGTCACGCCAAAGCGCAGGCACTCGGCAATGGCCAGCAGCGCCGCTGCCTTTGCACTGCGGGAGTCCATCTTTGCCTCCTTTTGCAGCAGCGCCTGCAGGGCTTCTGTGTTGCCAAGATCATCGGTATAGCTGCGCAGGCCGGCGGTTGCCAGATGGGTGTGGCAGTTGACCAGGCCGGGAATTGCCACCATTCCGGTGCCGTCTACAATGGTTTTCGGCGGCTCCGACGGCGCGGATTTGGAGATAGAGACGATTTTGCCGCCGTCAATGCCGATATAGGCGCCGAACATGACCTCCATCCGGGGGTTCATGGTCACGGCGGTAACGTTCGAGATTAAAGTGTCCAAAGAAAACACCCTTTCGCTGATAAATGCACAATGCAGAATTGTAGTATCCGCTTTGCGGATGATTTTCATATGGTAAATGTAAAGCAAAACGTGTCAAAGAAACGTCATTTTGCATTCATCATTTTGCATTAGCAGAAACAGTTCCTGTTTCTGCTGAAGCACCGAATCGATCATTTCGATGTACTGTTCCGGGAATTTGGGATTGTGGAAGCGCTGGAGGGTGCCGTTCGGCAGATTGACCTTGTTCATGCCACCGCCGCCCAGAGAGACGATGGTGTGCAGCTCCTCCATCATGTAAATGTTGTATAGACAGTCCAAACCATCCCGGCTCCAACCCACGTTTTCAAAGCTGCCGGACATGTATTTCTGACGGTACAGATAATAGGGTTTGTAGCCGAGGCTGCGCAGCGTCTGATTGGCGTAGTCCACCATCCGGGCAACTTCCTCTGCGGTGGACAGACCCTCCCGCTTTTCAAAGAGGTCTGCGCCCTTTTTCAGCGCCAGGGTATGCACGGTGATGTTGGCGGGATTCAGGGCGGCCACCGCGTCCAGACTGTGGAAAAAGCCTTCGGCGGTGTCGGTGGGCAGTCCGGCAATCAAATCCATGTTGATGGCGGTAAAACCGGCGTCCTCCGCTTCCCGGTAGGCGCGCACAACGTCCTCGGCTTTATGGGGTCTGCCGCAGGCGCGAAGCACGCTGTCGCGCATGGTCTGGGGGTTGATGCTCATGCGGTCAGCGCCGTGCTCCCGGATGGCGCGCAGTTTTTCGGCATCCAGGGTGTCTGGGCGGCCGCCTTCCACGGTAAATTCGATGCAGCGGCTGAAATCAAAGGATTCCCGCAGGGTGTCCAGCAGCCGGATCATCTGGGGTGTGGACAGGGTGGAGGGTGTGCCGCCGCCGATGTAGATCGTGCGCAGGTGCTTGCCGGAAGCGCGCATCAGTTCCGCCGTGACCCGGATTTCCTGCTCCAGCGCCGTCAGATAGGGTTCCAGAAGTTCGGTCTTTTTGCCGACGGTGCGGCTGACGAAGCTGCAATAGGTGCAGCGGGTGGGGCAGAAAGGGATACCCACGTACACGGAAATGTCCTCCGGCTCCAGAAGCCCGGCAGCCTTAACGGTGGACACGGAGCAGTCCACCGCCAGTCTCCGGCGATCCTCTGTGACGTAGTATACGTCCTTCATCAGTTTATCGGCGGATTTTGGGGTGCCGCCTTCCAGAAGGTGCTTTGTGGTGATCTTCGTGGGACGAACCCCCGCCAGCGCACCCCAGGCGGGCAGCTTGGGAAGCAGCTGGATGGCGGCTAAGTAGTAGCTCTGCTGCAATGCCCGGCGGCGCAGCCGTACCGTTTCCTCAGACGCTTTTAAGCGGCGGGAGGCAGATGCGGTTTTGCCGTCCAGGGTGATTTTTGCGGTGGCAGTAAGCCAGGTTTTCCCCCGGTGCAGGGCGGATTCCGCCGTTCCCGGGGGATTCTCCGGGAACAGCGCCATTTGCAGCTGCTCCACGGCGTAACGGTCATCGTGACCGATGAGTGTCAGATTCATGGGGAAAGTTCCTCTTTGCAAAATGATGTCACTGCGAACCGGTCTGAGGGCTGCTGCGGCAATCCTATGAGGTTACAGAGGGATCCGGGGGTCAGCGCAGATAGGGATTATGCCGCTTTTCTTCGTCCAGGGTGGTGGATTCGCCGTGACCGGGGAGAACCCACAGGTTTGCCTCAATGCCGGAAAGCCGCTTCAGAGAGGACTGGATCTGTGTCCAGCTGCCGCCGGGCAGATCGGTGCGTCCGCAGGAAACAGCGAACAGGGTATCGCCGGAGAACAGGGTGTTTTCCACCAGCAGGCATACGGAGCCGGGAGTGTGCCCCGGGGTGTGGAGCACGGAAATGTCCAGCCCGGCCAGATGCAGCTGGGAACCCTCGGCGTAGGTGTTGGTGTAGTACAGTTGTCCGGCGGTGAGCCGTGCAGGCATTTGCAGATCCTCCGCGCACAGGTAAACTGCGCAGCCGGTGTCCGCCGCCAAGTCCCGGACGGCGCCCACATGGTCGAAATGCCCGTGGGTGAGGAGAATGGCTTCCAGGGTCAGTCCCAGAGAATTCAGCTTGTCCAGAATGTCATCCGACTGATAGCCAGGATCGATAACACAGCAGGAAGGGCTTTTTGCTTCGTGAATGATGTAGCAGTTGGTCTGGTAGGCACCCAGGGCCAAGGCATGAACTTGCAGCATGGTGCGCCTCCTTTCAGGATCGTCTGGGGGTGTCCATCAGTTGGTCTGTATCCAGAATCAGGGTAACAGGGCCGTCATTGATGGATTCAACCTTCATATCCGCGCCGAACCGCCCATGCTGCGGGGGGTATCCCAGTTCGGTGCAGTCCGACAGGAATTTTTCGTACAGGGCATTGCCCAACTCCGGGTTTGCCGCGTCGGTGAAGCTGGGGCGGCGGCCCTTGCGGCAGTTGCCGTAGAGGGTGAACTGGCTCACCACCAGCACTTCTCCGCCCACAGCGTCCAGTCCCAGATTCATTTTCCCGTTTTCATCCTCAAAAATGCGCAGCCCCAGAGCCTTTTCGGCGAGGTAGCGGCATTCCTTTTCGGTGTCGCTGGGACCGACGCCCAGCAGGATGAGAAACCCCCGCCCGATTTTTCCCACGACTTCTCCGCCGATGGTGACGGAGGCGGAAGTGACTCTTGTCAATACAGCGCGCATGGAATTGCTCCTTTCAAGGCTCCCCTTGAGGAGAGCCTGTCTAGTTCTGTCCCCGGCGGGAGCCGGTAACGTCCCGGATATTCAGCAGCTTTTTACGGATCTGATCCAATTCGGCTACGTTCTTCACTTCAAAACGGATGGTAATGGCGCTGCGGCCGCCGGGGAGATCCTTGGCGTTCAGCTCCTTCACCCGAACCCGGGCGGTGGTCATCACCGTAGCCACATCCAGAACCAGACCGTCTCTTGTGATGCAGTCCAGCTCCAAGGTAGTCTCGAAGGGCTGCTCATCCTGGGTTGCCCAGCGCACCCGCACCCAGCGGGCGGCCTGCCGGGGATCGTCCCGGTCAGCGGCGTTAGGGCAGTCCGCCCGGTGGATGCTGACGCCGAAGCCTTTGGTGATAAAGCCCACAATGGGATCACCGGGAACGGGGGTACAGCACTTGGCGAATTTGATCATGCACGAGTCGATGTCCTCCACGATCACACCGTTGACGGCGTGACGGTTGAGCAGCTCGGTATCGGAATCCGGCTTTACCCGCAGCGGACTGACGGGGAGCTTTTCCGCAGTCTGGGCTTTGATTGCCTTGTTAATGTCATCCCGGATGCGGCCGACTGCCTTGGTAGCGGTGAGTCCGCCGTAGCCGATGGCGGCGTACATATCGTCCCAGATATCAAAGGACAGCTTCTTCAGCAGATGCGGCTCCAGTTCCGGGTCGGAAAGCGCGGTCAGGGGCAGACCCACCCGCTTCATTTCTGCTTCAAAGGAAGCACGGCCGTGGAGAATGTTCTCCTCCCGCTTTTCCCGCTTGAACCACTGCTTGATTTTGGTGCGGGCCTGGTTGGACTTGCAGATGGTCAGCCAGTCCCGGCTGGGACCCTTGGCGGCTTTGGAGGTCAGCACCTCCACAATATCACCGTTGCGCAGCTTGGTGTCGATGTTGGCGATGCGGTTGTTGACCTTGGCGCCGATCATGGCGTTGCCCACGCCGGAGTGAATGGCATAGGCAAAGTCGATGGGCGTGGACCCGGCAGGCAGGGAGACAATGCGGCCCTTGGGGGTGTAGACAAACACCTCATCGTCGAACATGTCGATTTTCATGTCCTGCACGAACTCTTCCGCGTCGGAATCCTGCTGGGTTTCCAGCAGACGGCGCACCCACTCGAAGTCCTTCTCCGAGCCGCCGCCGGTGCCCTGCTTGTATTTCCAGTGAGCGGCGATGCCGTATTCCGCGGTTTCGTGCATTTCCCAGGTGCGGATCTGCACCTCAAAGGGAATGCCCTGGGAGCCGATGACGGTGGTATGCAGGGACTGGTACATATTGGGCTTGGGGGTGGAAATATAGTCCTTGAACCGCCCGGGCACCAGATTGAACAGATCGTGAACGTGTCCTAAGACGTTATAGCAGTCGGGAATGGAATCCACAATGACCCGGAAGGCATAGATGTCATACAGCTCATCCATGGATTTGCCCTGGGACTGCATTTTCCGGTAGATGGAGTAAACGTGCTTAATACGCCCGTAGGTCTTGTTGTGAATCCCCACGGCGGACAGCCGCTGGGTGATTTTGTCCTGAATGGTGCGCATGAATACCTCGTCCTGTTCCTTGTGGGCGTTGAGGTAATTCATGATTTCGTTGTAGGCATCCGGCACCAGATAGCGCAGGGCGATATCTTCCAGCTCCCACTTGATCTTCTGCATACCAAGCCGGTGAGCCAGGGGAGCGTAGATATCCATGGTCTCCCGGCACTTCTTGATCTGCTTCTCCGGAGTCTGGTACTGCATGGTGCGCATATTGTGCAGCCGGTCGGCGATTTTGATGAGCACCACCCGCATGTCCTTGGACATGGCCATGAACATTTTGCGCAGGTTTTCCATCTGCGCCTGCTCGGAGGTGGAGAAGTTGGCACGGGTCAGCTTGGTGACGCCCTCCACCAGCTCTGCCACGGTGCCGCCGAACAGCTTTTCAATTTCCTCGTGAGAGGCATCGGTGTCCTCAATGCAGTCGTGGAGCAGCGCGCCCAGAATGGCGTCAATGTCCAGGCCCATTTCGGCCACGATCTGCGCCACAGCCAGGGGATGAATGATGTAGGGAGAGCCGTCCTTCCGCTTTTGCAGTTTGTGCTTTTCATTTGCATAGGTGACGGCCTTGTCTATCAGCGAGGTATCTGCGCCGGGCAGATATTTTGCAATGGCGGCTTGCATTGCGGCATAGTGTTCTTCAAAAGTTTCCATTTTCTTCAACTCTCTTTCGCGCGCAGCAGGCGCTGCATGGTTTGGCTGGTGGTCAGGTCAGCCTTTT
>JBJDYL010000090.1:0-6082 GCA_051867285.1 Faecousia sp. | reverse complement strand
TTATCCTACACAGGGGGCCTTTTTGTCTATTGTCCAGTTTTACTGGTTCGGTGCATTGTCACGCCTTTTGCCTATTTTACTGTCTTACGAACACCCCGCTAACCGGGAGCGCGTTTTTATACTAAAATCTGTTTGAAAGCTTTCATCGATTTCCGAGGATAAATTGTGCCGGAAAAGGCAGATGACGCCGCTGGGCTGACGCCCAGCAAGGAAGATAACGCATTCTGGCGCAATTTAGACCGGAAAGAATGAAAGATTTTAATCAGATTTTAGTATTAGTTTAGGGAATGAGACGATAGGACGTTCCGCTGATTTCATAGCCGTGCCCGTTGGCGCTCTGCCACTGGTAGCGGTGCTTTCCCTCACCGGGAAACAGACTCGCCATAATGGCGGCAATCACGCCGCCGTGGGCAATGAGTGCCGTGCCGTCGGGAATCTCCCGAAAGGCTTCCAGCACCCGCCGGGTCATCTCCGCACCGCTCTCCCCATGGGGCGGCACGTTGGCTTCGTTATCCCCGGAAATCCACGCCTGATAGGCGGGATCGTCCTTTAGTTCGGCATAGCCCCGCATTTCAAAGTCGCCAAAATCCACCTCCCGGAACCGGGTATCCACGGAGAAAGCAACATCCCCAAAGAGAATCTTCAGGGTTTCCTCCGTCCGCTTCATCCCGCTGGTGACAAATCGCTCCGGGGCAATGGCATAGTGCAGCTGTCGAAGCTCTGCCGCGCCGGCGTCTGACAGGGGCAGGTCGGTGCTGCCGCAGTAAAGCCGCTGCTCATTTGCCACGGTTTTCCCGTGGCGAATCAGATAAATGCTCATTTCAGCCGCTGCTCCAAGCCACAGAAAATCCGGCTGACCTGCCGGGCCTGCCCCGCCAGATACTGACACAGCCGCCCGGTAATGTGCCGCCACTGCCGCTGCACCGGATCCATGGGCACCACGCCGCAGAACACATCCTGACAAACCAGAACACTGTCCTGCCACAGTTCTTTCCTGTTCCGAAGGTAGTCCACCGGGTCGATTCCCTGCTGCACACAGGCGTAAGTGAATTCCTCCAGTGCGTTGACGCACCGCTTGGAAAAGTCAATTTCCGTTCCGGCGCAGGTGAAAATATCCTCGTTTTCCAATGCAAACGCATCCCGGGCAAAATCCAGTTTGCCCTGATACGCGCCGCCAATGATCAAAACCATGTTTCCTCCGTCAAACAAGCGCATAGACCGCCGCGGCACACAATTCGCCGATGGTCAGCGCGTAGCCTGCAATGTCGCCGTTCATGCCGTCCAGAGAGCGGTAGCCACGGCGCAGTGCCAGGCCGTAGCCTGCCACACAGCCAATGGCCGCAAAGCCCAGACGCCCGCAGAACACAAAGCTCAGCACCGTAAACAGGCACAGCATTCCCGCCAGTACCATCAGATGGGACACCGGCTTTTTCTGGGCGGCATACTGGCTGGTGGACATGGAGCGAAGTCCCGTCACCGCGAGAGCCGAGCAGCACCGGCTTACCGCCGGGATAAACAGCAGAATCCGGCAGTTTTTCTCCTCCGGTACGGACGCAAACACCGCAAACTGGGCAAGCAGCAGCATACACAGCCCGATTACCGCGAAGGACCCCACATGGGAGTCCTTCAGGATCTCCCGGCGGCGGGCCAAATCCCGGCAGGATTTGACGGCGTCCGTCACATCCATAAAGCCGTCCAGATGGAGAAAGCCCGTAGCAAGATAGGGCCACAGTGCCAAAATCAGAGCGCGAATCAGCAAGGGCAGTCCCAGCAGCCGGGTCAGCCACCCCAGAAGCGCCCACAGAGCGCCGATTTCCAGCCCCACCAGGGGCAGCATGGGCAGCATCAACTCCCGGGCGTCCTCATCCCAGAGCTGCACAGGACAGGGAATGGCGCAGAACATACTCTGGCACATGACAAAGGCGTGAAGATACCGTTTCATCCCAGCAGCCCTCCCTTATGGAAAATCAATTGTCCCGCGCTGACCTCCACCACCGTGTCGCATACCTGCGCCAGCAGCCGGTCAATCCGGGCAAGGCACCGGCGATAGCTTTCCGTGCCTTTCTCATAACGCTGGGCGTCGGAATAAATGTAATCGCTGACAATCACCGCGTTACGGACGGATTTGGCAAAGGTGACCACATCCCGGGCGCAGCGTTCTGCCGCAGCAAGATCCATTTCGTAGTGCTTTTCCACCGGGAACATGGCGTTTTGCAGCAGCGCGGTTACGCTGTCCAGCAAAAAGGAGCCGTCCGGATCCGCTTTTTCCAGTACGGACAGGACATCCCCGCCGCACTCGATGGTTTCAAAATCCAGTCCTTCCCGGTCCGCAACATGTTTGGCAATCCGGGCATAATCCTCTTCATCCGTGGGAATCATGGTCGCCAGATAATAGCGTTTTCCGCCCTGAGCCAGTGACACCGCCAGATCCTGGGCAAAACCGGATTTTCCGTTCTTCGCGCCGCCGGACACGAAAACGGTCATAGGGGGGCCTCCACAGTGAACTTGTCGCCCTCCCGGATTTCATCCAGGTAGCCGTCGTCAATGCCCGCCTGATCAAAGGTGGCCATGTCGTTGATAATGGCGCAGGCGGCTTCCAGCACCTGGAAGGCCAGAGGGCAGCCGCTGCCCTCGCCCAGACGCATGCCCAGCAGGAAGATGGGCTGCAGGTCCAGGGCCTCCATGGCCAGCCGGTAGCCGATCTCATAGGACGCGTGGCTGGGCACCAGATAGCCCCGGACATTGGGGCACAGCCGGACGGCGCACAGGGCGGCTACCACGGAAATGAAGCCGTCAATGACCACCGGGCGGTGGGTCATGGCGCTGCCGATAAAGCCGCCGCACATGGCGGCAATGTCAAAGCCGCCAACCTTGCTCAGCACGTCCACCACGTCGTCGGGATTGGGCTGGTTGATTTCGATGGCACGGCGGATTGCAGCCTTCTTCTTGCGGAAGCCCTCGTCCGTTACGCCGCCGCCGCGACCAGTGACCGCCTCCACGTCTGCGCCCAGCAGTACGGACAAGACGGCAGAAGAAGTGGAGGTATTGCCGATGCCCATTTCGCCGATGCCGAATACGTCGGCCTCGGTACTGCACGCCAGCTCAATGCCGGTGAGGATGGCCTGCACGGCCTGCTCCCGGGTCATGGCAGGCTCCCGCGCCATATTCCGGGTGCCATAGGCAATCTTCCGATTCAGAACCGCTGGATCCCGGATATCGGCGTTGACACCCACATCGCACACGGTAATGCCGCTGCCGAAGTGCTTTGCCAGCACAGAGGCGCCGGTTTTCGCCCGGGTCAGGTTGATGGTCTGCATCAGGGTCACGGACTGGGGAGAACTGGCAACCCCCTCTGCCACCACGCCGTTATCGGCAGCGAACACCAGCAGATGCTTCTTCGCAACCGCATTATGTACCTTGCCGGTAATCCCCGCCAGCTGAATGGACAACTCCTCCAGCCGGCCCAGACTTCCGGGGGGCTTGGCAAGCTGAGCCTGCCGCTTCCGGGCTTCCTCCATGGCCGCCTCATCCAGCGGGGTCACAGTCTGCAAAAGGTTTCTCAGTTTTTTCTCCATGTTCACTCCTCCAATAGCCACCGAACGGAATGCCGGCTGTCTGGCAGCTCCAGTGTCACCGTAACCCCGGGACACAGCCGCTGCTTTTGCCGCAGCAATTCTCTCACCGGGATGGTACCCGCATCCAAAGGACTGTGGGTATCTCCGGTGCCGTTGTTGTTGTGTATATGCAAATGGCTGAGACAAGGCGCACAGGTCTCCAGCCACTGTAATACCGGAATTTGAGAATAGGCGTTGCTGTGCCCCACGTCCAGGCACAGCCTGATTTTCGGATCGTCCACCGCCTGCACAATGGACAGGAGCATTTCCGGTGTTTCCTCCATGACGTTTTCCAGACACACCGTGATTCCCTCGGGAATTTCCGTCAGAAAGTCCTTCCAGAACCGGATGGACTGCTCAATATACCACTGCGGGTAATACAGCCAGGGATTGTAGCCCCCATGGAGCACCACCTTTCCTGCCCCATACTGCCGGGCCAGGACGAAGGCCTGCCGGTACCGCAGCCGCGCCAGCTCCCTGGCCTTCGGATCAATGGCACAGGGAAACAGCTCGTTGAAAGGGCCGTGAAACACCCGGCGGGAAATCCCGGCAAGGGTCGTTTCCAGCGTTTGCTCCGTTTCCGCCAAATGCTCGTCCATATTCCACGCGGTGCAGAATTCCGCGATTTCCACCCCCAGACCATACTGCCGGGCAACATCCCCGGCCGACCGGTCGATGGTAGATAGGTAAATCTGCTCCCGTTCCATGGAACTCTCCATTTCTGATACTAAAATTCGATGCCCTTTCTGGCGGCAACGCCCCGGTCAAAGGGGTGGCGCAGCTTGCGCATTTCCGTGACGTAATCCGCCAGCTCCATCAGCGCAGCGGAGGGCTTGCGCCCGGTAAGCACCACCTCCAGCTGTTGAGGTTTGCTGCGCAGAAAATCCACCACCAGCCGTTCCGGCACCACGCCCCGGTTGCAGGCCGAGACGATCTCGTCCAAAATCAGCACATCTGCCTCCCGGGCGGCAGCGGTCACCCGCCGAAACAGGGCCGTGTAGTCCTCTCTGGCCTGCCCGCGCTGTTCCGGCGTCATGGAGCGGTAGAAGCCCTTCACCGTTTGCGCGTGCATGGTTTTAACGCCAGGAAGCTCCCGCAGCCGCTGAACCTCTGCGGAACTGCCGTCTTTGAAAAACTGGGTGAAAAGCACCTGCTTTCCCGCGCCGGACGCCCGGACGGTAAGTCCCACGGCGGCGGTGGTCTTTCCCTTGCCGTCGCCGCAGTACAAATGAATCAGCCCCGCCATATCAGACCTCCCGGTTGACAATCCGGTAAATCAGATCCATGTCCAGTCCCTGCCGGACCGCGTCGGCCAGCAGATCGTACTGGCGCTCTTTATACGCAGATGCGTCATAGGTTTCCAGTGCGGCAAAATCGATGCCCTTCCTCTGGCAGATGCCCTGCAAAACAGCGTCCGAGATTCCCGGCGCGTCAAACACGCCATGGATATAGCTGCCGTAAACATTTCCCTTACCGTTCAGGGGCGGCATGGTCTCCTGGCTGCGTCCCATATGAATTTCATAGCCCTCGTAGGCAAGGCCATTCAAATTTTCCAGCATTCCCGTCACACCGGAGAACACCCCCCGGGTCTGGGTCTGCACCTTGTCGCCCCGGAATACGGTGTCCATATCCAGCAGCCCCATACCCGCAATGCGGGTAACTCCGGCGGCCTCCACCTGATCCGGGTCGGACACGGAAGTCCCCAGCATCTGATAACCGCCGCAGATACCCATGACCAGCGTTCCGGCGGCAGCGGCCTTCTGAATTGCCGCTTCCAGACCGCACTGGCGAAGCCACTGGAGATCCGCGATGGTGCTCTTGGTGCCGGGCAGGAGAATGAAGTCCGGCTGATGCAGATCCTCCACGGACTCTACATACCGCACGGATACATTGCCGTATCGTTCAAAGGGGCTGAAATCCGTAAAATTGGAAATTCTGGGCAGGCGAATCACCGCGATATCCACCAGCTTGCGCTGGGTATCCCGGGTAAAGCGTTCGGACAGGCTGTCCTCGTCGTCAATATCCACATGGACATAGGGAATCACCCCCGCCACGGGAACGCCGCACAGGTTCTCCAGCGCTGTCAGCCCCGGCTCCAGGATGGCTTTGTCGCCCCGGAATTTGTTGACCACGGTGCCCTTAATCCGGGCACGTTCCTCCGCTTCCAGCAGCGCCACCGTGCCGTACAACTGGGCAAACACGCCGCCCCGGTCGATGTCGCCCACCAGCAGCACCGGTGCGTCCACCATTTTGGCCAGGCCCATGTTTACAATATCTTCCTCTTTCAGGTTAATTTCCGCAGGGCTGCCCGCACCTTCAATGACGATGATATCATACTCCGAGGCCAGGGAATTGTAGGCCTCCATCACATCGGGAACGAACTCCCGCTTGCGCCGGTAGTATTCCATGGCCCGCATATTGCCCTTAACCTGACCATTCACAATCACCTGACTGCCCACGTCGGTGGT
>JBJDYL010000089.1:0-22321 GCA_051867285.1 Faecousia sp. | reverse complement strand
GCCTTGGACTTGCCGAAGCCGCCCATCATGCCGTCGCCGCCCATGCGCTTGGTCAGCAGGTTCATCAGCAGGAACATACCGCCGATCATGATGGCGTAGGACAGCACCATCATAATCACGGAATTATCCTCCACAATTTTGTTGTTGACCTTCACGCCGGCGGCATCCAGCTCTTCCGCCAGCGCCAGCATGTCGCCGCCGCTGGGCAATCCGGTAAAGCAGGCCTTCTGCCGGGAAGGATCCTTGGCGGCCTCCTCCTTGGTCATGTAGAGAATGCGGTCGTAGCGCAGTTCCACCTCCGCCAGCTGTCCGGCATTCTTTGCATCAAAGAAATCCGACAGGGTGGTTTCGGTGTACTGACTTTTTTCCACCGTATTCATCACCCAGCTGAATACCAGCACCAGAATCAGCGCGATCATCAGCGGGGTAAAATAATTTCCCTTGGGGCGTTCACCCTCAGGTTTTTTGCCGTTCTTGGGGTTATTGCCGCGGTTTAGGTCCATATCCGCTCGCCTCCTTGTTTTGCCACATCATATCACATTTTCCCGCTGTAAGCAATGAAGGATTCACGGCAGGATGGTAAATTTTCTGTGAATAGGTGACATAATACCCTGTTTTTCCCATTTAGCAGAAAAATAAGTATTGAGAAATTGCATATTACCTGTTATAATGCTAACATCTATTACTATGAATTGAACTGGAGATACTGTTATGAATGAAAAACGCCGTCCTCAGGGACGGGACAACCCTCCACGCCGGGCTGACCGCTTTGCCCAGCGGCCTGAAGTGGAGGAAGTGGAAGGCCAGCTGGAGGGGCGCAATGCCATTACCGAAGCTCTGAAAAGCGGCCGCACCATCGACAAGGTGTTTGTGGCCGACGGCGACACGGATCGGGGCCTGCAGCGGCTTGCTGCCCAGGCAAAGGAAGCCGGCGCCGTGGTGGTTCCTGTAGACCGGCGGAAACTGGACGCCATGTCCACTACCCGCGCCCATCAGGGCATCATCGCGCTGGCCGCCGCCCATGCGTATTTTACCATCGACGACATTCTGGAGGAAGCCGCCTCCCGGGGGGAAGCGCCCCTGATCGTGATCTGCGACGAACTGTCGGATCCCCACAATCTGGGCGCCATCCTGCGCAGCGCGGAATGTGCCGGCGCCCACGGCGTCATCATTCCAAAGCGGCGCAGCGTGGGTCTGACTGCCACCGTCGCCAAGGCCTCCGCCGGAGCGGTGGAATATATGAAGGTGGCGCGGGTTACCAACATCAACACCGCCATTTCGGAACTGAAGGAAAAGGGCGTCTGGATTTACGGCACCGCCGCAGAAGGCTCCATTCCCATGTACAAGGCGGATCTGACCGGCCCCGCCGCCATCGTCATCGGCAACGAGGGCGACGGCCTGAGCCAGCTTGTCCGTAAAAACTGCGACGTGATGGTCAGCATCCCCATGAGAGGACGCATCAGTTCCCTGAACGCGTCCGCCGCGGCATCGATTCTGTTGTATGAGGCGGTACGCCAGCGCATTTAACCAGGAGGAAACCCAATTATGGATATGGACAACAATCAGGAATTTGATCTGGAGGACATTCTGAAGGAATTTGGCGATCATCCCCAGGAGGAACCGGCGCTGCCGGAAAACCATTCCGAGGAAGCGCCGGAAGAACCGGCAATTCCGGAGCAGATGCCCGAACTGCGGTTTGATTTGGAGCCGGAGGAAGCACCGGCAGCGGACGAGATTCCGGACGAAGAAATCGATGCGGACGTTTCTGCCGATCTCCCTGTCCCCGAGGAAGATACCCACACCTTTGACCCCATTCCGGAGGCGGAGGAAGAACTGCTTGCCGATGCCGTTTCTCCGGAGCCTACCATTGTTCTGGATCTGCCGGAGGACGCGGCTGCCGAACCGTCCCAGCCCGCTCCCGTGGAGCCTGCGTTTGAAGTTGAGGAAGAATTCATCCCCGCTCCCATTGTCTTTACCCCCCGTTCCCGTCTGAAGGAGCTGAAAAAGCAGCTGGTGGCAGGCCCGGAACGGCGGTATTACGAGCTGTCCGAGATGGGCATCGGCCGATTGCAGGCAGCCCTGCTGCTGAATGTGCTGGTGGTTCTGATCTGTGCAGGCGTCACCGCGCTGTTCGCCTTGGATCTGGTGCCGGAAAACCGTCTGCGGCTGGTGATTTTCAGCCAGGTGCTGGCCATGCTGGTATCCGCGCTGCTGGGCTGCAACCTGATGCTGGACAGCCTGGGCGACCTACTGAAAGGACGCTTTACCGTCAATACCCTGCTGACACTGACCTTTGCCGCCTGCCTTGCGGACAGCGCCTTCTGCCTGCAGGAGCTGCGGGTTCCCTGCTGCGCCGCCTTCAGTCTGGAGATGACCATGGCGCTGTGGGCACGGCTCCAGCGGCATAACACGGAAATGGCACAGATGGATACCATGCGCAAGGCGGTTCGTCTGCACGGCATTGTCCGGGTGGAAAATTATTACGAAGGCAAAGACGGCCTGCTCCGCACCGAGGGCGAAGTATCCGACTTCATGGACAGCTACAGCAAGATGCCCTCCCCCGAAGTGGTGCAGTCCGTATATGCGGTGCTGAGCCTGCTGGTCTGCATTGCCATTGCAGTATTCGCCGGGATGCTCCATGGACTGAGCATGGGCGTTCAGATTCTGTCCACCTCTTTGCTGGTCGCGGTACCTGCCAGCTTCTTTGTTTCCATTACCCGCCCCATGGCGATTCTGGAAGCAAGGCTTCATATGGTAGGAACCGTGCTGTGCGGCTGGGAGGGTGTGAAGGATCTGTGCGGCAAGGCGGTATTTCCCCTGTCCGATCTGGATCTGTTCCCCCAGGGCAGCACCAAGCTCAACGGCGTGAAGTTCTACGGCACCCGGAATCCGGACGAAATCGTCTCCTATACCGCTTCTCTGATCCGGATGGCCGGCGGCGGACTGGTGCCTGTGTTTGAGCAGCTGCTTGCCAGCCGGAACGGCTCCATCCTTCCCGTGGAAAACTTCCGCAATTACGGAGACGGCGGCATCGGCGGCGAAGTGGACGGCGAACCTGTCCTGCTGGGCACTCTGGATTTCCTGCAGGATATGGGGGTAACCGTCCCCGAGGGCACCATGATCAATCAGGCGGTATACGCCGCCATTGACGGCCACCTCTGCGCGGTCTACGCCATCTCCTACGCAAAGATGCGCTCCGCTGCCGCGGGTCTGGTGACCCTGTGCGGTTACCGCAAGCTGACGCCCCTGAAGCTCAGCGGCGACTTCATGCTGACAGAAAGCTTCCTGCGCAGCAAGTTCAACGTAAAGACCAACCGAATGGCTTTCCCGGACCGGGACACCAGCCGGAAGCTGGAGCAGCGCCCTGTGGATCCCGATGAGCCTGTACTGGCACTGACCACCCGGGAAGAGCTGATCAGCGCCGCCTATGCCATCACCGGCGCCCGTGCGCTTCGGCAAGCCACCAAGCTGGGCGTCATCATCCACCTGATCGGCGGCACCTTGGGACTGGTCATTATGGTGGTACTGGGATATCTGGACAGCACAGAGCTGCTGACCCCCATCAATATCCTGCTCTACCAGCTGATCTGGGCGGTTCCCGGTCTGCTGATCACTGAGTGGGCGCGTATTGTCTGATACACTTTGATATGAAAAGCAGGGCTGACCGATCAGCCCTGCTTTTGCTGTCTTCTGCTTCTTCCTTCTTTCCCCGCAGCTGACGTTCCTTTCTCACAGGGACGGGGACGTTTGGATGCTGCATGGTGCACCCGGCAGGCTTCGCAGTTACCGTGCCTGGGACACTTTGACCGTTTGCAGGGACAGTCTTTCACAGTCTGATTCCAGGCGTCCCTGGTATCTGCGCAGAAAACCGGGTTCGTTTCCTCCGGGAATTCCTGCGCCTTGTTGCTTCCGCTGGTCTCTTCTCCACTGCCGGCTTGCTCTGCGGTAAAATCCGCCGGAGTCCGTTTCCTCAGCCTGTTTCTCATTTTACGCTCTCCCGGAAATCCCGCCGGTACTGTGACGGCGTAACCCCCTCGTTTTTCTTGAACACCTTGGTAAACACCCGGTAGTCCCCATAGCCCGACTGTTCCGCCACCTCCGCCACCGGCAGGTCGGTGGTCAGCAGCAGCTTCTTCGCCCGCTCCATGCGGATGCCTGTGAGATACGCCAGAAAGCCCACGCCAATTTCACTTTTGAACAGCTGGCTGATGTACTGGGGATTCAGATGGAATTCCTCCGCCAGCACGCTCAGGCTCACATCCTCCGCCAAATGCTCCTGCAAATACCGGGTGATCCCGGTAATGGTGCGCTCCTCCTGCGCCTGCGGCCCCGCAGACTCCGTCACCCGGCGCTCAAACAGAGAGATTTTCAGCGCGTCAATGCAGCTGCCGAATTCCTCGTAATTCACAGGCTTGAGGATATAGTCCGTAATCTGCATCCGCAGCGCCTGCTGGCAGTAGGAAAAGTCGTCGTAGCCGGACACAATCACAAAGGCGATACCCGGGTGCTTTACCCGGCTGAGCTGGATCACCTTCAGCCCGTTCATAATGGGGATGTTGATATCCATGATAACGATATCCGGTTTCAGCGTATCAATTTTTCCCAGCGCTTCCATGCCGTCGGCCGCCTCACCGATCACCTGACAGCCATGGGCTTCCCAGTCGAAGAGCTGTTTGAAGCCTTCCCGGATCATAATTTCGTCATCCACCAGCAAAACCCGCAATTTTTTCATAAGCCATCCTCCTCAGGTTCTCGGCAGCAGCAGATGCGCTGTCAGCCCGCCTGTTTCGTTCTCCGTGTAATAAAGGCCGCACTCCCGTCCGCACAGCAGCTTGATCCGCTTCTGTACATTGAGCACACCGATGCTGTTGCCTTCCAGCTTGGCGGGGGTTTTGTCGTAATTGCGCAGCATGGCCTCCACCCGCTCCCGCTCTCCCTCGGCAAAGCCGCTGCCGGTGTCATACACCTGAATTTCCATGCGGTTTTCTTCGGTTTTTACAGCAGAAACCCGCACCAGACCCTGATAGCCCTTATTTTTCAGGCCATGCAGCAGGCTGTTTTCCACAATGGGCTGCAAAATGAAATTGGGCACCAATACCTCCGACAGCTCCGGATCGATGTCGTATTCGCACCGCAGCTGGGGGTAGCGGCTGCACATCAGCTCCATATAGGCTTCCAGCAGCTCCAGTTCTTCATCCAGCGTCACCATTTGCTGATTGATTTTCACACTGAGCCGGAAGAAATCCACCAGCCGCATCAGCAGATCCGCCACCTCCCGGTCGCCGCTGAGCTGAGCGCGAATCCGAATGGAATCCAGGGTATTGTACAGGAAATGGGGATTGACCTGACTTTTCAGATACAGCATAGACATCTTCTGCTCCATCAGCTCTCCCCGGAGGATGGCTGGGTTTTCCAGCGTCAGGTAAAAGGCCATTGTCATCAGGGTCAGACCCATACCGCTGATCAGCCAGGTGGGATTGAAGCCCTGCACAATAGACGCACCAAGCTCAATCGCCAACGCCGCGCCGATCACCTTCTTTTTCTTGTTGTCCAGTTCCCGCCAGTTCCGCAGCAGAAGCCATGCACACAGCAGCAGATAAAACGTCGCGCTGAGATAGCAGCAGATAAAGACGTGAATACCATCGGAATAATTGCCCTCCGGCGTAATGGCATAGTGGACTGGCAGCAGCAGATCCCCCAGCAGTGCCAGCAGCAGAAACACTTTCGCCGGACGATCCAGCCACCGGGGTTTGCCCGTCTCCTCCTCCACAAGAATGGCAATGTACTGATAGAACAAATATACCGCAAACACCATGGTACCGATAAAGCACCGGTGCAACAGATCATTGAGAAATACCGGCACCGTGTCCAGATGATTCACTGTGTAAATCGTTGCCGCATCAAAAATCAGGTGCACCGGCAGAACGACCAGCAGCACAGAAAAGGTCTTATGCAGGTCAGAATGTCTGCGCTCAGCGGAAAAATACATGTATGCCACCAGCACCAGCACCAGAAACAGGGCAATTTCCATTCGCATCATGGTAAGTCCCTCCTTTGTATGGTTTTATTGTACTGGAAAAGTGCGACGATAGATAGAGCGAATTTTGATCAAAATGTGTCTTTTTTATAGGTGGCAGGAAGCTGAAGATTCACCACTTGACAACTATATCGGCGCCCGTTATACTGTAATCACGATATATCGGAAGGCGATATAAAGGAGGCATGGCTGTGAATGACAGTCCGGTATTAACAGAATCCACCTATTACATTCTTCTGTCCCTGTACACGCCCCAGCACGGCTACGGCATTATGCAGCAGACGGAGGCTCTGTCCGGGGGCAGGGTTCGGCTGGCGGCAGGCACCCTGTACGGCGCGCTGACAGCCCTTTGCGAAAAAGGGTGGATTGCCCCCCTGCCCGCATCCGGAGAAAGCCGCAGAAAAGAATACGAACTCACCGCCAAAGGGCTGGCGGTGCTGAAAAATGAGTTAAACCGTCTGCGTCAGCTGGTTGCCAACGGCGAGACGGTTCTGAAGGAGGAAAGCATATGACACAGGAAAAAGTTGTCCACAAATGGATGTGGGTATGGAATTTTGAAAAGGAAGAACGCTGGCTCAACGTCATGGCGCAGTCCGGCTGGGTACTGACCAAAGTGGGCTTCTGCACCTATCATTTCGCCCCCTGCCAGCCCGGCGAGTACATCATCCGGCTGGAAATGCACGAACCCGACAGCGGCTATCTTGCCTTCATGGAAGAAACCGGCGCGGAGTACATCGGGCGCATGGTGCAGTGGGTGTATTTTCGCAGGAAGGCTGAACTGGGAGAATTCGATTTGTTCTCCGATCTGGATTCCAAAATCACGCACCTGAAGAAAATCGGCAGAACCCTTGCCATCATCGGCGGCGCCAACCTGCTGATCGGGCTGGTCAATTCCTTCAACCCCGCGCTGCACCTGGGCTGGATCAATCTTCTGTGCGCCACGCTGCTGATGTACGCCTTGGGGCGCATCCACGGCAAACAGGAAACGCTGGAAAAAGACCGCCTTCTGCTGGAATAATCAAGCAAAAAGCCAGAGTGCTGTTCGCACTCTGGCTTTCTCAATAAGATTACTGCTTGCTCTTGTTCTTTCTCAGCAGAACCACGCTCTGAATCACCAGGAACAGGCAGATCATGGCGGCAACGGTGATATTCGTCCACCATGCCTCGTCCAGGCCCAGAGAGGAAACAATGTTCTTGATGGTATTCAGGGACAGCACGCCGAAGAAGGTACCGATCACATTGCCAACGCCGCCGGTAAGCATGGTGCCGCCGATGATAGAAGAGGCAATGGCGTTCATCTCCGCGCCGCTGGCGTGGGAAGGAGAACCGGAGCCTACATGGAGGAAGTACACAAAGCCACCGATACCGGCCAGGGTGCTGCACAGCAGGTGCGCCAGGAATTTGGTACGCCGGACGTTGATGCCCAGCATATTGGCGGAAGCCATATTGCCGCCCACAGCATAGAAGCTGCGTCCCAGCTTGCCCCAGCGCAGCAGGGCAAACAGGGCAATGACAATCACAATCGCCACAACCACGCCCGGCTCCACATATGCGGGAACATACTTACCCAGCTTGTTGATGCTGCCCATGCCCGGCACATAAATCCGGGTCGCCTTCAGCGCCTGGAAGGCCTCATGCTGCACGTTGAACTGGGTGGAATTGACGATGGTAGTCATGCCCTTGGCGAAGAACATGCCCGCCAGAGAGACGATAAAGGGCTGAATTTCCAGATAGGCAACCAGATAGCCCTGCACCAGACCAAAGGCCACGCCGATGCCCAGCGCCAGCAGCATGGCGGTGAGCACGCTGCCGTTGTGGTAATCCAGATGCACCGCACAGCTCATGCACACCAGCGCGGTCAGGGTGCCCACGGAGATATCAATGCCGCCGGTGATCATGACGATGCTCATGCCGCAGGACAGAATGATCAGCGCCGCATTATCGTTGAGGATGTTGAAGAACGCCTGAGGTTTGCGGAAGCCCGCACCCAGCAGCAGGATCGCGCTGAGATACATCACGACGAACACGATCATGGTGATGGTCAGCAGCAGGTTGGTGTCGGACATATTGCCAAGAGACGTAAGGCGTCCGTTTTTCACTGCGGTTTTCGGTGCCATATCAGTTCGCCTCCTTTACTGCTTTTCCAGGGAACCTCTGCTTCCACAGCTTTGCGGTTTTCTCCCGGACGACAGGCGCGCTCATAACCACCAGAATGATGACCACCACTGCCTTATAAGCAGGCAGGGCGTCGGAAGCCACGTTGAATTTGTACAGCGTGGTGGTGAGGAACTGGATTACATATGCGCCCAGAATGGAGGCGGCCATGTTGAATTTGCCGCCGCTGAGGGCGTTTCCACCCAGCGCAACCGCCAGAATCGCGTCCATTTCAATGTCCTTTGCGATGACGGAGTAGTTGATGGTGGAGATACGGCTGACCTTGATCAGCGCCGCCACAGCCACGCACAGGCCCAGAATCACATAGGTCAGGAACTTGACGAATGCGGGGTCAATGCCGTTGAGACGGGAGGAATGTGCGTTGATACCTACGGACTGGGTATACAGGCCCAGGGTGGTGAACTTCAGCACCAGCGCGATGACAATCATACAGGCCACCGCAATGAATACTGGGGTGGGAATGGGAATACCGGGAATGAAGTTTCCAAAATAGCCGAATCGGGGATCGTTGATGATGGGCAGCTCATTGTTGTTAATCCAGGCAGCAATGGAGCGTCCCGCGGTATACAGAATCAGCGTAGCAACCATGGGCTGAATCTTAAAATACGCTACCAGAACACCGTTAAACGCACCGAACAGCATGGCCACGCCGCAGGCGACCAGGAACGCCACAATGATGGGCGCCTGCATGGCTTCCGGCCGCGCCTCATCGCCGCACAGCACCCGCAGAATCACGGAGCCGGCAATGGCGATGGCCGCGCCAACGGAGATATCCTGTCCGCCGGAGGCGGAGGTTACCAGCGTCATGCCAATGGCGAGAATCACCAGCTCGGAGGCGTTATTCAGAATGGTAATCAGATATCCGGAGAGCACGGGGTCTCCGTTGCTGTTCTGACCCATGGTGATCTTAAAGAAGCCCGGATCCGCGATCAGGTTGAACACCACCAGGATCAGCAGCGCCGCCAAAGGAATGAAGATCTGCTGCCGAACCAGACGCTTCAGCCAGGAGCCGGCAGACTTTACGGGAGTATCCAGTTTTTCCATATCAGTTCTCACCTCCGGCAATGGTAGCCATGATCTTGGTCTGGTTCAGGTCGTCGCCGGACAGCTCACCCACCACCTTGCGGTCACGCATAACCACCAGGCGGGAGCAGGTCCGAATCATTTCGTCAATTTCCGAGGAGATAAAGGTAACGCTCTTGCCCTCGGATGCCAGCTTCAGCACCAGTTTCTGAATTTCAATCTTGGTGCCCACGTCGATGCCGCGGGTCGGCTCATCCAGAATCAGGTATTTGGGATGGGTCAGCAGCCAGCGTGCCAGGATTACCTTCTGCTGGTTGCCGCCGGACAGCTGCTTAATGGGCGTGTCCGCAGAGGCGGTCTTGATTTCCAGCAGCTTGATGTACTCGTCGGCAAAGGCCTCCGCCTGCGCCCGGGAAATGGGCTTGAGGAAGCCCTTCATCACCTGCAGCGCCAGAATGATATTGTCCCGGACGGACAAATCGCCCACGATACCGTCGCGCTTACGATCCTCCGGCAGATAGCCGATGCCCAGCTTCATGGCGTCCAGGGGCTTGTTGATGGTCACCTTCTCGCCGTCCATCATAACGGTGCCGCCGGTTTTCCGGTCAGCGCCAAAGATGGCACGAACGCATTCGCTTCGTCCGGAACCCAGCAGGCCGGTGAAGCCGTTGACCTCGCCTTTCTGAATGCGGAAGTCGAAGGGCTTGATGCCCTCCACGCTGGACAGGCCATGGGCTTCCAGAACCGGCGTGCCCGCATCCACCTGAGCGGCATCTTCCTCCCGGCGGATAGCCGCCATGTCGTCCAGCTCCTTGCCCAGCATCTTGGAAACCAGCTGAACCCGGGGCAGATCCTCAATGACGTACTCCCCCACCAGCTGTCCGTCCCGGAGCACGGTGATCCGGTCGCAGACCTCGTAAACCTGATCCAGGAAGTGGGTAACGAAGATAATACCCACGCCTTTCTTACGCAGATCCCGCATCAGGGTGAACAGCTTGGCAACCTCCTGCTCATCCAGAGAAGAGGTCGGTTCATCCAGAATCAGAACCTTGCAGTCCATGTCCACCGCCCGGGCAATGGCCACCATCTGCTGCACGGCAATGGAGCAGCTGCCCAGCTGCTGGGTAGGCTTGGCGGGAATACCCAGACCTTCCAGCAGCTTCGCCGCACCGGCGTTCATCTTCTTCCAGTTGGTGAAGCTGCCCTTGGTTCTGCCAATATACATATTCTCCGCCACCGTCAGGTTGGGGCAGAGGGTAATTTCCTGATAAACAGTACTGATGCCCGCGTTCTGGGCATCCTGGGGGGATCGGATGGACACCGCGTTTTCGTGTCCCTTGATGTAAATATCACCGCCGTCTTTTTCATAGACGCCGGTCAAAACCTTGATCAGGGTAGATTTTCCCGCGCCGTTTTCTCCCATCAGCGCGTGGATCTCCCCCTCCCGCAGCGTAAAGTCCACATTTTGCAGAGCCTTGACACCGGGGAAATATTTGCAAATGCCGCGCATTTCCAACACAGCGCTCTCTTGCATAGCCGTTCTCCTCCATATGCCGGGATTGTTCTTTCCTGTAACGTAAAGGCACGCGGTGCGGCACAATGAGCCGAACCGCGTGCCTGGGTTATCGCTTAGTCAGTCGGTTTCCGGTGTTATCGGAAATCAGATGCCGTAGGTGTCTACGTCAGCCTGGGTGATGGTGGAAGCGTCGAAGCCCTTCTCATCCATGATGATGACCTTCTCAGCAGGCGCATTGCCGGCTTCCAGACCCTTGATGATCTCGGTGATGTAGCCAGCCTGGAAGGGGTTGCACTGGCCGTCGTAGTTCCATGCGCCCTTCAGCAGCTCTTCCAGAGCCCACTTGTTGCAGTCGAAGCCCATGACGATGACATCGCCGTCCACACCGTGGGTGATACCGGCAGCGTCCAGAGCAGCCACAGCGCCCTTGGCCATATCGTCGTTCTCAGCGTAGATGACATTGAATTCCTTGCCGGAGTCGATGACGGCCTGAACGATCTGCTGTGCGTTCTCAGCGTTCCACTCAGCGGTCTGCTGGGTGACGATGTTCCAGTTGTCCTCGGCAGCGACCTTCTCATCCAGAGCGCCGGAACGGCCGATCTGAGCGGAGGAACCCATAACGCCCTGAATGTGGATCACATTGTAGACATCCTTGTTCTGGGAAGCCAGCCAGTCAACTGCGGTCTGGCCTTCCTTGGCCATGTCGGAGACGATGGAAGCGACGTACAGGCTCTCGTCCGCGTCGATGGTACGGTCGAACAGAATGACCTGGATGCCGGCGTCCTGGGCGTCCTGCAGGACGGTGTCCCAGCCGGAGGTGCCGGCGGCGGAGATCAGCAGGTAGTCAACTTCGTCCTGGATGAACTTCTGAGCGGCAGCAATCTGCTCCTCGTTCTTCAGGCTGTAGGCGAAGGAAGCATCGTAGCCATTCTCCTTGGTGAAGGTGGCCTTCATGTCCTTGTCGTTAGCGGTACGGTAGCCGGACTCGTTGGGGTCGTTGTTGATGATGCCGACCTTGATCAGGGCATCGGCAGCAGCGGCAGGAGCCTCAGTAGCAGCGGGAGCCTCGGCAGCAGGTGCCTTGGTTTCGGCGGGCGCAGCGGAACCACCGCAGGCAGCCAGAGCCATAACCATTGCCAGAACCAGCAGGATGCTCAGGAACTTTTTCATGATTGTTTCCTCAACTTTCTTCAGTTAGATTTCGGGGGTGTTCGAGTAACCCTCTGGTTGCATTAAAGCACATTTTTTTCCCAGCGTCAAGCGTTCCTAGTGCAAATTGCTCAATTTCGTATCCTTAAATAATACAAATTTTAGTGCATGGTATCTATATTTAATACAAATTTTCCATTTTTCTTCCGATTTTTCGAGCAAGGTTTGTTTTCTTACGATCCCGGTCCGTTTTTTGTTTGTTTTTTTAAGAGTGCGCGGCTTTCCGCCAACGGCAATGATTTTTGGCAACTTGCACAGAACCCCCTGAAAAACCCCCGACTGTCTGAAAAAAGTTGAAAAATTTACGCAGATACTCAATATTCCCGCCCGTCGATGATGGCTTCTGTAAGATTTCTGGCAGTAAATTGTTGTTCTTCTATGTAATGATGCTTCTGCGGAATCTCTCCGGCTTCCAATGTCCGGATCGTTTTCTCCACCAGCGGCCCCAGCAACGGATTACACTCCACCGCCAGAGAAATTTTCCCCTCCATGCACAGCCTCAGGGCATTTCGCGTGGCGTCAAAGCAGATCACATTCACGTCCTTTCCGCAGACGTAGCCCCGCTGCTCCAGCGCCTCGATGGCGCCGAAAGCCTCGTTGTCGTTTTCACAGTAGACAACATCGATATCCTGATCCTCCGGCAGCTCGTCCAGATACCGGCACATGACTTCATAGGTTTTTGCCTGGGTGAAGTCGCCGTCCAGCTGGGCAAGAAGCTTCCAGTTTTCGTGGGACGCGATTCCCTGTTCCAGCGAGCCGGTACGGCCCAACTGAGCGGTGGAACCTATGGTTCCCTGGATGTGGACAATGTCCACCTCCTCGCTGCTGGCGCAGTACTCCCGTTCCATCCACGCCACGGCCTTTCTGCCCTGGGCGTAAAAATCCGAACCCACATGGGCAGTGTACAGCGTCTCGTCCTCCACGTCCACCATCCGATCCACCAGAATCACGGGAATCCCCGCATCCCGGGCCTCCTGTAACACGGAATCCCAGCCCGTTTCGCTCAGCGGCATGAGGACAATATAATCCACCCGCTGCTGGATAAATTTGCGCACGGCCATGATCTGATTTTCCTGGATCTGACGGGCATCTTCAAACAAAAGCCGGTAGCCCCGCTCTTCCGTAAACACGGATTTCATGGACTCGGAATTGGCAACCCGCCAGTCCGATTCCGCGCCCACCTGAGAAATTCCCACAACAATCAGATTCTCTTCCTCCGGCTGCTCCGGCTCCGTGCCGGCACAGCCGGTGAGCAGAATCAGAATCAGTACCATAGAAAGCAACCGCTTCACGCGCCAACCGCCTCCTTTTCCATGTAGGGAATCCGGGCAGTCACCATGGTTCCCACCCCTTCCACGCTGGTCACCGTCAGGCCGTATTCCCGCCCGAATTGCAGCTGAAGCCGCTGGTTCACGGCGGACAGGCCAAAGCCCACCCGCTCGTCGCTTTCCATGGCGCTGCGAAGCTGCTCCAGCCGCTGCTGCGGGATGCCCACGCCATTATCTTCCACCCGCAGCACGATACACCCATCCTCCAGCGTGCCGCTGATGCGAATGGTTCCCAACGCCCGCTTCAGCTTGATGCCATGATACAGGGCGTTTTCCACCAGCGGCTGCAAGGTCAGCTTGGGAATCATGGCATTGTGAAGCTGGGGATCAATCTGCAGTGTGTATTCCATAATGTCCTTGTACCGGGCGTGCTGGATTTGCAGATAGCTGCGCACATGACGCTCTTCCTCCGCCAGGGTGATCACGTCCTCGCCCTTGCTCAGGGAATGCCGGAAAAAGCTGGACAGATTGGACACCATCTCCACGGCCTCCTGGGGCTTGTCCGCCTCAATCAGCCAGATAATCGTGTCCATGGTATTGTAGAGAAAATGGGGGTTGATCTGGGCCTGAAGCAGCGCCAGCTCTGTCCGGCGCAGGCTTTCCTGACGCTGGCGGCTCTCCTTCATCTGCGCGTCCAGCCGGGCAATCATCTGCTCCATGCCCACACTGAGGGTACGGATTTCCCGGATTTCCGACTGCACCGGCTCCAGCACTGTTAAATCCCCGCCGGTAACCTCTTCCGCCCGTTTGGACAGCGCCACCAGCGGCTGGGTAATGGACTGGCTCAGGCGGATACTGTAGCGCAGCACGCAGAAAATGGCGATCACCGTGACAACGGTGATCAGCACCGTCTCTGCCGCCACCCGCTGGGTGACCGCCTGCTGCACGGCGTTCAGCTCCGCCGCCTCATAGTAGAGGTAGGTATACATGTACTCTTCCACCAGTGAGGTCAGCACATAGATGTTGTTTTCCAGCTGGGTAAGCCGCTGGTCATAATTGGTGGTATCGCGAATCTGATAAATCTTCCGCTCCAGATTTTCGCACAGATCCAGCACACTGGTAATGGCCTGCCGACTGTTTTTCTGGAATGTGGTATCAATCAGAGATTTTGCCAGCGCCTGAGCGGAATGCACCTCCTCAATGGGAAGTCCCTGGGAATACTGGCTTTCAATGACATAGTAGTACATCTTCTGATCGATGGTGTTTTTGAATTCCCGGTTGAACTCCGATGCGGTGGCGACGTTGTGCAAAAGCCGGGAATAGTGGCTGTTGTAGCTCATGAGCATCAGCAGCGCCGAAACCAGCAGCACCACCAGCAGCGCGCTGATGGCGGCTACCAGTTGCCGCAGCCGTCCCCGGATGGAGTAGGCATGTTTCATTTCTTTCCCTTCCCTCCGCGGTAGTCCCGGGGCGTGCAGCCCTGGGTCTTTTTGAACAGGAAGCTGAAGTAGTGGGAATCCTTATAGCCCACTGCCGTGGCGATTTCACCGGAACGCAGGTCCGAGGTGCGCAGCAGCTCCCGGGCCTTTTCCATCCGTTTCGCCGTGAGATATTCCACGAACGTGGTTCCCATTTCCTGACTGAACACGGCGGAAAGGTAATTGGGGCTGATATTTACTTCTTTTGCCACCCGGTTCAGAGAAATATCCTCGCACTGGAAATTGGCATCGATGTAACGCACCGCCTGCGCCAGCTGCCCTCTGTACTGGCTGCCCGCCACCGTGTCCCGCAGATCAATGGCCCGCAGAAGAATCTCCGACAGGTACCGTTTCAGATCGTCGGTGCTGACCTGCTGGCCCACCATATTCAGGCAGTTCAGCTCGGACAGAAACTCCTTCTGCCCGATTCCCAGCGTCTCAACGAACTGGGTCGCGGTAAACCGGGCGCTGAGCATCAGATACTGGCAGAAAGGTTTGGATTCCAGCGCGTCCAGCAGGCTGTGAATGTACTCGTCCACAAAGCTGGAAACTTCCTGCGCGCTGGCACTTTGCAGCACGCCGGTAAGCATCGCCGGATTTACCTTCGCCATATCCAGCCCGGACAAGTCGTGATCAGAGCCGGTGCCGGTGAGCTGGCTGACGGTATCCGCGCTGAGAATATGCTGCTCCGGCAGAATGTGGCGGTATGCCCACAGCCGGGAAACCTCCTCAAAGCAGCCAGGCAGGGTGCTGAGCCGCTGGGTGGGCTTGCCCACCGCTACATACCAGTTCCGCTTCGGACCGTAGGTTTCGTACAGCTCCCGCACCTTGTCCACACACCGGCGAATAATTCGCTCCATGTCCTCCTGACTGCCCAGAATCAGCACCGCATAGCTGGTGAGATTCCACCGGAAGAGGATGTACTCCGGGTACTTCAGAAAATGCGCCACCAGACCGTCCCGGATTCTGGCTCCCGGTTCGGAATAGGATTCCGCCACGGAACTGCTCTCCGGCATGGCGGACACCAGCGCAATGTCATATGCCTGCGCCCGCAAATCCAGATCCAGCTTTTTGGCCTGCTCATAAATCTGCTGCACCGACAGCTGCCCTGCCACGATCCGCTCGAAAAAGCGGCGGCGGGCGTATTGCTCATAGTCCTGTGCTTCCTGGTGGAACTGGGCAAGATAGTTCTGCTGCGCCCGTTCCCCCCGTATTTTTTCCCGCACTTCCTCCAGCACCGTCATCAGGGTGCTCTTGGTAATGGGTTTGAGTAAATACCGCTCCACGCCCAGACCGATGGCCTTCTGAGCATACTCAAAATCGTCGTAGCCCGAAAGGATGATAACCTTCATCTGTGGGAATTCCTGCAATACCAGTTTGCTCAGGGCAAGGCCATCCATAAAGGGCATCCGGATATCGGTAATCAGCACGTCCGGCTTGGTCTGCTGGATCAGCGGCAGCGCCATTTCCCCGTCGCCGGCCTCGCCTACAAAGGTGTAGCCGCACTGCGCCCAGGGCATCGTGTCCCGCAGGGTCTCCCGGATAATCGTCTCATCCTCCACCAAAAATACGCGCAGCATCCAGTCTCATCCTCTCCCATGATCGTTCTTGCCGGCGTCACCGGGCAATGTCCCGCGCCACATGGACGCCGCTGGCGGAGGCGTGGGACAGCGAATGGGTAATGCCGCTGCCATCGCCGATGATATACAGGCCGGGGTATTTGCTTTGCAGCTTCTCGTCCACTTCCACTTCCATATTATAGAACTTGACTTCCACGCCGTAGAGCAGGGTATCGTCGTTGGCTGTGCCGGGGGCGACCTTGTCCAGAGCGTAGATCATTTCGATAATACCGTCCAGAATCCGTTTGGGCAGCACCAGGCTCAGGTCGCCGGGGGTGGCGTTGAGGGTGGGCGTGACAAAGGATTCTTCAATCCGGCCGGGGGTGGAGCGGCGGCCCCGGATCAGATCGCCGAACCGCTGGACGATAACGCCGCCGCCCAGCATATTGCTTAAGCGGGCGATGGACTCGCCGTAGCCGTTGGAATCCTTGAAGGGCTCGGAGAAATGCTTGGCCACCAGAAGGGCGAAATTGGTATTCTCCGTCTGCCGGGCAGGGTCTTCATAGCTGTGGCCGTTGACGGTGATAATACCGTTGGTGTTTTCATTGACCACCGCACCCTTGGGATTCATGCAGAAGGTACGCACCCGGTCGCCATACTGCTTCGTACGGTAGACGATCTTGCTTTCGTACAGCTCATCCGTCAGGTGGGAGAACACCTCTGCGGGCAGCTCCACCCGGACGCCGATGTCCACCCGGTTGGATTTGGTGGGAATCTCCAGTTCCCTGCAAACCGTCTCCATCCACTTGCTGCCGCTGCGTCCCACGGAAATAATGCACTTTTCGCAGGTATAGGACGCGCCCGCACACTGCACCTCATAGCCGCCGTCGATAACGCACACCGTTTCCACCGGTGTGTCAAAGAAGAATTCCACCTTATCTTTCAGATAGGCATACAGGTTTTCCAGCACCACATAGTTGATGTCCGTACCCAGATGGCGCACGGAAGCATCCAGCAGGTGCAGGTCATGCTGGATACATGCTTTCTTGAATTGGGTGCCGGCAGTGGAGTAGAGCTTTGTTCCCGCGCCGCCGTAACGCATATTGATATCATCCACATAGCGCATCAGCTCCAGCGCCTGCCGCTTGCCGATGTACTCGTAAAGCGTACCGCCGAAATCATTGGTAATATTGTATTTTCCATCGGAAAACGCACCCGCGCCGCCAAAGCCGCTCATAATCGAGCAGCTCTTGCAGCCGATACAGGTTTTCACCTTTTCCCCGTCAATGGGGCAGCGGCGGCGGTTCAGGGCGTGTCCGGCTTCAAACACCGCCACCTTCCGCTCCGGGCTGCGCTGCGTCAGCTCGTAAGCAGAGAAAATACCGCCGGGACCGGCGCCGATGATAATCACGTCATAATTCATAGGTTTCCTCCAAAATATGTGCATTCCATACAGTCATTTCCGCATCTTACCCGATTATTATAGCCTATATGACGGAAATATGCAAGGGGGCGAAGAAGCCCGGCTTTCGCGGTATCCCTTTGCCCCCCAGCAGTGAATTGCAGCACAATAATAACAAGCCTCCGGCTGCCATGTCAAAGCCCGCAAGGCTCATTGGCGGTCTCTCTCTGCAAGGTACTCTTCCAGACACAATCCGCTTTCGTACATCTGATTTGCGGCTTCTCTGCCCACATACCGGTAGTGCCACGGTTCATAGCCGATTCCCGTGATCTGGCTTTTCTCCTCAGGGTATCGGAGCACAAACCCATACCGGTGAGCGTTTTCCATGAGCCATTTCTGCTCCGCGGTGTCCTCCTGCTGCCTGACCAATGCCTGATAGCTCTCTGCGACAATATCCACGGCAAGCCCCAGCTGATGCTCGCTGGTTCCGGGAACCGCCACCCATTTGGCGGCTTCCGTTTCCGCATCCTCCTGGGAATAGCCCTGCTTCCGCAGTCTGCTGATCTTATTGGCATACAGATCTTCCTGCATCTCGTTTGTCCGGTAAGAAGAGCGGACGATGGGCGACAGCCCTTTAGCCCGGGCGTCGTCCAGCATGGCCTGCAAATCCGGATAGACTCTTTCATCCACGGCCTGCCCATTGTCAAAGCGGGTCAGATTTACAGTAAAGTCGTCCGGAATTTTGTTCCAGGGATTTACCAGCAGCAATTTCCAATCCGATTCCGGATCGGAAGGCACCGCATCTTCCCCGGAAGGCGCAGCCCTGGACACCCGGAAGCGCTGCTCGCCATGGGAGGGATCCGTAACCGTTCCGGCGGGAAAAATAATCACCAGACCGCCCGCTTCGTCCAGCGCAAACTGCGTGGTTTCTCCAATGGTCACATAATCGCCAAGCGGCGCCTGATCCACGATTGGATAATACTGTACGTCCGGGTTCTTCTCCATCCGGTTCTCCATCTGCATGGTGATGGTGTCCGTCAGGAATTCCACATAATCCTCGCCCAGCAGCGCTTCCAGGGTCAAAGGCGCTTCTGTTTCGGTCTGCGCGGTGGGCACCGGGGATTCTCTGCGGGAACGAATACCAGTTCCGATGAAAAGCCAGATGCAAAGACACATCATGAGCAGAACTGCCAAAACAATCCACTTGTCCCTTCCGGTAAATTTCACATTGAACCTCCTGATTCCTTCATCCTTTCAGATAACCGGCGCCGGGGCGGATTTCTGTTCCCTGCCGCATCCTCCCGGAAGCAGCGCCCCCTTCCTCCGGCTTCCATTCAAGCCCTAGTTTGCCCCGTACCTGCTGCATCATTTACTCGGAAACGGGAAAACCCGTCAGATTCTTTCCGGAACCGATCACACAATTGCCGTCCCCAAGAACAAAATCATCCGAACCTTTCTCTTACTGAGCTTAGGTTCGGATGATTGACGCCTGGTGTGTGTTCTTTTAGGACTATTCAAAAAGTTTGACGTGCCAACACTTTTCTGAATCGGAAGGGACATGGTGTCGCCGCCGTCAAGCCGGCGGCGATCAACTGTCCACCGGACAGTTGAATGAAAATGTTCGAGTCCCTTCTCTCGCATAAAAAATCTGAGATACCCATTGGATATCTCAGATTTTTGGTACGGGTGTTCTCATAGGATTTATTAGAAAAGTGAGTTGTACCAACTCTTTTCCAGTATCGTAAATATTCCAATTTCATCCACATCCCTACGGGATGCGTCTAAAATTGGAGGGGACTCTCCCACGGGCTAAAAACAGTCCACTGGACTGTTTTTACGGCAGCTTACGCTGCTGCCGCCCTTTCGAGTCCCGCCCGGCAAATCAAAAACGGGTCATCCCGTATGGGATGACCCGTTTTTGGTACAGCGGAGCTAACCAAATCCGAACCGTTTTCCCTTTCAGCAAGAGCGGTTTCTATGTCATTGAGTGTGATGGTTTCCGCACCATCCTTGTGGTTGAAGGTGATGACCAGTTTGTCATCGTAGAGATAAATCCTATTGATAAAGGTATCAATCAGCCGCTGTCTGTGGGACTGCTTGCTCATGTCCAGAACACGGAACTTGTGCAGGTAGAACAGAATTTGTTCTTCTGTCAGCTTGGGCTTGGCAAGCTTTTCATTGGCAATTTTGACTTCCAGTTCTTCTTTCGCCGCTTCCAATTCTTCCAGACGGCTCTTGGTGGACTTCGTGAAAATGCCCTGCTGGATGGCGTTCAGAAGATTGTCGATACCGCACTGGGCTTCCCGGAGCTGCTCTGTCAAAAGGGGCAGATTCGCATTTTCTCGCTCCTGCATATCCAGCAGCATGGCAGCAATCGCCTTGACGGTTTCTTCGTCATTTACCAACTTCATCGTCTGGCTGATGACCAGATTCTCAATCCAGTCCTTCTTCACTGGTTTCTTCTTGCAGTCCGTCCGTTTCTTTTTCACGGACACGCATTTGTAGTAATGGTGAACGGTTCCGTTCCTACTCCTGCCGCTTTCTCCACACATGTAGGCTCCGCAGTAGCCGCAAAACAGTTTGGTAGTCAGCAGGTAATCGTCTTCGGCTTTGTGTCGGGCAGGTGCTTTCTTGTTTTTCTCGATTTTCTCCTGAACCCGCTCAAACAAATTCTCCGGGACGATGGCGGGAATGCCGTTGGGAATCACCACATCCCGGTAGCTGTATTCACCAATATAGCGGCGGTTTTTCAGAATCTTGGCAACGCTGTTGATGGTATGCTTGCCGCCACGATTATTGCAAACGTTATGCTCATTCAGATAATCCCGAATCTGGGACATGGAAAAGCCTTCGTCATACAACTTGAACACATTCAGAACGAAGGGCGCCTTAACGGGGTCGATCTGGAAATGCTGTTCGCTGTCGATCAGATAGCCAACGGTGGGATTGCCGCCGTTGAATTTGCACTTCAAAGCGTTCTCTGTCATACCACGGTTGACCTTTTCTGCGAGGTCGGCAGAGAAGTATTCCGCAAAGCCCTCCAGAATGGATTCCATCAGAATGCCCTCCGAGGAATCGGAAATCGCTTCGTTGGCAGACACCACCCGAACACCGTTCTTCTTCAGGATGTTCTTGTACTGGGCACTGTCATAACGGTTCCGGGCAAAGCGATCCAGCTTCCACACCAGAACAATGTCAAATAGCTTTTCCCGGCTGTCTTGAATCATCCGCTGGAACTCCGGGCGGTTGTCCGTTTTGGCGGAATAGGCACGGTCAATGTAGTGCCGCAAAACGGTCATGCCGTTCTTCTCCGCAAAGGCGGTACACTCCCGAATCTGACCTTCAATGGATTCTTCCCGTTGGTTGTCAGAGGAATACCGGGCATAGATCACGGCTTTCATTTGGGTGAGTCACCGCCTTCCGGCAATTCCTTAATCCGCTCTGCCTCCATAAGCACCTGCATTTGGTACTGCGCGATTCTTCTTAAGTTTTCAAATCGCGCTGCCTTGTCCATACCCATACGAATTAACTCTGCATTGTGGGTTTCCAGATTGGACAGCACCGTCAGTTCAGGGATGGATGCATAATCCCGGATATTGCTTTTCTTTGCCAGCTCCGGGTTTGCCTCCCGCCACGCCTTCGCCGTACAGCCGAACAGGGCAACATTCAGCAGATCCGCTTCATCCGCATAGGCAAGCCACTCGTTGCTTTTGGTGTAATTGCTCTGGGGCAGTACATAGTTTTTAACCGCATCGGTGTGGATGATGTAATTGTTTTTGGAGAGAAACCGTTTTGCGTTCCATTCCAGCTTCAGTCTGTCGTTCTCGTCATCTTTCAGCCGCTGATATTCTTTCAGCAGGTACAGCTTGAAAATCGGGCTGATGGCAGAGCCAAACTCAAAGGCAATGTCCTTGTGGGCATAGGTTCCGCCGTAGCGCCCCGCCTGCACATACATCCCGATGGCGTTGGTCTTTTCAATCCACTCTTTTGCACTGAGGGTGAAGGTATGCAGCCCCGCCTCGTTCTTAAAGTGGTCGAATTCGACCACTTTGAAATTTGGATTATACATGACCTCCCATGTCCCAAGAAATTCCAGAGTGGAGCGGGTACGCAGCCAGTTTTTTATCACATCCGCAGCCCGGGTGGAATCCGTTCGGGCTTTCGCCATATCTGTCAGGCTGATGTAGTCCCTTTGGTCGACCTGCATGACTGTGACGGGAACATCCTGAACAGTAATCGTAGTGGTATGTCTGCTCATTCCTGTCCCTCCTTCAGTATTTCCCTAAGGGTTTCTTTCAATCGCTCATTGATGGGAGAGCCGGGGTCAAAGCACATCTCGATAAACTTGTCCATCTCAGGATAGACCTTCTCGATTTTCATTTTCCCTTCATACAGCTTGCCCTGGGGCTTGTCCGTACGACCAAAAATATAATCCAGCGACACGTCAAAATAATCCGCATAGCGAACCATCACATCCGCCGGGACATGAGCCTCGCCGCTTTCAAATCGAGCAACCGCCGACTGCCGGGAACCCACAACGGCTGCAATCTTCGCCTGAGACAGCTTCGCGCATTGACGCAGTTCCCGCAGCCGTGCACCGATGGTATTCATAGCTGTCACCTCCTGATCTTTGTGTGATTAGTATACCCTATAT
>JBJDYL010000088.1:0-22437 GCA_051867285.1 Faecousia sp. | reverse complement strand
ACAGGGCTTCTGGCAATTACTTCGGAATAACTGTTTTTTCGGCATAATCCTGACAAGGCGAGCCCCCGGTGATGATATCTACCGGGGGCAAATCAGCGCCATTTAGCTTTGTAATATCCCCAACATGGATCATGTCGGGAAACAGCAGCTTTGTTACCTCGAGAGGAAAAGGTTCGATCTCACTTGCCCACACTGGACGGATGCCGTTCCGCACTGCCGCCAGGGGGAAACCTCCGATCCCATCGAACAAGCTGCCCATGGTTAATTCGTAGTTGTCCTTATTGCTCACGCACCTCCTGTTCTATTACTGTGCCATTCATAAAACAGACCTGAATGTGACTGGCGGAGATAACTTTTACTGTATGCACCAACTGCCTGATCCAATTCTCATCCCATTGTGTAAGTTGGGGCGAGAGATGTACCGCTGAGAATTGCAACCCAGTTTTTGATTTATGAGATTGTCACAGGGCTGCGGGACGCAACCACCTTTGAACTGAAGGATTCCAACGGCTACACAGACGGGGATGTGTTCTACAACGCAGGCGTTGCCAACGTTTCCTATTTCGCGCCGAACTATAACTTCATTGAGGCCAGTGTGCAGGCGGCGCTGAAGATTCCCAGCTTCACAAGCAAGGATTCCAGCAGTGCGCCCACCATCACGCTGACCGGAACCACCACGACGGTCACCGATTCCAATGGCGTGCTGTCCAATTTCACGTTCACCAATGGAAGCGGCGCCAGCTTCAGCAAGAGCGGAAACAGCCTGACCATTACCCAGACCGGAACGATCTCCGAATCCACGGTTTTCAAGGCGAGCCGGTATCTTCCCTCTGCTGACAGTTCCTCCTTTGCTATCTACTATAGCGCAGCCTCCACATACCAGACCTGTGTGAAGCTGTACACCCCTTCCGGCGGCAATCTCAATGCCTACTTCAAGCTGAAAGCCCCCGCTCTGGGAGCTATCAGCCTGACGAAAACCACGGAGGATGGCAAGAACCTGTCCGGCTGGCGGTTTGGGATATACAGCGACAGCGCTTGCACCAGTCTGGTATCCGGGCCGTACACTACGGACAGCAGCGGTAAGATTTCTGTGACCGGGCTTTCAGCAGGTACTTACTATGTTAAGGAACTGGGGCATACGGACAGCAGCATCAACGCTCTCTACATCTGCTCCAGTACCAATCCCCAGAAGGTGACGGTCACCAGCGGTGGTACCGCATCGGTCAGCTTCTATAACAAGCTGAATACCAGTGGGCTGAACCTGAGCAAAACCACAGAGGATGGTAAGAATCTGTCCGGCTGGAAGTTTGGCATCTATTCTGACGCTGCCTGTACCGCGCTGATTTCTGGGCCGCATACCACGGATTCCAACGGAGCAATCTCCGTGACGGGCCTGACACCTGGAACCGTGTATGTAAAGGAACTGGGGCACACCGACAGCGCCATTGATGCACTGTACACCTGTGCCAGCACGAATCCCCAGAAGGTCACCCTTACTGCTGGACAAACTGCTTCTGTCAGCTTTCAGAACAAGCTGAACACTGGCAGCGTTAAGCTGGTCAAGACTACGAACACAGGTGAGAATCTGGGCGGCTGGCAGATTGGTCTTTATACGGATTCCGCCTGCACCAGCCCTGTTTCCGGCTCTCCCTTCACAACCGGGGAGGACGGTACTGTAACTGTCACAGGCTTGCAGCCGGGAACCCTGTACGCAAAGGAGCTTGCAGGAAGCGATCCCTATTGGGAGTGCAATACTGCGGTAAAGACGGTGACCATCGCTGCCGACCAGACGGCCACTGTGACTTTCTCCAACACCCACAATGGCCGGGTCAAGCTCATCAAGTCCATGCCGGATGGCGGGAGCGCGGCAGGCTGGGTATTCGATGTGTACCGGGTCAGCGATGGAACACACATAGGTACCTATACCTCCGGTGAGGATGGAACCATACTGACCGATTATCTCCTGCCGGGAGAATACAAAATCGAGGAACAGATTCCAGAGGGCAGTCCCTATATCTGTGAAGGTTCCAATCCCCGGACCGTAACCATTGAAGCCGGAAAAACGGCGGAGGTGACCTTCACCAACCGCCTGAAGCCCGGAGAGATTATGGTCCAGAAGGTGGATACCCAGGGCAATCCTTTGGCCGGAGCGGAGTTTCTGCTGGAATGGTCCGTGGATGGCAGCCAGTGGGCGCCTGTAACCTTTACGGATTCTCTGGATGTCAAAGAGGGGACTTGTACCTCGGAAGGGCTCACAGAGGGAAAGCTCACCAGTGGAGCGGATGGGGTGGTTCGGTTCACAGGCCTGCATCCCCAGCGGCTCTACCGGTTGACGGAGACCAAAGCCCCGGAGGGTTACCAGCTCCTGACAGAGCCTGTCCATGAGAGTGGCATCCAGGTAGGGGACGAATTCTTTGTTCAGCTGACAGTGGTCAACGCCCTGGAATTTGAGCTGCCCATGACTGGCTCTATGGGGAATACGGTGCAGAACGGCCTGCAGATTGCAGGAGCCCTCATTCTGCTGGCCCTGTTGATCCATTTGGCAAAGAAGCGGCGGTAAGAACGTGAATCCGCCCTATAAAGCCAGGGACAGGCCTGCGTCACCGCAACGGACACAATGCTCTATTTCCCGCAAAGCGGAAAATTCCGCCAGTGTCTGGGCGGCTCCTTTCCCCACGAGGGCCGTTCGCCCTCGTGGGGACCCCGAAAATTAGCTCAAAAAAATTAACTGATGAAAGGAAATTATGTCATGAAAAACATTACCAAAGCAATCGCACTGTGTTTGGCCCTTCTTCTGTGCCTGAGTATCCCCGTTGGTGTCTCCGCCGCAGAAGTCGGTGACGCCACCATCGATATGTCCGCCAAAGGCTCTCTGACCATCTATAAGGTGGACTTGACCAATGCCGAAAAGGACGGCATCTGGGACAGTTCTTATGTCAGCACCGGTGTCTATGACCAGAATGTCTACGATACCCTCATCGGCGCTGCCCGTGCTGGGGATACCGATGATACTTCCGATCTTGGCAACGGAGAAACCAGCCACGGGTATGCTGTAAAAGGTGTGGAATTTACTTATCTCCGTATTGCGGATATTGTTCAGTTCACGGAATCCACTGCGGACGGCGTTGATTTCGACCATGTGGAGGTGCTGTACGGCATCGATAAGACCAAGGGAGCTGCCCTGCTCTCTGCCATCGGTCTGGCGGATGGCGTCAAGCGGTACGAGAACGCTGACAATTCTGATAAACTGGACAGCGGGAATTACTACTATCAGTCGGATGTTCTCATTGCCGCGCTGAATACCGCACTGGAAACCAACGCGACTACCGTTAAGAACGCGCTGGAATCCTATGTGGCTTCTAACGGCGGCACGGCGATGCCCCTGACGGATGCCTACGGCAAAACGAACGCTGCTGACCTGGATCTGGGCCTGTACCTGCTGGTGGAAACCAAGGTTCCCGAGATGGTCACCAGCACCTGCAATCCCTTCTTTATCAGCCTGCCCATGACTTCTGTCAACGGAACCAACGCCACGGACGGCGGCACCCGCTGGATCTACGATGTTACCATCTATCCTAAGAACCTGACGGGCATTCCTTCTCTGGAAAAGACCCTGCGGGAGAACAAGAACGATACTGGCAAGAACCAGGGATCCACTTCCAGCATCACAGACGGCTATGCCCACACTGGTACAGCTTCGGACGGTGACATCATTGACTACCAGATCGTAAGCACCCTGCCCAGCATCACGTCCGAGTCTACCTACCTGACCTGCTACACCTTCATCGATACCCTGAGCAAGGGCATCTCCTACAACAAGAACGATGTTGTCCTGGAATTCTTCACGGACAGCGCCTGCACGGATCTCATTACCACCTGGAAGGAAGCGGACGGAAAGTTCACCGTTGCGTATAGCACCACCAGCGACGGCAAATCCGTCATGACCATTGAAATGACCGCAAGAGGTCTGAGTGAGATCAACACCTCCACCAGCGTCTACACCGCCGCAGGTATGGTCAACTCCGGCTATTCTGACTGCACGATCCGCATTACTTACGCTGCGACCATGAACAGCGATGCGTCTGTCGTGTATGGCGACGATGGCAACCCCAACGAGGTGGTTCTGACTTGGAAGCGTTCTTCCCAGGATTATTACGATACTCTGGTGGACGATGCCCATATTTATGTGTACGGCCTGGAACTGACCAAGCTGTTCTCTGACGGCAAAGAAAACCGTAACCATCATCCCAGCGAAGCCCCTGGCTGCCCAGCAGGCAATGAAGCGGCAGCTCCGTGTGGCCGCCTATTGCCGGGTATCCACCGAGGAAGAAGAACAGCAGTCCAGCTATGAAGCCCAGTGCAGCTATTATACAGATAAGATCATGACCAATCCGGAGTGGACCATGGCGGGCATCTTCGCGGATGAGGGGATCACCGGTACCAGTGCCAAGAAACGCCCTGAGTTCCTGCATATGATCCATCTGTGCAAGCAGAGGAAAATCGACCTGGTGCTGACCAAATCCATCTCCCGGTTCTCCCGGAACACAGTGGATTGCCTGAAATACATCCGCATCCTGCGGGGGCTGGGCATTGGAGTGGTCTTCGAGAAGGAGAATATCAACACCCTGGAATCGGACAGTGAGCTGATCATCACCCTGCTGGGGGCCTTCGCCCAATCAGAAAGCGAGTCCATCTCCAAGAATGTCTCCTGGGGCATCCGGCAGGCCATGCGGGAGGGGAAAACCCATGTGCAGTTCGAGAAACTGTACGGCTACGGAACAGACCCTAACGGGACGCCCCAGGTGCTCCCGGAGGAAGGGACTGTGGTAGCGAAGATTTATGAAAGATTCCTGCTGGGGGACAGCCTGCGGATGATCCGGGACATGCTGAATACGGAGGGAATCCCTTATCGCGGTGAAAAAGAATGGACCATGCCCGCTGTCCGGGCGATCCTGACCAATGAAAAATACTGCGGTGATGTGCTGATGCAGAAGACCTATATCTCCGACTGCATCAGCAAGAAGGTGGTCAGGAACACCGGCCAGCTTCCCATGTACCTGGTGCGGGACAATCACCCGGCAATCGTCAGCAGGAATACCTATAACGCCGCCCAGGCGGAGCTGGCAAGGCGCAACGCTCTCAAAAGCCCCTCCCCCAAGCAGGCCCCCACAGGCCGTTCCTGCTACACCAGCAAGTACGCTCTGTCGGAGCGGTTGGTGTGTGGGGAGTGCGGGACGCTTTACCGAAGGTGCAGCTGGCAAAGAAATGGGAAAAAGAAGATCGTCTGGCGGTGCATCAGCCGGTTGGACTATGGCAAGAAATATTGCCACGATTCTCCCACACTGGAGGAAGGCACCCTCCAGCAGGCGATCTTAACGGCGGTCAATTCCGTGATGTCTCCGAAAGAGACGGTGGCAGCCCAAATCACGGATGCCATGGTGGAGGAAACCCTCTGCCTGCCAGGGGATCAGATGACGCTGGGAGAGATAAAGAATAAGATTCAAGAGTTACAGGACGCTTTCAGTGCACTGCTCCAAAAAGCTGCCGAGGCCCCCGGTGAGGACTACACGGAACAGTTCCGTAACAACACAGCGGAATTGGCTGCACTAAAAAAGCAGCGGGACGGGCTGGAAGCCTACCTTCGGGAGAAAGGGAATGCGTATGACCGCATCCAAGTGACAAAGGATCTGATGGATGATTGGGATTGTCCGCCATAGATGTATTGGAAACCGTATAGGAATCGTCCCATTTCTGGTTGCTGTACAGAAGGATCAGAGCAATGGCTTCCCGGTAGGATTCCGGCATGGCGTACCAGACATTGGCGCCACGGGAGGTTCCGCTGCCATCCACGGTAACGTCATTATCCACATAGTTGCCGGAGGTACTGGCAGCGAAGTTTTTACACGGTTCAATACAGTAGATGGGATCATCCGGGTAGGATACACCATCGATCCGGGCGAAGTGCCAGCCCAGGTTCTTGATATACGCTGTGACAGAAGAATCCGTGCCGTTGGGCTTATAGGTCACCGCGATCTGGCTGCTGAGATAGGTGGTGTAGTTGGGCGATGCCTGGTCAAACAGCAGGACGTTAGAAGTGGTGGAAGCAGCCAACACAACCGCATTGTCCGACGCTGCCATAACGGAAATCTCTGTATCGATCCCAGAAGGATCTTCATTGGGAGGCTCCGTCGGCTCTGTTGGTTCTGTGGGCTCCGTAGGTTCCGTCACTTCGGAGGTTGTTTCCTCCGGCACGGTGCTGTCACTGACCGTTTCCGCAGCATAAACCGTGGGAACGATGCCAATGAGAAGCATCAGAACCAGAAGAAGAGAGACATAGCGTTTCAGGTTCAAAATCATGAGGTCATCCTTTCTGCGTAAAAAATAAGCCCCTGCTTTTGCAGAAGCGAAACGCTGATTGTTACATGCCGCCCATATCCATGGGAAGCATCCCATCATCGCAGTCATTCACCCATTCCGGGTACTGCGGTTCGGGATATTGCCGGGAATACTCCGGCTGGGGATAAAACTCCCGCTGGCGCAGGATCTCCTGGGGATAGTCCGATTGACCGATTCCCTGCTTTGGCACATAATTGGGGTCCATCTGCTGCTGGTATGCCTGCAGAACAGAATCCTGCAGCTCCATTTTTGCGGCATTGGTCAGGGCGAAAAAGGTATTGCTGTACTTCTTCTGCCCGTCTTTTCCGGTGAAGGATTCCTGGGGCATGGAAACAAACAAGCCTTTTCTTCCATCCATGACCTTCAGGTTCTTCACCACAAACATCCCATCCAGGGAAACGGAGGCAATGGCCTTGACGTTCCCAGAATTTACCATACGGTCGATCTTTGCTTTGATTTTCATAACGCACCTCTTAGAAGCAATAGAACGTGAAGCCCATATCCGCCTGGACTTCCCGCTGGGAGATCTGCTGGGGCTCAGCATACTGCTGGAGATACCGGCTGACTTCCACATCCGTCAGGGAACGGAAGTTTTCCCCGGCGTCCCCGATCACAAAGAACGGCCCCGCAATGATGGAACCGCTATCAAGTCTCCGGTTTCCCTCCATGCCCAGAAGCTTCGCTTCATCGTTTCCGACAATCAGCGTATCGTCATCATGGGCATAAATGCATTCTATGAGTCCTCCCACAGCTGCCTGCAGGTCATGGAGATCTGTCCCAATTTCCCGCTCAACAGCAGGCTTTCCTGGCTCCACATACACAACACGGTATCCGCTCATCCGCAGTCCCTCCCGGTTTTCTTTCCCTCTTGCCCCTGCGCCCACAAGACAGACAGGTGAACCATCGCCGTATACTGCTCCTTGGGCGAAAGACTTTCCAGGTAATCGATTAGGGAGGTGTCCGATTTGGATGTGGGAGCAGTCTTCTCCTTTTCACGGAGGGTCTCTCTGCGCACCAGCACACTGTCGGCATCCATGAGCTGGAAGGACACCACATCATCCGGCAGAAACCCTATCGCCTGCCGGATGGCATAGGGAATCGTAATCCTCCCCTCGTTGCCGATGATCCGGTACAGCCTCATCGGATCGCGTCCTCACAGCACTCCCGCCCGGGACACCGGCAGCAGTTCCCAAAGCAGACCTTGCTCTGCTCCTCGTCGATAGGCTCAATAATCAGCCGCCCCCGGGAGATGCTGTACTGGATGGTGGAAAACGGGTCCAGCTCCAACTCCTCCAGCACTTCCGTGGGAACGGGCAAAAGTGAAAATACTCTTACTTGGTTCGTTTTTTGCATGATGTCACACGCTCCTTCAAAATTTGTTCTGCCGGGATGGATTCTCCCAACATCTCATTCAGGGACATCTGAAGCGGAACATCCCGTTCCCGCTCCAGAAGATCGTAATTGCCGATGAGCAGCTCCCCGAACTGCTTGCCGGGGGTGTACTTCTGGACCATGGGGTGAATGCGGGTAAAGTCCAGAATCTCGAATTCTTTGAACAGGTAACGGATCTCCGGGCAGTCCACCTGAGAGATCAGCCACTTGCCCTTGCACTGTGCCAGCGTGTCCCGCAGAAGAACATGGTGATCCCAGTTGAATTCCGCGTCGTAGACATACTCGCTGTCATAGTAGGGTGGGTCGCCGTAGAAGAAGCTGTCCTCCCGGTCATAGTGGGGAATCAGCACCTCGAAGCTCTGCTGCTCGATGATGACGTTTTCCAGACGGAAGGACATCTCCCAAATCTGCTCAAACAGGGTGCGGACATTGAAGGGCTGGCAGGCGAAGCTCCGCCCGGCGCTGGAATAGCTGTTGCGGACGCGCATCAGGTAAGCCGCCGCCTGCCGCACATCCCGGTAGTCCGAACGCTTCCGCAGCGACGCTTTCAGCTTTTCCGCCTCGTTCAGCAAATAGGCAGGTGTCGTACTATCGATGATCTCCACCTGATCCGGCAGGTGGACAGTCGGTTCATTGCCGCCGTCGTGGAAGTGCAGCCAGCTGGCAAATTCCTCCCGGGAATTCAGGGGCAGCAGGTTCAGCTCCAGCAGCAGCTCCGCCGGGCGATTTTTTACCACACGGAAGAAGTTCACCAGCTCTCCTTCGATGTCGTTGTAGACCTCAAACCGGCTGGGTTCCTTGCCCAGCAGCACGGCGCCGCTGCCGCCAAAGATTTCGATGTAGCGTCCGAATTCCTTGGGGAACACGGACAGGATGATCGGCAGCAGATTCGTCTTGTTGCCGATGCGGGTGATTGGTGTTCTGATAGGTTATCTCACGCTCCATTCCAAATGGAAATGGCCGGTACAGCGCCTGCGGTCAGGCAGCTGTATCGGCCATTAACGGTTGTTCCGGCCATTTTCATTACGAAACGTAAGCGGCACCTATCCTTAAAAGCGCGTCTGTTTTTCAAATGCATCACCTCCTTTCATAGGTGGCGAAAATTTGTTTGAATTACTCCCGTTTTATTGGACTGTTCGTTTGGTATTATCTCTGGGAACGCAGGCGGAACAAGGTTTCCGAAAAAGGTCTTGTTCTTCCAAATCTTTCATGGTATAATTCCGCTCGGTGCGTAAACAGCAAAGGAGAGATTCAAATGAACACTGCAACCATTGCAAATCCGGTCCGCCATACTCGCCAGGAGCTTCTCAAACAGGAGGAAGCTGTCTTCAGCCGCATCCCCGGTATTGACAAGTTGCGTCAAGCCGCTCCCGAAAGTATCCCTGAGCTGGAAACAAAATACCCGGATGCCGCTTTCGCATTGATGATCGTGGGCAATCTCTTTTCTGGCGACCGGGAACAAAACGAAATCCACCAGCGGGCATATACCTCAATTCTGAACGGTGAGTCCATTACCGGTGTTCGTTTCAAATATGACTATGATCTGGAATCCTACCTGTTGAAGCACATGTGGGACTGACGCTTACAAAATGCAAAAGGCCTTTATGGTTTCCTTTCGGATTCCATAAAGGCCTCACTTCATTTCCATATCCATCGTCTCCGTCTGCGCTGCAGAGGTAATGTTCACATAATCACTCATAACATTCAGTGCAGAGTCATAGCTCTGGCACTGGGTGACTCTCTGAAACATCTCCCTTGCCTGGTCCTCCATGCCATGCTCCCGCAGCGTTCGACCAGCAATTCCCAAAAGATTTAGTATGTTCCCATTTTGACCTATGAGTGGACAGTTCGGTTTGACTATTCTCTGTTCTTGTTCCTGGATGAATCCCCCGAGCCGGTTCGGTACATAGTCAGACAGCCAGGTACCTCCAAAGTGCGGATGGGTTTGCAGTCGCCACATGGCCAGCTTTCCCATCTCAATCGTCATTCCTTCCTTAAAGGGGAACAGCAGACAGGTCAGACCATCATGTTCAAAGGTATAGGCTTCCTCGAATCTGGCGCCCTTTTTGAGAATCCCTTCTTCTGTCAGCATCTGATTGATACCGTCTACCCATTCCTGCAGATCGCCACCGCAGCCCTGGAGGATAAGCCCCTCCTGGTTTTCCATACGGCGAAGCTGATCTTTCGATATTTCCTGAACGCTCATAGCTTCATCTCCTCCATTGACATATTCTGTTCCTGGGCAATTTCCTGTTGGGTCAGTTTTCGGAAGCTGTCCACACCGGGAATCAGCGAAAGGCTGCGCCCGTTGTCCCAGGCAACTCCGACCTGCCCAGCATCGTCCACATACCGAACAGTGCCCCGCATACCTGATTCCGCGGGGGAAAAGGGATCATTCATGCAGTTCAGCACGATTCGTGTACCGGGTGGATAGCAGCTCCGAGTGAATTCCACCTGCCCACGGCTTGGAAACGGCATATTCATTTGGCTTCTTCCTCCTTTTCAGATAGCTTCATCAATCGTGTGCGCATACACTCACCGCCCTCACCCCAGCACAGAAAACCATGCCCGGGAAAGGGGCATCCCTCACACAACGGAGATTCTGTACAAACGGGGTTCTCTGTCTGATGGGGAGGCCCGGTATGCGCCCGGTACTCCGGTCTTGTTCTCTTGTGTTTGGAACTTGCTTGGTTCGGGTTCTTCACATTTTACCTCCATTTCCTCCGGCGCCCTTTTTCAGGCACGGTATATTTTTCATAGAAAACAAAAAGCCGTCCTCCCTGAAACAGGAGAACGGCCTGGAATCAGGGCTGACAGCCAGCGCCCTTTTTTGAAAATAAAAAAGCCGGGATTCTTATGGCTGCCAAACCACAAAAATCCCGGCGGATTCACAAATGATAATTTTCTGAAAACTCTATAAAAAATCAGCGCCATTTTTTGAAATCTCCAAGGAAATCAAAAAGGGCGCTGCTCAATTTCATGCTGTATCTGGCTTAACCAGTTCAAAACACGTTTCAAAAGGTGTTTGCATCTATGGAATCACTAAAAAACGTGTTCACATTTTACCTGAGTAAATCAAACTAATTGCTTTCAATTCATCGATAAATACCTGCAAAAATCACTTTAGATGCAACTTATTACAAGTTGCATCTAAAGTGTTGTGCAAATATGGTGCCGCTAACCGGACTCGAACCGGTACGGAGTCGCCTCCAGCGGATTTTAAGTCCGCGATGTCTACCATTCCATCATAGCGGCGGCTTCGCTTATTTTATCACAAACGATTCCAGCCGTCAAGTATCACAGCTGGTCCAGATTCAGAGTAAACGCACTCAGGCAATTTTCCAGAAACCATTCCAGCTCCGGGCGGTTCATCGCCTTCATGGCTTCCCAGGTTTGGCGGGCAGCGGTGTCAAACTCCGTATTGCCCGCTTTCTGCTCCTCCAGACACTTAATATGGGCGCTGAGCTTATCTGCCGCCTTGACGATGGGCAGAAGTGTCTCGTCATCCTCCAGGATGTCGCTGGCATAGCTGCTGCGCAGCTGCTCCGGCAGCATTTCCAGCAGCCGCTCCCCCGCCACCCGTTCCACCTGCTTGTAGGCGGTTTTAATATCCGGGTTGTAATACTTGATTGGCGTGGGCAAATCTCCGGTGAGAATTTCCGAAGCATCGTGATACAGCGCCGCCACGGCACACCGGTCCGGGTCAGGTGTGGGCAGGTGCAAAATATCCCGGCGAATCAACGCCAGCGCATGGGCCAGCACCGCCGTCATATGGCTGTGTTCGGAAATATTTTCGGAAAAGGTGTTGCGCATCAGACCCCAGCGGGTGATATAGCGCATCCGCCCCATCAGGGCATAAAATTCATTGGCCATAGATCAGTTCCTCGACTTTTTCCGCCAGTTCCGCGGTGGTTTCACAGAAATGGGCAGCACCGGCAGCTTCTAAATCCGCCCTGTCCCGAAATCCCCAGAGCACGCTGAGGCAGGGCACGCCGGCATTTTCCGCAGTGCGCACATCCACCTCGCTGTCCCCCACATACACGCAGCTGTCAACGCCGATGGCGCGGCAGGCTTTCGTCACCATATCCGGTGCCGGTTTCCGGGGACAGTCCGGCGTTTCCCCCAGTGCATACATGCCGGGAAACACCTGCGCGCACAGCGACTTTACGGCAGCGTCAGGCTTATTGGACACAATGGCGATGGGATGTTTTTCTCTCAGGGTTTCCAGTGCTTCCAAAATGCCGTCATAGGGACGGGTCTTGATCTGGCAGTGGGCCGTGTAATAGGGCTTATAAATCCCCAGAACCCGCTGCACCGCCTCCGGACTGCTGCCCTCCGGCAAGGACATACGAATCTGATTTTCCGCACCGTTTCCAACGAACCGGCGCAGCTCCGCCAGCGTCCGTTCGGGATACCCGCAGCGTCCCAGCGCATAATTGGTGGCATCCAGCAAATCCTCCAGCGTATTCAGCAAGGTACCGTCCAAATCGAATAAAACTCCAGTTTTCATCTCACAAGCCCCTGTTCTTCAGCACGCGGATATCCTCGCCTACAAAGGTAAGCCCCTGGAAGCTTCCCTGAAGCCGGGAGGCAATCTGAGGGGAATACCGGCGGCTGAGCTCGTCCATATTCAGATTGGTGGAGATCACCATGGGTTTCCCCATCAAAATCCGGTCATTCAGCAGAGTATAAAACGCGGCGGTGATGAACTGCCCGGGCATTTCCGTGCCCAGATCGTCCAGGATCAGCAGATCGCAGTCCGTAAACCGCGCCGCCTCCCGGCGGGCTTCCTCGCTGGGATTGAATTTTGCCTGCTCCAGCTTGGCAAACAGATGCCCGGCGGATTCATAAACCACGCTGTATCCCCGGTCTGCCACTGCCCGGGCAATGCAGGCAGACAGAAAAGTCTTACCCAGTCCTGTGCCGCCGACGAACAGCAGATTGCCCGCGTTGGGCGTAAAGGTCAGGGCGTAGGTGCGGCAAATTTTCAAAACCCGCTCCATAATGGTACGGGGGCTTGCGCCGTACTTGGGGTCAATCCGGTCCGGATAATAGTCCAACCGGAACTGGTTGAAGGTTTCCCGGCTTCCCGACAGCACCGAAACCTCCTTCTTCTGCTCCTGACGGCACAGCTCCAGCAGGCACTCGCACATATTGGAGCCAACATAGCCGCTGCCGCCGCATTTGTCACAGATGGGGCTGTCATCGAGATACCCTTCCTCAAAATTCTCCATCGCCAGAATCGCCCGCTCCTGCTGCAATTCCAGATTCTCCCGGCGGGCCTGCTCCAGCAGCTCCCGGCCATCGCTGCCCTGCAAAAAGGCTGCCTGCGCCGCCTGCGCCATGGTGCGCCGCAAAAGCATATCAATTTCCCGGATTCGGGGAACCCGGGCGTAAGCCAGCGCCAGATGCTGCCGGTTTTCGGATTCCCGGTCCTCTTTCGCCTGAGCCAGCCGGGCGCGCGCCCGTTTCACCACCTCTGCACTATATGCCATGGATTATTCCTCCCGCAAAACTCTTTGAATCGCCGCCAGTTCCGCCTCGCCCAGCTCTCCGGACGCGCCCTTGGGCACGCTTGTCTTCCGGTCACCGGTGCGGACATCCTCCGCCGTACGCAGACCCTGTTCATGCCAGCGCTGCAAAATTTTATTCATGTACGCCCAGTTTAAGCCGCCGGTATTCAGGCAGGTGCGCTCATAAGCCATGGCGATCAGTTCCTCTGACAGCTCCATATCCAGCCAGCTCTGAGCATACCGTTCTTCGGCGGCAGTGAGATTTCTGCCCCGGATCTGGAGCAGGTTCATCAGCCGGTACAGCCGGGAGTTCCGGACATTCTGCGCCTGGATAAAGGCGGCTGCGTCCTCCACGGAGTCAATGCCCCGTTCCGCCCAGGCGTAGGCCTCCTTCTCGATAGAACGCAGACTGGGATTGCGGGAACTGCCCTTGCGCCGGGCGCGTTCCTTGCAATAGCACACCAGCACAGAAATCAATTCCGGCGTCATGCCCAGATACCGGACAAAGCCCAGCAATATTTTCAGCTCTTCCGTGTTCAGACTTCTGCCCAGCAGCCGCTGGACTTCTCCATAAAGCCCACGGAAATCCGGGTCACCATCCATAGCCTCCAGAACATCTTTTTCGGAATAGCCTGGACGTTCTCCGGGGGCAATATGGCTGACCCGGTCATCCATCAGCAGCCCCAACTGGCGCAGAGTTGCTTCTGCGCATCCCAGCCGGGATTCATTCAGTTGCAAATCGCCTGCGGCGCCGTCCATACCATTGCCGCTTTTCAGATACAGATACAGCAGCGCCGCATCCGGACTGGCCGCGGAAAGCAGCAGTCGCATATCCTTTTGTGATATTTTCAGATCTTCCGTCATCATAGGGCTTTCCCTCGCAAATTTCGCTACTTAAAGACATTATAGCACAGCTTTCCCCCTGGGACAACGGAAAAGGGCAGAAGTTTTTTTCAAAAAACCTGGCCTAATTTTGGAAGGACACAGGATATTGTGTCAGCCAGGAAAAATCCACCAATTTTCGGGCAAAAAAATCTCCCTGCCCGGAAGCAGGGAGTTTCTTCACACGCAGGCCTTCAGCAGTCCAAAAGCTGCGCCCAGCATGGCCAGCGGCACCAGAACCAGCAGCCCGCCCGCGAAAATCAGGCACAGCACCAGCAGCGGCACTGCCAAAGCAAACAGCACGGATGCCACGATCTTTGCCGCGCCCCACGCCACCCGAAACGCAAGTCCGATGGTTTTCACAAGCAGCCACACGAACAGTAAGGTAAACAGAATTTCCAGCATACGCTCCGCCTCCTTTGCAACAGTATAGCAGGCAAAAGCGGAAAAGATGTGGCGATTGTGTTACATTTTTGCAAAACCTGACCACTGCGGCACAAAAGAATCCCCTCCCGGGTGGGAGGGGATGTCCTGTTTAGTTGGCAGGGTTAACCGCAGGCGTGGGATCTCCCAGCGCCTCCACCTTGGAATCCTTGATCAGGCCCTTCGGACAAACTTTGGCGCATTCACCGCAGTTGTCGCACTTGCTGTAATCAATGGAGGCCAGGTTATTGGTTACGGTAATCGCACCCTTGGGACAGGTCTTTACGCACTTGCCGCAGCCGATACAGCCCACGCTGCAGGCACGGTTGGTGGTTGCGCCCTTGGACAGAGAGTTACAGGCGATGACCACGTTCCGGTCAGGCTCCACGGGGATGATCAGATGTCTGGGACAGACGGCGGCACAGGCCAGACAGCCCACGCACAGATCCTCGTCAACCACAGCAACGCCGTTCTTGACAGAAATTGCGCCGTACTTACAGGCTTTGGTACAGGTGCCATAGCCCAGGCAGCCGTACTTGCAGGACAGGGGGCCGCTGCCGCCAACCTTGGAAGCGGACAGGCAGTCATGGAAACCTTCATAGTTTGCCTTCATCTTGGCGCCCTTGGTCAGATTGCCTTCGGCGTCGTAGGTTTTCGCACCGGAGCAGCACACCAACGCCACCTTCCGGGTGACTGCCTCAGCCTGGACACCCATAATGGCGGCCATCGCCTGGGCGCACTCGTTGCCGCCGGAAGCGCACTTGCCAATGGGCGCCTCACCCTTCAGAACCGCCTCGGCATATGCGCCGCAGCCGGCAAAGCCGCAGCCGCCGCAGTTGGCGCCGGGGAGGCATGCGTTCAGCTGCTCCAGGCGGGGATCCGCCTCCACATAGAACACCTTGGACGCAGCAGCCAGAACCAGACCAAAAATCAGTCCCAGGCCACCCAAAATCAGAATTGCAATAACAATATCCATTCACTAGCCCTCCTTAGAAAATTTTCAGACCGGAGAAGCCCATGAACGCCAGCGCCAGCAGACCGGCAGCGATCAGCGCGATGGGGAAACCCTTGAAGCACTCCGGGCAGTCGGTCTTGTCCACCCGCTCCCGGACGGAAGCGAACAGGACAATCGCCAGGGTAAAGCCCAGACCACCGGCAGCGCCGTTGACTACGCTGAGCAGGAAATTGTAGCCTGCCTGCACGTTCACCAGCACCACGCCCAGCACGGCGCAGTTGGTGGTGATCAGGGGCAGGAACACGCCCAGCGCCTTATACAGGGCAGGAACCGCTTTCTTCAGGAACATCTCCACCACCTGCACGATGGAAGCGATGACCAGAATGAAGGTAACGGTCTGCATGTATTCCAGACCCAGCGCCACCAGCAGCAAATTGATCAGATAGCAGGCAGCAGAAGCCAGCGCCATAACGAAGGTAACTGCCATGCCCATGCCCAAAGCGGTATCGATCTTCTTGGAAACGCCCATGAAGGGGCAGATACCATAGAACTTAACAAGAATGAAGTTCTGGCTCAGCAGGGCGCTGAGAATAATACCAACAATCGCTTCCATTACTTCGCCGCCTCCTTCTTCTTATTCTTCATTTCCAGATGCTTCATCAGCTTCTGGGAGCCGGCAATGACAAAGCCCAGCACCAGGAAGCCGCCCACCGGCATGACCATCTGCATAGCGGGGAACTGGGCGGGGATCAGGCGAATACCCTCGCCGGCATTCAGGATGCCGCCGCCGAAGGTGCCACTGCCTAGCAGCTCCCGGATAACGCAGACGATAATCAGTGCCACGGTGTAGCCGATGCCCTGGCACAGGCCGTCCACCGCGGAAGCCGCCACGCTGTTCTTGGAGGCGAACGCTTCCGCCCGTCCCAGAACGATACAGTTAACCACGATCAGGGGAATAAACACACCCAGAGACGCGGACAGCGCCGGGATGAACGCCTGCAGCGCCAGATCCACGATGGTAACAAAGCCCGCGATGATGGTGATGTAAGCGGCGATACGGATCTGAGAAGGAATGTAATTGCGCAGTGCGGAGATCAGCACGTTGGAGCAGATCAGAATCGCGGTAACTGCCAGACCCATGCCGATGCCGTTGAACAGGCTGGTGGTAATTGCCAGGGTAGAGCACATACCCAGCAGCTGCACGGTAACCGGGTTCTTGGTCAGCAGGCCCTCTCTAAATTGCTTTTTGAAATCCATACGAAGTACCTCCTTAACCCAGCTTGGCGACCACGCTCAGCGCGGCGTTGACGCCGGTGCAGACAGCCCGGGAAGTGATGGTCGCGCCGGTCAGCGCGTCCACCTGACCGCCGTCCTTGGTGACGGAAACGCTTCCGCTCATGCCTGCGAACTGGCCGCGGAACGCATTACCGGCAGCGGTTTCCGCCGCAGCCACGGCGCCCAGGCCGGCTGTCTCGGTGTGGTTCACGATGGAAATGCCCAGAACCTTGCCGGAAGGATCCACGCCTACCATCATGGTGACGGTGCCGTTAAAGCCGGAGGGCTTGACCTCCACAGCGTAGCCGGACTGTCCCTGATAGACGGTGGACACCAGGCCGGTGTCGTCGGTGAAGGCAATTTCCTCACCGCCGCCGGGAAGCACCGCCTCAATGGCGCTCTGGGTCTTTTGCGCATTCAGCTCCGCAATCTTCGGAGCGGTAACCGCGTTCACGCCCGCCAGCGCCGCCGCTACAACGGCAGTAATCAGCAGCAGGGTGACCGCCAGCCGGATGATATATCCGGCATTGGTTTCAGTCTTCATTATTTTGCCGCCTCCTTCTTCGGTGCGCCGAACTTTACAGGACGGCCGATCTTGTCCAGCAGAACCACGCAGGCGTTCATGCACAAAATGGCATAGGAAACACCCTCGTTATATCCGCCGAAGTAACGGATCATAACGGTCAGCACGCCGCAGCCAATGCCGTAGACGATCTGTCCCAGTTTGGTTACGGGAGAGGTCACATAGTCGGTGGCCATGAAGATGGCGCCCAGCATCAGACCGCCGCCGAATACCTGAGCGGCCATCCATGCAATCCGTTCATTGCCCTGGGGGAACAGGAAGGTCAGCACCGCCACGGTGCCAATATAAACCAGAGGAATCCGGGCAGTAATCACCTTGCGCACCAGCAGGTACACGAAGCCGATGAGCAGCAGCAGCGCGGAGGTTTCGCCCAGGCAGCCGCCCACGTTGCCCAGGAACAGGGCGCCGATGGACTCTTCACAGGGGATGCCCTGGTGCATATTTGCCAGAGGGGTAGCGGCAGTCACCGCGTCTGCGGTGGAGAAAATGCCGGCAGCGTTGCCAAAGCCTACCTTGACCCAGTTGCTCATCAGCACAGGCCAGCTGAACATGAAGGCACGGCCTGCCAGAGCGGGGTTGACGATATTCCGGCCCAGACCGCCGAAGAGCATCTTCACCAGCATAATGGCGAACAGGTCGCCTAAGATGATGGTCCAGTAGGGAATGGTCACGGGGCAGACGAACGCCAGCAGCACGCCGGTGACGCAGGCGGACAGATCATAAATCTTGCAGGGCTGCTTGGTGATTTTGCAGTACAGCCACTCAAAGAACACACAGGCAGCCACGCTGACCATGGTAACGGTGAGGGCGCGGAAGCCGAAGAAGTAAATCGAGCCGATCAGCGCAGGCAGCAGCGCGATGAGCACATCGCGCATAATGGTCCGGGTTGTGACCGGGGAATGGGCATGGGGCGAGCTGGAAATCGTCAGCTCATAAAAGTATTTCATCTGTGCCATAGATCTCCACCTCCTTATTTCTTCACCGGCGTGGACGCATTGCGGATAACCTGCTTGGCCACGCGGAAGCCCAGTACCAGCGGCACGCTGGCCGGGCAGGTATAGGCGCAGGAGCCGCACTCAATGCAGTCCATAATGTTGTTGTCCTTCATTTCCTGCACGTCGCCGCCCTGCCAGGCCTTGTACATCAGCACAGGCATCAGCTTCATGGGGCAGGCGTCAATGCACTTGCCGCAGCGCAGGCAGTGGGGATCCTCCACAAAGAAGTTGTTCTTCTTACCCAGCACGGTAACTGCGTTTACGCCCTTGATGGTGGGCACGCTCAGGTCATACTGCGCAACGCCCATCATGGGGCCGCCGGAGAGAACCTTGTAGGGATTCTCGGAATAACCGCAGGCTTCCAGAAGATCGTTGAACGCTGTGCCGATGGGCACCAGCAGGTTCTTGGGCTCCATGAGAATGTCGCCGGAGACCGTCACGATACGCTTGATCAGGGGCATTCCGTCATAAACGGCCTCGTGAATGGCGCGGACGGTGGCCGCATTGAACACCGCGCAGCCCACAGCAGCGGGCAGTCCGCCGGAGGGAACTTCCCGGCCGGTAACGGCGTAGATCAGCTGTTTTTCAGCGCCCTGGGGGTACTTGGCAGGCAGCACGTCCACAATCACGCCCTCGCTGGCAGCGGCCTTCAGGGCAGCGATTGCCTCGGGCTTGTTGTCCTCGATGCCGATATGGCCCTCGGACAGGCCAAAAATCTTCATGATGATCTTCAGGCCGGAGACCACCTGCTCGGGATGCTCCCGGCACAGCCGGTCGTCGGAAGTGATGTACGGTTCGCACTCGCCGGCGTTGACAATAACGGTGTCCACCTTGCCAATACCGCCGGAGAGCTTGACATGGGTGGGGAAGGTTGCGCCGCCCATACCGACGATGCCGCCCTCATGGATAATGTTGACCAGCTCTTCCGCCGTCAGCGCGTCCACTTCCTCTTGGGTACGGGGCTTAATATCCTCGCACAGGGTATCCAGGTGGTCGTTCTCAATGACAACGCTCATTACGGTACTGCCGTTGGTATGCGGACGCATCTCCACTGCCTTGACCTTACCGGAAACGGAAGCATGAACCGGGACGCACAGTCCCTGATTATCGCCGATCTTCTGACCCAGAGCAACCTGATCGCCCTTCTTCACCAGGGGCTTACAGGGGGCGCCGATATGCTGCGCCATGGGAATGACCACGATATCCGGTTCCGGGAAAACCTGAGTCTCCTTGTCGCACGCGTACCACTTATTTTCTTTGGGATGGACCCCGCCGAAAAAAGAAAACGCCATGTTTCTTCACCTCTTTCAAATTTCGCGGAGCTAACCGCATGATTCCACGCATATAATAACGCATTGCGGCGGATTTGTCCACAAATTTTATTCACAATTTACAAAAATATCTGCTTCGAACATTTTATATCGATACAATATGAACGAATCAAAAAATCCCCCGGCTTTTTCAAGCAGGGGGATTTCCGGGATTCTTTGATAAAAGGGATGGGTACTGGCCGCAGCAGAGTTTGCCGCAGACAAACGTTATAAAAATTCAGAAATACCGGATGTATTTCCAACTTTAGATAACTGCACTGATAGGCAGGGGTACCGCCGCTCAGCCGGGGCAGCCGGTTCACAATTCCCCTGGGAACGATGCTTCATACCGGGAGACCGGGGTTACCACTGGCGTTCCGTCTGCATTCAGCAGCGGAGTCAGACCGCCGGCATAACCGCCGCTGGCCTGCCACAAATAGTTGACGCCGGTCTGCTTATCCACCCAAATCTGAATCAGCGTCCCAAAGGCACTTCCCTGAGAATACGTCTTGATAAAACGTTCGTCCCGTTTTGCCATTTACTGTTCCTTTACGGACTCCACAATCCCGCTGGCCATGCCCACCAGGCCCTGCAGTTCGCTGGGAATGATGATCTTGGTAGCCTTGCCGTCAGCGATCTTCTGCATGGCTTCGATGGACTTGAGCTTGATGACCTGATCGTTAGGCGCCTTCTGATTCAGAAGCTCCAGAGAATCGGCCATAGCCTTCTGCACCGCCAGAATTGCCTGGGCTTCACCGTCCGCCCGGAGAATGGCAGCCTGCTTTTCGGCTTCCGCCCTCAGAATGGCCGCTTCCTTCTCGGCGCTGGCACGGAGGATGGCGGATTCTTTCTCACCTTCGGCGATGAGAATGGCGGACTTCTTCTGACCCTCGGCCTGCAGGATAGCCTGGCGGCGGTCACGCTCAGCTTTCATCTGCTTCTCCATGGAGTTCTGGATGTCCTGCGGGGGCAGGATGTTCTTCAGCTCCACCCGGTTGACCTTGATGCCCCAAGGGTCGGTGGCCTCGTCCAGAATGGCCCGCATCTTGGTGTTGACCACGTCACGGGAGGTCAGGGTCTGATCCAACTCCAGGTCGCCGATGATGTTACGCAGGGTGGTGGCAGTCAGGGTTTCCATGGCCGCCATGGGCTGCTCCACGCCATAGGCGTACAGCTTGGGGTCGGTAATCTGGAAATACACCACGGTGTCAATCTGCATGGTGACGTTGTCCTTGGTGATTACAGGCTGAGGGGGATAATCCAGCACCTGCTCCTTCAGGGAGACACGGCGGGCAATGCGATCGATAAAGGGCACCTTGAAGTGCAGGCCCACACCCCACACGGTCTGGAACGCACCCAGCCGCTCAATGACATACGCCCGGGACTGCTGGACGACAGCAATGTTTCTGACAACGATGATCAGCGCAATGACAATGATGACAAAAAGAATCCACATGATAAGTACCTCCTGAAATAATTATGAATAACCGGGAATCAAAGCTTCGCGGGAACCTGCACAGGGGAGACAAAGACCTTCACGCCCTCAATTTTATCCACCTTCACCCGGGTTCCTTCCGGAATAGGCTCCCCGGTGGTGCTCCGCGCCGTCCAGACCATGCCGCCCAGCTTCACCTGTCCGGCGGCGGATACATTATCGATGGCGGCAGTCACCAGACCGGTGGTGCCCACCACGCTGTCCACATTGGTTGCCGTAACCTTCGGCGCCACATACCGGCGCACCAGCGGACGCAGCACTGCCAGCAGTCCGGCGGACACCGCCAAAAACAGCAGGGTTTGCAGCCAGACCGCCCCGCCCAGCAGCGCAATCAGCAGCGCGGCCAGCGCCCCTGCCGCAAACCAGAGCGACGTCATACTCACGGTAGCGGCTTCCACTGCCAGAAACAGTACCATCAGCACAAGCCAAACGATTGCAGCACAATTCATAATGGTGCCTCCTTTCAGGAATGTATCTTCCTTTGCTTGGGTTGTAGATATATGATAGCAGATATCCGCCGTTCCGTCAATGAAAGAAAGGTGCCAAACCGCCTGTTTTTTGGAGAATACTGACAAAAAATCCCAGTACATCTTTTCAAAGCAGGGAAAAACCAACAAATTCCCAGAAAATCGCTAACTTTATATCGATTTTCTGGAACCATATCCCGGAGGCAGCCGGTTCTTTTTTACCGCCGCCGGGCAAGCCTGTCCAGCCCCGCATCTGCCCAACCGTACAGCGCCATGGCGGCAGCAGTCACCGGAATCCACAGGGCAGTAAACATCGGGCAGATCTGTCCCAGAAAATTTCCCGGCTGCCCACGGTAATCCCAAACCCGGTAGTCCCGGTTCACCAGCAGCCCGGTTACCAGCTCCACTGCCGTAATCATTCCGGCTCCCGCGCCAATCTTCACCGCCCCGGGTATGGATCTGGAACGCAGCTGTCCGATCAGCAGGAAACACAGTCCCCCTGCTCCGAACATACTGATATGGCTGCGCCCCCGGTACAGCAGCTCCAGCCCCACATAGGCGCTGCCCCCCACGCCAAACAAAGCCAAAGGTTTTCCAAATTTCATACTGTTTCACCTCACGGAAAGTATCCCCAAAAATCCCGTGAAAAAAACAGAAAAAAATCTTGACAAACCGCACTTCATGGGATATACTAATGAAGCTGATTTCGGCGGTGCCCGAAATCCTTTGACCACACATGGCGGCATAACTC
>JBJDYL010000087.1:0-6312 GCA_051867285.1 Faecousia sp. | reverse complement strand
ATCTCGGGCTTTTCCCGCTCCTTGGGGGTCATGGAAAGGATGATGGCCTCGGTGTGGGCCATGGCCTTTTCATCCAGCTTCACGCCCTTCAGGTTGGCACCGCCGGGCATCTGCGCCAGAATATCCTCCATGGAACCCATGGATTTCATCTGCACCATCTGGTCATAGAAATCCTGAAGGGTGAATTTGTTGGTCTTGAGCTTGCGCTCCATTTCGGCAGCCTTCTGGGCATCGTAGGCCTTTTCTGCCTTCTCAATCAGGGTGAGCATATCACCCATTCCCAGAATCCGGCTTGCCATCCGGTCGGGATGGAAGGGCTCGATGTCCTCCAGCTTTTCGCCGATACCGGCGAACTTAATGGGCTTTCCGGTGATGGCTTTTACGGACAGAGCCGCGCCGCCACGGGCGTCGCCGTCCAGCTTACTCAGCATCACGGAATCAATGTCCAGCCACTCGTTGAAGCTCTGGGCGGCATTCACCGCATCCTGGCCGGTCATGGCATCCACAACCAGCATGATTTCATCGGGCTTGACGGCCGCCTTGATCTCTTTCAGCTCGTTCATCAGGGCTTCATCCACATGAAGCCGGCCGGCGGTGTCCAGGAACACCATATCGAAGCCGCGCTGACGGGCGTACAGCACCGCTTCCTTGGCGGTCTGCACGGGATTCTGCGTGCCCTTCTCAAACACGGGAATCCCCAGCTTCTCGCCGCAGACCTTCAGCTGCTGAATGGCGGCGGGACGGTAGATATCGCAGGCCACCAGCAGGGGGTTCCTGCCCTGCCGCTTTTGCAGGCCGGCCAGCTTGGAACCGTTGGTGGTCTTACCAGCGCCCTGCAGACCCACCAGCATAACTACGGTGGGGCCGTTGGGATTGATGGTCAGGTGTTTGGTATCGCTGCCCATGAGCTTGCACAGCTCCTCATTGACGATCTTCACGATCATCTGGGCAGGGGTGAGAGATTCCAGCACGTCCGTGCCGACACAGCGTTCCGTGACCGCCTTGGTGAAGTCCTTGACGACCTTATAGCTGACGTCTGCTTCCAGCAGCGCCATGCGAATCTCCCGCATAGCCTCCTTCACGTCGGCTTCCTTCAAGCGACCCTTGCCGCGAAGCTTTTTGAAGGTGGCGGAAATCTTTTCGGTTAAGCCTTCAAATGCCATGTATTACTCCTTCAGTGCCTGTGCTGCGGCGACAATCCGCCGGGCAAGGGGGGAAACCGCTGGATCGGACAAATTTTCCAGACTGGCCGCCGCATCCAGAATTTCCTGAACCGCTTTGCGGGCGATCTGATCCCGCCGGACACAGCCGATGTTTTCTTCCATCCGACGCAGGAGAGCCTCGGTCCGGGTCAGGTTGTCGCAGACAGCCTGACGGCTGACTCCCAACGCTTCCCCGATCTCTCCTAAGGAAAGGTCCTGATTATAGCGCATATCAAAGCAGTCTCTCTGCTTATCCGTAAGCATACCGCCGTAATAATCCAGCAGCAGCGTCATCTCCAGCGCGTCCATGGGAACCTCCTTATGTCAAGGCATTTTCCTTGACCTTGGGCATTATAGCATAGGGTCAGACAGATGTCAAGTATTTTTCCAGAGCATTCCAAAATTTGTTTCCCGGATTTGTGCAGTTCTACGGAAGTGCGTACCAGCGGCTGATCTCCCGGCGTTTCAGGAAGCCCAGCTTCTCGTACAGCCGGATGGCGCGCCCATTGGTGGAAGCGACTTCCAGCGTCATCTCATCGCCCTCCACCAGGGACATGAGGGTGTGCATCACCCGCTCCCCTGCCCCGGGCTTTGCGGCGGCAACTGCCAACAGCTTACAGTCGTCCAGCCAGCCGATACCCAGCAAACTTCCATTGTCATGGACGAAATAAGCCCCGGTGCTTTCCACAATACGCGGCTCGTCCCGGGCTTCCAGGGTCTCAGCGTTGTCCACAGCCCCCATGCGGTCATTGTAAATCACCCGCCAGCGACCCGCCGTGGCTTCCGTTACCGGAAACAAGCTGGCAAGCTGCTGCCGGTCTACCCATGCCGTGCCTGCCATTTCCAAAATGGCGGTATGCAGCGGATAGGCTTCCAGCGCCCCGTGTCCTGTAGCATAAATGCGTTGGGCGCCTGCCATGCGGCAGAAATCAGCGCACTCCTTTAGATGCGCAGGCAGATTCTCTTCCTGCACATCCCGAAGGCGGATATAGGCAACGCCGCGATAGGGAATCTCTTTCAGGATCAGACTGGACACTCCGGTTTCGGTGGTAAAAAACGGAAAATCGCGCATAATTTCCCCTCCATTTCCCCTATGATACCACTTTTTTTCCCCGTACACAACCTGTTTTTTTGACAATTTGTGAATTTGTTTTGTGCAGATTGCACACAGAACCCCGGTAATGGCGGGTAATAAAATTGAAACATCGTCCAAACTTTGCCAAAAAGTTTAGTTTTTTCTAATTTCGCTATTGATTTCCTTACATAAATGTGTATAATTGCAGGCGTACAAAGGATTATCCATGAAAGGAGGTTCAATCCATGAAGAAGATCATCTGCAAGAAGGAGTACGACACCGAGACGGCTACTCTGGTCAAGAAGTTCACCAGCGGTGCTCTGGGCGATCCCGCCGGCTATGAGGAGGATCTGTACCAGACTCCCGAGGGTCTGTACTTTGTGTACGGCGTTGGCGGCGAGACCTCCAAGTATCCCGCCGAGGACATTCAGAGACTGGCAAAGACCAAGGTCAAGGAATGGATGGAGAACCACTAATTCACCATACATAATGAAAAAAGGAGCCTGCCTTGCGCAGACTCCTATTTTTCTTGACAAAATATGATATGATAGTATCAGAGTGTTTGGGTCCCCTCCCAACACACCAAAGCCCATTGATCTGGAGTGTTTCCATGAAACCCATGAAACTTATTGTTACAGCGCTGCTGCTGTTTTTTCTTTCCGCCTGCGCCCCTTCTGCCCCAGCTGACCCGGTTGCTGCAACCACGCTGCCGGTGTGGGAGTTTGCTTCCCGGATCTGCGAAGGGACGCCTGTCACCGTAACCCGGCTGGTTACGGAACAGGTCAGCTGCCTGCACGACTACTCCCTGAATGTCCGCCAGGTGAAAGCAGCGGAGGCGGCGGATACCATCGTCATTTCCGGGGCGGGACTGGAGGATTTCCTGGACGATCTTCTCCTGGGAAGTCCAGTCATCGACGCGTCCAGCGGGATCCCCCTGCTGTGCGGCGAGGAAGCCCACGATGACCATGACCACCATTCCGGGGAGCATCACCACGAGGAGGATCCTCACATCTGGCTTTCTCCGGCAAACGCCATGCGTATGGCAGGCAATATCTGCACAGGGCTTTCCCAGCAGTATCCCGACTATGCCCAGGCCTTTGAAGCCAACCTGGAGTCCCTGCTTTCCGACCTGGAGCAGCTCCAGCAATACGGCAGCGAGACGCTTTCCCATCTGAATTGCCGCAGTTTCATTACCTTCCACGACGGATTCTCCTACTTCGCTGAAGCATTTGATCTGACCATTGTGGAGGCCGTGGAGGAGGAATCCGGCAGCGAGGCTTCCGCGAAAGAGCTGATCCATCTCATCGAAGATGTGCGGGAATATGACCTGCCCGCCGTATTCACGGAGGTCAGCGGCAGCACCTCCGCCGCAGAAATCATCACCCGGGAAACCGGCTGCGGCGTATATGCGCTGGATATGGCCATGTCCGGCGACAGCTATTTTGACGCCATGTACCACAATATTGATACCATCAAGGAGGCACTGGGATGAATCTGGATATCCACGGCGGTTCCTGCGGACATTCCTGCTGCCTGCGGGTGGAAAATATGTCCGTTACCATCGGAAATGACTGCATTTTATCCAATGTAAATCTGCACGTTCACTGCGGGGAACTGGTGGCGCTCATCGGCCCCAACGGTGCTGGAAAGTCCACCTTTCTCAAAGCCATTCTGGGGCAGCGGGATTACGAAGGCGTGATTGCCTTCTCCGAACCGGGTCAGCGCAGCAAAAAGCCCCGGATCGGCTATGTTCCCCAAAGCCCTGCGTTCGATCCCAGCGATCCGGTCAGCGTTGCCGACCTGTTCGCCTGCTGTATGAGCCGGCGTCCGGCGTTCCTGGGATTGGCAAAATCCATGCGCAGCCTGGTTCTGGACTGTCTGGAGCGGGTGCATGGAGAGGACCTGATCGATAAGCGGGTGGGCACCCTGTCCGGCGGAGAATTGCAGCGGGTGCTGCTGGCGCTGGCGCTGGAGCCCATGCCCAACATTTTGATTCTGGACGAGCCCCTGTCCGGTGTGGACGTGGAGGGCATGGAAACCCTGATGGATATGCTGGACGAAATCCGCAAAAATTACGACCTGTCCATCCTCATGACTACCCACGATTTTTCCATGCTGCCCCGCTACGCCAATCAGGTGGTGCTCATTGACCGGGGCATCCGGATTCAGGGCAACCCGGAAACGGTTCTGAATTCCCCGGAATTTTCTCAGGCCTTCCACATGAAAGGAGGCAGAGCATGAGCCTCTGGTACTGGTTTTGCAATCTTCTTCCCATTGAAATGCTGCAATGGGACTTTATGAAAAACGCCCTGCTGGCGCTGATTCTCATGGCTCCCCTGTTCGGCCTGATGTCCACCATGATCGTCACCGGGCGCATGAGCTTCTTCTCCGACGCGCTGGGGCATTCTGCTTTTACCGGCATCGCCATCGGCGCCATCTGCGGTCTTGCAGCGCCCGCCTGGGCGGCTGTGCTGTTCAGCGTTGGCTTTGCTCTGGTGTTCTCCTATGTGCGCAGCCGCTCCAACCAGGCAGCGGATACCCTGATCGGCGTATTTTCCAGCACCGCCGTGGCACTGGGCATCTTCGTAGCCACCCTGGGCGGCGGCAGCTTTACGAAATACAACAAGTATCTTATCGGTGATATTCTGTCCGTAACTCCCGGAGAAATCGGAATGCTGGCGCTGGTACTGCTGGCGGTTCTCATTTTCTGGGGACTGTGCGCAAACCGTCTGACGCTGACCGCCATCCACCCCCAGCTGGCCTCCTCCCGGGGCATCCCCGTGGGGCTGTCCCAGACCCTGTTTACCGTAGCCATCGCCGTTGTGGTGACCCTGAGTATTTCCAGCGTGGGTCTGTTAATTCTCAACTCCCTGATGGTTCTGCCTGGCGCCTCCGCCCGGAACGTTTCCCGGAATTTGCGGCAATATCACGGTTTTTCCGTTCTGTTTGCCCTGCTTGCCGGCATTGGCGGCCTGACCGTTTCCTATTATCTGGGCTGCTCCGCCGGCGCGGCCATCAGTCTGATTCTGGCAGCAATTTTCGCGGTAACCTTCGTTCTTCGGAAAGGACGTGCCTGATATGGAAGCAACCATCCAAGCCATTGCCTACATGAAGAGCGATTTCCCCACCAAATTCGGCATCCCCCGGCAAAGCGGACTGGTGGAGTCCCTGCGTTCCACCATCATCTTTGCACCGGAATTCCGGAATCCGGATGCGCTGCGGGGCATTGAGGGCTATTCCCACCTGTGGCTGATCTGGCAGTTTTCCGCAGCCGTTCGGAAAGACTGGTCGCCGACAGTGCGCCCGCCCCGTTTGGGCGGCAACACCCGCATGGGTGTCTTTGCCACCCGCTCTCCCTTCCGTCCCAACAGTCTGGGGCTGTCCTGCGTTCGTCTGTTGGGCGTGGAGGAAACCCCGGAATTTGGCACGGTGCTCCATGTGGGCGGTGCAGATCTTATGGACGGAACGCCCATCTTTGACATCAAGCCCTACATTCCCTACGGCGACGCCCATCCGGATGCCATCGGCGGATTTACGGATCATGCAGAGGATTTTCTGCTGGAGGTAGTTTTTCCCGACGAACTTCTGAAAAAACTGCCGCAGGACAAGCGAGAGGCCGCTCTGGGGGTGCTGGCACATGATCCACGTCCCTCGTATCAGCGCGATCCGGAACGCATTTATGGGCTGACCTTTGCTGGGTACGATATCCGTTTTCAGGTGAAAGACAGGGTTTTAACGGTTCTGGAAGTCGTTTCATAATGCAGCAAAGCATCCGCATGCATGTTTCATGCGGATGCTTTTTAGATTCCTACGAAAATCACACTTTGTGCTTGATAATCAAAAATAGCTACTGTGTTGGCAGGGAAAACCTCCTACTTTCGTAGGAGGTTTCTTGTGTTGACATTACCTGTTTTCCTGGGCAGGCCAACGTATTGTCCTTGCCGCCAAAAAAATGCCGGTGGTATCTTTTAGGCAAGAATAAACTCCACCATTTCTGGTGGAGTCTTGTGTTGGCATTACCTATCTTCCCGGGTA
>JBJDYL010000086.1:0-6334 GCA_051867285.1 Faecousia sp. | reverse complement strand
TCCGTCAAAGCCCTGCTTCACAAATGCAGCGGTGGGGATGATGGCGTGGTGGTCGGACACCTTTTTGCTGTTCAGGATGCGGTCATACTGCGGGGAAATGTTCAGGCCCTTAGCGAAAGGCACCAGCCCCCAAAGGCCGGACACAAGGCTTTCGGCCACAGGCAGCATATCATCGGTGAGATATTGGCTGTCCGTTCTGGGATAGGTCAGCAGTTTCTTTTCATACAGCGTTTGTGCATAATCAAGGGTCTGCTTGGCGGTAAAGCCGAAGAGCCGGTTGGCCTCCCGCTGCAAGGTGGTCAGGTCATAGAGCTTGGGCGGCTGCTCCGTCTTTTTCTCCCGCGTCACGGAAGCACAAACGGCCTGCGCTCCGGCACAGGCCGCCTTGACGGTGTTTGCTTCGGCAGCATCAGAAAAACGGCTGCTTACCGCGTCCGCGTCGCCTACAGCGATATGGACGATGTGATATTTCTCTTTCTTGAAATTCGTGATCTTGGCGTCGCGCTCCACCAGCAGATTCAGGGTAGGGGTCTGGACACGGCCCACGGTCAGGGTCTTGTGGTACAGCACGGAGAAAAGCCGGGTGGCGTTGATTCCCACCAGCCAATCAGCTTTCGCCCGGCACAGGGCCGATTGATACAGCGGGTCATAGTCCGTTCCCGGTTTCAGGTGGGCAAAGCCGTCCCGGATGGCGCTGTCCTCCATGCTGGAAATCCAGAGGCGCTTGAACGGCTTTTTACAGCCTGCCATCTGGTAGACAAAACGGAAAATAAGTTCTCCCTCGCGCCCGGCGTCGGTGGCGCAAATCAGGCCGGTCACGTCGGGGCGCTCCATCAGGGAGCGCAGAATGTCAAACTGCTGTTTTTTCTCGTCAGGGATGATGTACTGCCACGTTTCCGGGAGGATGGGCAAATCCTCATAGCGCCATTTCTTGAAACGCTCGTCATACCGGCCAGCGTCGGCAAAGGACACCAGATGCCCGATGCACCAGCTCACCAGATAGCCGTTTCCCTGCAAATACCCGTCGTGTTTCTCCGTGGCCCCGATCACGCCCGCAATACTGCGGGCGACACTCGGTTTTTCTGCAATTACCAACTGATAACTCATTCCTCGTCCTCCTGATCATTTTCGGTTTCCGGCGCTTCGTCCTCCAAATCCTCGTCGTCGCCAAAATCATACTCGTCTAAATCGTCGCTGCCCTTGGTATCTGCCCTGGGCTTTTTGAACTTAAAGTAATACAGGGCTGCACCGCCGCCAGCCAGTGCTACTACAAGGAACACGATCAGGCCGCCAGCGCCGGAACCGCTGCTTTTCGGTTCCTCCTGCGGGGCCTCGGTTTCCTGCGGCTGGGTTTCCTGCAGCTCCGGCCCGGTACACTCACTCATGTTATTTTTACAAACCGGGCAATTCGTATTGACGGCCCCAGCCTTGCATTTAGTGGTACAGGTGCAGACAACAGCAGCCGTTCCCGTCTGGCCGTCCTCCATCAGCGCCAGCAGGTCGGCTTCATCCACCTGATTTAAGAAATGGACGGTTTCTTTTCCCTCGTCGTCCCGGTCAATAATCAGGTAAAAGACATTGCCGGTCTTGGTTTCCACGGTGATAAACTGCTTGCCGCTTTGGGTAGTGCTGCCGATGTCATCAATCAGCGTCAGGTTCCCGTCCGGGGTCAGGGCAGCGCTGCCACCGCCGGTCTGGCTGCCAGTGAACAGCCCCAGCAGGGCAGCAAGTTCTTCTTCATCAAGGGAGAGGGAGAAGCTGCCCGCGCCGTTGCTTACTGTTTTGGTGTCGCTGACGGTCAGATAGTCGGAATGGACATAGCCGACACGCTCCGGCAGAAGAATTTTCATCCAGTCGCCGTCTGTGCCGATCACTTCCACCTGCGTTCCGTTGGGGAGCTGGGTGAACGCGGTCTTATCAAGCCCCGCGCCGGTGCGGACATTCAGCTTTCCGCCGTTGGTAGTCACGGTGCCGGTCTGGGTGGTTTCCTCTGTGCCGCAGCTGGCGGTGATCTGGATGCCATCGTCCGTAGCGGTGATGCTTACCTTGGAGCCGAACAGAGAGGAAAGCAGGTCGGCGGCCTCCTTGCCGGTCAAGCTCTTGGTTTTATCATCCTCCGTTTTGCCTGCGGCTGCGGTTTCAGTCTTGGAGGGATTTTCCGCGTCAGGATCAACGCCGCCGGTTGCTTCGGCGGCAGCTTTCGGCAAAGGCTCCGGGGCCGGGTCGGTGCCGCCTGCAAAAGCGGTAACAGGAAAGACCGTGACACAGAGCATCACGGCCAGAATTGCGGGCAGCATACGGGAAATTCGTCTGGTTTTATTCTTCATGGGCATTGTCCTCCTGTTCATGGTACGCTGTGACAGCAGGGGCGGCCTGCATTGCGCCGGAACGCAGAAATGCGGCAAATTCCTCCGGCTTCATGTTCATGCCGCGCACAAGCTGGATGATCTGCAAATTCTCCTGTTCGGTTTTCTGCGCTTCCAGCTCCCGAAGCTGCTTCTGGTACTCCGCGATCTTGGACTTGGTTTTCTGGATGTCCTTTTCGATGCGGTCAAGTTTACTTGCCATAGTCAAAACTCCTTTCTGGCGTCAGGGCAGACGCCCGAAACTGTAAAAATGGGATTGCCAATAGTTTGAATTGAGATTTGTGTAGGAAATGGGGTCGCCGCAATGCAGCATCACCGAATTGCCCACATACAGGCCGACGTGGGACACGCCGGGGGTGTCATAAGTGCCGACAAAAAACACAAGGTCGCCGGGCTTGGCCTGCGAACTGGAAACAGGGGTACAGATGTTGTATAGGCCCTGCGCCCCCAGCCGTCCCACATTCCAGCCGGAATGATTGATGACCCATGAGATAAAGCCGCTGCAATCAAAGCTGGTGCTGGGGGAACTGCCGCCCCATACATAGGGATAGCCGATGTACTTTTCGGCCTCTTTCAGCATGGCGGCAAACTGTTCATCCTCCAAAGCCTCCGGGGGAACGTCGTAATAGGTCGGCTCTTTCAGGGTGGAGGCGTGGGGGTACTGGCTGCCGGAAAACAGGTCGGGCCGGTTGCCCAGCGTGGACATATACAGGGAATAGGCACTTAGGGTTTCCTCGTCCATGATGTAGACCGGCACATGGGACAGATTGAAATTTTCCAGCGTCACGGTGCAGATGTAATAGTCATACGGTACTTCTACTTCATACTCGTATTCCTCGGTTGAGGTTTCGCCGGTGTCCGGGTCTGTGACTGTTCGCGTCCCTGTCCGGGTTTCCGTGCGGTAACGCACCTCTTTGACAACGGTTTCCGTCAGGATGTATTGCTTGTCGAACAGCATTTGCAGGTCGCTTCGCACCTCCCCAATGGTAAACTGCCCGTCATGGAGCGCCGACAGAATGGAGATCAGTACATAGGGGTCATGCTCAATGCTGTCAAGGTCAAAGTGGTACTCGTCATAGTCATGGGTGGCCTCGTAGTTGTCCAGATACGCTTGCAGCTCGGCTTCCAGTGCAGCGTAGGCATCCTCGGCGGCCAGCATATCGCTGTCCTCGGAAAAGTAGGAGGATGCCGCAATGCCGCTTCCGGCGCTGCCAAACATGGCGGTGCAGGATTGCAGACCGGTCAATACCATCAGCAACAAAAGCCCCAGCACCAGAACGGCCAGCGAACCTTTCCAGTGACGGGCCACAAAGGAGGCGGCCCGTTTGCTTTCCTCGGCGGCTGCCTTGGTCGCCTTGGTGGAGGATGCGGCTGTCTTGGCTGCGCCCTGTGCCGCCGCCCCTGCGGTCTGGCCCGCTGTCCGGGCGGCCTTGGCATACTGGCGTTTGATCTGCTGCTTTTGCCAGAACCGGGAAACGGGATTGGTGGCCGCCTGCGCGATCTCCGGGTTATCCCGCAAGGATTTCTGGTAAAAATACTCCGCGTTGGCGGCAAGGGCCTGACGCTCGGCTTTTTCTGCGGCCCGGTAGGGTTTCAGCTTGTGGTACCGGATGCTGCTGCGGATGGCCCGGCCAGCCTGACGCTCGGCAAGTTCTTCTCCCTTATGGCCGCCCTCCACACCCACGTTTTCATGCTCAACTTCGTGGATTTTGCCGTGGGCGAATAACAGTGCCTCCGAAACGGGACGGCCTGCCGGGTTGGGCTTTAACTTGGGAGGCCCTTTGTCCTGCTGTTCAAAACGCAGGGCGCTCTTGGCCTTGCCGGTGGTCTCGTCACAGACCGTTTCTTTCACAACAACACGCTTTTTCGGGATGGCGTCACGGGCTGCATCCAGCTTGTCAGCTTTCTGATCTGCTTTTCGGATATAGGGCTGCAAATCCGGGTCGGCCCGTTCTTCCTCGGTCAGTTGGAGCCGGGAGGATGGCCGGTGCAGGACGGCGTCCCCCTCGGCAGCGGTGGCCGCTGCCTGCTTTGCGGACTTTTTAGCCTTATGCCGGTCATGGGCATCGTCGGCCCGTTCCAGCAGCTTTTCCGCTGTGCCGCCAGCCTCCGGGGTATAGTCCTGTTCGGCCTCCCGGCTGGAAATGTTCTCAACCTCGCCGGTGGCCTGATTTTCCAGCGTCAGGCCGTCGCGGGTCATGGCCTGTGTCACCTTGGGCTTTGCTTTCAGCTCTTTCAATGGCCGTCACCTCCTTTGCTGTTTTTTTGGGGTCATTGGCTTACCACCTCGCTTAACCGGGTCGTCATAATCTTGTAGAGCTGGGTGTTGTGGGGGATCGGATTGGTAAAGGGCAGCACCACGTTTTCAAAGATCAAAAGGCCCTCGCCGGGTTCGGAATTGTCGATGTACTTCTGCTGGTCTGCCGACAGGTTGAGCCGTTCCGCAAGGATTTTTCTGTCCCCGGACGCCTGATTCAGCAGCGTAATAAAATCGCTGTTTTCCAGAATGTTTTCGATCTCCGGGGAGGAAAGCAGGTCTTTTACATTCTGCGTCGCACCGGTTGGGATGCCGCCCCATTTCCTGAACCGCTTCCAGATTTCAGCGGAATAGGCCGCCGTCTGTTCCTCTTTCAGAAGCAAATGGAACTCGTCGGCAAAGTACCATGTGGCCTTGCCCTGGCTGCGGTTGGCGGTGACGCGGCCCCAAATCTGGTCTTGGACAATGAGCATCCCCAGCTTTTTGAGCTGCTTGCCCAGCTCCTTGATGTCAAAGGCCACAAGCCGGTTGCCGATGTCCACGTTGGTACGGTGGTTAAAGACGTTTAAGGAGCCGGACACATACAGGTCAAGGGCCTGCGCCACACGGTCAGCCTCCGGGACGTGCTGATCTAACAACGCTTGGTGGAGGTCGGACAGAATCGGCATATTTTCCGGGCGGGGGTCTGCCAGATAGGGCCGATAGATTACCCGCACGGCCCGGTCAATGACCGTCTTTTCAATGGGTTCCAGCCCGTTCTTGCCGCCCATGACCAGTTCACAGAACGACAGCACAAAGTCGGATTTCAGGGCCAGTGGGTTATCGTCCTCGGAATAGTTCAGGTTGATGTCCAGCGGGTTCACATAGTCCCGGCTGGTGGGCGACAGCCGGATCACCTGACCGTGAAGCCGTTTTACCAGCGGATAGTATTCAGCCTCCGGGTCGGAGATAAAAATATCGTCAGGCGTCGTTAAGAACACACTGACGATCTCGGATTTGCAGCTCATGGACTTGCCGCTGCCGGGGGTGCCTAATTTCAGACCGTTGGGACACCGCGCCTGTTTCCTGTCCAGCATAATCATGTTGTGGGACTTGGCGTTGACCCCGTAATACATGGCTGCGACGCCCTGAAAAAGCTCCTGCGTCACAAACGGCACGAACACGGCCACGCTGGAAGTGGTAAGGCCCCGCTGAATTTTGATCTGGTTGACGCCCAACGGCAGGCTGCTCACAAGGCCCTGTTCCTGCTGGTAGTCCAGACGGACAAGGGAACAGTTGTATTTCTGCGCCACACCGGCGGCCTGAAACACATCGTTGCTCAACTTCTGTTTGGTGTCGGCCACGTTCAGCACAAGAAACGTCAACATGAAAAGACGCTCGTTGCGGGTCTGCAATTTGGTCAGCAGCTTTTTGGCGTCCTCCCCATAGGTAGCAAGGTCGCTGGGCAGTATGTCCATATCGTAGCCGCTGCGGACAGCCTTTTTCTGCTCCTGTATCTTCATGGCGTCAAGGTCGGTGATCTTGCGCTTGATGGTCTTGATGGCCTCGGTCTGGTCGATGGCCTGCACATGGAGGTTCACCAAAATGCTGCTGTCCGTATTGAGAAAATCCGCCAGCATTTCATCCGACAATTCCGGGGCGAGGATTTGCAAAAAGCTCACCGCGCCGTATTTGCCGCCCATGCCAAAGGTCTTTGCATTGCCGAAGCACA
>JBJDYL010000085.1:0-23270 GCA_051867285.1 Faecousia sp. | reverse complement strand
CAGATCAAAGGTTCCCTCCAAATGGAAATCTCCATCCCAATATTCTACCTGAACACTGGGATTGGCATAGACCAATCCATTCAATCCGAGAGAATTTAGCAGAACACTGTTTTCATAGTAATTGAGAGGAATATAGCTTGACAGCAGCTTCAGATCGTATTTCTCCACAATCTCATTCAGCTTGTCCACCATCTCTTGACTATAGCAGCCATAGGTTAGATGATAGTTTTCTGGGATGTCCCAAGGAGTACCGGCTTTGGTAGCTTTATCCGCTTCGAGTGCAATGGTTCCGTCCTGATCGTATGCATTTGTAAAAGCTACCCATTCTGCAAGTGCTTCCATGTTTGTGCCTTGCAAAGAAAGCAATGTAATCGGTTCCTGACTCTCTACTGGAATCACATTGCCGTTCTCGTCATACTCCGTGGGAACATAGAAGCTGTATTCCCCCACCTGCAAATCCTGCATTCTCAAGACATAGACAACCGCACAGCCCACCAGCAGGAGCATCAAAGCAATCACAGCAGCGATCAACCACGCTTTCCGTGTTGATAGCCGCTTGATTTGTGCTTTCTGTTTCCCCTGACGGAATTCTTCTGCACCGATTACAAAAGAATCCTTTACGCTCCCGAAGCCGACCAGCAAATCCATCGCTTTCATAGATATCCCTCCTCACTGAGTTTTTTTCGCAGTTTTCCTCTTAGCCGATGGAGCATGGATGTTACCTTGCTCTGGCTGAAACCGGAAACCTCAGAAATGGTCTGGATGGAATCCAGATACCAGTACCGGCACAGGAACACATTCCGCTCTGTCTCCGGCAGGGAAGATAGGAACGCATTCAGAACCCGTGTCAATTCCTTTTTCGCCAGTTCGGTTTCCACATTGTTCGTGTCCACGCATTCTTCCAATTCATCCAGTGCGAGAATGATTTCTCTACCGCCCCGCTTTTTTGCGCTGAGCTTGCGCCAGCGGTCAATAGAAATGTGACGGGTCATTTTGGCAAGAAAAGCGTTCAGAAAATTGGGACGCCGGGGTGGAATCGTATTCCACGCAGCCAGATATGTATCGCTGACACTTTCCTCAGAATCTTCCCGGTTGGAGAGAATATTGTATGCAATGCTGTAGCAGTACCCACCGTACTTTTTGTCTGTTTCTTCAATGGCCTGTTCTGACCTGTCGAAGAATAATGCTATGATACCCTGATCCTCCAAGGAATCACCTCCAGTTGTCTGTCTATTTTATAACAAAGGGGTTCACTTGTATAGGCGTAAAAGACCTGCGTTCCTTGCATGGAATCTGAAGAATAATTTCAAAAAATCACGCAGGAACCAAACGGCTCCTACGTGATTTTTCGATCGTGTGTAATTATGAATGTGTCATTGGCGTTGATATCCCATTTCCGATGGTAACCAGTGCAGCTTTTAGCAACCTACTGCATCTGCACGCTTTCTGCGATTTTCAGCAGCTCCTCTACAGAGTAATCCGGGCTAATCAGCATAAAACTTACGCCCTTTTCTTCACTACCCTGAATCCAGACTACTTCTGCGTTGTTTCCAACCTGTGCGGCAGCACCGGTACAGCCCAGAATGGTCTGGAATTCTGCGGGCGTATTGCCGATATTCATTTGGAGCACTTCTTCCACAGAGGCGGCATCGGACACATAGCTTTCGTATGCAAAACAGAGTTCCTGATTGGTCTTTTTGTTAAAGTACCACCGGTGGACGTAGGAATACCAGCCGCCGCCATCCTCTAATGGACGCCCTGTCAGACCGTCCTCCACCATGCCCTTCGGCAGTTCTGTAATTTGATAGTCCCCCAGCTGCTCCAGCGCTTTTTCCGTTTTATCCGCGTCGGTAGGTGTCAGTTCCGGGCCGGGAGCCACGCTTATCGCAATGGCAATCAGGTCTATCTCCGCACTGGAACGCAGAGAGAAGCCAAAACCCCGGGCTTCATCCGTCCAGATGAGGGTATTTCCAATCCGATAACCGGTTTGACCGTTGATGTCCATCTGCTCCGGCCGACCCATGCCGTCAAACTGTCTGCCCCACTGACCCAGGCGGAAATAGAGGGTATAGCTCAGACTGTCCCCGGCGTCGTTACGGTAGTCAATACTCTGTTCCCCGTACGCGGGTTCACTGACAAAACGGATTGTATATCCTTCCGGCACGTTCTGCGGATAAACCGGCTCCCATCCCACATAGGCAGATGATTCCTGTTCCAGTTCAATGGTATAATCCGGCCCCAGATGGTTTGCGGAAACCTCCAAAGGCTCACCGGGGGCAACACTTTCCGCCATGCCAATGATGTCCACCGCTTCATCATCTACGCTGAGCATGGCGTTGAACCCCTCTTCTTCGTTCTTCCAGAACAGCAGGCGCAGACCGGAACTGGTGGTCATCATTTTTGCGGGCTGTCCCCCGACAGTCAGTTCCTCCCATATACAGGAATCATGGGGCGGGTCAGTAATATCGCTCAAATCACTGTTGAGTGAGACACTATAGGTAATCACGTCCTCCGTATCACAAGTGTAGCGGATGGACTGCCTACCATTTCCCGCAGGACTGACGTCCGTACAGGTGTAGCCCTCAGGAATCTGCTGGGGATACCACACATCCCAAAGCTGCCCCTGTTTGCACAGGAAGGACAAGGGAAGGGGTTCTCCATAATCCACGCTCTCTGCCATCGGCCTCAAATTTACGGACATATCCTGTGTAAACAAGCAGCCATAGTAACCATCTTCGGTATTGTGCCATTTCAGCATCTGCCCGCCTTTGGCGGAGATGTGCAGCTCTGCATCCCAATGAGAAACCTTCAGGCTGGTTTCCTCACGGGGCGGAGCCAGCACTAAATCTGGTTCCAGGTTAGTAGAGATGGAATAATGAATCATCTGCCCCTCTGCATTGTAGTAAGAGATATGCCGGGTGGTGTGATTCGTAGGCGACCCATCGCCCAGGAGATAGCCCTCTGGCAGTGTTTGGGGGTAACAGTCAGTGAGCACATTCTTTACAGATTCTACGTCTTTTACAGATTCTGCATTTTGGATTTCTGTAAAAGTCTGAACTGTGGGTGCGGGATTGTGTTGTACCAGCTTCATATGAATCCGAGCATAGGCCACCACCGCACAGCCCACCAGAAGCAATGTCAGGGCAATGACAGCGGCAATCAGCACAGCCCGCTTCATTTGCATTTTGTGGTTTGTGCGGACACAGGGCTTATTGTGCAAATCTTCTGCCCCGGACAGATTCTCCGAGCTGATGCCACCCAGAGCCGTAAACAATTCCAAATTCGTCATCTGAGTTCCTCCTTATCCAGCTGCCTGCTCAGCTTCCCCCGTGTCCGGTGAAGCATGGATTTGATTTTGCCAACGGAGAATCCTGTCTTACTGGCAATTTCCTCCAGTGAGTTCACATACCAATACCGGCATAAAAAGACAGTACGATCGTCATCAGGGAGTGCGACCAGGAAACGGTTCAGGCAGGCAATCACTTCTTTCTGCATGACAGCATCTTCCACACTTTGCTGGCCGGAGACACATTCGCTCAGTTCCTCCAGCGCAATATCCACTTCACCGTTTCCGCGTTTCTTTGCACTCATTTTTCTCCAGCGGTCAATGGATATGTTGCGGGTCAATTTGCCTAAGAATGTAGAGAGTTTTACAGGTTTGCGGGGAGGAATGATGTTCCATGCGGATAAATAGGCATCACTGACACTTTCCTCAGAATCCTCACGGTTTGCAAGGATGCTATAGGCGATTTTATAGCAGTAACCACCATACTTGTTATCCGTTTCTTGGATTGCCATTTCGGATCGTGCAAAGTACAGATCCACAATCTGGGTGTCGTCCATTACAAATCCCTTTCTATGTGAGTGTTTTCACCTATATACACGAAGATTCGCTGGAAAGGTTTCACATAGGTTGCATTATTTTTTACTATATCACATTTTAGGAAAAGAAAAAAGCTGCCGGAACACTTGACCGCACTCCAGCAGCCATCCCGTTCATACTCACGCATTTAGACCCCAAAAAGTCGTTGCGCCGCAACGACTTTTTTTCACGATTTTGGGAGGGGTGGTATAGGTATATTCGGAAGCCGAAAATCGGGTTCTAAATGCGGAGAAAGCTCACCCGTCGACATCAGAAAGGCATTTTCCGAAGGGGGAGATGCAATATCCTTATCTCAATAGAAATGCGGCGAAAAGTCATTGCAGCACAACGGCTTTTTTCTCTAAAATGTCGATACCCGACTGCTGCTTCTTTCCACCGCCAATTTTTGCGTAGAAGAATAGAAGCCGGATTTTCCAGTGGCTAATACGATTCCCTTAATGTAAGAAAAACGCAAGGAAAACCTATTGTGGCACAAGCACTTTTTCACCGCTATTGTTCTACATCGCAACCGCTTCCTATGCTATTGACACCCACTCCCAATGTGATATAATACAGGAAAACAAAATGCAGACGCAATCAAGCCCATGACTTGACAAGCGCCTGCATTTTCCGTTTCTTGAGAAAGGAGCCATGCCGTCAGCAACAGATTGTCCGCCCACCCACAACTGCACCTTAAAAATTTCATATCGAACCGGAGGGAACAACCAGCTTGGGCCGCAGGAAAAAGCTCATTAACAATTCCGGTATTCCGCAGCACGAAATCGAGCACATTGCCTGTTGCATCCTTCCCGACATCCTCGCCTACTACGAAAGCGAAGAAGGTCAGCAGGAGTTCCGGGAGTGGCTGGCTCAGCGCGAAGCGGAACAGACGGAAGGAAAGGTGGGGAAAAGCAAGTAAGTAACTGCACAGGGTGCCGCCGGCTTGGCGGCACCTTTTCTCATGCAAAAGGCACTAAAGCTCACGCATTTCGGGGGTGAAAAAGCATCTGATAGCAAGGCTTCTTGGGCACATTTTTGATCTGGGAATACAATTACCTTCGGATGCTCAAAAACGGCTTTCTAAATGCGTGAATTCTCAAATACTGTCCGCCGTTCCTTCCGCATCCCACTTGATAGAATGAATGATTGATAGATCAGTATTTGATTGTTCTATATTTGATTGTTTAGTATTTAATTGTGTGCTATTTTCCAGTTTAAGCTTTTCCAATCTTGGATTTTCCAGTATTGGATTATCCAAGATTGGAAAACAGCATTTAGGTCTCTTGCGATATCCCTCTGGCATACGATATCAGTTCTCAAAGGGATGGTACTCCGTCACATTTTTCAGATACTCCCGTACATCTCCGTGGAGCAGCAGATTCACATAGTCCACCGGAGCATTATACACCAGCCAATCCAATTCACTAGCTTCGTACATATTCCGGGCAACCTCGTATTCGACCCTAGTACAGTCGATAGAGATCATGCTACCATCTACATATTTGACCTCGACACAGGCAGTATCGATATTGAACTCACAAGAAATCATCTTATCCATGTTGTCCTCCCAAAAGCAAAAATAATCCGAACCCTTCTCCCACTGAGATAAGGTTCGGATTATTCTTCTTTGGTACGCCGGAAGGGACTCGAACCCCCAACCCTCGGAACCGGAATCCGATGCTCTATCCATTGAGCCACCGGCGCATTTTTCAAAGCCAAGTTATTATAGCAGGCTTTCCCGGCTTTGTAAAGGGGGAAAGTCAAAATTTTTTCTTATCCCGCAGGATCATTCCGGGATAAGAGGTTGTTTTTCGCGGTTTTCTGTGATATAATCCAGAAAAATCAGATATCTTTTCCATCTCGAAGGAGGAATCTCTATGGCAGCCCCTCAGAATTTCCGTTCCGCATTCAACGGCTTCAACCGGGAGGATGTGGTTCAGTATCTGGAATATCTCAACACCAAGCACACCAATCAGATTAACCAGCTCACCGCGGAGAATGAAGCCCTCCAGGCCAAGCTGGAAAAGCTGCCGGAGGTGGAAGTGCAGCAATTCCTTGTGAATTCACTGGAAGAAAAGTGCAACGAACTGACCCGGCAGCTGGAAGCCGCACAGGCACGGTGCGCGGAATTGGAGCAGGGCGCTGCACAAGAGGAAACTCCCCAGGAGCCAACGCCTCCCTCCGGAGTTTCCCAGGAGCTGGAAGCCTACCGTCGTGCTGAGCGAATCGAACGGGAAGCCAAGGAGCGGGCCGAGCTGGTATACTTCCAGGCCAACGGCGTGCTGACGGAAGCCACTGCCAAGGTGGATGGAATTTCCTGCGACATCACGGAAATGGCAGACAAGGTGATGAGCCAGCTGACCCAGCTGCAGGTGGCGATCAGCTCCAGCAAGCAGGCCTTGCAGGACGCCGCCTCCATTATGGGCACCATCCGTCCGAACAAATAACATCCGAAGCGCATACCCAGCGTATGCGCTTCTCTTTTTGGAGGGAATTCCATGAAGATTGTGAAACCCGACTATTTTGACCGCTTCCGCTGCATCGCCGGAAGCTGCCCGGACAGCTGCTGCAAGGAGTGGGAGGTGCAGGTGGACGCGGACACCGCTGCCCTCTACCGGGGATTACCCGGCGTTCTTGGAGACGACCTGCGCCGGGTTCTGCGGGAGGAGCGCGGCGAAACCTACATGACGATCTCTGACGGCCGCTGCCCCATGTGGCGCACGGACGGTCTGTGCCGGATTCAGGCGGAGCTGGGAGAAAGCGCCCTGTGCAAAACCTGCCGGGAATTTCCCCGCCTGACTCACGACTACGGGGATTTCGTGGATCTGGGACTGGAATTGAGCTGCCCGGAAGCGGCGCGGTGGATTTTGGGGGATTCCGTTGAATTCATTGCAGAAGAAATCCCCGGTACAGGTGAACCGGAATATGACCGGGAAGCCATGGCGGTGCTGAAAGCCACCCGTGCACAGGCGCTGGAAATTCTGTGTGATACCAGCAGCCCCATTGGACAAACGCTGGCTCTGGTTTTGCTTTACGGCTGTCAGGCGCAGGGCGAGCTGGATGGTGAAGAACCGGCACCCTTTGACCCGGACACTGCATTGGAAAGCGCCGTCGCATTGGCGCAGCCAGGAGAGACCCGGGAGATGCTGCCCTTTTTCCGGTCTTTGGAAGTGCTCACCAAGCAGTGGGAAATGCGTCTGAATGCACCCGCTCCCGGTGATTGGGATTCCCGCACCCTGCCCCTGGCCCGGTATTTTGTGGGTCGCTACTGGCTCCAGGCGGTAGCGGACTATGATCTTTACAGCCGGGTAAAATTCGCAGTGATCGCCTGCCTGCTGCTGCGGGAATTGGGCGGAGATTTTGTAGGGACTGCACAGCTTTTTTCCAAGGAGATTGAAAACGACGCGGACAATATGGACGCGCTGCTGGACGCCGCCTACGCCCATCCTGCCTTCACCGACGCAAAGCTGCTGGGAATGCTGTTGGGATAATACAGTAAGAAGAGCCGCCCCACTTGGGGCGGCTCCTTTTTGTCAAGCTCTCTGTTCGCAGTAAATGCAGCGGTGGATATCCGCAGCCTTGTCCGTGCAGCGGAAGATCTGGGGCAGCTCCTGCTCCGTCTGGGTGATGCACTTGGGATTCCGGCAAACCCGGTCGTATTCCAGGCCGGTGGTATCGATGGCTTCCTTTTCGGGATTCTGCTTTGCTTCCTCCAGAAGCTTGAGAATCAGCGCCATGCGCATATATTTTCCGTTCAGCGCCTGACGGAAGTAGGCCGCCCGGGGGTCGTCGTCCACCTTCACGCTGATCTCGTTGACACGAGGCAGCGGGTGCAGCACGCACATCTTTTCCTTCGCCAGCTTCATTTTCTCCACGTCCAGCACATAGCTGTCCTTCAGACGCTCATACTCCCAGGGATCGTCGAAGCGTTCCCGCTGGATCCGGGTCATGTACAGCACGTCCAGCTGGGGCATGGCCTCTTCCAGAGACGCGGTTTCGGTGTAAGGAATGCCCTGATTTTCAAAGACATTGTAGCGGATAAAGCCGGGAATCTTCAGTTCCGCCGGGGAAATCAGCACAAACCGGATGCCCTTGTAGCGGCTCATGGCTTCGATCAGAGAATGCACCGTGCGCCCATATTTCAGGTCGCCGCACACACCAATGGTCAGGTTGTCCAACCGTCCCAGCTCCCGGGAGATGGTCAGAAGGTCTGCCAATGTCTGGGTGGGATGGTTGTGTCCGCCGTCACCGGCGTTGATCACGGGAATGGTCGCCGCCCGGGAGGCAACGTAGGGCGCGCCCTCCCTGGGGTGCCGCATGGCGATGATGTCGGCGTAGCAGCTGACCATCCGGGCGGTGTCGGAAACGCTCTCTCCCTTGGCGGCAGAGGAGGAACCGGCCTCGCTGAAGCCCAGCACCGTGCCGCCCAGCTCCAGCATGGCCGCCTCAAAGCTCAGGCGGGTACGGGTGGAAGGCTCAAAGAACAGGGTTGCCAGCTTCTTGTGGGCGCATTTATCCCAGTAGTTTTCGGGATGGGCAATAATGTCCTTGGCTGTGGAGATCAGCTCGTCCAGCTCCTCCACGCTCAACTCCAGAATGCTGTTCAGACTTCTCATGCTTTCGCTCCATTCACGGCCAGATAATTCTTAATCCGGGTCACATTTTCGGCATTGGCAGGGTTCTCCTCCAGATACTCGATGATGTCGTACACATCCACCACGGAGTATACAGGGAAGCCGAACTCGTCCTCCACTTCCTGCATGGCGAGCTTCGTTCCCTTGCCCCGCTCCTTGCGGTCCACCATGATGAAGGTGGCAGCGACCTTCACGCCCGGAAGTCCGCTCAGGATGGCCATGCTCTCCCGGATGGCGGTACCGGCGGTGATTACATCCTCCACGATGACCACTTCCTCACCAGGCTGGGGCACATAGCCCACGAACACGCCGCCCTCACCGTGATCCTTCACTTCCTTGCGGTTGAAGAAGAAGGGCACGTTCAAGCCGTTTTTGCTCAAAGCAACAGCAGCGGACACGGCGATGGAAATGCCCTTGTAGGCAGGGCCATAGAGGACGGTTTTCTTGTCGCCCAGCTTTTCCTTGTAAGCCCGGGCGTAGAATTCGCCCAGGGTGGCGATTTCCTCACCGGTCTTGATCATACCGGCGTTGATGAAATAGGGAATTTTCCGGCCGGACTTGGCGGTGAAGTCACCAAATTTCAGAACCCCGGCCTTTTCCAGAAACTGAATAAACTCGCGCTTGTAGCTTTCCATTTTGTTTCCTTTCTTTATCCGTGCAGTCCCTTGGACTGACGCACCATATCTTCAATCACAATGTCGTAGATCTCTCCCAGCGTGGCGCAATACTCCAGCACCAGCCACGGCTCGTTGGTGTGAAAGTGGATTTTGATCAAATCCTCGTCGCCAACCGCCAGCAGGCAGTCCCCTTTGAAATGCTCCCGGAAATAGTCGTTGATAGCATCTTCATCCAGGTCAGAGCCTTCAATCAGCAGCTGGGTATCATAGCGGAATTCTTCCATGCACTTTCCTCAGTCCACAAATTCCGCCACGCACCGCTCGTAGGCAGCCACGGGGTCGGCCGCGGCGGTGATGGGACGGCCCACCACGATGTAGTCGGAGCCGATGGCCTTGGCGGCAGCGGGAGTCATGACCCGCTTCTGATCGCCCACGTCGCCGTCGGCGAAGCGGACACCGGGAGTGACGGTGAGGAAATTCTTGCCGCAGCGGTCGTGCACCTTGCCAGCTTCCAGGGGGGAGCAGACAATGCCGTCCAGACCGGCGTTCTTGGCGGTTTCGGCGTAGTGCATAACCACCTCGTCAATGGGGGCGTGAATCATCAGATCCCGCTCCATGGCCTCCTGATCGGTGGAGGTCAGCTGGGTCACAGCAATCAGCAGAGGGCGACTGCCGTTGGGCCGAGTCAGGCCTTCGACGGCGGCCTGCATCATGGCGGTGGTACCGGCGGCGTGGAGGTTGGTAATGTCCACGTCCAGGTTGCTCAGGACTGCCATAGCCTTCTTGACGGTGTTGGGAATGTCGTGAAGCTTCAAATCAAGGAAAATCTTGTGGCCCCGGGCCTTGATCTCCCGGACGATGCTGGGACCTTCGGCATAGTACAGCTCCATGCCGATCTTGACGAAGGGCTTCCGCCCGGTGAACTTGTCCAGAAATGCGAAGGTAGCCTCAGCGGAAGAAAAGTCGCAGGCTACGATAACGTCCTTACCCATTACAGTGCGCCTCCTATGATCTCACTTAAATTTTCAATTCTGTATTTTGCCATGGTTTCCGGTAACTCACGGATGATGTCCCGGCAGACGAAGGGGTTTACGAGGTTAGCCGCGCCCACCTCTACAGCCGTGGCGCCTGCCAGCATCATTTCGATCACATCCTCCGCGGAGGAAACGCCGCCCATGCCGATAACGGGCACCTTCACCGCCTTTGCCACCTGATAGACCATCCGCAGCGCCACCGGGAAGATGGCGGGGCCGGAGAAGCCGCCCATGGTGTTGGCAATGATGGGCTTACGGGTGCGCAGGTTGATGCGCATACCCAGCATGGTGTTGATCAGGCTGATGCCGTCCGCACCTGCATCCTCGCAGGCCTTGGCGATGGAGACAATGTCGGTGACATTGGGTGAAAGCTTGATAATCACCGGCTTTTTGGTGACGGCCTTCACCGCCCGGGTGACCTCCGCCGCGGCTTCCGGCTGGGTGCCGAAGCTCATGCCGCCGCCGTGGACGTTGGGGCAGCTGACGTTGACCTCCAGCCAGCCCACCTGGTCTTCCTTGTCCAGCTTTTCGCAGGTGTAGGCGTAATCCGCCACGGAGAAGCCGGAGACGTTTGCCATGACCGGCTTATGGAAGCATTTTTTCAGCTTGGGCAGTTCCTCGGAAATCACCTTCTCCACGCCGGGATTCTGCAGACCCACCGCGTTGATCATACCGGCGGTGCACTCAGCAATCCGGGGGGTAGGGTTGCCAAACCGGGCGTCCTTGGTGGTTCCCTTGAAGGAGAAGGTGCCAAGCCCGTTGATATCGTACAGCTCCGCATACTCATAGCCGTAGCCGAAGGTGCCGGAGGCGGGGATGACTGGGTTATCCAGCTCAATGCCGCATAAGGTTACGCTCAGGCTTCCCATAAAATCTCCTCCTTCTTCATCACGGGGCCGTCCTTGCAGATGCGCTTGTTGCCCGTCAGAGTCTTGCAGGAGCAGCCCATGCAGGCACCGAAGCCGCAGCCCATTCGCTCTTCAAAGCTCATCTGACCGGAGGTAGTGGTTGCCCGGTACACGGCCTTCAGCATGGGCTCGGGGCCGCAGCAGCAGAAATGGGTGTAGCCTTCCGGCAGGGCGTCGGTGACAAAGCCCTTTTTGCCGTAGCTGCCGTCCACGGTGGTGACAGTGACCGCGCAGCCCAGGGCGCGGAATTCTTCCTCGTAGAAAATCTCGCTTTTGGTGTTAAAGCCCAGAATCACCGTAACCTCCTTGCCCTGCTGCTTCAGTTCCTTTGCCAGGCGGTACATAGGCGGCACGCCCACGCCGCCGCCCAGGAGCACGGGACGGTCACCGGTGATGGACAGGTCGTAGCCGTTGCCCAGGCCGGTGAGGATGTCCAGGCTTTCGCCGGCTGCCATTCCGCTCATCTGTTCCGTGCCCTTGCCCACCACCTTGTAGACGATGGTCAGGGTTTCTTCGTCGTAGTCGCAGACGGAAATGGGGCGGCGCAGGAATTTTCCCGTCAGCTGAATATTCACAAACTGTCCCGGCGCAGTGATGGCGGAGGTATCGCCGGACAGCACCATTTTGTATACACTGTCCGTCAGCGCCGTGTTGCTGAGAATGGTGAAAATGCTCTGTTTCATGGTTCCTCCTGTCGTAGGGGGCGGGAGGATCAGTGCCCCTCCCTTACGATTTTGCTTGAATTGTTCGCTGATTACTTTGTATCGAAGGTACTTGTGAAATCGGCAGTGTTCGCCGTTCCTCATCCGACTTCGCTTCGCTCAGCCACCTTCCCCCGGGGGAAGGCATTTTTCGCTGCTTTTCAAATCGAGCTGACCACCCATGGGCGTTGGACGATAGACCCGTTCGTAACGCATTGTCCGCCCGCACTGCGGGCCTTAGGCGTCGATGGTGGAGATGGTCAGGGTGGTCTCCTCCAGCACGTCCAGCAGCACCTTGATGGTATCCAGGGCAGTGAACAGGGTCACATTGTGCTCGGTGGCAATCTGACGGATCTTGATGCCGTCATTTTCGTTGGCGCCGGGGTCCCGGGTGTTGATGACGTAGGCGATGTGTCCCTGCCGCAGAGCATTGGGGATCTCGTCGCTGCCGTCGCTGATCTTGGCCAGGGCGTGGGTACGGATGCCGTTTTCCTTCAGGAAGGCAGCAGTACCGGAGGTTGCCTCAATGTTGAAGCCCAGCTGGTAGAACCGGCGGATCAGGGGCAGCGCCTCCTCCTTGTCCTTGTCGGCAATGGTGCACAGCACGGTGCCATAGTTCTGCAGCTTCATGCCGGAGGCCTGCAGGGCCTTGTACAGGGCGCGGGTCATGGTCTTGTCGTAGCCGATGGCTTCGCCGGTGGACTTCATTTCGGGGGACAGGTAAGCGTCCAGACCGCGAATCTTGTTGAAGGAGAACACAGGCGCCTTGACGTACCAGCGTTCCTTCTCGTCGGGATAGATGTCGAAGAAGCCCTGCTCCTTAAGGGATTTGCCCAGAATGACCTCAGTAGCGATGTCCGCCAGGGAGTAGCCGGTGGCCTTAGACAGGAAGGGAACGGTACGGGAGGAACGGGGGTTGACCTCGATGATATATACATTGTCATCCTTGTCCACGATGAACTGGATATTGAACAGGCCCACGATACCAATGCCCAGACCCAGCTTCTTGGCGTACTGGAGGATGATGCCCTTGACCTTGTTGGAGATAGAGAAGGGAGGATACACGGAGATGGAGTCGCCGGAATGCACGCCGGTACGCTCTACCAGCTCCATGATGCCAGGGACGAACACATCCCGTCCGTCGCAGATAGCGTCAATTTCCACCTCGCGGCCCTGAATGTACTTATCCACCAGCACAGGCTTGTCCTCGTCGATCTGCACGGCATCCTTCAGATAGTGGCGCAGCTGCCGCTCGTTGGCCACGATCTGCATAGCCCGGCCGCCCAACACGAAAGAAGGACGCACCAGCACAGGATAGCCGATTTCCGCTGCGGCAGCGATGCCGTCCTCAATCTTGGTCACGGCGCGGCCCTTGGCCCGGGGAATGTTCAGCTCGTTCAGCAGCTGCTCAAAGGCGTTGCGGTCCTCTGCCCGGTCAATGGCGGCGCAGTCGGTGCCGATGATCTTCACATCCCGGTCGTGGAGGGGCTGGGCCAGATTGATGGCGGTCTGACCGCCCAGGGAGGCAATGACACCCTCGGGCTTTTCAAACTCGATGATGTTCATCACATCCTCGGGGGTCAAAGGCTCAAAGTACAGCTTGTCGGCGGTGGTGTAGTCGGTGGAGACGGTCTCGGGGTTGTTGTTGATGATGATCGCCTCGTAACCGGCCTTACGGATGGTCATAACGGCATGGACCGTGGAGTAGTCGAATTCCACGCCCTGACCGATACGGATGGGGCCTGCGCCCAGCACCACGATCTTCTTCTTGGGGGTCAGGATGGAATCGTTGGCGCCGGTGTAGGAGGAATAGAAGTAAGGAATATATGCGCCGGTGTGGCAGGTATCCACCATACGGAAGGCGGGGAAGATATTGTTAGCCTTGCGGACATTGTACACATCCAGCTCGGTCTGCTTCCACAGCCGGGCGATATATTTATCAGAGAAGCCCATGACCTTGGCCTTCTTCAGCCACTCAGCCTCGCCCACATGGAGCTTCAAGGTTTCCTCCATATCCACGATGTTCTTAATGGCGTTCAGGAAGTAGGGCGTGATCTGGGTCAGTTCGTAGATCTTCTCCACGCTCACGCCGTGGTAGAACAGCTCTGCGATGGCGAAGATATTGTCGGAGCGGAACTTGCTGATGTACTCCAGCATTTCCTCCACGGACATATCATTGAACTTGGGATGGTAGATGTGGTTCTCACCGCTTTCCAGAGAGCGGATACCCTTGAGCAGGGCTTCCTCCAGATTGGCGCCGATACCCATGACCTCACCGGTGGCCTTCATCTGGGTGCCCAGCTCGTTGGAAGCGGAGGCAAACTTGTCGAAGGGGAACCGGGGCAGCTTGGCGATGACGTAGTCCAGGCTGGGCTCGAAGGCGGCGGTGGTATTGGCGATCTTGATGTCCTCCAGCGCCATGCCCACGGCGATTTTCGCAGTCACCCGGGCGATGGGGTAGCCGGAAGCCTTGGAGGCCAGCGCAGAGGAACGGGAGACGCGGGGGTTGACTTCGATGAGGTAATACTCAGAGGAATTGGGGTTCAAAGCGAACTGGACATTGCAGCCGCCCTCGATTTTCAGTTCCTTGATGATCTTGATGGCAGAGTCGTTGAGCATCTTCAGATCGTGGTCGTTCAGGGTCATGATGGGAGCCACCACCAGAGAGTCGCCGGTGTGGACGCCTACGGGGTCGATGTTCTCCATGCCGCAGATGGTGATGGCATGGTCATTGGAGTCCCGCATGACCTCGAACTCGATCTCCTTGTAGCCCTTGACAGACTTCTCCACCAGCACCTGATGGACAGGAGACAGGGTAAAGGCGTTCAGGCCGATCTCCACCAGCTCTTCTTCATTGTAGGCAAAGCCGCCGCCGGTGCCGCCCAGCGTAAAGGCAGGCCGCAGAACGACGGGATAGCCAATGCGCAGAGCTGCGGCCTTGGCTTCCTCGATGGAGTAGGTGATCTCGGAGGGGATGACCGGCTCGCCGATGGACAGGCACATCTCCTTGAACAGCTCCCGGTCCTCTGCCCGCTCGATGGAGGAGCTGGGGGTTCCCAGCAGCTTGACCCGGCACTCTTTCAGAATGCCCTTCTGCTCCAGCTGCATGGCCAGGTTCAGGCCGGTCTGGCCGCCGATGCCGGGGATAATGGCGTCGGGACGCTCATAGCGGATGATCTTGGCAACGTATTCCAGGGTCAGCGGCTCCATGTACACCTTATCGGCGATGATAGTGTCCGTCATAATGGTGGCAGGGTTGGAGTTGCACAGCACAACCTCATAGCCCTCTTCCTTCAGCGCCAGACAGGCCTGGGTACCGGCGTAGTCAAACTCCGCCGCCTGACCAATGACGATGGGGCCTGATCCGATAATCAGAATCTTCTTGATATCCGTTCTCTTTGCCATTTTTCATATCCTCCAAAATATGTGTAATCAGAATGGTATTTCTGAGTTTTTAATACTTCTTATGCCTGATAGACGATCTCGCCGCCGCAGACCGTCGCCATGCACTTTCCGAAAACCTTCCAGCCTGCAAAGGGCGTTGCTTTCCCCATGGACAGGAACTGTGCCGGGTCAACGGTTTCTTCCGCTTCCAGATCCCAGATGGAATAGTCGCATTCCAGCGGGAGACCAAACCGCCGTCTGGGATTGTCGCACAGAAGCTGAACCAATTTTTCCATAGTCAGAATGCCCGGCTTTACCAGATAGGTATACAAAATCGGGAACGCCGTTTCAATTCCCACCACGCCGAAGGCGCTCTTTTCCAGCCCCTTTGCCTTTTCCTCTGCGGAATGGGGGGCGTGGTCGGTGGCAATCATGTCGATGGTGCCATCCAGAATTCCCTGCACCAGGGCTTCCCGGTCCTCCGGACTGCGCAGCGGGGGATTCATTTTGAATCTGCCCTCTTCCTGCAGCATGGTATCGTCCATGACCAGGTAGTGGGGGCCGGTTTCGCAGGTCACGTCCAACCCTTCTGCCTTAGCCTTGCGGATTAAGTCTACGCTTTCCTTTGTGGAAATGTGGCACACATGGTAGGCTGCCCCGGTCTGACGCACCAGCTCCAGATCCCGCGCAATCTGCCCCCACTCGCTTTCGGAGCAGATACCCCGGTGCCCATGGGCTTTGGCATAAGCGCCGTCGTGGATATAGCCGCCGTGAAGAAGCGTATTGTCCTCACAGTGGGCAACAATGGGCTTGCCCAGCGCTTTGGCTGCCAGCATGGCAGTGCGCATCATCTCCTCAGACTGAACGCCCCGGCCGTCGTCGGAGAAGCCCGGCACATTGGGCGCCATGCCACCCAGATCTGCCAGCGTCTCCCCCTTTTCGCCCACGGTGATCGCACCATAGGGATAGACATGGATGCAGGCGGTTTCCCGGATTTTGTCCAGCTGGACGTTCAGGGTCTCCACGCTGTCCGGCACCGGATTCAGGTTGGGCATGGTACACACCGCTGTGTAGCCGCCCCGGGCGGAAGCCCGGCTTCCCGATGCAATTGTCTCTTTATAAGAAAATCCCGGCTCTCTGAAATGCACATGCACATCACAAAAGCCGGGGAAAACAACATATCGGGAAGAATCCAACACGGAAAGCGCGGAACCGGCAATGGAAGCGCCGACACATTCCGCGAACTGGGGCATCAGGGAAGAAGTATAACATTTTGCCTTGGTAATCGCAGTCATAAATGTCTCCTTTCCTCTTCTAACGCAGCTGCCGCCTAAAAAAATGTCCTGCCGGAAGCGGCAAGACGGTAGTGGCGGCGAGCCGCTGTATTTATCTTTTGGATTATAGCATGGAAAGCGCCATATTGTCAACAGACAATATGGCACAAAACCCGCCTGGTTTTGACAAAGAATTTCTATATCGGAGCTTTGTCCCCAGCCGCCAGCGTGCGGATAACCTCCCCAGCCAGCAGCAGACCCGCCGCACCGGGGACGAAAGCTACGCTGCCGGGAATCTGCCGCTTGCCCAGCGCAGCGGCCTCTTCCTCCCAACCGGTGGGCGTCAACGCTTCCTCCTGAGAATAGACCACCTTCAGATGGCGGATGCCCCGTTTGATAAGTTCCCTGCGCATGACCCGGGCCAGCGGGCACATGGAGGTCTTGGAAATATCGGCAACCTGAAACGCGGAGGCATCCAGCTTGTTGCCGGTACCCATGCAGCAGATGATGGGCGTTCCAGCGGCTTGGGCATGCTCCACCAGCGCCAGCTTCCCGGTGACGGTATCGATGGCATCCACAATGTAGTCATACTGGGTAAAATCAAACTGGTCAGCCGTTTCCGGGGTGTAAAAAATGGGATAGGTTTTTACGGTGCAGTCCGGATTGATGTCCAGTATGCGCTGCCGGGCAGCGTCCACCTTGCGCATTCCCACTGTGGAATGGGTGGCAAGAATCTGCCGGTTCAGGTTGGAAATGCTGATGGTATCGCTGTCAATCAGGTCAAGGCTTCCTACGCCGCTTCTTGCCAGCGCTTCCACCGTATAGCCGCCCACGCCGCCCAGGCCGAACACCGCCACCCGCGCCTTTTGCAGCCGGGTAAGCGCCTGCGTGCCCAGCAGCATCTCCGTCCGTAAAAACTGTTCCTGCATGGTAAAGCTCCCCTTTGCTTCAGAAAAGGCGGGGGCAAGCCCCCGCCCTATGATAGTTTTCCGAAATACAGCGGTTTTAATCCTCGAGACGGCGGATATCCGCACCCAGGGCCGTAAGCTTGCTCACCAGGTTTTCATAGCCCCGCTCAATGAAGTGAATGTGCTCCACGTTGGTCACACCCTCTGCCGCCAGTCCCGCAATCACCAGCGCCGCGCCCGCCCGCAGATCGTGGGCGAACACCTCCGCGCCCCGGAGCTTCTCCACGCCGGTGACCGTAGCGGTTTTTCCGCTGATCCGGATGTTCGCGCCCATGCTCTCCAACTCCGTGCAGTAGCCGAAGAACCGGGTTTCGTAGACGCTTTCCGTCAGACGGCTGACGCCGTTTGCCAGCGCCATGCACACGCAGACCTGCGCCTGCATATCCGTGGGAAAGCCGGGATAGGGGCGGGTCTTTACCGTGGACTTGCGCAGAGGCCCGGTACGGATCACCCGGATGGCATCGTCGTAATTGATGATCCGCGCGCCCATTTCCTGCAATTTGGAGGTGATGCACTCCATGTGCTTCGGGATCACGTTCCGCACCAGCACATTGCCGCCTGCCGCCGTCACCGCCGCCATGTAGGTGCCCGCCTCAATCTGGTCGGGGATGATGGCATAGGTGCCGCCCTTCAGGGAGTTAACGCCTTTGATCTTGATGGTATCGGTGCCGGCGCCGGTAATCCGCGCGCCCATGGTATTCAAAAAGTTTGCTAAGTCCACGATATGCGGCTCTTTTGCAGCCGTTTCGATGATGGTCTGCCCCGGGATCAGAGACGCCGCCAGCATGATATTCACCGTCGCGCCCACAGAGGCCATGTCCAGACTCACCCGGTTGCCGTGGAGGCCCTCCTCACAGGGCTCCAGCGCCACATATTCTTCGGTTTCGTCCACCACCGCGCCCAGCGCCTCAAATCCCTTGATGTGCTGGTCAATGGGGCGGGACGCAAAATTGCAGCCGCCGGGCAGCGCCACCCGGGATTTGCCGAAACGCCCCAGCAGCGCGCCCATCAGATAGTAGCTGGCTCGCATCCTGCGGACCAGCTCCCCATCCGGTTCGGAGCAGGTAACGCCGGAGCAGTCGATTTCCACCACGTTCGCTTCCGGCAGTTCGATCTTCGCGCCCATTCCCTCCAGAATGTCCAGCAGAATCCGGACATCGGAAATATCGGGCACATTTTCGATGCGGCATTTGCCGCTGACCAGCAGCGCCGCCGGCAAAATCGCCACCGCCGCGTTTTTCGCACCGCTGATGGTCACGGTTCCGTTCAGCGGTTTGCCGCCATGGATTTCATATCTTGCCAAGGATACCCTCTCCTTGTGATAGTTTCAGAAAATGCCCACACACGGGCTATATTAGTATATCATACTATAAAGATTATGTAAAGTCCCATATTTTCTGCGCGGCTGCTACCGGCGCAGACCCTTCGGATAGTGATTTTTCAGCACGTTTCCGTCTCCTTTGCCCCAGCCGATGGAGTAGCCGTCGGCGCAGACCAGGCACCAGCCCTTTACCCGGGATGGCACCACGTCGCCGTGGAGAAACGCTTTGATTTCTTCCGAATCCCCGGCGTAATTCTGGATACTGGCGCAGCTGCCCAGCCACAGCGCCAGGGCGTGAGCCGGCTCGAACCGGTCTTTTTTCACCGTGCCCAGCTCCAGACCGGGGCGCAGCACCTTCAGGCGCTGGATATCCGGCATTTCCTCGGGGGCCCAGAACAGGCTCTGTCCAAAGGTCACCGCCTTGCCCTCCGGCAGCGCAATGCCCAGCTCCCGGGCAAAGCCCTCCCACTGTTTTGGCAGTTTCTCATCCTTTGTTTCCGGGATTTCCCCGGTTTCACCGTCCCGTTTCCGCAAAACTGCCGCGAAATGGCCTTCCCCCAGCAGTTTGTGGGGCCACATCCGATAGCTGGCGTTTTCCCCGGCAGAAAACCAGGGAGCCTCCACCGGCTCCGGCGTAAATTCCGGGTGGGCTTCCAAAAAGGCGGCAACTGCGTCCTCGTCCTCCTCGGGAGCGAAGGTGCAGGTGGAATACACCAGCCGTCCCCCCGGACGCACCAGCCGGGCCGCGCTGTTCAGAATCTCCCCCTGACGGCGGGCGCACATCTGCACCGTCTCCGGACTCCAGTCGGTGACGGCGGCCTCTTCCTTGCGGAACATTCCCTCTCCGGAGCAGGGAGCGTCCACCAGAACCCGGTCAAAGAAACCGGGAAACCGCTTTGCCAGCGTTTCCGGGTGTTCGTTTGTCACCAGCGCATTGGGCACCGCCATGCGCTCGATATTCCGGGAGAGAATTTTTGCCCGTTTTGGATTGATCTCGTTGCACAGCAGGAAGCCCTGCCCCAGCATCCGTCCGGCAATCTGGGTGGTTTTGCCGCCGGGGGCGGCGCACAAATCACAGACCTTCTCGCCGGGCTGGGGATCCAGCAGCGCCACCGGCGCCATTGCACTGGCCTCCTGTAGGTAGTATACGCCCGCTTCGTGGTAAACGTGCAGTCCAGGGCGTGCGTCGGGATCATAATAAACACCCTGCGGCTCCCAGGGCACCGCCGCCCCGGCAAAGGGCAGCGCGGGGCGTTCCCCCTTCAATGGGTTAAACCGCAGCGCCACCGCCCGGAGGCGCTCCAGACTTTCCAAAAATTGTCCGTATTCCTGCCCCAGCTGGGCCTGCATTCGCTGTAGAAACGCTTCCGGCAGCATAGCGTACCTCCATTGTCTGTCATTTCCGATGATTATAGCACACCGGGATCGGTTTTTCCACCGGTATTCCGGGCGGAATTATGGCGTTTTTCCGCAGAAAATACAGAACGCCGGCGTGACCGCACTTCGGTTCACGCCGGCGTATTGCCCTTATTCGTCAAGTAGCCCGTATAATTTGTACAGCGTCAGAATGTTCTGGTACGTCAGTTTGTCGCCCATAAGCTGGCGAAAGGTAGCCGATTTGGTTTTGTTTTCTGCTTTCAGCACTTCCATTTTCGCAACGGTATCGGAATACTTCTGCTGTACAAAGGCAAGCATTTTTTCAAATTTCTCTTCTCTATCGGACATGGCGGTTAAAACTTGGAATTGTCATTATGGGCGTTGAACGCGCCCTCAAAGCCAACGATATAACCGTGCTCCTCCACATAGTAGCTACACAGGGCACTGGTAGGCTCCAGCAGGAACCGGGCATGGGGGAACTCCTGCCGCACCAGCGACATAAATTCCTGTGCCTGATCCTCCGCAAAGCAGTGGGAAATGCGAATCAGGCCGCCGTCCTGAAACCCTCGCTCCCGAACGACCTGCGCCATGGCGTTTACCGCCTTTTTGGCGCCCCGGGGCTTATGAACTGCCACGATCTGGCCTCCCTGCGCCTCGCCGATGATCCGAATGCCCAGCATACCTGCCAGCTTGGCCACGGCCAGAGGGATTCGCCCGTTGTGAGCCAGATTATTCACGGATTCCGCGCAGAAAACCGTGTGGGCGTGGTTGTGGTAGTCCAGCACCTTCGCCACGGTGGTGTCGAAATCGTCGCCTTCTGCCTCACACTGCCGGATCTTGTCAGCAATCATCATCAGTTCCGGGCCTGCGGACAGGGAATCGAACAGGTACACCCGCCGGCCGGGATGCTCCTCCATATAGGCATCCGCCGCCTGACGGGCAGCATTGTAGCTGCCGGACAGGTGCTTGGTAATGGTGATGCCGAATACATACTCCGCATCGCCGAAGGCTTCCAGCCACTCGCCCACGTTGGGGCAGGAGGAGCCGGTTTTTCCTTTATAGGTTTTCAGATCCTCCACCATCTGCGTCACGCTCAGGCCGGGAACATCCGCATATTCCTTCCCCGCCACAATTTTCAGGGGAACACAGGCGTAATTCTCGCCGGGACGGGTCAATACATTGGAGGAAGAGTCTGTTACAATTCTAAAATTCATGGTCATGCCTCGCCATCTCTATTCATCGGTTTTTTAATAACCTTTATTGATTGTATCAATAACTTTATACAATGTCAAGAGAATCTTAAAATAAGTTTTCGTATATTGACATTTCAGGTTTTCTTCGCTATAATACCCCATGGTGATGAAGATGAAACAGGAAACCAAACAGCGCATCGCGGAGTCCTTCCGGGATTTTCACCTGCCCAGATACCACGAGATTCCGGATGTGGGGCTGTATCTGGAGCAAGCAACCAAATATATCGGCGGCTGTCTGGCACCTCTGGGAGAAACGACGCTGACCAGTTCCATGATCAGCAACTACGTCAAAAAGGGGCTGATTGCCAGCCCGGTAAAGAAGCAGTACAGCCGGGATCAGATTGCCTATCTGATTTTCATTGCTATCGCAAAAAGCGTGCTGTCGCTGGATGCACTGGCAGTATTCATCCGCCTGCAGCAGCAAACCTATCTGCTGAGTCAGGCCTATGATTATTTCGTAGAGGAATATGAAAGCCTGCTGGCCTTCACCTTTGAACTGTCAGACACGGTGGATATGTTCCCGGAAAGCAGCTCCGACGAAAAGCGGCTGCTGTACACCTGCATCGTCGCCGCAGTGCAGAAGGTATATCTGGAAAAGAATCTGGAAGCCCTTGATGCGGAAGCCGATTGATTCTAATAACTGGTCATTGCGAGGAGCCCAAAGGGCCACGTGACAATCCCCCAAACTTTTCAGAGCAGAAACAATGCTGTATTCCGCTGAACGAAGGAGATTGCCACACCAGTCTGCGGACTGGTTCGCAATGACATTTTTGTTTTATACCCTCATTTTTCTCCATATTGATTGACTTTTCCCACAGTTTGTGAAATAATGTGTTGGTTAAACTACAGACAAGAGAGGATCTTTTCTATGATGCAATCCAGAACACATAATTGCGGCGAACTGCGTCTTTCCGACGCGGGCAAGGCCGTTACCATTGTCGGCTGGCTGGAAAATGTCCGGGAGGTTGGCTCTAATTTTGCTTTCTGCGTGCTGCGGGACTACTATGGCACCACGCAGGTGGTCATTGAGAACGAGGAAATGATGCGCGTCATTAAGCCCATCAATAAGGAATCCACCCTGTCCGTCACCGGCGTCGTCCGGGAGCGGGAGAGCAAGAATCCCAAGCTTCCCACCGGTGAAATCGAAGTGGTTCCCGAAAAGATCGAGGTGCTGGGCAAGTGTATCCACAACCAGCTGCCCTTTGAAATTAACAAGAGTAAGGACGCGGATGAGAACACCAGACTGAAATACCGCTTCCTGGACCTGCGCAATCCCGCCGTCAAGAGCAACATCGTACTGCGCTGCCAGGTGGTGGCTGAGTTGCGCCGCCTGATGACCGAGAAGGGCTTCCTGGAGATCACCACCCCCATCCTCACCGCTTCCTCCCCCGAGGGTGCCCGTGACTATCTGGTGCCCGCCCGGAATCACCCCGGCAAGTTCTATGCTCTGCCTCAGGCGCCCCAGCAGTTCAAGCAGCTGCTGATGACCTCCGGCTTTGACCGCTATTTCCAGATCGCCCCCTGCTTCCGGGACGAGGACGCCCGGGCCGACCGCACCCCCGGCGAGTTCTACCAGCTGGATATGGAGATGGCCTTCGCCACCCAGGAGGACGTGCTGAGCACCCTGGAGGATGTGCTGCGGCCCGTATTCCAGAAGTTCGGCAAGTACAAGCGGGTCTCTCAGGCGCCCTTCCGCCACATCCCCTTCAACGAGGCCATGGAGCGCTACGGCTCCGACAAGCCCGACCTGCGGATCGATCTGGAAATCGCCGACATCACCGCCGAGGTGCAGGGCTGCGGCTTCGGCCCCTTCGAGGGCGCGACTGTCAAGGCCGTGAAAGTTGACAACTTCACCCAGGCCAGAAAGTGGATTGACAAGCTGCTGGCTGACGTGGAAGTGCAGACCGGCAACAAGGCCTGCTGGTTCAAGGTGGACG
>JBJDYL010000084.1:0-23349 GCA_051867285.1 Faecousia sp. | reverse complement strand
TGGAAGGGCAGGGTGGGCAGCCACTCGTCGCCCCGGACAACGTGGGTGGTGCGCATGAGATGATCGTCCACGGCGTGAGCAAAGTGGTAGGTGGGGATTCCGTCGGACTTCAGCAGAACGTGGTCTACATCGTTTTCCGTAATGGTCAGCTTACCCTTTACCAGATCGTCGAATTTGAACTGATTTTCGATGGAGCCGGTGGAACGGAACCGCAGTACCCAGGGATTTCCGGCAGAAAGCTGCTCCTGAATCTCCTCCATGGAGCGGTCACGCCACATGGCGTACTTGCCATAGTAGCCGGTGGTCTCCTTATTGGCCTCCTGCTGCTCCCGCATGGCAGCCAGCTGCTCCTCGGTGCAGAAGCAGGGATAGGCCATGCCCTGGGCAACCAGCTTCTTGGCGTAGACATGGTAAAGACTTGCCCGCTGACGCTGGCGGTAGGGGCCGTACACGCCGTTGTCGCCGTCCATGGTAGCGCCTTCATCAAAGTGGATGCCATAGTGCTTCAGGGTATCGATGAGCACCTCCACCGCGCCGGGAACTTCCCGCTTGGCGTCGGTATCCTCCACCCGCAGGAACAGAACGCCGCCGCTCTGATGGGCCATCCGCTCAGAGGTCAGACCCTGCACCAGATTGCCCAGATGGACAAAACCGGTGGGGGAGGGTGCCATCCGGGTGACAACTGCGCCCTCCGGCACCTGCCGGGGGGGATACTTTTCTTCCAGAGACTCCGGGGTTTCCGTTACGTCGGGGAACAGAAGCTCCGCCAGTGCCTGATAATCCATAGTAACATACCTCTTTTTCCTTATAGTCTCTCGCGCATTATATCATATCGGAAAATAGAAATCAATTCCGGGGGATTATTTTCATTTCACAAATCAAGCCCTTGCGAAACGGTACGCTTTGTGGTAGAATGGGCGAAACAATACTATGACAAAGGAACGTGAATCCTATGAGTGAAGTTCTTACGGATACCGCCGCACCGAAGAAGCGGATGCTGTCCGGCATTCAGCCCTCCGGCGATCTGCATCTTGGCAATTATCTGGGCGCTATCAAAAACTGGAGCGCCCGGTCAGATACCTATGAGTGTTTCTATTTCATGGCGGATCTGCACACCATTACGGTGCGCCAGACACCTGCCGATCTGCGCCGCCGGACGCTGGAGCAGCTTGCCCAGTATATCGCCTGCGGTCTGGACCCGGAGAAGAATACCCTGTTTATTCAGAGCCATGTCCACCAGCACGCGGAGCTGGGCTGGGTGCTGAACTGCTATACCATGTTCGGCGAGCTGTCCCGGATGACCCAGTTTAAGGATAAGGCTGCCAAGCACGCGGAAAATGTCAACGGCGGTCTGTTCACCTATCCGGCCCTGATGGCGGCGGACATCCTGCTGTACCAGCCGGATCTGGTGCCTGTGGGACATGACCAGAAGCAGCACTGTGAGCTGACCCGGGACGTTGCCAAGCGGTTCAACGGCATCTATGGCGACGTGTTCAAAATCCCGGAGCCTTACATTCCCGAAACCGGCGCCCGGATTATGAGCCTGAACGCCCCGGACACTAAGATGTCAAAGTCCATTCCCGAGGGCTGTGTATTCCTGATGGAAAAGCCCGAGGATATCCAGCGGAAGTTCAAGCGGGCCATTACCGATTCCGATACGGAGAATTGCGTCCGCTTCGATCCGGAAAACAAGCCCGGCGTTGCCAACCTGATGAGCGTTTATTCCGCCGTCACCGGCAAAACTTATGCCCAGATCGAAGAAGAATTTGCCGGCTGCGGCTATGGCAAGTTCAAGCCGGTGGTAGGCGATGCTGTCATCGAGCACCTGCGTCCCATCCGGGAGGAGGCCACCCGCCTGATGAAGGATAAGGCGTATCTGGAAAGCGTCTACCGCAGCGGTGCGGAGAAGGCAAGCTTTGTGGCGGAGAAAACCCTGCGCAAGGTTTACAAAAAGGTCGGCTTCGTGGCGCGCTGATGGAAGAACAGGATTTTTTTCCGGAGCCGTCTGGGGACATGGATCCCTATGACCGGGAGGAGCGCTGCCGCAAGGCAATCCGAACCCTGCTGAAAGCCGTTGTCATGCGCGTCGCTGCCGGTGTGCTGCTGACAGTCGCCGTGGTGCGTGCAGGGGCTGTGCCGGTGGCCTTGGGACTGACTGCGTTTGCCCTGCTGATCATCCTCTCCGGTATGATTCCCCTGGTAAAGGAGCTGAAAAAGCAGTTTGCGCTGCTGAAGGAACTGCTGGTATTGCAGAAGCAGGAAGAAAACCACTGAAAATATGGTCAACGCCGCAGGCTTTTTGCCTGCGGCGTGTTTTATTGGTTGTATTCGTTGATGTCCAGCAGGAAAAACGACAGCAGAAGATATAACCGCTGATAGGGGTCATCCAGGTTCAGATTGAAAAGCTCATGAATCTTTTGCAGACGGTAGGTCAGCGTGGTGCGGTGAATGATCAGCGCGCTGGAGGTCTTTGGAATGTTTCGCTCATTGATCAGGTATGCCCGCAGGGTGTTATAATACTGGGTATCATTTTTCTTGTCGTAGTGCAGGATGGTGAGCAGAGAGTGGTCTGCCAGCATTCCCACGGGGATCTCCTGGGCAGCGCGGCCACAAATGTAGTGAACGGCGCACTCGGCAAAGGGGACAATCCACTGGCTGCTGTTCTCCTCTGTGATGTATTGAAGCGCAATGTCCGCCTGGCGAAATCCCTCATGGATGGCGTGTATGTTTTCCACGGGATTGGAAATGCCCACATACATGCAGCTGTCCCGCACCAGTGGTGCCAGAATTCCCCGCAGAGTGTTCAGATCCGTGCCTGGCTGGGACTGGTTGATCACCACACACAGCATTTTTTGATAACTGAAGCTGAAGTACCCCTGAATTTGGGAGGAAAGGGTGTTGTTCAGCGCGGTATCCGACCGGACAGACAGCGCTTCGCTCTGATTCCGGATTTTTATGCACAGGTAGGAATCCGTGGAACTCCAGTTGAGAACATTTAAGGTGGTCATTAGGTCCCTGTCGTCCACGGCAACTCCGGACAGCAGATCGATGAATGTATCTTCCAGACCCCAGTAGCGATGATTGGAATCCATTTCATCCCGCTGTATCAGCTTTACGGCATACCGCGCCAGGTATTCCGCTGCCTGGTGCTGGCCGGGAAGCAGTGGCGCGCCGATTTCGTTGATCAGCATTCTGCCGCAGTATACGTTTCCGCTGTACAGGTTGACATAGAGACTGCGCATGGTGTAAGGATACTGCTCATTGTCCCAGATGGCGGCAGTGCGGAATTCCAGGGTCTTCTGGTAGTTTTCGTCGTATTTGAACTCGTTGATCAGCCAGAGCGGGATGTATAGCTTTCCGGTTCGCTCGTTGTACTCAAATTGGAGCATACCTTCGACCTTGGACGAAAGGGCAATCACGGAAAACATATTGTCGTGGATGTAGATTGGGTTTTGAAAAAAGGCGCTTCCCGCGCGACACAGGTCCACCAGCGTGCCGCCTTCGGTGACGATCTGATTGAGCTGCGCTTCAAAATCGTGATATCGCTGGAAAATGGCGACAACCTCGTTCATCACCTCAAAGATTGGCCGGTGGAGATTGCGGATATGGGGCGCGGCGCCGCGCAGGTCATCGAAAGCGATATACCGGTAGATATCTGCGGGAAAGCCGTCGCTCAAACCCTCCGGAATCAGATACAGGGTGTCGATGCGCAGGACGGTTTGTCCACAATACACCTGACAGCACCGCAGGGTGGGGGTGTCGCCTTTGGCTTGCAGGGTAAAATCCCAAAGCATCTCCTCCAAAGGATCGGCAATCATCTGCATACTGAGCGTCATGCAGCTGTCAGTGGAATTCCATTCTGTTTTCATGGCGGAACCTCCCGGGGTTGTGTCAATTTCTGATAATTATTCTATCCTAAAAAATGAGGAAAAGCAATAGGCGGAAATAAACAAAATAAGGAAATTATAACAAATATCAGGTTCTATTTGACAAGAGCATTTTCGATAATGTATTATTGGCTTATCCAAATTGCACAAAAAAATCCGGGAAAGCGCAACTGACTGGCTGCGTGAGCAGTCCTTATGTTTGAGAAATCAAGAATGATGTATCCAACAGAAAGGCAGGACAAAGCAATGAAAACGGTTTCTGGATATTCGGTCAAGACATGGATTCGCTTTATACTCTTCTCAGCCTTTGGTGTGTTCGCATTTTTTGTGAATTTCCGCCTGCCGGAGTACCAGTTTGCCATCGGTGCATGGCAGTGGGGAAAGGTGGCGGCGCAGTCCAACGTGCTGGTATCTCACTTTACGAACTTCCTGAAGGCGGCGCTGTACACCGGCAATTTCAAGGCGATGCCTTTCGTAGTCTGGGCCATCGGTGTCTACAGCATTGTGGATTTGTTTGTTCTGCGGCCGGGTAAGTTCTGGCACACGACCAAGGTTGCCGCAGCTTTTGCTGTATTTAAGATCATCGGCTTTATTCTTCTGTCCTTCCTGGTCGTAAACATTTACTTTGGCGTTCATCCTGCCTGGATGGCCTGGTTCTTTGACGGCGTGGATTCTCTGGGTGGAAAGAGCATCGGAACGTTTATCATGGATAACATTCTGGTCACCATCTGCATCAGCATCCCCGCAGCGTCTCTGTTCCTGCCCCTGCTGGTGGACTACGGTCTGGTGGAATTTGTGGGCGTTCTGGTGCGTTCCATCATGCGCCCGGTTTTCAAGCTTCCCGGCCGTGCTGCTGTGATCATGGTGTCCGCATTCCTGGGCAACTTCTCTGTGGGTCACATTGCCATCAATGACCAGTACAAGCAGGGGCGTATGACGGAACGGGAAGCCGTGGTGATCGGCACCAGCATGTCCACCGTGTCCGTGGGCTTCCTGCTGGCTCTGGCAAACATCAGCGGCCTGACCAATGCCAGCCTGTGGGGTAAGAGCTATTGGAACCTGTACTTCTGGATCGCATTTTTGGTCACCCTGCTGGTCACCTTGGTTGGCGTGCGGATCCCGCCGCTGAGCCGTGTTCCGGATAACTATTATGAAGGTGTCACGCCTGACCCTGAGCAGCCCATTAAAAAGAATCTGTTGCGCAGTGCCCTTCGTGAGGGCCTGAATCAGACCCAGGCTCAGGCACATCTGGGCAAGCGCATTGCCTACATCATGAAAGAAACCATCGGCGTTCTTGGAACGGTTGCTTCCGGCACCGCATTCTTCGCCACCTTCGGCGTTGTGCTGTATTCCTTTACACCGTTGGTTGAATGGCTTGGTTATGTGTTCCGCCCGCTATTCATGCTCTTCGGCTTCCGTGGAGAGGAATTGGCCATTGCCTCTACCGGCTCCGTGATCTCTCTGGTTGAGGTTACCGTTCCCGCTCTGCTGGTTGCAGTGGGCAGCTGGAGCATGCGTCTGCGTTTCATGCTGGCGGTTCTGCCGGTCAGCTCCATCATCTTCCTGGCGAGCTTTGTGCCCTGCCTCATGGCCACAGATGTGCCCGTGAAATTCAGCCATATTATGCTGATCTGGCTGGAACGCATGATCCTGTCTATTCTGGTAGCCGGTGTGTTTGCCGTGCTGCTGTTCCCTGCGGGCATGGTTGCCTGATTCCATTCTAATGCGTGCTTCCCAGCGATCAATATCCGGGTTCTGCTTACAGAAAACATGCAGAATACGCGAGCATTTTATCACTGCCGTGTGCCTGGTTTTTCCGGGATAAACATTGCGAAAGGCTATGATTATGAGTAATTTTGATTTTGACATCCAGCGGTATTTATCGCGTATCGGCGCAGCGTATCCGCAGGCGCTGACACCCCAGACGCTGATGGAGCTGACCCGCGCGCATCTGGAGCATGTGCCGTTTGAGGTGCTGGAGATGACGGAAGGGCATACGGAGCCTTCTTTGGAACCGGAGGGGCTGTATGAAAAAATTGTTGTCAACAGGCGTGGCGGCTATTGTTTCGAGTTGAATAAGCTGTTCTATCTTTTGCTGACAAAACTCGGTTTTTCCTGCTATCCGGTGGGGGTTCGCGTTCTGATGGGACGGCCGGAGCCGAGACCGATTTCCCATCGGGGCATCGTGGTGGAGTTTGGGGACGAAAAGTGGTACTGCGATGTGGGCTTTGGCGGCCGGGGACCCAAGGGCATCCTGCGCCTGGATGATCCGGATATTCAGACCCTGACCTACGAAAGCTTCCGGGTGTTTCGGGAGGACGGGAATTATGTGATTGTCCATCTGGATGGGGACAAGCAGACCCGAATGCTGAAATTCCGGGACGAGTTATGGCTGGATGAAGATTTCGCGCTACTGAATGGCTACTATGCAAACCACAGGCATTCTCCCTTTGTTCAGAAGAGAATCCTGTATCTTTGCAGGCCGGATGGCTGGATCTCCTTTGTAGGGGATACTTATACCACGTTCCGTTGCGGTGTTACCGCATCGCGTACAGTATCTGACGAGGGACAGGCGCGGTCCCTGGTGTCAAATGAATTTGGACTGCATATCCCCCAATGGGATGGATGCAAATAAGAAAACTATGGAGGTAATATATTATGTTAACCAAGCGACAGAACCTTCTGGAAACAATTCATGGCGGAAATCCTGACCGTTTTGTAAACCAGTACGAGGCGTTTGCCATGCAGGTTCCCAACGGCTTCTCGATCCACAATCCCTCGCCCAAGCTGGGTGAGCACAATGTGGTCAACGCCTGGGGCGTCACCCGTTCCTGGCCCATTGGAACGCCCGGTGCATTCCCGGTTCACACCCCCGAGAAGATTGTCATCAAGGACGTTGAGGAGTGGCAGAAGTATCTGAAGGTTCCTCAGGTCATTTATGACGCACAGGTCTGGGAGCCCTTCATCGAGGCTGCTGAGAAGGTTGACCGCAACGAGTACTTTGTCACTTCCGCTGTCATTCCCGGTATCTTTGAGCAGTGCCATTATCTGATGGAAATCCAGAACTGCCTGATGGCGTTCTACGAGTATCCCGACGAGATGCACGAGATCATCGATGTGCTGACTCAGTTCGAGCTGGATCTGGCATCTGAAATCTGCAAGTACATCAAGCCTGATGCCGTGTTCCATCATGATGACTGGGGCAGCCAGCAGTCCACCTTCCTGTCTCCTGCCATGTTCCGCGAGTTCCTGAAGCCCGCTTATGAGAAGGTCTACGGCTACTATAAGTCCCACGGCGTGGAACTGGTCATTCATCACTCCGACTCCTATGCCGCCACGCTGGTGCCCGATATGATTGATATGGGCATCGACATCTGGCAGGGCGTTATGACCACCAACAACATCCCCGAACTGATTAAGCAGTATGGTGGAAAGATCACCTTCATGGGCGGTATCGACAGCGCTACCATCGATCATCCCGGTTGGACGGTTGACGATGTGGCAAGAGAAGTTGACCGTGCCTGCCGTGAGTGCGGCAAGCTCTACTTCATCCCCGGCGCTTCTCAGGGCCTGGCTATGTCCACCTTCCCCGGCGTTTACGAGGAGACTACCCGTCAGATCGATCTGGCCAGCAAGCGTTACTTCTAATCTCCATAGGAAAAGCGGGCGCGTCAGCGCCCGCTTTTTTATTCATTGAAGAGAAAACAGCCTGTATAGGATATGGTGCATTTTCCGTAATAATAAGGAAGCTGATTTGCCTTGCACACATCCAGAACCACCAGGCCGTAAGCCTCCATGGAGGAAATCTGCTTATTGGGAAACCTGCAGGGTTCCTCCGGATAAGTACAGGTTTTACACAGCGTACAGCACCCGGCGCCCAACGCCAGAACGTCTGCATGCTGCTTTCGGAGCTGTTCGTTCAGTCTCAGGAAATTATCTTTGTGCAGATGCTCTGTTTCGATCATCCCTTCACCGTCCAGCTCATCCTCCAGTTCTCCTACGGTCTGAACGAGAATGCCGCGATTGAAGTGGGAGACCCGCTCAATACAGGCTTCCAGCGTTCCGCAGCCGGGAGGGCAGCTCCAGCGTTTTCCATACTGCCCGCAGGAATTGGCTTCGCACATCTGCCTGACCTCCGGTTTCAGGTTCAGCGTGTTGGGATCCAGCGGCGCCACATGGGTGAAGCCCACTTCCGCTGCCATTTGTGCGATCTGTGCGTAATCCATGGTTATTCCTCCTCGAAGCAAAGACAGTCAACGTAGCAATCATTAAATTCGGGCATGGATGCCAGCTCCAGAAATTCTGTTTCGGATGCCAGTTTTTTGCTGTAAGCGTACTCGTCGGCGCTTAAAGCTGCCAGCCGTGCGCCTTCGCCGGCTGCATTTCCAATGGGATAAATTCGGTCATGGAGCACTGGAGGAATCATACCGATGGCGCAGGCGGACTGGGGATCCAGATAGTTGCCGAACGCGCCTGCCAGCAGTACCTGACGGATATCGCTGACCTGGACCTGCATGGCGCGGCACATCAGCTCGATGCCTGCGCGGATGGCGGCCTTCGCCAGCTGCACTTCCCGCACATCTTTTTGGGTCAGGTAAACTTTAGTGCCATCCAGATGGAACACGTCGCCGCTTTCCATCCGGCCGCTTTCGCTGATTTCTCCGGTTTCCAGCAACGCGGTAATCAGATCCAGCAGACCCGAGCCGCAAAGACCAATTGCTTCGCCGTCGCCGATGACATGGAAGCTGAGCGCCCCACCGCTTACCGAAACGTGGTCAATCGCGCCGGGGGCGCCGCGCATGCCGCATTCGATTTTCGCGCCTTCAAAAGCGGGACCGGCGGCGGTGGAGCAGGCAATCCGGCGCTTTTTATTCCCCAGCACCATCTCGCCGTTGGTTCCGATGTCGATCATCAGCGTCAGATCCTCCATGGTGTCCAGACGGGTGGCAAGCAGACAGCCTACCGTATCCGCGCCCACAAATCCCGCAATATTGGGCAGGACTCTGACCGTGCCGGCGGGAGAGATGGGAAGCAGCCCCTGAGGCGGCAGGCACAGCGCCTCGGATACGGCTGGCATGTAGGGTGGAACCGTCAATGGTTTGGGATCGATTTCCAGAAGCAGGTGATGCATGGCAGTGTTGCCCACAATACTGGCGACTGTGATGTCGGCAGGGGCAATACCGGCCTGTTTGGCTGCCTCGACGGTTACATGGGACAACGCGTCCCGGATACAGGCGGAAAGCTCCGACGCATTTCCCTGCATGGCATACTGAATTCGGGAAATCACATCCGCGCCGAACTGGGCCTGAGGATTCATGCAGCTGGTCTTACTGAGCAGCTCACCGGTTTCGCCGTTCATTAAATAGGCTACTACCGTGGTGGTGCCGAGATCGAATGCAATGGCATATTTGTTTGCTCCATCCGGCCGGATCTGCACGGTACGCGCGTCCGTGAGGATCTGCGCGCTGTCCTGCCGGGGAAGGGAAACGGTCATATCCCGGTCTGCCGTCGTCTGACAGGCAAGCTGCGCAACCCCATCCACCAAAACCTTGCATTTCCCGCAAATGCCCCTGCCGCCGCAGGGAGCATCCGGATGGAGCCCCTGCTCCCGGAGAACATCCAGCAGGTTTGCACCATCCGTGACGTTAATGACACGTCCCGTCTCTTGAATCGTCAGCTTCATACCTGTTTTCCTCCATTTCTCGAATCATATCCCGGGCGGCGTTGGCCGCTTGAAATGCAGTGTCAGTATATACATCCGCACCCATAGAGCTTGCGATCTGGGAGGTAATGGGCGCGCCGCCAACGAGAATCCGGATATGCGGCGCTGCAGGGCACCGTTTCAGCGCTGCTACTGTCTCCCGCATGGCGGGGATGGTAGTCGTCAGCAGCGTAGAAATTGCCACCAGCGCTACCTGGGAATCGGATGTTGCCGCACGGATAAATTGTGCCGACGGTACGTCTACTCCCAGATCAATGACCTCCAGACCCACGGAACGCATTGCCGTGGCGACCAGATTTTTGCCGATATCATGCAGGTCTCCCTGTACGGTTCCGATGACGACCTTGTGTCCGCACACCGGCAGGGAAGCCCCCATCCATTCCTGAATCACGGCGTAGCCCAGTTTCGTCCCACGGGCAGCCATCAGCATATCGGTGATAAAGCACTCATGGTGGTCAAATTTTCTGCCAACTTCGTACAACCCGGGCATAAACCCCTCAGCAACAATTGTTTCCGGGGTTACACCTTCGGCCAGAAGCGACCGGACACAGGTATCGATATCATGGACCTGACCGTTTTCGATCATGGATGCCAGATGCCCCAATTCAGGCATTTTCGATCACCTCATTCTGATTGATATCCCGAAAAATGTTCAGGTGCAGTTCATCCAGTGCGGCGCTGTAAAGCTGGTTCCTTTCTGCTGTTTTCGGGTATGTCTTATAGAGTGTCCATGGCGGGACATCCACAATGGGAACCCACTTGACGCCGCCGGGCAGGGACTGCGCAAAGCATTGGGGAAGAATCAGGCCGCACAGCCCATCCTTCACCAAAGAGAACAGACGCTGAAAATCGTATCCCTGGTATTGCACACGCAAAGCGTAGCTCTGACACAGCTCCTGAGAAAAATGATCTGTATGGATGGCCAGCGGGATCCAGGAAAGATCGGACATTTCCACTTCCGTCAACTCAGACAGAGCATGGTTCCACTGAAGCAGAATGCCCAGCGGGGATTCCATCAGCCTGGAGCAGATAAGCATGGGATCCTTGGATACCATCGGGGTGACAATCATGTCAACCTTATGCTCCTGGAGAAGCTGCACGCACACGTCTTCAGGGCATTCCTGATACTGAATGTCCAGATTCATCTGGGTGCTCCGGTACTCCAGCAGTTTCGGCTCGAACAGCGCTGTGACGCCGATGGAGAAGGCGAGCCGGATGTGCTGGTTAAAGCGGGTGCCGTAGCGCTGCATATCTGCGCAGAGATTATCTGCTTCGGCCACCAGAACCCGAACCCGCTCATAAAACAGGACGCCGGCGGGGGTGAGGAAAGCACCGTTGGAGTCGCGCATAAACAGCTCAACATGAAGTTCGCTTTCCAGCTGAGAAATGGCCTTGCTGATTGCCTGTCGGGAGATAAAAAGCTTGTTGGCTGCGCTGACAAAGCTGCGCGTATCTGCAACCGAAAGAAAATACCGGAGCTGGCGCAGTTCCATGGAAATCACCTCACTGTTTTGCAACCATGATATCACAGGATTTTCCATATTTCAATCCTATGTTGCAGGGATGTAACTAATAATTGCAAATCCGGTAAATTCTATTTGCTTTCCAATTTGAAACGGGTATGATATAGTATCATTGTAGTAAATAAACAACAGGAGGTTGGTTAACGATGATTCTTATTGGTGAAAAGATCAACGGTTCAATTCCCTCTGTCGCGAAGGCGATTGCGGAAAGAAACGAGGATTGGATTCGCAACCTTGCAAAGATCCAGACGGAAGCCGGTGCAGACTTTATCGACGTGTGTGCGTCTGTAAAGGACAACGAGGTGGAAACCCTCCACTGGATGATCGACCTGGTGCAGGAAGTTACCGATACGCCCATCTGCATTGACAGCCCGGATGCTTCCGTCTGTGTCGAGGCGATGAAGTTCTGCAAGAAGCCCGGTCTGATCAACTCCGTTTCCATGGAAGGCAACAAGGTTGACACTATTTTCCCTGCCATTGCCGGAACGACCTGGCAGTGCATCGCCCTGCTGTGTGCCAAGGGGATCCCTCAGTCTGCTGAAGAACGTCTGACGGTGTTCGATCAGCTGATGGTCAAGGCAAAAGAGTACAACATTGCGCCCAACCGCCTGCACATCGATCCTCTGGTGGAAATGCTCTGCACCTCCGAGGATGGCATTTCCATGGTTGAGGAAGTCATTCACACTGTTAAGGCCAAGTATCCCAGCATTCATGTCACCGGCGCAGTCAGCAACATCTCCTTCAACCTGCCTGTGCGGAAACTGCTGAATCAGGCCTTCCTGGTTCTGGCAATGAAGGCCGGCATGGATTCTGCCGTGCTGGATCCCACCAACCGGGATATGATGGGCATGATGTACGCCACCGAGGCCATGCTGGGTCTGGACGACTACTGTATGGAGTACATCGGCGCTTACCGTGATGGAAAATTTGGTCCGGTTAAGACCAACTAATTACCATAATCAATAAATATTTTATAGGGGGAAACAAAAATGTCTAAAATTGAAGAACTGGCTCATGCCGTAGAAATCGGTAAGGCCAAGCTGGTACCCGGCCTGGTTCAGGAAGCATTGGACGAGGGCAACGCTCCGATCGACATCCTGAACAAGGGCATGATTGATGCTATGTCCGTGGTGGGCGACAAGTTCAAGAAGAACGAAATCTTCGTTCCCGAGATGCTGATTGCTGCCAAGGCCATGAAGAAGGGCGTTGAGGTTCTGAAGCCCCACTTGGCTGGCGATAACAATGCGAAGATCGGCAAGATGGCTATGGGCACCGTCGCCGGCGACCTGCATGATATCGGCAAGAACCTGGTTATCATGATGATCGAGTCCACCGGTTATGAAGTCGTCGACCTGGGCATCGACGTTCCCGTGGAGAAGTTCCTGGAAGCCGCTTCCGATCCCGAGATCACCGTTATGGGCGTTTCCGCTCTGCTGACCACCACCATGCCTGCTATGCAGGAGACCGTGGCGGCTCTGAACAAGCATCCTCGCCGCAGCGAGTTCAAGATCATGGTTGGCGGCGCTCCCATCACGCAGGCTTTCGCCAATGAGATCGGCGCTGACGTCTACACCGAGGACGCTGCTTCCGCCGGACAGGCTGCAAAGGCTCTGGCCGCCAAGTAAAAATAGTTATACATAAAACAACCATTGATATCCTGACAAACCGGATAGGACATCAATGGTTGTTTTTGTATTTTTGGAGGGAAACAAAATGATTCAGAAATATCCAAACCTGTGTAAACCCATTACGCTGGGCCGCGTCCATTTCCGAAACCGGATGTTTTCTGCTCCCATGGGCGGCACGGATATCACAGCAGATTGCTGTGTCGGTCCCAGAACCCCCGGATTCTACGAGCTGCGCGCCAAGGGCGGCGCCGCTGCCGTCACGGCAAGCGAGTTGGTGGTGCACCCGGAGACGGATGCTTCCCATATGTTCCATCTGAATCTGACCACCCCCGGATGCCTGGCAAGCTGGACCTTCCTGGCGGACGCCATTAACCGTCACGGCGCGGTAGCCAGCGTGGAGTTGAGCCATTCCGGCCAATATGCCGGTACCTATCTGGTGGATAAGGACAAAAAAAGAGGTCTGAATCAGTATGGGCCCAGTGACTGGGTGCGTCCCGACGGCATTCCGGTTAAGGCGCTGACAATCGAGCAGATTCAGGATATTGTCAAGGCCTATGGGGATACGGCAGCCCTGGCAAAACGTGCCGGCTTCCAGATGATCATGGTGCATGGCGGCCATGGCTGGCTACTGAACCAGTTCCTGTCTCCGGCGTTTAACCACCGGGAGGATGCATACGGCGGCTGCTTTGAGAACCGTCTGCGGATTGTTCGGGAAGTGCTGACCAGTGTCCGCAATGCGGTGGGTCCTGGATTCCCCATTGAGTTCCGCATGAGTGGTTCTGAGCTGTTTGAGGGCGGCTATACCCTGGAGGACGGCGTGGAAATTGCCAAAGGCGTGGAAGACCTGGTGGATTTGATCCATGTTTCCGCAGGCTCCTACCAGTTTGGTTTCTTCAATACCCATCTGCCCATGTTTGCGCCTCATGGCGCCAATGTGTACCTGGCTGCGGAAATCAAGAAGCATGTGAAGGTGCCTGTCGCAACCCTGGGCGCCTTGAATGACCCCGCCCAGATGGAGGAGATCATCGCTTCCGGCAAGGCAGACGTGGTGGAGATGGCTCGTGCACTGCTGGCGGATCCAGAGCTTCCCAATAAGGTCATGGGAAACCGGGATGATGAGATTGTGCGCTGCCTGCGCTGCTTCACCTGCATGGCGGAGCGTCCCACCACCGGAACCCGACGCTGCGCCGTGAACCCGCTGATCGGCCGCGAATGCGAAGGGATGGATATTACGCCCGCCGCTGTCCGGAAGCAGGTGGTGGTGGTTGGCGGCGGTGTTGCCGGTATGGAGGCTGCGCTGACGGCTGCCCGACGGGGCCATCGGGTTACACTGCTGGAAAAGACGGATCGATTGGGCGGTATTCTGAAGAGTGAACAGGCCATTCCTTTTAAGTATGAAATGTATCAGCTGGGTTTGACGCTGGAGCGTCAGATGGAGCTGGCCGGCGTGGATGTTCGTCTGAACACACCAGCCACGGTGGAACTGCTGGAGCAGTTGAATCCCCAGGCACTGATTCTGGCCGTTGGCAGCAAGCCCATCGTTCCGCCCCTGCCCGGTATGGACGGGGAGAACGTGGTGGTCGTGAACAACTACTACCTGGAGAAGGAGAAAGTGGGCGACACGGTGGTCGTGCTGGGCGGTGGCCTGGCAGGCTGCGAGTGCGCGGTGCATCTGGGCATGGAAGGCAAGAAGGTACATCTGGTGGAAATGCGGGACGCACTGGCAGTGGACTGCAATATCCGCCATCGCCCCATCCTCATGCAGCAGGTGGATCAGTATACCACGGTTCACCTGAACCATACCGGCCTGAAGGTGACGAAGGACGGCCTGCTTTGCCGGAATGCCGCGGGAGAAGAAGTGCTTCTGCCCGGCGCCACGGTGATCTGCGCCGTGGGTCAGCGCTCAAACCGGGATGATGTCCTGGCGCTGCGCAGCTGCGCGCCCTGGGTGCGGGAAATCGGTGATTGCGTCCGGGTTTCCAATATCACCAACGCCATTTACATGGGTTACCATGCCGGCCTGGATGTGTAATGCACGCCGCCGAAGGAGAGCAAAAAAGAGACGACAGCGAAAGCTGTCGTCTCACTTTTACGGTGTAAAAAATCAGGCCGTGGGCGCAGGGCAGGGATAATTCAGCAGCAGGGAAACCGCCACGCAGATTACGATGCAAATGAAAGCGGTAACCATCCACAGGCTTCTTCTGCGGAAGAATTCCCCGGTCAGGTACAGCCAGCCTACGCATAAAAGAGAGCCAAAAATGGCGATAATGGCGGTGATTACCTTTAGAACGCTCCAGCCAAGACCGGCGCACACCAGATACAGAATAAAAATCAACAGGTCAGCAAGGATGATTTTGGTCATCATGCTTTCCATTTCGCGATAGCGACTACGACTGCGTCTTGCCACTTCTCATCCCTCCAGGATTTTTCTTGTGTACCTATCTTACCACACAGAATCGAAAAATGCAATATTTTCTGAAAGAAAGGGCATTTTTTTTCTAAAAGCTTGCGCAGCGGGAAAAACAATGGTATAATCCTTCCGAGTATACCGTGAATTTGGAAAAGGAAACTGTTATGGGAGAACCGCAATACCGTCTGGAGGGCATTGTCCATACCAAAAGCGAGACGATGGAGGATTTTGAAGGCCCGCTGGATGTTATTTTTGAGCTGCTGAGCAAGAACAAAATCGAGATACAGGATGTGTCCATTACTGCGATTCTGGAGCAGTATCTGCATTATCTTGAGGAAATGAAGCGTCTGGATATGGAGATCGCCAGCGAGTTTATCACCATGGCTTCCCACCTGATGCTGATTAAGACGAAAATGCTGCTGTCTGCCGCAGAGCAGGCGGAGGCGGAAAGCGAACTGGATCTGCTGCGTCAGTCTCTGATTGAGCGCAAGCGGAAGGAAGCCATGGAGCAGATCCGCATTGCCGTGACCGAACTGGAACCCAGAAATGAGATCGGACGCTGCCTGTTTACGAAAGAGCCGGAGCCGCTGAAGCGGGACAGAGGCTATCAATACAAACATGATGTGATCGATCTGCTCCGGGCGCTGGACATGATCGCCGAGCGCAATGCCCGGCAGCTTCCGCCGCCCACCATGAATTTCAAGGGCATTGTGGGCAAGGAGCCATATCCCATTGGCAGAAAAACCGGTGAGGTGCTGCGCCAGTTGGTGCTGCGGGGCGTGGAGCGGCTGAAGAACCTGTTCCGGGGCAATAAGAGCCGCTCGGAAATTGTCGCCACCTTTTTGGCGGTGCTGGATCTGTGCAAAACCAATTCCGTCACCCTGGAGGATGACGTGAACGGGGACAATCCCAATGTACGGCTGCTGGACGAGGAAGAAAAGAAGGAGTTGATTGCCCATGGAATTTGAACAGCTGCAGCGGGCGATTGAGGCAATTCTTTTCGCCGCAGGAGAGCGGATGGAGATTCAGCGGCTGGCAGATGCGCTGGAGACGGATCCTTCTGAAGTGGAAAAAGCCGCGGATGCGCTGGCGGACGAATATGCCTTTCAGCGCCGGGGCATCCGGGTGCTGAAGCTGGAAAAGGGATACCAGATGGTGTCCTCCGGGGAAATGGCGGACTATGTAACCAAAGCGTTGGAAACCCGAAAGCCCCCTAAACTGTCCGCTTCCCAGTTGGAAACCCTGACGATTATCGCTTACTATCAGCCTGCCACCAAGGCCATGGTGGAGCAGATTCGGGGTGTGGACAGCGCCTATTCCGTTGCCGCGCTGCTGAATAAAAAGCTAATTGAGGAAGCGGGACGGCTGAACGTGCCGGGACGTCCCATTCAGTACCGGACGACGCCGGATTTCCTGCGTACCTTCGGCCTGTCCTCCCTGGAGGAGCTTCCGCCCATTGAGAAAATTGCCTTTGGTGAGCCCATTGAGCTGCCTCAGGAGCAGCCGGCAGCGGAGGAAGGCTAATGGGCTGGTGGATTGCCTGCGGCGTCCTGATTGCCCTGAGTTTGCTTCCACTGGGCATTCGCATCCGCTATCACAGCGACGGCCTGTCCCTTCGCGTGATCGCCGGGCCGCTGAAAATTACGGTTTTTCCCAGAAAACAAAAGCCGAAGAAGAAGCCGAACGCAAAAAAACAAAAATCGGATACGGTATCTGGGAAAAAAGAGGAAAAGCCGCCCCAGCCGCCGCAGCCGGAAGCAACCCAAAAAACGGGACAGGAAACCGGCGGAAGCCTGACGCGGTTTTTGCCGTTGGTGAAGCTGGGCTTGGAATTTCTGGGGGATTTTCGCAGAAAAATCCGGCTGGACAACCTATATCTCCACCTGACCCTGGCCTGCGATGACCCCTGTGATCTGGCGGTCAATTATGGTCGTGCCTGGGCGGCGGTGGGAAACCTGCTTCCAACGCTGGAACGGGTGTTTGTGATCAAAAAACGGGATATTCAGGTGGCGTGCGGTTTTACCGCCGAGGAAACCCGAGTGATTGCCCATTGTGATATTACCATTACACTGGGCAGACTGCTGGCTCTGACCGTGTCCTACGGTATCCGGGCCCTGAAAGAATTTTTAGCCATAAAACGAAAAGGCGGTGCTGTAAAATGAGCCAGAAACTTCCCAATATGCTGGAAAGTACCATCCAGAAAATCCGCGAAATGGTGGATGTGAATTCCGTGATCGGTGAGCCGATCCACACCCCGGACGGTGTAACCATCATCCCCGTCAGCAAAGTCAGCGTTGGCTTTGGCGGCGGCGGTTCGGACTTCGCCACCAGCAAGGGCGGGGAGAACCCCTTCGGCGGCGGTGTTGGCGGCGGTGTGAAGGTGACCCCGATCTGCTTTTTGATTGTGCAGGACGGCAATGTGCGCATGATGCCGGTGCCCGTGCCTGCCAGCTCCACGGCGGATCGCATCGTGGAGATGGTGCCGGACACGCTGGAAAAGCTGAATGCCGTTTTGGATAAGAAAGCGGGAAAAACGGAAGAATAATGTGCGTGCATCCGGGCAGACTATTCCCGGGTGAGATACATGAAACGATTTTTCGCCGGAGCGGCGGCTGCGTTGCTGGCCGCCGCTCTGGTTTTTCCGACGCCGGCCGGCGCGGTTTCTGCCCGCCGGGCCTATGTGCTGGACGCCGTCAGCGGCAGAGTGCTGTTTGAACGTAATCCGGACGAGCGGAGTCTGATTGCCAGCACCACGAAAATCATGACGGCGCTGATTGTCTGCGAGCAGTGCAACGTGCTGGACAGAATGCGGATTCCCAAAGAAGCGGTGGGCATCGAAGGCTCCTCCATGTACCTGCAGGAGGGGGAGGTGCTGACCCTTCAGGAGCTGCTTTACGGTCTGATGCTGTCCTCCGGAAACGATGCCGCCGTGGCGCTGGCTATTTACTGCGGCGGCACGGTGGAGGGCTTTGCGGAGCTGATGAACGACAAAGCCAGAAATCTGGGCCTGACAGGTACGCATTTTGAAAATCCCAACGGTCTGGACAGTCCTGGACATTACTCCACAGCCCGGGACTTGGCAAAGCTGGCGGCGTACGCCATGGAAAATCCCATTTTTTATAAAACCGTCTCTGCCCGGAATGTAAAGGTAGGGCAGCGGTATCTGACCAATCACAATAAACTGCTTTGGCGGTTGGAGGGTGCGGACGGCGTGAAAACCGGCTATACCAAAGCCGCAGGCCGTATCCTTGTTTCCAGCGCCACCCGTCAGGGACGGCGAATCATCGGCGTAACCATTGACGATCCGGACGACTGGAATGATCACTGTCAGCTGATCAGCGAGGGGTTTTCCCGCTTCCAGGTTCGGCAGATCGTTTCTGCGGGACAGTGCGTGGGTACCCGGGAAGTGCTGGGCGGAGAAAACAGCCGGGTGCAGGTGCTGGCAGCGGAGGACTTTTCCTATGCGCTGGCAGTGGAGGAATGTCCGCAGACGGTTTTGCCCGGCCCCGGTTTTGTCTATGCGCCCGCCGTGGAAGGCGCGGACGCCGGGTATGCCTATGTGCTTATTGAGGGAAACGCCGTTGGAAAGTTCCCGGTGGTGTACGGCGCGACGGTAGAGCAGGAACAAGAGGAAGAAAAGGGCTTCTGGCAGAAGCTGTTTGCGCGATAGAGAAGGGGGAAAACAATGGGCGAACGCCTGCAAAAAATCCTGTCTGCCCGGGGTGTCGCCTCCCGGCGCAGGGCGGAGGAGCTGATCCGCGACGGTCTGGTCACGGTAAACGGCGCGGTTGCCGCGCTGGGAGATACGGCGGATCCGGATACGGATGCCATTGCCGTCAACGGCGTTCCGCTGCCTGCAGTGCAAAAGCCGGTGTATATTCTTCTGCATAAGCCCCGGGGCTATGTCACCACCCTTTCCGATGAAAAGGGAAGGCCCAATGCCGCCCAGTTGGTGGCGGACTGCGGCGTCCGGGTGTATCCCGTGGGGAGGCTGGACATGGACTCCGAGGGGCTGCTGCTGTTTACCAACGACGGGGAATTTGCCAATGCCCTGACCCACCCAAAGCGAGAAGTGGAGAAAGTCTACGACGTGTGGGTGACAGGGTATGCCCCCGGCGCAGAAAAGAAACTGGCGCGGCCCATAGAACTGGACGGCTACCGAATCCGCCCGCCAAGAGTGGTGCTGCTCCGGGCGGAAGGACAGACTGCCCGGTTCCGGGTGACCATCCACGAGGGGCGTAACCGCCAAATTCGCCGGATGTGCGAAGCGGCTGGAATGCACTGTACCCGCCTGCGCAGAATCCGGGAAGGAAGCCTTACACTTGGCGATCTTCCCCGCGGCGCATGGCGGTATCTTACATCGGAGGAAATCGCAGCTCTGAAATAAATATTGCATGACGCCGCTTTTGCTCTTGCAAAAGACGGCGTCATTTGCTACTATGATTGCAGCGGCGAAACAGATACCTGCCGCATTGGGAGACTATTTATGAGTAACGACATTTTATCGATATTGCAGGAGAAGGATTCCACCTTTTCCAAGGGACAGCGGCGCATTGCCCGCTACATTACCGAGGCTTACGACAAGGCTGCTTTTATGACCGCAAACCGTTTGGGCAAAACCGTGGGGGTTTCGGAATCCACCGTGGTGCGTTTTGCGGTGGATCTGGGATTTGACGGCTATCCCAGTATGCAGAAGGCTATGCAGGAGATGGTGCTCAACCGTCTGACCTCCGTGCAGCGCATTGAGGTGGCAAACAACCGTCTGGGCGATCAGGATATTGTTTCTATGGTGCTCCATTCCGACATGGAAAAGCTGCGCAAAACCAGCGAGATTTTGGATCGGGAAGAGTTTAACGCCGCAGTTAACGCCATCATTAAAGCCAAGCGGGTGTATATTCTGGGCGTTCGTTCCGTGGAGCCCCTTGCGAACTTTTTGGGGTATTATTTGAACTATATGTTCAATAATGTCCATATTGTGTCCGGTTTCAGCACGGTGGAAATGTTTGAAAAAATTGTGGGTGTGAATTCTGAGGACGTGGTCATCGCTTTTTCCTTCCCCCGGTATTCTTCCACGGCTACCAAGGGTGCTCAGTATTGCCGCAGCGCCGGGGCTACAGTGATCGGCATTACCGATAACCGCCTGTCCCCTCTGGGCAGCAACAGTGACCATGTGCTGATTGCCAAAAGCGACATGGTGTCCCTGGTGGATTCTCTGGTAGCCCCCTTGAGCGTGATCAACGCGCTGATTGTTGCCATCGCTTCCAAGAAGGAAAAGGAGCTTGCCAGAACCTTTGAGAACCTGGAGCGTATCTGGGATGAGTACGATGTTTACGAAAAGCAGGTAGAGAAGCGATGAAGTACGATGGTATCGTCATTGGCGGCGGACCGGCGGGAATGTTCGCCGCCATCACCGCTGCCCGGCAGGGAAGAAAGGTGCTGCTGCTGGAACGAAACGACCGCCTCGGGAAAAAACTGCTGATCACCGGAAAGGGTCGCTGCAACGTTACAAATGACTGTTCCGCCCAGGAGGTCTTGCAAAATACCCCGCATAACGGACGGTTCCTTTACAGCGCCATGACTGCTTTTCCCCCTGCGGAAACCATGGCTTTTTTCCGGCAGTCCGGCTGCGAACTAAAGACGGAGCGGGGAAACCGGGTGTTTCCCGTGACGGATAAATCCCAGTCCGTTCTGGACTGCCTGCAGCGGGAGCTGCGCCGGTGGAATGTGACGGTAAAAACGGACCGGGTTCAGCATATTCTTACCGAAAATGGAAAAGCTGTGGGTGTTGTCGGACAGGTGGGGACATATGCTGCCGATTGGGTGATCCTCGCCACCGGCGGCGTGTCCTATCCCGCCACCGGCTCCACCGGTGACGGCTACGCCATGGCGGCGGAACTGGGGCATACCATCGTGGCCCAGGAGGGAAGCCTGGTGCCGCTGGAAGCGGCTGGGGCGGATTGTCCGGATATGCAGGGACTGAGCCTGCGTAATGTTTCGGTAAAGCTGCTCAGTGCCAAGGGAAAATTGCTGTATCAGGATTTCGGCGAACTGCTGTTCACCCATTTCGGCGTGTCCGGCCCAACGGTGCTGTCCGCCAGCTGCCACCTGAAAGGGGAGGGCTGCCGCCTGTTCATCGACCTGAAGCCGGCGCTGGAGGAAAAGAAGCTGGAGGAGCGGATTCTGCGGGATCTGGAATTGTATCAGAACCGGGCGATGGAAAATGCGCTGACGGATCTGCTGCCCCGGAGTATGATTCCCGTAGTTCTGCGGCGGCTGGAGATCGATCCTGCCATGCAGGCCAACTCTCTGACCCGGCAGAAGCGCCGGGAGCTGGTGCAGCTGCTGAAAGCGTTCCCGGTGGAGATTACCGGAAAGCGTCCCGTGGCAGAAGCCATCATCACCTCTGGTGGTGTGAAGGTTTCGGAGATCGATCCCAAAACCATGGAGTCGAAAAAAATCCCTGGACTGTACTTTGCCGGCGAGGTCATCGACTGCGATGCCTATACAGGCGGCTTTAATTTGCAGATTGCCTGGGCGACTGCCCACGCCGCAGCCCTGGCCGCGGCTGATAAAAACAACCATTGACAAACACCGGTTTCTATACTAAAATACCATTCAGATAGCGCTTTAGAGACATTGTTAAGGGGGACTTATCTATGTTTGAAAAACTCAAGAGCTATGCAGCCCGGCAGCTGGAGCTGGAGCCTAATGAGATCACTCCGGATTCCACCTTTGAAAGTCTGGGCATCGACTCTCTGGACGTGGTGGAGATGATCATGGATCTGGAGACGGAACTGGGCGTGGAGCTGGAGCTGGAGGATCAGAAGATCACCACCTTCCAGGAACTGGCCGATTTCATTGAGTCCAAGCTGAACTGAGCGCAACAAAATATACCATGTTAAAGCTGACCGGCTTATAACAAGGTCGCACTAGTCGGGGAGATAGCGGTGCCCTGTACCTGCAATCCGCTATAGCAGGGATGAATTCCCATACCCGGGCGCGTTTGAATATTGTCTGTCCTGCGTAAGCGGTGTTGAGAGACCGGTCTTGCGCAACGGGATCCCGTGAACCATGTCAGGTGGGGAACCAAGCAGCATTAAGCGGATCTTCCCGTGTGCCGCTAAGGTTGCCGTTTTTGAGCTGGCTGCGCAGGGTGCGGATATTCGGCGCGTTCAAATGTGGGTGTGCGATCTTGTTATGAGCCGGACAGTTTTTTGGATTGAAAGTTGAAAATGGAAAGTTGACAGTTTAGATGGCTCAAAACATTCAGGGTAAGAGTTTTGCTTTTGCAGTTCGCATTGTGACGATATGTAAGCTGCTGCGCAGGGAAAGAAAAGAATACACGTTATCGAATCAGCTTTTGCGGTCAGGAACCAGCATTGGAGCAAACATTGCAGAAGCACAGGATGCCCAGAGCTGTGCGGATTTTCTTTCAAAGCTGAGTATTGCGAAGCCACGGAAACAAAGTATTGGCTGCGCTTGTTGGAAGCAACGGATTATCTGGGAAAAGAGGAATTTCTTTCTTTGATGAATGATTGTGTGGAACTGGAAAAAATTCTGGTCAGTAGCGTGAAGTCCATCAAACAATAATTATCCACTTTCCACTTTCAATTTTTAACTGCCATGAAGGGAGTGGCGCCATGTCTGCCTATCAGGCGTTATATCGAAAATACCGTCCCCAGACCTTTGACGATGTGTCGGGGCAGATGGCGGTTACGCAAACCTTAAAAACCCAGCTGGTCAGCGGCCGCATGAGCCACGCCTACCTGTTCACCGGCTCCCGGGGCACCGGCAAGACCAGCTGCGCCAAAATTCTGGCCAAGGCAGTAAACTGCCTGCACCCGGATAACGGAAATCCCTGCAACTGCTGCGAGGCCTGCCGCGCCATCGATTCCGGCTCCTGCATGGACGTGCTGGAAATCGACGCTGCATCCAATAACGGCGTGGACAATGTGCGGGATCTGCGGGATGATGCGATTTATACCCCGTCTCAGGTGAAAATGCGTGTGTACATCATCGACGAGGTGCACATGCTGTCCATTTCCGCCTTCAACGCTTTGCTGAAGATCATTGAGGAGCCGCCGGAGCACCTGCTGTTCATTCTGGCAACTACGGAGCTGCACAAGGTTCCGGCAACGATCCTGTCCCGGTGCCAGCGGTTTTCCTTCCGGCGCATCAG
>JBJDYL010000083.1:0-23471 GCA_051867285.1 Faecousia sp. | reverse complement strand
TTATTTCGGATTTTCGATTATAAAGTTGGGATTTCTAGGGGTGCGAAGTTTGAGTTACTAACGAAGAAGGGGGGGCAAAAGCATGAGCAATATCGAGAAGCTGGTTGATTTTATCAACGAAAGGGACGAAGATGGGAAACTATTTGAAAGGTTCGTTGCATTTCTTGAAATGGGCCTTTACTGCTGTAACAATACCCCCAAAGAAATCTAGACCGTAGAGCAAAACCGTGAGCTACCATGTGGCGGCTCACGGTTCTTTGCTATTCACCGTCCATCAGATGGCGCAGGCGGTCTTGTAGCACCCGATCAGGGGTTAGAGCATCCACAATCCGCCCAGAAATTTCCAAGTCCTTGCAAAGCCTCTCAGCACTCTCATCTGTGTGCTGCTCCCGGTGGCGGTCAGTAAAAACCAGCGTTACCATTTGCATTTCTGATTCCTCCATGATAGAATGTACTTGGCAATAGCACATCACGGGAAAAGGAATCATCTCTATGGCGGAGGTGGTTCTTTTTTTGTTTGCACTTTTCTGCAATATCTGCATTTTTGTGCCGACTGGCATCAACCAAACAATGCCGCTGGAAGAGATGCCGCCAAAATTGGCGACAATCCAAAATTGGATTTTCCGACTGCACAAAATTGTGCAGTCATCTCCCCTGAGATCGGTCCAAAATTGGATCGATCCAGGAGTGTCCGGTTTTGGACAGTCCGACTCCTCAATTTTGAGGAGTCCCAATAATTTTTTTGGGGGAGTTCTTGAAATCGGCTCAAAAATGAGCCGATCTCGTTTCAAATAAGATTATACCCTGCCCGCCGAGCCAGCTTCTGGTATTTTGTAACGGTTTCGGATATTTTTCTTCCGTCCAGGTAAACGCCAGAGTTTTCCAGAATGGCCTGCAAAAGCCGGTTCTGTTCTCTCAGCAATGCGATTTGCTCAGCGCTTGCCGTGACCTTCGATACAGCCTCTTCGATGGTACTAAGTGGCGCTTCAATATTGGTACCGTGCCGCTGGTCGCCGAGGACTGCCATGAATTCATGGTTGGGCGGGATGACTGCGCCCTGGGCCAAATAGGGAATCTGGGGAACGCTGATTGCCCGCAAGCCGCCAAACGGCTGGACACCCATGATAGAGAATCCCTTGATTGCCATGAGGGAATTATTGATCCCGTTGAACGGAACGGAAATCACATAATTCAGGCCTTCAATAATGCCGTTGACAATCTGCTTGAATGCGGTAAGTATTCCATCCTTGATGTTCACGAAGATTTCACCTAATGGCGAGAAAACTTCCACAACCTTTTGCCACGCTGATCTGAAAATATCACCGAAGAATGTCGCGACCGTGGAGAAAGCGCTCTTTACTCCCTCCCAGGCTTCTCTGGCTCCCGTTTTCAGACCTTCCCACATGCCTGTGAAAAAGTCAGAGACCGGGGCTACAACGTTCTGACAAAACCAATCGGACACAACGCCCCAAACGGCTTTGATGATCTCCCAGCAGCCGGAAGCAATCACACCGATGTTGTAAAATACGTCGCTGAACGTTTGAGATACGCTGTCCCACAGCTGCGTGAACCACTCAGTTGCAGGTGAGAAGTATTCCTTGATGGATTCCCACGCTTCCCCAAAGTATCCACCAACCTCAGACAGGACGCCGCCCAGCCATCCAACAAACTGTTCCCAAATTTGCGGGATCGTCTCTGTGAAAAACGCTTTGATTTCGTCCCAGTAGATGATAATTGCAGCTGCGGCAACGGCTACGGCGGCTACGATCGCGACTAGCCAACCAACACTTATGCCAAGTGCTGCGGCAATACCTGCAAGTGCTGTTCCGATTGTAGAAATCAGCCCGCTAATCCATGTGCCAACGCTCGAAAAGGCCATCCCGATTTCTGCAATCCAAGACATAATTGTTCCCAACAATGGAGATACCGCTATTTGTGTGCCGCTCATAAGCAAGGATATATCCGATATGGCGCGCGCAATGGACGAAATAACCGTAACCGCTCCAAAGGAACCGGCAATACTGCCAAGAAGAATTGCAAAATTGCTGATTCCTTCCTGGTGTTCGCTGATCCAGTCAGAAATTTTTGTAAGCGCCTCCGCTAATCCATTTATGGAATCAACGATAACACCGCCCGTCCATTCAGCAATGGGTTTCAAAAATTCCTCCCATAGCCATTGCCCCAGTGGCATTAACCCATCAATCGCTGTGTTAAGGCCAACAAGCGCCGCGCTCAGCAAGTCCAGGAATGCCGGAAGCAAATCCTCTATTGTCCACTCAGCCAGCGGCACCAGGATGTTATACCAGGCCCATTCCAGACCAGCAAACAGTTTTGCCGTAAGCGGTGCAACCGCCTCCTTCAGCCGCTCAAAAGCCGCCACAGCAGGGCCGAAGTCAATGTTTTTCAGAGGCTCAACCAATTCCTTGATCTTGTCCACAATCGCTTGCAGTTTAGGGGAAATCGTGTCCTCCACCTGGACATCAGATGCAATTGACGTTGAGGCCCCGGTACCTCCAACTGCACCGCCGGAGGCTGATCCCCCGGAGCCGCTGCTCGTATCGGATAGTTTGTTCAATTCATCAAATGGGGCAAGGGATTTCTGTGCAGCTTGTCCGGCCGCTTTGGTTGCATCCGCCAATTCTTCCTCAGCGTCGGCACCTGCAGCAGCGCTGGACGCCACAGCACTGTTCTGATCTGCCAGCGCCGAAGACTGTACAGATGCTTTTCCAAAGAGTGCGCCCACTACCGAAGCAATGGCATTGGCAAATCGGGTAAGCGTCTGCACCGCCGTGTTGATTACGGGAAGGAAGCTCTGTACGATCGGGTTAATGGCATTGCCCACCGCCACCTTCAGATTGTAGAAGTTGAAGGAAAGCTGTGTAAGCTGCCCGGTCAGGGTCCCCGCCACCTTTGCGGCGTCTCCTACCTGGTACTTGCTTTCTTCCAAAATGCCGTTTACCTCGGCCTGGATTTTCTGCTGTTGTGTCAGATTATTGGCCGTGGTTCCGATGGAGGCTGCGTATTCCTCCCACATCTTCGCCACATTTTTGGTGACACCGGCATTGTCCACCAGAATGGAATTTTCATTTTTCAGGCCTTCCGTGGCAGTCTGTACGGCCTCACCCATTGTATAAGATGCTTGCCGACCAAAAGCAGAAGCGTCCTTCAGCGCCACCATCACCTGCCGGATCTGGCTGTCATCATATCCGCGCATTGCCAGATTCTTATAAGCCGTGATAGCGTTTGTTGCGGGGATAAGGCCGTCTTTCGTGTATTCCTCAATAAACTTCTGGGCATCGGAGAAGCTGCGGCCCTGGCCGTCCAGAATGCTTTGTAACCCCGTAAGCGCTGCGGAAAGCTCATTAGCCGCCTGTACAGATTCCTTGCCAAATTGGACGATAGCGCCCACAGAAAAAGCAATACCAATAGCTGCGCCCAGTTTTTTTACAACGCTTTTCAGGCCGCCAACTGCCCCTTCTATTGACTTTATGCCGTTAAGAGCATCCTTGTTATCAAGAACGGCCTCAATAACAATGCTTCCGTCGGCTCTGCCATAACTCACTTCACTTCATCCCCCATTCCTTCAAAATCTCGTTTTCCGCCTCTGTGTAAGTCTGCTTGAAATCCACTCTCTGCCGGTTCCGTTTGTAGTATTCCTGCTCCCATTTTTCCAGCTTTTTATGACGGCGCAGCTTGTCCCGGATGGAAACTATGGCGGATAACTGTCCTTCGCCTATGGCGTTAAAGTAGGCCATGAACGTCCACCAGTGCAGAAACGGAACGGACCGGATTTCCGTCCCAGCTACCTTATTCACATCAGCTACGATCGTCCTCGCGTCCTGTTCCCAATCCAGCAGTTTAGGGCCGGGTCTGCTGTCCTGATCCCCGCAGGCTATGAAGTCCGCTAAGAACTCCATAGCCTCCTGGTAATCTTCCTCTGGGATTTCCCCATCATAGAAAAGGGCAATCGCAATCCGCCACTTTATGTAATCCGGCTTGTCCGGGTCTTCAAAGTATCGGAATATGTCCAGAATGTCCCGAAAGTCTGCATGGATTGGATATTTTACCCCGCCGATTACAGCCGATGTGGGCAAATCCCAAATGTTCATCTCTGTTCACGCTGAGCACGGGCAAGTTTGGCTTCCGCCACAGCCATGTCCGCCTGCTGCTTGGCGCAGCGCTCGGCCCCCTCCTGGATGATAGGTGTCAATGCATTCAGCAGATTGGTGATAGCGCGTTCCCCGTTTCCGCAGACAGCCATTACATTGACGCCGCCCAGGAGCTTGTTGAAGTCATTCTCCGGGCCAAAAACCCCGGTCAGGATATCCTTCATCTGCTTGTCCGCCTGGGCCATAAGCCGCAGCACTGCCGCCCCATCATTTTGGGGAATTTCCTTCGACTGCTCCACAAGCCCATTCTCCACGGCCTTGATTTTGTCCAGCGCACTCATCAGGCGGGAATAAACATTGGGGTCACAGGGGTTGAAGCGTAGTACCCCGTTGCCGTTGATCTCGAATTCACGAATACCAAAGTCAAGTGTAAGTTTTTCCATAATATTTTCCTCCGTATCTTATTCCTCAGGATTTTCGGCATCTTCTTCAAAAAGAGAAGCTGCAACCGGTTCGTAGCTTTCCATCTGCTGCATAATGTCCAGCAGCCGGGCCTTGCAAAGCTCGAATGGCTTACCGTCGCGGTAAACGTTCGTAATCGAATTGGCAATGTTTTTCAACTGCTTGCCTAATCTACGATAGATGTTCATATTATTCACCTCTTTTCTGCATTGACTGCCGCTGAGAATTTGGGCGCATCGTCCACCAGGCCAAAAATCCGCAATGCGTCAGCCTCGTCCTGGGGATCAACGTCAAATCGGAACATATCATAATTCCCGCTATTGACATACTCCCGGCGGCTGTCAGGAACTTCCAATTTACTGATAAGCGTTGCACCGTTTACGCGCAAGGAATGGAGGCGCTGCCGTACTACATCAGAGGAAAGTTCATCGGCCAGAGCCAAAGCGTGACCGTTCTTCCTGGCGATTTCCTCCAGGACCCGCTCGGCCACCGGGCACCCTCTCACTGCATTTGCCGCCTGCCTGAGCTCGTCCCGGCCCACCGTCTCCCGCATTTTGAGCGCCTGAATGATTGCAAGCTGTTCCTGTGTGGGAGCTGAGGCGGGCCGCTCCATGTAAGCCTTTTCCATACCGTCCACTGTGGCAGCGTTCAGCTCCGCATATTCCCGGCGCAAAGCATCAACCTCGGCTTTTCGCCGGTCATCGATCAACTTCTTGTCGCTGGTGTAATGCGCACTGTCCTTGAATTTTTCAAGACGCTCATACTCCGGTGCATACCGGGCATTGATTTTGCGGAGGCCGTCTCGAAACCCCCTGATATTATTGAAATAACGCTCTGTATTGGTCATAAAATTTCCTTTCTGCGGTTATTCCGCGGTCAAAAGTACCATGTCCAGAAATACCGGCGAGTGTTCCTTAGCTGGTGGGTATTTGGACAAGAATTCTTGATATGCCTGCCGGGCGGCCTCTGGGGTATCGTATTCGGCGTCTATCGTCCGCATCCGGTCCCCATTCTTCCAGCTCCACAGCCCGCAAGATAGCTGATACTTGCCGTCTTCAAATTGCAAGAGACTTACACTCGGATATAGAGGTGGATTTCTTTGCCGCAGAAGTCGCTGCAAATTTGCCAGTCTCGCCTGATAACTGCTTGCCATATCAGAGACCTCCTGCCGCCTGATAATCCGCGATCATTCTTTGCGCTTGATCTTGGGTCAAAATTGAGGCTCCATTTTCGTCCTGCAACTCCATCAAATCCAGCGCATTCATGGAGCGAATTTCCCGGTAGAAATCAATCAGAGAACGGCTTAACTCGTCCGTTGGAAAAGCCTGTTCCATTTTTCTCCGTTGAATGGCAGCGGCCGCCGTAATGCGGGAATCAATCTGATTTCTCATAGTCTTCGATCCTCCGATCTGGCAAAGGGTTCCGTACGGCCTCAAATATGGCGGCGGTATTCTGTGCTGTGGTAATCTCCAACCCGGATCTTAATGTGATAGTGACCCACGTTGGAAACCTGGTAGTCGCCAATTTTTGAAGAACACACAGCCGCCGGGAAATTGATTTGTTCACGCTTTCACCCCCATTTCTTCCTCCAGCTCACGCAGCTGCTCCAAAATGTCGTTTTGTTCGGTCAGCTTCAGGGCATATTCCAACGTCGAACGGGCGGCTTGTATCCTCGCCGCTGCCGTTTCCTCAGAATCCTCCATGATCTCCCGGAGGGTGGATAAAGCGGGTGCAATTGCCTGTTGGGCCTGCCGGGTGGCGTCCTCCACCATACCGCCGAACGCCTTTTTATATGCCTCCTGAAAATCTGTATCATCAAAGTACCGGCGCAGCGTACGTGGATCAATGCCCGCCACCTCCGCCGCCTCCGCTTTCGTCCTGCACTTCATCAAAGCGGCAAGGGCCTTTTCCTTGTTTGGCGTCATTCTGGATCACCCCCTTTCATAGGACAAAATCGGGCATTATCGGATTTTTCGCTCATAACTGCGAAATCTGACATCTTCCAGAGCGGTGCTAATTGCTTCGAGGTTCTCGGCAATATTATCCAGAGTCCGGATCGCATCCATTACCCCGCAACGATCATGCCGCCACAATGCACACTCAGCTTTCTGGCACTCTTTAGACTGAATTGGACAATTCATTTTATATTCCTCCTTGTTCGGGTGTTTCGGGGGAAGTTCGGGGGGAACAACCCCCGAAAAAATTCATTTCCCAAAAGTTTGATTTTTTTGTTATTTTTATTAAATAATATAGATATTTATACGCTAAATAATCTCTATATATTTTTGTTCGGGGGTTCGGGGGTGGTAAAGTGCACGCTTTCTATTCGCGCAAGAATTGTGTCACGCCTGTGCTTTTAGAACTATTATAAAAATTCCCTATAATATATAGCTTTTGCGCCCCCGAACCCCCGAACCTAATTATTTCAGCTTGGAAACCTCCGATTTTACCTAATCTTAGGAATTATTCAAACTATTTAATGTTTGACTATTCGGGGAAGTTCGGGGGGGGTGGTGTCATTATAGGGGTAACAGATCTTCATCGGAAAGCTCATTGACCCAACTGCTTCCACTCAGCCGAAGAACAATGCACTCCGTTTTATGGCCATTGATGCTCTTGGACTTTGCATTGCTTTTTCCCGCACGGTACTCAATCAGATCATTGGCTTTAAGATAACTCAGAGTTGCCGCTGCTGAATAACCCGCATTTTGCAATTCCTCGCTAAAAATGCTTCGGTTTATATAGGCAATGTCCCCTTCAATCTTGCCGTAAACCTCACCTGCTGGTGGGACTTCATTCCCTGCGAAATGATTAACATTCGCCGCCACCCAGTCACAAAGCCAGTCATAGGCACGCTTGCCGGCTGAAACAGCTTCCTTTGATGCTAGAAATGTACAGATATCCTCAGGGGTTAGCACAAGCTCCGTATCACCGTAGACCCATTTAGAGGCCAGTAGATCAGCTGTCAAAATCGCCGCCGCTGCCATTGCCTGCTTCTCCGTGGAATTACCGGAACACAGTTCCTTGTAATAGTCTCTGTAAATCTCTCGAACGACCGACAACACCTTGTCAGATTCATAGAGCTTCTCCACGAAGATCCGGCCCGCAAAGCCGTAGTTCTGTTTTAGCATACTGGAAATCCGGGGGCCATCTGTGATAACAGCATTGCCCGCAGTGCATTCAATGTCAATAACACGGTTGACGGCACCGGCGCCGCTGGATATGGACGTCAAGGGTGATTCTCCCGTTGTCAGGAAGCAACAGTCCCAGGTTGGAGTAACTTCTATGCCGCCCGTGCGTTTGCCCCTGGACCGGCCTACACCCTGGGCGAGCTGGTACACATCGAAATTCGATTTTCCCCGGCTGTCTTTGGTAAGCTGCAATTCATCCAGGCAATAGGGCAGATGGTTCAGAAAAGCCGCTGTCCGCTCCTGGCCCACCTGGGTGCCGTTGAATGTCTGGGTGTAGCTGCCGACCGCTGGATTGCCCCAGACGGACGCGGCAAGCATCAGAGCGACGGTTTTACCAGTGCCGGAATCCACGCCCCACAGGTGGACGAAAAACGGCAGAGAGCCAACCACGGACAGCAGAGGGGACGCGAAGGAAGCGGCAAGCATGATCCGCGCGGTGACGGACATCTTTCGGCACTCATAGGCCGCCACCTGCCATTGAGCCATATTTCCTTTGCTGCTTACTGATCCATAGAGATTGCGGTAAGACGCGTCTCCGTCAAATACCAGCCCTTCAACATATGGCGAAAATCCCTCCCCGGGTATGTATCCAAGTCGGCCTATGGCTTTATGCTCTGGGATAATTTCCCGGTTTAGGGCGGCAATTTCGTTCAGATAATCCACAAGTGCGGGAGCCGTATTTCCTGTAACGGATATGTCCAAATTGGCAAGAGCTGGAACAATGGTTCGCGTCGATGATATTGTGGCCATGTCAACGATCGTGCTTTGCCACTTCCCGGCCCTTCCCGACCGATTGAAAGCCAATCGAACCTTGACTTCCCCAGTGTCTATATTTTTCAACCTTTCCACGGGCATAATCGGATGAGAGCACGCTTGCTCTCTGAGTCCACTTTTTCCGATCCGGGATATCCCACTATCCCAGCACTCCCAATCCGCGCAATTTAGCTCTATGGGCTGATTGGTGAACTCCGTAGTATTCAGGACTATTCCACGGTGTGCCGCTGCTCTGTTTTGCTTCTGGTAGATTTTTAACGTGTCTTTGAATCCTGTAAAACCTACAGCTTTTGCATTGTCAGCCATTTCCAACGTTGCAAACTGCATCGCAACTTCGCTCCCAGAAAAGTGGTCGCATAAGTACTGGTAGGGTACAGGGGTTTTAAATTCCTCGTAAGTGTACTGGGGAATTTGTGGCGGAATGGTAATAATCTCGTCTTCCCCCATCAAATCACCACCTCACAGATCCCCACGGCGAATACCAGGAGCAGCCGCCACAGTGGCAGGGGTATCCAAGAACTCAACCAGTCGTTCCAGGTTAATCAAGTATTTGGTTCCGGCCATCACATAATAGGTAAATTCTCCGCTCTTGATCCAGCGGCGAATGGCACTATATGGGACATTTGTCGTCTCTGATGCCTTATTTATCGTTACCATAGTAGGCATCAGATCGCCTCCTGTTTCTCTTGTGCCATCCGGTCAATGATAGCCAAAACCTTTTTCTTTTCCTCCTGCGGCAGCTCCTTTCGCAACTTACGAGAGAACGCCGACTCATTCATGCCGATTGCTTCCGCGACCTGCCACAGCCTAATTCCATGTCCTCCTGCGGCGTTTCTGATATCTTTGTTTGCCATTGCCGTACCTCCTTTGAAAATACCGTTTGACTTTTTCGTTGCTAGCTGGTATACTTAGATTATAGCAAACAACAATTTTGTTTGCAAGTAAGTTTCCATGCCAGCAAACAACTTTTGATAACTCATTGTCTGCTATTTCATTTTATTAGCAACAGACAACTTGGAGGCGAGCAATATGAATCCGTTTACCGTGACCTTTACCGATAATGAAGAAATAATGCGCATCCATGAACTCGGTTGCCCCACCTACGAAAAGAGAGCATTAGGAACATGGATGCTTGAAATTTTGAATTCCGACGTCGGCCTATTAGAGCAGATTGTTAACAAGTATGAGCTTCCCAACAAGCCAGGCAGCATAATTATTTCAAGCGACGGGCACCCAACCTTCCTTGATTCTCCCGCAAATCGAATAGAAGTGTACAAAGAAATCGAATCGCAGTTTGACTTTATCCGCGCCTATTCTCCTGCGGAATGGTGGGATATATATTGCGAAATGATTTCCGCCTATGGCAGCCGCTGTTTGAGAGACGCTATCGACGACCTAAAGCAAGTGATTGATATAACCGCCGATCATCCAGAATATTTGAATTATCGGTTTATGAGCAGATATCTGCTTGATGGAGCCCTCAACACCAATACCACCTTCAGCCTGCAGATCTATGAATCAGGATGGGAATTATCACGCGATGACTATAAAGAGCTGGACGAAATGTCCCTCGAGGAAAGCATGGCAAAGACATACAGTTTATTTATTGAGAGAAAAGATCATGTTGTGCCATTTCGCTATGAATACAGTGATATTTCCCCACGCCTGGAAGGAATTATGTTTGCGACCTTCTTTGAATTGATCCGCCGAAACAAGGTGGTTCGTAAATGCAAAAACTGTGGTCGTTATTTCATACCGGAAAATCGCTCTGATACCCTGTATTGCGATGGGCCAAGCCCCGACGCCCCAGAAATGACTTGCAAGGAATATGGAACCCGGCGGCTATGGTACGAAAGACAGAAAGAAGATGAACTCGCCACACTCTCCAGAAAGATTGCATCCGCGAAAGGTATGCTTGCAAAACGGAATCCAGATATCCCGGAATATGCAGCATCCTATGAGTATTTCAAGGCGGAGCGGCTGCTCTGGAAAAAGGCTGTTGAGGAAGGACGCAAAACCAAGGAAGAATACCGGGAGTGGCTTCTCCTTATGCAGAGACAAAAAAGGATAAAGGAGGCTTCAACGGAAACGATTGAGAATAATCTATGAGTGACACAGACAACAACCGGGATAAATAAAAACCGCCACCGTGGCGGCAACCACGATGGCGGAAATGTAAACCAGCAGAAACCACTCAAACCGATTTACTTGGATATCATACCACATCCAGCGGATCGGTGCAAGCTCAGAAAGGAGATTATATGGCAACAATAAAAAAGCGAGGCAATTCCTACCTTATCCGCTGCTATGATGGTTACGATCAAACCGGCCGGCAAATCGAGCGGACTATGACATGGAAGATCCCAGCAGGAATGTCCGAAAAGAAAGCGGAGAGGGAGGCCCGCCACCAGGCAGAGCTGTTCGAGGAAAAGGTTCGGACAGGCCAGAGCGCAGAGCAGAAGATCAAGTTTGCCGACTTCTGCGACCTCTGGATGAAGGACTATGCAGAAACCCAGCTCCGCCCCAAGACCGTCAATCGGTATCGTGGTCTATTGGAGCGCATCAAGCCCGCTCTGGGCAGCATCTACCTTGACCGCCTCCGGCCCACCCATCTGACTGCCTTTTACAGGGAGCTGGCTCAGGTTCGGAAGGTGTCCACCTATACAACGAAAATGGATCTGAAAGCATATCTCAAAGAGCACAAGATCACCCAAACGAAGCTGGCAGAAGATTCCGGGATATGCACGGCTACAATCCGTTCCATCATAATCGGCAACGCCGCCACCGAAGAAACGGCGCAAAAAATAGCCGATGCCTTGCACATCGACTTTGACAAGCTGTTCCAGCCTTCCGGGGAGCCGCAGCCACTGTCCGGTCAGACGATCCTCCACTATCACCGGCTCATTTCCGTAATCCTGCAAACCGCCGTGGAATGGCAGTACATCCCGGCCAATGCTGCGGAGCGGGTCAAGCCGCCAAAAGCCGAAGCCAATGAAGCGGTTTATCTGGATGATAAACAGGCAATTCATCTCTTAGAGCTGCTGGAGGAGCAGCCGATCTATTACCGTACCGCTGTCACTGTGTTGCTGTTCACGGGTATGCGCCGGGGGGAATTGATGGGCCTTGTGTGGAGTGACATTGATTTCGACAATAACACAATCACGATCCAGCGGTCTTTGCAGTATCTCCCGGATATGGGCGTATTCACATCCGATACCAAAACCAAATCCAGCCGCCGCGTTATCAAAGCTCCGGCTACCGCAATTAACTCCCTAAAGGAGTACCGTACCTGGCAGAAGAAAATCTTCATGAGTATCGGCCAGCCGTGGGAAGAATCCGGACAGGTATTTGTCACCCAGAACGGAACGCCCATGCACCCGGACACGCTGACAAGCTGGTTTTGCAGCTTCATCAAAACCACCGATTTGCCGCAGATCCACATCCACAGCCTGCGGCATACAAACGCCACCTTGCAGATTGCGAACGGTGTGGCGGTCACTACCGTGGCGGGGACACTGGGCCACAGCACAGCCAACACCACCACAAAGGTTTACGCCCATGCGATCCAGAGTGCCGCCGCAGCATCCGCCGAAATGATGGACAACCTTTTAAACCCCATCAAAAAACAGGCTTAACGGACAAATAACGGACAATCTCATTTTTGGGATTTTGAAAATGTCCCTAAAAATTCAGAAAACACCGGGTTTCGTACTGAAACTCGGTGTTTTACTGGCAGGGGCACAAGGACTTGAACCCTGAGCCTACGGTTTTGGAGACCGCCGCTCTACCAATTGAGCTATACCCCTATATGTTTTATATGGAAAGGCGAAGGCCTGAACAGTTTGGTGGGCCTTCAGGGATTCGAACCCGGGACTATCCGGTTATGAGCCGGAGGCTCTAACCAACTGAGCTAAAGGCCCGTGGATACGCAGGTGATCTCGTCACCACGGATAATATTATAGCATTGATCATTCGCCCTGTCAAGCAATTTCTTCACAGAAAGACGGAAAAATGGGGAAGACTTTTTCTAGCGGCAGGATGTTCGGGTTTCTCTTGCCAAAAAGGAAAAATTGCGTTACCATAAAGAAAACACGCAAAGAGGTGCGCCTATGAATCCGGTACTGGCTTATGAGAAAAAGATCTATTTCCGCAGCAGAAAAGACTATCTGATTTCCAGGATAACCCACGAGGACAACTATTTAATCTGGAAATATGTTTCTTTCCTTCGCAGGGAGGAAGCGGCGAAAAACAAGCTGACGGCGTATTTCTGGAGACGAAAAAAGAACAATCTGGGCAGCCGGCTGGGACTTCAGATCTATGCCGGAACCTGCGCCAGAGGACTGCACATCTGGCATTACGGTTCTGTCATCATCTCCGGGGATGCAGTGATCGGGGAGAACTGTACCTTCCATGGACAGGCCTGCATTGGCAGTGACGGCGTGAGCGAAGCCGCGCCGGTGATCGGCAGCGGTGTGGACATTGGCGTGGGTGCGAAAATTATCGGCGGCGTCACCATTGCCGACGGAGTACGCATCGGCGCTGGCGCTGTGGTGGTGCGGGACTGTCCGGTGGCGAATGCAACACTGGCAGGGGTTCCCGCCCGGATTGTGTCCGGAGGAAAGAAGGAGTAAGAGAAGTGATATTCTAAAACGTTTCCTTCCGGGCATACTGCTGAAAGAAAACTGTATTTTATCGGCAAATGCCGAAATCATCTGAGAAAGGTCGATATTATGTTAGAGAGAATTTTCAAACTCAGGGAAAACGGCACCTCTGTCAAGACGGAGATCGTCGCGGGTCTGACCACCTTCATGACCATGGCCTACATCATCGCCCTGAACCCCAATCTGCTTACGGGCTTCGGCGCTGAGGGCGCGGATCTGTGGAACGGCGTGTTTCTGGCAACCTGTATCGCCTCGGCTGTTGGCATGTTCTGCATGGCGTTCCTGGCGAACAAGCCCTTCGCCATGGCGCCCGGTATGGGTCTGAACAGCTTCTTTGCCGTGGTGGTGGGCAACATCGTGGCTATGACCGGCATGACGTATGTTGCCTCCTTCCAGGCCGCGCTGATAATCATTCTGATTGAGGGCCTCGTGTTCGTGGTGCTCTCCATCTTCAACGTCCGGGAAAAAATCGTGGAGGCAATTCCCCTGGGCATCCGTCTGGGCATTTCTCCTGCCATCGGCCTGATGCTGATGAACATCGGTCTTGGCTCTAACGTGGGTATTTATGCCGAAGGCAACGGCTTCACCGCCCCGTTCTATGTCATGCGGGACTTCTTCGGCGCGCTGACCCCCAGTTACCTGCAGGCAAACATGGGCGATGCCGGCTACGCCACCATGGTTTTGACCGTGGTCACCATGTTTATTGGCCTGTTTGCCATTGTTGTCATGGCAAAGAAGGGCATTAAGGGCGCGGTTCTGTTCGGTATGCTCATTGCCTCTGTGATCTACTGGGCAGGCTCCTTCCTGTTCCTGAATACCAATCCCTTCGCGTCCCTGGCAAGCGCCTCTTTCGCGCCGCCTTTCGCGGATATGGTCAGCACCACTTTATTCAAGTTCAATTTCTCCGGATTTGTGCAGATCGGCTGGTTTACGGCCATCACGCTGGTGATCACCTTCTGCATCATTGATATGTTCGATACCATCGGCACGCTGGTGGGCACGGCCTCCCGTGCCGGCATGGTGGACGAGAAGGGCAATATGCCGAACATGAAGGAAGCCCTGCTGTCTGATGCCGTGGGCACCATTGTGGGTTCCTGCACCGGCACCTCCACCGTCACCACCTTTATCGAGTCCGCTTCCGGCGTGGAAGCCGGCGGCCGTACCGGTCTGACCGCTGTGGTCACAGGAATCCTGTTTCTGGCCTGTATGTTCCTTGCTCCCATCGCAGCCATCATCCCCGCCGCGGCCACCTCGTCCGCTCTGATCTATGTGGGCGTTCTGATGCTGCAGGGGCTGAAGCAGGTGGAATTTGACGATATGGATCAGATGGTGCCCATTGCCCTGATGCTGATTGCCATGCCCGTCTCCGGCTCCATCGGTCACGCCATCGGCATCGGCCTGATCGCCTACACCGTCATGAAGGTATTCGGCGGAAAGGCGAAGGAAGTCTCCGTCCTGACCTACGCGATTTCCGTGTTGTTCCTGGTGAAGTTCTTCCTGGCGGTGTAAGCGGCGAGTATTTGGGGATGGCCCTGCTGCCATTTCCTTTTGTTCCCGATTCTGTGTGGGCCTGTCATCCCAATAAAATGAGGCGAACCGCTTTGGCGGTTCGCCTCTCGTTATTGCATCAAAGGTCGCAGTTGCCCACGGTTCTGGGGAAGGGAATGGCATCGCGGATGTTGCCGATGCCGGTGAGGTACATGACGCAGCGCTCGAAGCCCAGGCCGAAACCAGCATGACGGGCGGAGCCGTACTTGCGCAGATCCAGGTAGAAGCCGTAGTCCTCGGGCTTCATGCCCAGCTCCTCGATCCGGTTCTTCAGAATGTCATAGTTATCCTCACGCTGAGAGCCGCCGATGATCTCGCCGATGCCGGGCACCAGGCAGTCCATGGCAGCCACAGTCTTTCCGTCGGGGTTCAGCTTCATATAGAAGGCCTTGATTTCCTTGGGATAGTCGGTGACGAATACGGGCTTCTTGAATACCACTTCGGTCAGGTAGCGCTCGTGCTCGGTCTGCAGGTCGCTGCCCCAGTGCACGGGGTACTCGAACTGGTCGTTGTGTTGCTCCAGCAGAGCCACGGCATCGGTGTAGGTGATGCGGCCGAAATCGTTGTGCAGCACGTTGTTCAGACGATCCAGCAGTCCCTTGTCCAGGAACTGGTTGAAGAAGGCCATTTCCTCGGGGGCGTGCTCCAGGACATAGGAGATGATATACTTGATCATATCCTCCGCCAGGCGCATATCGTCGTCCAGATCCGCGAAGGCGATTTCCGGCTCGATCATCCAGAACTCAGCAGCGTGACGGGTGGTGTTGGAGTTTTCGGCGCGGAAGGTGGGGCCGAAGGTATAGATGTTGCGGAAGGCCATGGCGAAGGTCTCGCCGTTGAGCTGACCGGAAACCGTCAGATTGGTGGGCTTGCCGTAAAAGTCCTGGGAGTAATCCACCTTGCCGTCCTCGGTTTTGGGTACGTTGTTTAAGTCCAGGGTGGTAACCTGGAACATTTCGCCTGCGCCCTCGCAGTCGGAGCCGGTGATCAGGGGCGTGTGGACATACACAAAGTCCCGATCCTGAAAGAACTGGTGGATAGCCATGGCAGCCAGAGAACGCACGCGGAACACTGCCTGGAAGGTATTGGCCCGGGGACGCAGATGGGTGATGGTGCGCAGGAATTCCATGGAGTGTTTCTTGGGCTGCAGGGGATAGTCGCCGGTGGAGGGACCCTCCACGGTGACGGAGGATGCCTGAATTTCAAAGGGCTGCTTGGCGTCGGGGGTCATTTCCACGGTGCCCTTGACGATCAGCGCGGCACCCACGTTGATCTTGGAAATCTCCTGGAAATTCTCTAAAGTATCGTTGTATACCACCTGTACGGGGGTGAAATAAGTACCGTCGTTCAGGACGATAAAGCCAAACTGCTTGCTGGGGCGCTTGTTGCGAACCCAGCCGCCGATCTCGATTTCCTGACCGGCGTATTTTTCCGTGTTTTTGAACAGTTCACGAACAGTCATCAGTTCCATAGAGGGTTCCTCTTTCCTTGCAAAAATATAGGGTAAGTATACGTCAATTTGGGAGATTTTACAAGAGGGAAAAGTATTTTTTATGAAGATTGTCTGATTTAAAGAAAAATTCATTGTACACCTGACAGCTTTTGTGCTAGAATGTAGGTACTGTTGCAGAAGGAGAGAACCCGCATGGGAACATCAATAAAGAAAAATAAAATACGGAATCGTGCACTATGGACCTGGATTTATTTTACGTTGATACCGCTGTCTTTTTTTATGATTGAGGTGTTTGGACTCTATTTCTTGTCCAGGTATCACGGAGGAGTGGCGGCCAATTCTCTCATGCCGCTTGTGTTCGGTGCACTGTGGGCTTGTATGCTGAGCGCATTTGTGCGCTTGCTTCCAGCGAAGGCGGGACGGTTCGCTTATGCCGTGTTATATGGCTTGGCTGCGGTGTACGCCATTGTACAGACGGGCTATTATCTGTTGTTTCAGGAAATGATGTGGCTTTCTGATTTTCGGTACGCATCTGAAGGCTCGGATTACTTTTCAGTTTTACTCAGCTATCCTGCTATCTGGTGGCTGGGAATCCTTATCCTGATTGCCATGGGTGTACTGACGGTGTGGAAGTTTCCCAAATGGAAAACAGACTGGAAGGCAGCAGTTGTCTGCGTCCTGGTCTGCGTGCTGGCTGGCGCTGAGGCATACAAGCTGCCGGAGCGGTCATTTGAGGAGGATTCGGAGATTCGATATGCCAGTTCCGACTACGGACGAGCGCAGTCTGCCGAAGCGGCGTACAGGAATATGTTCAATACGCATCGGTTGTACCAGATTTGTGGTCTGTATCAGACTTTGTGGAAGGACATTTATACCAATGCGATCTATCCGCTGACTCCGGAGTATACAGCTGCCCATGAGGCGGGACGGCAGGAAATTGACGCTTATTTTTCGCAGAAAGAAAAACCGGTGGAAAATGAGATGACCGGTATTTTGGCGGGGAAAAATGTGGTCTTGGTGCTGATGGAGTCCATGGATGACTGGATGCTCGGCGAGTACACCCCGACGTTGAACCGCCTTATCCGCGAGGGTATCAATTTTACCCGGTTCTATACTCCGGGTTACGGCGGTATCCGCACCTTTAATACGGAATTCTGCATCAACACTGGGTCCTTCCTCAGCAGTCAGGGTGGTTATGCCTTTGACTATGTAACCAATGATTATCGACAATCCTTAGCCTTTTTGCTGCAGCAGGAGGACTACAGCACCAAGGAGTTCCATTATAATGCGCCTTCGTTCTACAGCCGCGATGTGTTCAGCAAGGCAATGGGCTACGAAGCGTATGTCTACTATGAGAACTACATGGACGGGCTGTCTGAGGATGAAGTTAAGAATCTGCTGTATGATGACGCGATCCTGTTCGACAACGCTGGGCTGAACGGGGAATTCTTCCGGGAAGGCAAGAGGCTAAACTTTATTATTACTCGTTCCGCCCATTTGAGCTACAAGTATAACGAGATACTTAGCAATTGGGGGCTGAAAAAGTATCCGGAATTCAAGGGCCTGACCGGCAACGAGGAAACAGACTGCGCGTACTTAAAGGCAAAGCTGGTGGACGACCTGTTTGCCCGGATGATGGAGGAACTGGAGGCTAAGGGAGAACTGGAAAATACGGTGATTATCGGCGTCACCGACCACTATACCTACGGCTACAAAAACGAGGCTGCCCTGCTGGAACTGTCCGGGGTGGACAACAAGCTCCTGCTGGAGCGGACGCCCTGCTTTATCTGGAGTGCGGATTTGGAGCCGATGACGGTGGACAAGGTGCTGAACACCTCGGATCTTCTGCCCACAGTGCTGAACCTGCTGGGCATTGACAGCCCCTACGACTACATTGGCAACGATGCCTTTGATGACCGCTATGACGGCTTCGCTCCTTTCTCCAACGGAAGCTGGATTTACGGCAACGCCGCCTACGACGCTTCCACCAAAAAGCTTTTCTCCATTGACGGCAGCGAGCTGACCATTCCCCCGGAATTCCAGAAAGAAATGAGCCAGCGAGTGCAGAGCTTCACCAGAATCAACAACCTGATTCTGGAAGTGGATTATTATGGGGAGCACTGACATGGAAAACAAATACATTCGGCTGCTCCCGGCAAAACCTGAACTGGCGGATATGGTGGCGGACTACTACCGGCGAAACCGGGAGTTTCTGCGGGCATATGAGCCGGAGCGGGAGGAGCGGTTTTTTGAAACAGAATATCAAAAAATACTTCTGGAAAATGAGCTGAAGGATAGAGAAGCAGGCCTGTCTGCCCGGTTCTACATCCAGCCGGTTTTGGAACCTGGTCGGGTGATCGGCATGATTGGTCTGAACAACATCGTCCGGGGCGCGTTCCAGTCGGCGTTTCTCGGCTACAAATTGGACGGTGCCTATTGCAATCGGGGCTTTATGACTATGGCTGTGGCGATGATGGTGGAATACGCATTCCAGGAGTTAAAGCTGCACAGAATTGAGGCCAACGTGATGCCCAGAAACAAGGTGTCCCTGCGGGTGCTTGAAAAAAATGGGTTTGAAAGCGAGGGCCTTGCTCGTCGCTATCTGTGCATCAATGGTGTCTGGGAAGACCACATCCACATGGTTATCCGTAACACGGAAATGGAATAAAGAATCCCGGCAGTCGGGTGACTGCCGGGATAAACATTACTTATAGGATGCGACACTCTTTCGGACCAGCGCCCGGTGGAGCTTGGCTTCCGCCAGCTTCAAATCCGTTTGGGAAGCATTCTCGTCGTGGAGCACCTTGTCGGCCCGCTGGTAGGCGGCCTCGGCCCGCTCCACATCGATCTTGTCCGACCACTCAAAGGTGGTGGGCACCAGCGTGACTTCACCGCCGGAAACGCTGAGCATACCGCCGATGCAGGCGGCGCTGCGGCGATTGCCGTTGGAGACCACCACGGCGCGGCCCATACCCAGCGGCGCTACATAATCCATGTGCCGCGCCAGAATGGCTACGTCGCCGCCGGTGGTGCGGACGATCAGCTCTTCCGCCTGACCGTCAAAGATCAGACCGTCAGGGGTGACAATTTTCAAGTGGAAGGGTGTCATGCCTTCTCACCGCCCCGGTACTTGGCAACCACCTCGTCGATGGAGCCGGCGAACAGGAAGTAGGACTCGGGAATATCGTCGTGCTTGCCGTCGATGATTTCCTGGAAGGAACGGATGGTCTCCTTCAGGGGGACGTACTTGCCCTGATAGCCGGTGAACTGCTCGGCGACGTGGAAGGGCTGGCTCAGGAACCGCTGCACCTTCCGGGCGCGGTTAACGGTGAGCTTGTCTTCCTCGCTCAGCTCGTCCATACCCATGATGGCGATGATATCCTGCAGCTCCTTGTAGCGCTGGAGGATGCCCTGCACCGCACGGGCGGTTTCGTAGTGCTCCGTGCCCACGATCTCCGGGGACAGAATCCGGGAGGTGGAGTCCAGAGGATCCACGGCGGGGTAGATACCCAGAGAGGCGATGCCACGATCCAGAACCGTGGTGGCGTCCAGATGGGCGAAGGTGGTGGCAGGAGCCGGGTCAGTCAGGTCGTCGGCAGGGACGTAAACCGCCTGCACGGAGGTAATGGAGCCGTTCTTGGTGGAGGTAATACGCTCCTGCAGCGCGCCCATTTCGGTGGCCAGCGTGGGCTGGTAACCAACGGCGGAGGGCATACGGCCCAGCAGTGCGGACACCTCAGAACCGGCCTGGGTGAAACGGAAAATGTTGTCGATGAACAGCAGCACGTCCTGATGCTTCACATCCCGGAAGTATTCTGCCATGGTCAGGCCGGACAGGCCCACGCGCATACGGGCTCCTGGGGGCTCGTTCATCTGACCGAAGACCATGGCGGTCTTGGCGATAACGCCGGATTCGGTCATTTCGTTGTACAGGTCGTTACCCTCACGGGTACGCTCGCCAACGCCAGTGAACACGGAGTAGCCGTTGTGGGCGGTGGCGATGTTGTAAATCAGCTCCTGAATCAGAACCGTCTTGCCCACGCCTGCGCCGCCGAACAGACCGATCTTACCGCCCTTGGCGTAGGGGCAGATCAGGTCGATGACCTTGATGCCGGTTTCCAGAATCTCGGTAGCGGGCTGCTGCTCCTCGTAAGAGGGAGCGGGGCGGTGGATGGGCCACTTGGCGTCGCCCTCCACGGGGGGCTTGTTATCGATGGGCTGACCCAGCAGGTTAAAGACGCGGCCCAGACAGGCATCGCCGACAGGCACGGAAATGGGCGCGCCGGTATCGGTGGCTTCCACGCCTCTCTGCAGGCCATCGGTGGAGGACATGGCGATGCAGCGCACCACGTTGTCACCGATGTGCTGCGCAACTTCCGCGACGATGGTATGGTCGCCGGCGGGAATTTCGATGGCGCTGAGCAGCTGGGGCAGCTGGTCATCCGCAAAACGGATGTCAAGAACGGGACCCTGAACCTGGATCACAGTTCCTTTGTTGTTGGCCATTGGGGATTCAACTCCTTTATTTCGAGTATCTTAAGAACCGGCGACAATCTCGGTGATTTCCTGGGTAATCGCCGCCTGACGGGCCCGGTTGAACTTCAGGCTCAGATCGGCGATCATTTCGTCGGCGTTCTGGGTGGCAGAGTCCATGGCGGAGCGGCGGGCAGCCTGCTCGGAAGCCCGGCTCTCGCACAGCGCGCCGTACAGCATGCCGCCCAGATATTCGGGAACGATAGCGGCGAACACTTCCTCCGCCGGATGTTCGTAAAGGGTGTCGCAGCGGCGCGGGGCTTCCGACTCCTGCTTCGGCTCCGGCTTTTCCAGAGGCAGCAGCTGCATGGAAGCAGGAGACTGAGACAGCATGGAGACGAAGTCGGTGTACGCCACGCGAATTTCGTCATATTCTCCCGCCAGGAAGGCGTTGGACAGCAGCTTGGCAATGGAGAAGCAGTCGCCGATGCCCACACCGGCAGCTTCTGCATAGGCATCTGTCAGCACGGGGATGCCCTTGGACTTGAAGTTGTCCACTGCTTTTTTGCCGATGGGCAGGACGGTGGCGTCCCGTCCCTGAATCTGGGAGTAAACCAGCTTCATGACATTGCTGTTGTAGCCGCCTGCCAGACCACGGTCACCGGCAATCACCACATACAGCAGCTTCTTTCCCTCCCGTTTTTTCAGGTAGGGGGAGGAAAAATCCCGGTTGGAGCGGGTGATGTCGGCGATGGTATCCCGGAGAATTTCAAAATAGGGACGGGAAGCAGCGATTTGCGCCTGGGCGCGGCGAAGCTTGGAAGCAGCAACCATCTCCATGGCCTTTGTAATCTGCTTGGTGCTTTCCATGCTTCGGATACGGTTTTTGATTTCCTTGGTGGAAACGCCAGCCATGGGAAACCCTCCTTCCTTATGCCGTGAACTGAGCCACCAGCTCGTCCAGAGCGGCTTTCAGCGCGGTTTCGGTGTCGGTTTCCAGCTTGCCGGTTGTGCGGATGGCTTCCAGTACATCAGCATGGTAGTTATCCATGTGCTCTTCCAGCCGCTTTTCAAACTCCGGCACATCTTCCACCGCGATGGTAGCGAGGTAACCGTGGGTGACGGCGTAGATGATGCACACCTGCTGGGCAACTTCCTTGGGGGTGCCGTTTTTCTGCTTCAGAACCGCCACGATCCGTTCGCCCAGGGCCAGACGGGACTTGGTGTCCGCGTCCAGATCGGAGCCGAACTGAGCAAAGCTCTGCAGCTCCCGGTACTGGGAGTACAGCAGCTTCAAAGAGCCTGCCACCTTCTTCATGGCCTTGATCTGGGCGTCGCCGCCTACACGGGACACAGAGATACCGGGGTTCACGGCGGGCATAACGCCGGAGTTGAACAGTTCGGTTTCCAGGAAGATCTGGCCGTCGGTGATGGAGATGACGTTGGTGGGAATGTAGGCAGAAACGTCGCCTGCCTGGGTTTCGATAATGGGCAGCGCGGTCAGAGAGCCGCCGCCTAAGTCGGGGGACAGCTGCGCCGCACGCTCCAGCAGACGGGAGTGGAGGTAGAACACGTCGCCAGGGTAAGCTTCCCGTCCGGGGGGACGGCGGATCAGCAGAGAAATGGCACGGTAGGCCACTGCGTGCTTACTCAGGTCATCGTAAATCACCAGCACGTCCTTGCCCTGGTGCATGAAGTGTTCGCCCATGGTGCAGCCGGCATAAGGGGCGATATACTGCATGGGGGCCAGCTCAGAGGCGGTGGCGGAGACAACGATGGTGTAGTCCATGGCGCCGCCTGCGGTGAGGCTTTCCACCACCTGGGCCACGGTGGAACGCTTCTGACCGATGGCAACGTAAATGCAGATGCAGTCCTTGCCCTTCTGGTTCAGAATGGTGTCGGTGGCGATGGTGGTCTTACCGGTCTGACGGTCACCGATGATCAGCTCACGCTGTCCACGACCAATGGGAATCATGGAGTCGATGGCCTTGATGCCGGTCTGAAGGGGACGGGAAACGTGCTGACGCTCAATGATGCCGGGGGCGGGCATCTCGATGGCCCGGTAGCCTTCGGCTTCGATGGCGCCCTTGCCGTCGATGGGTTCGCCCAGGGCGTTGACAACGCGGCCGATGAGGCCGGCGCCTACGGGGACGGACACCACCCGTCCGGTGCGCTTGACGATGTCACCTTCCTTGATGCCCTGGTCGCTGCCAAGAATGGTGATGGAGACGGTGTCCTCTTCCAGGTTCTGGGCCATGCCAAAGGAGCCGTCGGGGAATTCAACCAGCTCGCCGGACATGCACTTGTCCAGGCCGGAGGCCTTGGCAATGCCGTCGCCAACCAGGATGACCACGCCGGTTTCGCTGACTTCCATTTTGTGCTCGTAGTTTTTGATCTGACTACGAATGATTTTTGTAATTTCTTCGGGTCTCAGTTCCATACAGTCCCTGCTTTCTCGTCAGAGTACGGTTTTGCTCAGCATTTCCCGCACCGCATCCAGATGGTGGGACACGGTGTCGTCCAGACGCTGACCGTCATAGTCCAGGCGGACGCCGCCCAGGACCGCGGGATCAATCCGGTTCTGCAGAACAACCTGCTTGCCGGTGATCCGGTTCAGTTTTTCGGTAATCCGTGCGCTCTGCTCGGGGGTGAGCGCCACAGCGGTGACGGCGGTAACCCGCACAATGCCGTTGTCCTGATCGTAGTGAGCGGTGAATGCGTCACAGCAGTCGCCAAAGTGACGCATATAGCCCTTTTCCGTGAGAATTTTCAGGAAATTCAGCACATAGGGATGCACCTT
>JBJDYL010000082.1:3369-6464 GCA_051867285.1 Faecousia sp. | reverse complement strand
AAACGCAACCCGCCCAAGCAGCGAGAGGGCATTCCCGTTCCCGCATCAACCACGAAAAACGAAAGGAGGCACCGCCTATCGCAAGAGAAAATCCCCGCGTGTCCCGCCACAACGGACGCTCCGGCAAGCACGGCGTCTATAACCCCAAACACAACGACCGCAGCTTCAACGTAGAAAATGCGGACAACATCACACCCTCACGCACATCCCTCAACCTCTACTGGGACTGTCAGAACGGACTGCGCACCCACGAGGAAAACGCTTCCGGTCGGTATCCAACCTTCACCCAGCATGAGCATGACGAATATGAGCGCCGCTATGGCGCTTTCATCGCCGGTCAAAATGCCCGCAACAAGAAATCCGGCCACGCCAAGCGCAACCGCACCGTGGACGATCTGCTGGCAGATGCCCGCATCTGCCCCGAGGAAACCATCTATCAGATCGGTAAGGAGGGCGATTGTCCGCCGCCGGAGGTGCTGACCGAAATCGTTCAGGAGTTCATGACCACCATCGAGGAGCGCTTTGGCAAGCACGTTCATGTGCTGGACTGGGCGCTGCACCTCGACGAAACCAGCCCGCACATCCACGCCCGGCAGGTGTTCGACGTCGAGAACCGCTATGGCGAGCGTGAGCCCAAGCAGGAAAAGGCGCTGGAAGCGCTGGGCATTCCACTGCCGCAGCCCGACAAAAAGCCCAGCCGATTCAACAACAGAAAGATCACCTTTGACAGCATGTGCCGTTCCCTTCTTCTGGACATCTGCCGGTATCACGGATTGCAGATTGCGGAAATCCCCATCTACGGCGGCAAGGCCAACCGGGAAAAGAACGACTACATCATCTCCGCTCAATGCGAGAGAATTGCCCAGCAGGATACGCTCATCGCCGAGCAGGAACAACAGCTTTCCGCCACGGAGCGTGAGCTCGCGCAGAAGACGGAAAGGCTCACCGACGTGGACAGGCTGCTGGCGGACGTTTCGGACGCCGCTTATCAGCAGGCTGTTCGCGTCGTCACCGAGACCGTCGTCCGCGAGACGCAGAAAGCCGACAGAAGCGAAATCACCCAGCTGATGAAGAACGCGAACGCTCCCGGAGCCAAGCTGCGTGAGAAAGAGCGAACTCTGCTGCTTCAATGGTTGTCTGCTGCGAGAGCGGCCATCAAGGAAAGCACCACCGCCGTCTTTGCCCGTGTAGCCGATGCGCTGCGAAAGCCGGAGGTGAGCCAGACTGTAAAAGAAACCATCCGGGAACAGACAAGGCCGTCTGTCCTGAGCGCTCTTCGCCGCTTTTCTCCTGATGTGCAATATGAAAAGAAGCGATCCCTTTACAATGACCGCGACGGGAGGTGATCCCGTGCATAAAACAGGGCACAACAGGATTGCAAAACGAAGAGATCATTATAAAGCAAGGCATTTGCTTGTCATGCATAGTGTGATAAGAGGAATCCCCTATGACCATCTTGACAAATACACTCATTGGGTGTATCTTGGATTCGAGGTGAATGATATGCGCATTCGTGAATTGAGAACACAGCTGGGCATTACGCAAAGTGAATTTGCTGCACGATACAGTATCCCTTTCCGTACCGTTCAAAACTGGGAGGCGGAAGTGCGCAAGCCGCCGGAATACATCCTGAAGCTGTTGGAAGCCCGCGTTCAGTCCGATCTTATCAACAGAAAGACTGCCGTATTGCCAAAGTACAATCCGCAAAAGAAGGATCTTCCCAAGCGAAGTGACTTTATCGGCGCGACCGCCTGGCTCAAGGCTGTTCGGGATTGCATCGAAGAACCGGTTGTGTTCGCTCTGGATGATGCGCTGATGTGCCAGAATCGCTTCGGCGGGCGCAGCGATGAATTCATTGTCTGGATCTACGGAAGCGATCATGCCACACGGTTCAATGGCGTCGTTGTGTTGGGAAACCATATCAGTCCAATGAACGTGCAGCAGCGCAACGGCCTCTCCTATACCGATTTCAACCGCACGATCTCTGACGCTCTGGCAAACGAATCCCTGCTGGACATGCAGGGGATCACAGAGGCAATCAGCCGCTATTACTACGCCAATGGCGAAAGCCTCGAAGGAATTTCCGTTGCGCCTGAATACCAGGAGCGATTTGAAAGGCTGGCTGGCGAAGCGATCGACTACTACAGCAATTGAGGTGACAATACATGAGAATATCCGCTGAAGAAAAAATGATGTACAATGTCATGAAAGCCATCTACGAAAGCAGCATTCCGATCAGCTTCAAAGGATCAATGGTGCTGAAGGCCTGTCTGATGGAGGCGGGATATACCGAGGATACTCGCCATACTGTCGATATCGACGGCAACTGGAATTCGGATGAACAGCCATCCGCCGGGCAAATGGTGACGGCTCTGCAAAATGCGATTGACAAGACCGGATATAGCCTGTCCGTAAGCCTGAGCAGAATGTATGGCGAAGGACGATCGGCAGGTTTTGATCTGACAGAGCGTGATTCTGGCGACATTCTCTTTTCCATGGACATCGACGTCAATCGTCCGCTGCTGCCAACAAGAATCTACGAAGTGGACGGGCTCCATTTCCGTGGCGTGTCTCCTGCGCAGATGCTGGCAGACAAGGTGGCAGCCGTATCCTCGGACAAGGTTTTTCGCAGGATCAAGGATATCGTTGATCTCTACTATCTTTCCCAGGTGATTGAGTTCAACAAACCGGAGGTCATGGCAGCGCTGCAAACGAGCGGCAGAACACTCGAAGACTTTCATGCGTTCCTGCACCGCAAGGGTGAATTGGAGCACGCTTATGAGAAGTTTCGTTTTGCAGGAGACATAGCCAAGCCCCCTTTCAAGGAAGTATACAAGACCGTGAAATCATTTATCAAAGACGTGCTTCCCCGCGAAAAGCACCTGGACATGGAACGATAAACATCATACGATTCCCGTATACGAGCCGATGTGCATTGAGCCATCGGCTTTTTCATTGCCAAAAAGGTGAACCATGAATCTGTTTTCCCTCATCAAGAAAGCTGTCACCACCCGGCAAGCTGCCGAGCTCTACGGCCTGAAGGTCTCAAGAAACGGCATGACCTGCTGCCCGTTCCATCCCGACAGAACGCCAAG
>JBJDYL010000082.1:0-3269 GCA_051867285.1 Faecousia sp. | reverse complement strand
GCGCAGGATGTGCTGATCCGCTACAGCTTTCTGCTGAGGGACTGGAAAGAGCGGTACGCACCCCGGATCGAGGATACCGACTGGCATCCGCTCTTTGTGGAGGCTTGTACCGAAGAAGCGTGGATGACCCATCTGATTGATTTGACCTACGAAACCGGGCCGCCCGACAAGGCGGCCTTTTACAATCTCTATGAAACGGAGGTGAACAGAATTGAACAACGAATTGCTGACAGTCCGTCAGACAGACCATCCGCTGCCGCTGACTGAGGAACAGCTTGAGGAAATGCGCACCGCCATCCGCGAAAGGCTGGAAAAGACCAACAAGGGCGGCGCAGCGAACTCCATCGCCAACTGCCAGCTCATCCTGCGCCATGACCCCATCTTCAAGGGGAAAATCCGCAGGAACGAGCTGACCGGCTGCACGGACATCGTGGGCACAATGCCCTGGCGGCGGGAAGGCACGCTGCTTTCCGACAAGGACATCCCGCATATCCTGCTGTACCTGGAGCAGCACTACGGTATCACGTCAGAAAAGAAAGCCCTTCACGCGCTGGAAGTCATCGCCAACGAAAACCATTTCCATCCCATCCGGGATTACCTGAACAGCCTCACCTGGGACGGCGTGCCCCGCGTGAGGGAAGCGCTGCACCATTTTCTCGGTGCGGACATCAGCGACTTCAACGAGCAGTGTCTTCGCGTGTTCATGCTCGGTGCTGTCAACAGGGTGTTCCATCCCGGCTGCAAATTCGAGCTGATGCTCGTGCTGGTCGGAGGACAGGGTGCGGGCAAAACCACGTTCGTCCGTTTTCTCGCCGTGAAGGAGGACTGGTTCACGGATGACATTCGCAAGCTGGACGACGAGAACATCTACCGGCGCATCATGTCCCACTGGATTGTGGAGATGTCCGAGATGGTCGCCACGGCCAACGCCAAGAGCATCGAGGAAATCAAGTCCTTCCTCTCCCGCAGCAAGGATACCTACAAGGTGCCCTATGACCGCTTCCCGGCAGACCGCCCGCGCCAGTGCGTGTTCGCCGGAACCACCAACCGGATGGACTTCCTGCCCATGGATCGCACCGGCAACCGCCGCTTCCTGCCGGTTCAGGTGCATCCGGAGCGGGCAGACATCCACATCCTCAGCGATGAAGCCGCCTCCCGCGCCTACTTCGACCAGCTCTGGGCGGAGATCATGGTACAGTACCGCTCCGGCGATTTCAGTACGCATCTCAGCAGGGAGATGGAGCAGCAGCTTGTGCAGGAGCAGGCGCTTTTCCAGCAGGAGGACACATTGGCCGGTCAGATCATCGGCTTCATGGAGGACTATCCGGGCGACAAGCTCTGCTCCAAGCAGATTTACCGCGAAGCGCTGGAGCATCTCTATGACGAGCCCAAGGCATGGGAGACGCGGGAAATCTGCGAAATCGTGAACCTCGCCATTGCCGGCGGAGAGCTGCCGGGCTGGCGTGCCTTCACCAGTCCCCGGCGTTTCCCGAAGTATGGCACGCAGCGGGGCTGGGAGCGCATCCCCAAGGATGTCAACAAGACGGGCGCTTCCGATGTCAACAAGCACGTCAACCAGCCGGAAAAAATCGAGCAGATGGGCTTCACCCTGCTTGAAAACGACGAGGATTGCCCGTTTTCACACCCTTGTTGACAGGCTCGTTGACATCTCTGTTGACGCGAAAAGTACTTATATTTCAACGCTTTTGGGCATTTGTCAACATGTCTACTGTCAACCTGATAAAAAAGATCAATCAGTAAAAGAGAAGAAGAAACGATGGAGAAAAGTTTTTTACCCCTTGTTGACATGTCCTTGTTGACATGCCTGCTTCACCACGAAAAAGATGCTCACCAACTCCAACCAATACGACATTGAAAGGAATATGATTATGTGCTATGATAAGAACGAGCGGAAGCTCACGAACCTTGACAACTCGAATATCGCGTTACCATCTGTGCAGGTGTCTCGCGAAATGACTACGACCAACGGCTGTCACGTCTCCCTGCTGTTTCCCGGCACGGAGAATCCCCGCATCCATCACGAGATTGCCGGGATGCTGATTGCCGCCTTTGTAAAGAAAAGGAGCAGCGATCATGAAACGAGTGCTTTGCCTGTACAGAGTATCGACCAAAGGGCAGGTTGACCAGAATACAGATGACATCCCCATGCAGCGGCGCGAATGCCTGGCCTTCATCGACAGGATGGAGGACTGGGTCTTCTTCGACGAGCGTGTGGAGAAGGGCGTATCCGGCTACAAGGTATCCGCCGAGAACCGCGACGCCATTCTGGACATCCGTGCCCTTGCTGAGAAAAAGAAATTTGACGTTCTGCTGGTATTCATGTTTGACCGGCTTGGCCGCCGCGAGGACGAAACGCCCTTCCTCGTCGAGTGGTTCATCGACCACGGCATCGAGGTCTGGAGCACGCGCGAGGGCCAGCAGAAGATTGAAAGCCGGAGCGACAAGCTCATCAACTACATCCGCTTCTGGCAAGCCGGAGGCGAGAGTGAAAAAACCTCCATCCGCGTCAAGGCTGCGCACAGCCAGATGACCGCAGACGGCATCTGGCGCGGCGGGAAAGTGCCCTACGGCTACCGTCTGGTATTCAAGGGGCGCGTCGGCAAGAAGAACCGCCAGCTCTATGATCTGGAGATCGACGAGGTGCAGGGCGCCATCGTGCGGGAGGTTTTCGACCTGGTCGTCCATGAGGGCTACGGAACGCTTCGCGCCGCCAACTTCCTCAACGAAAAGTACCCGAATCCTGAAAAGGTATGGACAGCGCAGACCGTCCGCAGCATGATCCGCAACCCCATGTACACCGGCAGGTTTCACATGAACGACACGCTGTCGGAGCCGAACGAAGCGCTTAGGCTCATCTCCGATGAAACCGCGCAATTCGCGCAGTATGCGCTCAGCCAGCGGATTCCCCGCAAGTATACGCAGCAGCGGCAGGCAGAGAACGCCGCCATGCCGGAGGATGCGCCGACCAAGACCAGCGTCTACGGTGCGTCGCTGCTGTCCGGTCTGCTCTACTGCGCGCACTGCGGAAAGAAGCTCGTCGGCGGCTACTGCACCAAGCAGCGCAAAAACGGCGCGTATCACCGGCCCATCTACCGCTGCTACAACGGCAGCGTGAAGGCCAAGCTGTGCGACGGGCAGGCGGTCTATTCCGCAGCGAAAATCGAATCCGCCGTGCTCGATGTGGTTCACCAGTACTTCCACAGCCTTTCCCGAACGGTGGATGACGTCTGGCAGGAGCAGGCGCGCCG
>JBJDYL010000081.1:0-23529 GCA_051867285.1 Faecousia sp. | reverse complement strand
AAGGAAAGGAGCCGAATATGTGGCAGTTACCCAAAATGTCTGTTGACGACATTCTCATGTATCTTCGCAAATCCAGAACCGACGATCCGGCTCTGACCGTTGCAGAAGTTCTGTCCAAGCATGAACAAATGCTGGACGACTGGGTGCAGCGCAATCTGCCGGACGCCGGCAAAAAGATTCCGGAAGAGAACAGATACCGGGAAGTCGTGTCCGGTGAGACCATCGAAAGCCGCCCCCGGGTGCAGGAGCTGCTGCGCCGGATCGAGTCACCCCGGGTGAAAGCTGTGCTGATTGTGGAGCCTCAGCGTCTGAGCCGCGGCGACCTGGAGGACATTGGCCGCCTCGTCAAGCTGTTGCGCTACTCTAACACCATCGTCATTACCCTGCAATACAGCTATGACCTCCGGGATGAGCGCGACCGGGATATGTTCGAGCGGGAGCTGAAGCGTGGCAATGAGTTCCTGGAATACCAGAAGCGCATCATGACAAATGGCCGACTGCTCTCCGTCCAGAACGGCAATTTTATCGGGCAAACGCCGCCCTTTGGCTACCGGAAAGTCGTTATAAAGGAAGGAAAGCGAAAGTGTCACACGCTGGAGCCTGACCCGGAGCGCGCTCCCATCGTAAAGATGGTGTTTGAAATGTACGCGGGCGGCACCAGCGCAAGCCAGATCGCCAAAACCCTGCGAAATATGGGTGTGACCACTGCCGACGGCGGGAAATGGGTCACGTCCAGCATCAAGGCGATGCTCACAAACGACCACTATATCGGCATGGTGCACTGGAACCGGCGAAAGACCATTAAAGTAGTGGAGGGCGGCGAGGTCATTGCAACACGCCCCCGCAGCGCTGATTTTCTGGTCTACCCCGGCAAACACCCGGCCATCATAGAAAAGGAGTTGTGGGACGCCGTGCAGGCCATCCATGGAAAACTTCCGCCCGTAAAAGAAAAGGCGAAAAATGCAAACCCCTTCGCCGGTCTCGTGTTCTGCAAGTGCGGCGCCAGAATGTCGCGGCGGCAGTACATGAAAGGCGGTATTGAGTGCTCCTCCCCTCGCCTGCTCTGCGAGAACCAAACCGAATGCGGGACCGCCTCCTGTACGCTGTCCGAATTTACGGAAGCGGTGATCGATGCCCTGGAAGGAGCGATTGCGGACTTCGACTTAAAACTGGAAAACGCACCGGATGAAAACGCAGCGCTCCAAGCGCAGATCATTGCCCAGCTGGAAAAACGTCTGGAAGATCTGGACAGGGTAGAGTTGGCCCAGTGGGACAAATACACCCAGGAAGGAATGCCGAAGCACATCTTTGAGCAGCTGAACAAAAAAGTCACACAGGAAAAGGACAGTGTCCAGAAAGAACTGACGGCTGCAAGGAAAGCCGTACCGCAAAAGGTTGATTATGTGAAAAAACGGGAGACTTTTGTCTCGGCGGTGACCAGTCTGCGGGATCCGGACGTGTCCATTAAAGAGAAAAATCTGCTGCTCAAGCAGTGTATTGAAAAGATTGTATACTTCCGCAAAAAGAAAGAGACCGATAACCGTCGATTCGGCACGCCGGAGCCGCTGGAGCTGGACTTCCATTTTAAGGTCTAGCCGCCACATATAAGCTCCGGGCATATATGAGCATCCATTTCCATTGTTATGGTTCTAATGAATTGGGACATCTGGAAATGATAGGTGCAATCGTCCACCAACTCACCAGAAATCTGAACGATTCCCAGATCAAGGAGGCCGGATTTGCTCCCTACTTTGTGGATCACACCGCAGGCATTTACCCCACTGCCGCCTCCGGCAGTCCCTGGAACGCCGCCAGCATGGCAGTCAAGGGGGACCCAATGGCAGATCTGGTGGAGGATCTGGCGGCAGAGCAGAAAGCCCGGGTTACCTACGACAACATTCTGCGGCTCAGCGACGATCCGGATGTAAACGACGTCATTAAATTCCTGCGGGAACGGGAAATCGTCCATTTCCAAAGGTTTGGAGAAGCCGTGCAATTGCTGCGGGAGAAGCTGAATCAGAAAAACGTCTACTATATGAATCCCGCCTTCGATCTATAATACTACTTCCTGATGACATGGCGGTAAAATGTATTGGCTACATTTTTACGGTATTGCCGCCGGCTGCTGAAAGAGCAGCTTCAAATAACGGCTTCAAACAGTTTATGAAAAACTACCTGACGCGCGCAAAACCTCCGACCCACCTTGGGTCGGAGGTTTTTGTGTTTTGATCATTTGAGACCAGCCTGCTCCAGCAGTGCGGGAATCTTGGACTCCCAGCCCAGAGACATGATGTGCACACCCTGGCAGTAGGGCTTGCACTCCCGGATGATCCGGGCGGCGATTTCCACGCCGGTGATACCGGCCTTGGTCTTTTCCTTATCCGCCTGGAGTTCCGCGATCAGCTCATCAGGAATGTGGACACCGGCCACGTTCTTGTTCATGAACTTGCACATACCGGCGGACTTGGGAATGATGATGCCGATCTGCACGGGCTTGCCAAACTGCTTGGCCTGCTCCATGAACTTAATGAACTTCTCAGGCTCGAAAACGGCCTGGGTCTGGAAATACTCGGCGCCGGCCTTGACCTTGCGCTCCATCTTCACCAGCTGTGCGTCCACGGAGTCAGAGCAGGGAGACACAACCGCGCCCTTGGCAAACTTAGGGGGCTCGCCCACCAGCTCGTTGCCGCCCAGATCCACACCGGTCTCCAAGAGGCTCGCGGTGTACAGCAGGGAGACGGAGTCCAGGTCAAACACGGGTTTGGCCTGAGGATGATCGCCCAGCTTGGTGTGGTCACCGGTCAGGCACAGGATGTTGTCGATGCCCAGCATGGCGGCGCTGAGCAGATCGGACTGCAGGGCAATGCGGTTGCGGTCACGGCAGGTCAGCTGGAAGATGGGATTCAGACCGGCATCCTTCAGCACCTTACAGGTAGCCAGAGACCCCAGACGCATAACAGAGGACTGGTTATCGGTGACGTTGACAAAGTGGACACCAGAGAGGTACTCCTTGGCTTCCTCTACCATGCCGTCAATATGAATTCCTTTGGGAGGGCCGACCTCGGCAGTAACTACAAATTCACCGTTATCAAACAGTTCCGTAATTCTCATAATTCTATTCGCTCCTAATTTATTCAGATTCTTTGGCGGCCTTGGTAGCCTCATCGGTGTTGAAGTCATGCATTTGGGTGGGGCAGCGCAGCACGTCCAGACGACCCTGCGCTTTCAGACGCTGGATGATGCGTTCCCAGCCGCATTCCATATCGGGGCAAACCTCACATTTGCCGTTTTTGGTGCCGCCGCAGGGACCGTTGACCAGGCTCTTGGAGCAGGCTGTAATGGGGCAGATGCCGCCGGTCAGGTTCAGGAAGCACTCGCCGCACTGACCACAATCATACTCCAAAGGTGTCACGCCCTGGAAGCCGGGCAGTTCAATGGTATCGCAGCAGGCGTAGACAGGCTTGTCCTCCAGCACTTCGGAGATGGTCTGTACGCCCACGCCGCAGGAGAACACCAGCACGGCATCCGCCTCAGCGATCTTTGCCATGGGTCCGCGCAGACGCAATGCCAGCTCCGTAGGATTGCAGACGTAGTCGGTGGTGAGAATTCCCACGACCTTACCTTCATCGGCCAGCTTCTTCTGCAGAGCCTTTGCCTCTTCCTCGGGGAAGCCGACTTCTTTACAGCCGTGGCAGTTGATGATGAAAACCTTGCCGGAAGCCAAGGAAGCAATTGCTTCTTCAGATTTCAATTTCGTCATTAACATATGGTTTCTTCATCCCCCTTATTTCTTCTTCAGCAGAGGCGCGACCAGACCCTTGGCGGCGTTGATCTTGGACACCAGAGGAATCTTGGACGAGCAGATGTATTCGCAGCACTTGCAGGAGAAGCAGTCCATTACGTTCAGCTTCAGCAGGGTATCCGTGTCACCCAGCTGTGCGTACTTGTAGATATCCAGGGGAGCCAGCTCCATGGGACACACATCCACGCAGCGACCGCACTTGATACATTCTTTCTCCTCGGTGTGGTCGGCGGCAATGGCAATAATGCCGTTGGAGCCTTTGATGATAGGCACATTGGTGTCCTTAATGGGAGCGCCCATCATGGGGCCGCCCATTTTCAGCACCACATCGTCGCCGGTGATGCCGCCGCAGTGATCAATGATCTCCTGCACGTTGGTGCCCAGCTTCACCATGTAGTTGCCGGGATTGCGGATGAACTCGCCGGTGACGGAAACTACGCGCTCCACCAGGGGCATTCCCTTCTGGATGGCATCGGAGATGGCCTTGGCGGTGGAGGTGTTGCTCACCACGCAGCCCACGTCGGCAGGCAGCTTGCCGCTGGGTACCTGACGTCCCATGACCTTCTTAATGAGCATCTTCTCAGCACCCTCGGGGTACTGAGTCTTGGCAGCGCAGACGCGGATATTCTCGTAAGGAGCGACCTTTTCTTCCATCAGTGCGATGGCGTCGGGCTTGTTATCCTCAATGAGGATCACGCCCTCGGGAGCGCTGACAGCCTTCATCATGGCCCGCAAACCGAACACGATATCGTCGGCGTACTCCAGCATGACACGATGGTCGGCAGTCAGGTAGGGCTCACACTCGGAGCCGTTGATCAGAACAGCATCAATGGGCTTGCCGGGCTTCAGTTTGACGTAGGTGGGGAAGGTGGCGCCGCCCATGCCGACGATGCCCTTCTCCTTGACAATGTCGATGATCTCGTCGGGGGTCAGCTCTTCCAGAGACTTGTTGGGGACAACAGACTCATGCAGGGTGTTCTGACCGTCGTTCTTGATGACCACGCTCATGATGCCGGGACCCTTGTTGGGATGTGTATGGGGCTCCACAGCAACCACGGTGCCGCTGACGCTGGAGTGTACAGGAGCGCCGATGAATCCAACCTGCTCACCAATGAGCTGACCCACCTTCACGGTATCGCCGGGCTGCACCACAGGGTTGGCCGGTGCACCAATGTGCATGGCCAGAGGGATGATCACGGTGTCAGGCTCGGGGAATTTCTGCAGAGCCATGTGCTCGGTATATTCCTTGTTCTCCGTGGGATGAACGCCGCCATAGAAGCCCTCATACCGTTTGGCACGAGCCTGGGTCACATAGGCTTTGATTTCATCCACGTTGGCTACGGAATAGTCCCGCAGCTGAACGGGCTGATCCAGGAATTCCTTCGTACGACCCTGCTTCTCCAGACGCTGGTAAATCTTTTCCCAGGCGCAGTCCTTCTTGGGGTCGATTTCGCATTTGCCGTTCTTTGCACCGCCGCACTGGCCGTTGACCAGACTCTTGGTGCAGTCCACAATGGGGCAGATGCCGCCAGTGACGTTCAGATAGCACTGAGCACAGGCACCGCAGGTTTTCTTGGTCAGCGCCATGCCATGATGGCCGATGTAGTTCAGGGAATTGGTTGCTGTAAAGACAGGAACGGACTCCAAATCCGCCACAGTCTGCACGCCCAAACCGCAAGAAATGACCACCACGTTCTCAGTGCCCTCAGGCACGATACCAGCCAGCTTCTTTTCGGTCTGGACCTTGTTGCACAGGAAGTCCACCCGTGCAGTTCCGGTGATGTGCTTACCCTGCGCCTGAGTAATGGCGGCAAAGTCGCCGAACTCCGGCTCTTCGGTTGTGTCGAACTCCTTGAAGCACTTGTTGCAGGAGACCACAAAGAAGTTGTCCTTCCCTGCAAGCAAGCCTTCCAGCTCTTCCTTGCTCTTTAACACATACTTGGTATAATCCACCAAATATCACCTTCTTATCCTTTTGTTCTTCGTTTGCAAGCAAACGATTACAGCATGGATTATATCATACACTCCATACAAATGTCTAGTGTTTTTCTTGCATTTTTTCGGCATTTTCCCTCATTATTTGCAAATGATTGGCATTCACGGTTTGCACGGACCAATGGGGCAGAAATTCGCTGTTTTGCGTGTGATGCGCGGCTTCCCGAGGCGGAAAAATGCACTGCAGCCTGCGGCTCCGTGACGACCCGGACGTTGTACTGTAGGGATCCAGCGATGGATCCGTAGCAGAAAGCGCATCCGTCCTGAACGATGGGCGGATGCGCCTTATTTGATGGAATCAATGCTGCTTCCAGGTGCTGTGGGAAAACAGTACCAGAATGGGGAAAATCTCCAGACGGCCTGCCAGCATATCCAGAATCAGCACCAGTTTGGACAGAACACTGTAGCCTGCATAGTTGCAGGTCGGGCCGACGGCCTCCAGACCCGGTCCGATGTTGTTGAAACAGGCCAGCACCGCGCTGAAATTGGTGCCGACGGAGAAGCCGTCCAGTGAGATGACCACAAAGCTGAGGAACAGGATGATTACATAAGCGGAAAGATAGGCATTTGCATTGTCCAACACCTTCTCGTCCATCACCTGATCGTTAATCCGGATGGCCTGAACTCTGCGGTGATGGAGTACCTGATGGATATTCCGGCGCAGAACCTTGAACAGCAGCAACACCCGCGCACATTTCAGGCCGCCGCCTGTCGAACCGGCGCAGGCGCCGATGACCATGAGAATCAGCAGAATACTCTGAGAAAATGCCGGCCATTGGCCAAAATCGGTGGTGGCAAAGCCGGTGGTCGTCATGATGGAAGAAACCTGAAATGCGGCGTGGCGGATGGTTTCACCGATGGTTGAATAGAACCCCCGGAGATTCAGCGTGATCAGCAGAATACTGCCCAGCAAAACTCCCACATACAGCCGCAGCTCTTCGTCTTTGAACACACTGCGGAAATTGCCTACCATGAGCAGGTAGTAACAGCTGAAATTCACACCAAACAGCGCCATGAACACGGTGGTGACATTTTGCAGGTAGGGTGAGTAACTGGCAATGGAATCATTTTTAACACCAAATCCGCCGGTTCCGGCGGTGCCGAACGCTGTACAGACCGCTTCCAGAAATGGCATCTTTCCGATGACCAGGAAAATGATATTCGCTATCGTGAGAACGATGTACAAAAAATAGAGAATCACGGCGGTTTTCCGCATTTTGGGTACCAGCTTGCCCACATTGGGGCCGGGGCTTTCCGCCCGAAGCAAGTGCATGGTAAAGCCCTGCCCCTTGCCGCTGCCGGGGGCAAAGGCCAGCAGGAACACCAGCACGCCCATACCGCCCAGCCAATGGCTGAAGCTGCGCCAGTATAAAATGCCCCAGGAAAGGGATTCCACTTCCGGCAGAATGGAAGCGCCGGTGGTGGTAAAACCGGAAACAATTTCAAAGAAGGCATCAATAAACTTGGGAATCTCCCGGGAAAAATAAAAAGGAAGGCAGCTCAGAAGGCTCAGAACGATCCAGCTGACGCCCACACAGACCAGTCCTTCTCTGGCGTAGAAGGCGCTGGGTGCGCTTCGGCAGGTCAGCAGCAGGACGCCAATGACCACCGCAAAGATTCCCAGCGTGACCAAAAAACCGAAAACGGCCTGTCCTTCCCCATAGTACAGGCTGATGCCCAGCGCCGGAAGCATAAAAACAGCTCCAATGGTCAAAATCTGGGCGATAAAACGCCCCATCATTTTGTAATTCATGGCATTCCCTTTTACGCAAAAATATCATTCAGCTGGCGGAGAGTTCCCTGCCCGCTGGTAACCACAACAATGGTATCCCCACGGGTGAAAGAGGAATCACCACCAGGGATCTCTGTGCGGGAACCGTGCGTGATGCTTACCAGCAGCACATTGTCCCTCAGTTTGATATTCTTCAGAGGCGTGTCACAGTGCAGGGTGGTTTCGTCCACCTGAAATTCCACTGCCTCCGCCTGCCCGTGGGCAATCAGATGAACAGACACCGCTGCGCCGGTCTGATTCTGCATGGCGCGAACGTACCGGGCGATATTATTACAGCACAGCTCCTTGGGGCAGACCACGCTTCCCAACGCCAACGCGTCAATCAGGGCGTGGTTCTCCATCCGCCCCAGCTTGGTAATTACCTGGGGCACGCCGCGGCTCTGTCCATAGAGGGAGGTAATCATATTCAACTCGTCAATCCCGGTCAGGCTTACCAGAGCGTCGGTTTTGGCGAGGCCCTCGCTCTCCAGCAGGAGATGATCCGTGCTGTCGCCGTGAATTACGGTGACATTGGGCAGCAGAGCGGAAAGCTCCTGACAGCGCTCGTAATCCTTCTCAATCAGCTGAACCGAAATGCCATGCTTATCCAGCAAAGATGCCAGATAAAAGCTGACCCGTCCGCCGCCGCACAGCATCACCCGACGAACCCGGCGGGTAATGATTCCCAGGTTGCGCAGCAGCATGGTAAGGTTCGGCGCTGGCGCGGTGACAAAAATCCGATCGCCCTCCCGCAGGACGAAGTTGCCGTTTGGCGCCACAGCGGTGCCGCTGCGAAGAACAGCACAAACCAGAACGCGGCAATTTACGACGCTGTTCATATCGCTCAGCGCCACGTTGCACAGCTTGCTGGCGGCATCAATCCGAAGCTCCACAATTTCGGTTCGGCCTTTGGCAAAAGTATCCCGCTTCAGAAATCCAGGATACTGAAGCAGATGGGCAATCTCTGACGCGGCCTGCTTTTCCGGATTGATGGTCATGGACAGGCCGAAAACATCTTTCATGGTATAGATCTGCTCTGTGTATTCCGGATCCCGGATTCTGGCGATGGTGTGCAGTTTGGGATTCAGGCAGTGTGCAGTGGTGCAGCAAAGCAGATTGATTGCGTCTGCGTCTGTAGCAGCAATCAGCAAATCCGCTTCCCGCACATTCGCCTGAAGCAGAATATTCATGGAAGCGCAGTTGCCGGAGATTGCGATAACGTCATATTGTTCCAGAGATTCCTCCAGCACATGGGGATTGGTATCAATCATGGTAACGTCGTGTCCCTCCGCGGACAGCAGCCGGGTCAATGTGGAACCCACTTTTCCGTTACCGGCAATGATAATGTTCATAGACACCTCCGATTGGAGAAGTTAACCAGATATTTGGCCATTATATCATTGGTCAGCAGAAAATACAACCATTTCCTCCAAAATAGTTCTGTCATCCCTGAAAAAGGCCTCCTGTTCCGTTTTTCGGGAACAGGAGGCCAAAATCAGCAGCAAAACCGGGTTACTGGCGGCTACCCAGCAGCGCTTCGATCTTCTTGATGGGATCGCAGATCGAGGAAACACTCATCTCGTGGTTGATAGCGGCCACAAAGTAGGCGCAGTATTTGGAGCAGTCCACATCGAAATACCACTTGCGGCTCAGAAGCTCCGGCTTGCGGTAGGTCAGATTCGTTCCGAGAACGGCGGTGAGAATCCCAGACTCCACGGCCTCGTCGAACTTGTCAACGCCGTTGGTAAACAGCGGGAAAGTGGCATTGGCAATGATATGCTTGGCTCCGCGCACCTTCAGCTCCCGGGCAACCTCCAGCATGCTCTCCCCGGAGGCGATGATGTCATCCGCGATAAAGACCGTCTTGCCCTCGACGCTCTCACCCAGGTACTCGTGAGCGACAATGGGATTGCGCCCGTTGACTACCCGGGTGTAATCCCGGCGCTTATAGAACATACCCAGATTGCAGCCCAGAACGCTGGAGAAGTACATATTGCGGTTAATTGCGCCCTCGTCAGGACTGATCACCATAAAGCTGTCCTTATCGAAACTCAGCTCCGGCATATGCTTCAGCAGGGTCTTCAACACCTGATAGGTAGGCATCACATTGTCAAAGCTCATCAGGGGCACAGCGTTCATCAGGCGGGGATCGTGGGCATCAAAGGTGATGATGTTCTGCACGCCCATGCTTTGCAGCTCCTGAAGGGCAACCGCGCAGTCCAGACTCTCCCGGACAATCCGTCTGTGCTGCCGTCCGCCGTAGAGGCTGGGCATAATGACGGTCATACGGTGGGCTCTGCCGGCCACAGCCTGAATCAAACGCTTCAGGTTGGCAAAATGGTCGTCCGGAGACATGTGGTTTTCCTGCCCGAACAGGTTATAGGTCAGGCTGTAATTTCCGGGATCGACCACAATAAAGATATCGTCGCCGCGGACGGAAGTCTTGACCAGACCTTTGGCGTCGCCGCTCTGAAAACGGGGGCAGGCGCACTCGATGATAAACGTATCCTTTTCAATGCCAACTTCCCTCGCCCAGGCACGCAGATGACCGTCAATCAGGTTGGTCAGCTCTTCCGCACCGGGACAAGCAATCAGTCCCAGATGCGCAACCTGCGTATCCGGGTTGAAAAAATCGGACGGCGTGACATTGTTATTCGACATGGTATTTTCTCTCCTCCATCTCAATGCTGCTGTAAATTCGTTGTGGGAATAAAATGCAATGCGATAGAAACCAGCTTTTTCATTATAGCATATTCCATTCAGAACTGCTACAGGATTTTTACAAATTGCGACAATTCTTGCGCTTTGCTAATTGCCGGGGGATTTTTTCGCCTGCTACTGGTAATTTTGACAGGACTTTCAGAAATAATCCGATGATTTTATAAATTGTACATCTTTTTTGGACTCTTTTCTCTTATTTCCGGACAGACGGACAAAGCCGCTGCGATAAGCAGCGGCTTTGCAGAGAGTCAATCCTGTTCAATCAGATACGCGTTTACAATTTCCCCATAAAACGCCGTGTGCATATCCGCAAGTCCCAGTGCGCCGCAGGGCGGATAGAACCGTTTGATGACATCCTGAGGCATTTGGTGAATATCCTGCTCCTGACGGTAGATGATTTTGCATTCCAGAGTCAGGGGGAACTGGGCAATTCCCGGGGCGGTCACCACGTCGGAATCCACAGTTGTCAGGTTCAGATCCCGGATTTTATCCGTATCCCGGCCGGACTTTCTGCCGCAATAACCCAGAATATCCCTGTGTCCATCATCCAGCGGAACATTTACCGTGAATTCTCCGGATTCCTCCAGCAGTTGCTTGGTGTAGCGGCTCTCCCGGACGTAAGCAATAAAAATGGGCTTTCCCCATTCCACGCCGATCTTGCCCCAGCCGATGGTCATGGTGTTTACCCGCTCGCCGGAGCAGGTGGTCAGCAGAACGCCGCGGCTGAGGGCTTTACAGATTGTTCCGGCAAAGTCGAAGGCATCAATCTTCTTTTTCATATGGAAACCACTCCTTTTATTTTTATAGTATTCTATCACTATCTTTCCCATATTGCAACGCTGCGCCAGGAAAATAATGGATTTTGATTGACAATCCTGAGATAGAAGATATAATAAGTTTATATTGAAAACCGGAGGAACAGCTCATGAACCATTTGGTGTTTCAAACGGATTTCGGTCTGGTGGATGGCGCCGTCAGCGCCATGTACGGCGTTGCCTACTCCGTGCATCCGCAGCTGAACATCCACGATCTGACCCACGATATTACTCCTTACAACATCTGGGAGGCCAGCTACCGCCTGATACAGACCATCCGCTACTGGCCCCAGGGCACGGTGTTCGTCTCTGTGGTTGACCCGGGCGTTGGTTCCGACAGAAAGAGCGTTGTGGTGAAAACTGCCAGCGGCCACTACATTGTCACGCCGGACAACGGTACCCTGACCCATGTTATCCGCTTGGACGGGATTTCGGCAGTGCGGGAAATTGATGAGAATGTGAACCGTCTCCCCCGCTCCGGTGAGAGCTACACCTTCCACGGCAGAGATGTCTATGCCTATACCGGTGCACGGCTTGCCAGCGGTATTATCGATTTTGACCAGGTAGGGCCGTTGCGGGATATCAGCTCGCTGGTGCGCCTTCCGATTATCGAACCACGGCTGGATGGAAAAGCGGTGTGCGGTACCATCGACGTTCTGGACGTGCGGTTCGGAAGCCTGTGGACCAACATTCCCCGGACGCTGTTTCTGGAGACCGGCATCCAGTATGGCGACCGGGTAAGCATTACCATTGAAAATGATACCCGCTGCGTCTACCGCAACATCATCCTGTTCGCCAAAAGCTTTGCGGATGTGTATGTGGGCGAGGCGCTGGCTTATGTGAACAGTCTGGACTGCGTGGCCGTGGCCATCAATCAAGGCAGCTTCGCCCGGGCATACAACATCGGCACCGGCAATTCCTGGCGCATTCGCATTGAGCCGTTTAAGGGCTTCTGATTTTCGCTGTTTTGGCATTTTTGCCTGAATAGAAACCATTATGGAGGTAGAAACCATGAAGAAATTTTCTGTGAAAACCATCGTTGCCATCGGCATCGGCGCTGCCCTGTTCTTCGTGCTGGGCCGCTTCGTTGCCATTCCCAGCCCTGTGCCGAACACCAGCATCTCTGTTCAGTACGGCCTGCTGGCATTCCTGTCCGTAGTTTATGGCCCTGTCGCCGGCGCTCTGGTCGGCTTTATCGGTCACACGCTGATTGACTTCAGCTACGGCTGGGGCGTGTGGTGGAGCTGGGTCATCGCTTCCGCCGTGTTCGGTCTGCTGATGGGGCTGGCTGCAAAGTCTCTGAAGATGGAAGAGGGCGAACTGAGCAAGAAGGGACTGATTAAGTTCAACATCTCCCAGCTGGTCTGCCATCTTATTTGCTGGCTGGCAGTCGCTCCTGTGCTGGACGTATACATGATGGGTGAGCCTTGGGATAAGCTCATCGCCCAGGGTCTGATGGCTGCCGTCGCCAACGCCATCACCACTGCCATCGTGGGCAGCCTGCTGTGTGTTGCCTACGCCGCCACCAAGACCAAGGCCGGAAGCCTGACCAAGGAATAAGGTATCACCGTTTCAAAGGCAGGCCGCGCGCCTGCCTTTGTTCGTCAGGAGGGATTCTCATTGGAAAAAGAACCCATTATCTGTTTTGAGGACTTTGGATTCCAGTATACCGCCCAGGCGGAACCAACCCTGTACCACATCAATCTGGAGGTTCGTAAGGGCGAGAAAGTGCTGATCGCCGGTCCCTCTGGCTGTGGAAAGTCCACCCTCGCCCACTGCATCAATGGCCTGATTCCCAATTCCTACCCGGGCAAGGCAACAGGCAGCCTAACAATTGGCGGAAAAAATGCCTGGGAACAGGGATTGTTTGAGCTGTCCCAAACCGTCGGAACCGTGTTGCAGGATTCTGATGGGCAGTTCATCGGTTTGACGGTTGCGGAGGACATAGCCTTTGCTCTGGAAAATGACTGTGTTCCCGTGGGTCAGATGCACGACACTGTCGAGCAGATCGCAGAGCTGGTGGATGTGAAACAGGTGCTGCACCACGCGCCCCACGAGATTTCCGGCGGTCAGAAACAGCGGGTTGGACTGGGCGGTGTCATGGTTGGAAATGTGGATGTACTCCTGTTTGACGAGCCTCTTGCCAATCTGGACCCCGCCACCGGCAAGCAGGCCATTGTGCTGATTGATGAAATTCAGAAGCGTACCGGGTGTGCTGTAATCATCATCGAGCACCGGGTAGAGGACGTTCTCTATCGCCCTGTTGACCGCATTGTTCTGATGGAAGAAGGCCGTATTCGCTATGACGGCGATCCGGATTCCCTGCTCAGCACCGATCTGCTGCCCCAGTGCGGCATCCGGGAGCCGCTGTATGTAACGGCGCTGAAATATGCCGGCGTGGCGCTTTGCGCGGATATGCGGCCTTCCTATCTTCCGGAACTGAGGCTGTCCCAAACCCAGAAGGAACAGGTATGCAGCTGGTTTGCGCAGCAGCCGAAAGCCGAAGTTTCTCCCTCAAAAACTGTGTTGCTGCGGGCGGAAAATGTGGATTTCACCTATGAGGGTGGGCATCATGCCCTGCGTGGCGTCACCGCAGTTGTTCATAAGGGAGAAATGCTCAGCATTGTGGGTACCAACGGCGCGGGTAAATCCACTTTCTCCAAAGTGGTCTGCGATTTTGAAAAAGCCCAGAGTGGTATCCTGGAGCTGAACGGCATTGATTTGAATACCCTGTCTATCAAAGAGCGGGCGGATCACATCGGCTATGTGATGCAGAACCCCAATCAAATGATTTCCAAAACCCAGATCTTTGACGAAGTTGCCCTGGGTCTGCGGAACCGGGACGTTCCTGAGGAAGAAATTCGCCCCCGGGTGGAGGAAACCTTGAAAATCTGCGGCTTATACCCCTTCCGGAACTGGCCGGTGTCCGCGTTGAGCTATGGGCAGAAGAAGCGCGTCACCATCGCCTCCATTCTGGTTTTGAAGCCGGAAATGATTCTGCTGGACGAGCCAACCGCCGGACAGGATCTGAAGCACTATACGGAAATCATGGATTTTCTGTGCGAACTGAACAGACAGGGTATCACCGTTGTGCTGATCACCCACGATATGCACCTGATGCTGGAGTACACACCCCGGGCAGTGGTTTTCAACGCAGGACGCGTGATTGCCGATAAGTCCGCCGCCGAAGTGCTAAATTCCCCGGAAATCGTGGAACAGGCCCATTTGAAGGAGACTTCCCTGTATCACCTGTCCGCTGCCTGCGGGATTTCCGATGCAGAAGAATTTACCCGGCGCTTCATCGCACGGGATCGGGAGGTGCGCAAATGATCAATCTGTTTAATTACATTGACCGTCCCTCCCCTATCCACCGGCTTACCGGTGCCTGCAAGCTGGTGTGCCTGATTCTGTGGACGCTGGCTGCCATGACTTCCTTTTACACGCCGCTGCTGATCGCCATGACGGTGGCCTCCGTTGTCCTGTTCCGGATTGCCCGGCTGAAGCTGAAGGATATTTCCTTCATGCTGGGGATTATGTGCATTTACATCGTGCTGAACAATATCCTGATTTTCCTGTTCAGTCCCATGCACGGAACCAATCTGTACGGAACCAAAACGGTTCTGTTTCATATCGCCGGCCCCTACAGTGTCACCGCTGAGCAGCTGTTCTATCACCTGAATGTGATTCTGAAAAACGCCTGCACCATTCCCATTGTGCTGCTGTTTGTCTGCACCACGAATCCCTCCGAATTTGCCGCTTCTCTGAACCGCATCGGCGTCAGCTACCGGATCAGCTATGCCGTTGCACTGGCGCTGCGGTACATTCCGGACATTCAGCGGGAATACCGGGATATTTCCCTGGCACAGCAGGCGCGGGGTACGGAAATGAGCAAAAAGGCCAGTCTCATCAATCGCCTGAAGGCTGCCAGCGCCATTCTGATACCATTGATTCTTTCCTCTATGGAGCGCATCGAAACCATTTCCAACGCCATGGAGCTTCGGGGCTTTGGTAAAGAGAAAAAGCGTACCTGGTATTCCGGCAGACCGTTTTCCAAAATGGACATTTCCTGCATGGTGGGCTGCGCCGTGATCATGCTGCTGTCTCTGATGCTGACTTACCAGAATGGCGGCCGCTATTTTAATCCCTTTCAGTAACCTGGAGGAAATGCAATGGACAAGGAAACCCTTCTGAAAGTTCTGAAGAATGCCCTGATTGCTCTGGTAACGGCTTTCGTGGTGCTGATTTATCTGGAGTTTGCAAAGGGCATCCGTGTTCCGGGATTGGAACCGTTTGTGCTGAGTGCCTACTTCCTGGTGCTTTGGCGGTATAACGTGCTGCGGGAACGCCATCCCGGTGGAATCTGGACGGCGCTGTACCTTGTGATCATTATTCTGGAAGCAGCCACTGGAATTGTACAGATTATCGGATAAGGAAAAGCCGGGAAGCATAGCTTCCCGGCAAACTTTTTTCTTGATTATTCGCCGTCCAGGCTGTTGTCGTCCTTTGCAAACTTGGCTACCACACCGCTCAGCGCCAGAACCGCCAGCAGGTTGGGGATTACCATCAGGCCGTTGAACATATCGGACATATCCCATACCAGAGAAACCTTCTGGAAGGAGCCAATGACGATAAACACCAGCGCGATCACACCGTATGCCACGCGCGCCGCCTTTTTGCCCTTGAACAGTGCCTTCACGTTGGATTCACCGAAGAAATACCACCCGATAATGGTGGAAAACGCAAAGAACAGCAGACAAATCGCCACGAAAGCGTTACCAAATCCCCCAAAAGAATGGTTGAAAGCAGCCTGTGCCAGCGCCGTACCGCTGAGCAGCTCACCGTCGCTGCCTACGGTTCCCAGCACGCCGGAGGTCAGGATGACCAGGGCAGTCATGGTCAGCACGATGAAGGTGTCGATAAACACACCGATCATCGCCACAACGCCCTGATCCTGCGGCTTTGCCACCTTCGCCAGCGCGTGGGCGTGAGGCGTGGAACCCATACCGGCTTCGTTGGAGAACAGGCCCCGGGCAACGCCGAAGCGCATGGCCTCCTTCACGGTGACGCCCAGCGCACCGCCCAAAACTGCCTGGGGATTGAACGCGCCCAGGAAAATCGCCTTGAACGCAGGCAGTATATTCCCGGCGTTCATAACAATGGCAATCAGAGAGCCGAGGATGTAGAAACAAGCCATAATGGGCACCAGCTTCTCGGTAATGGCGGCAATCCGTTTCACACCGCCCAGGAAAATAAAGGCACATACGCAGGCAATCACGATGCCAACGGCCAGTTTCGGAATGCCGAATGCCGTATGGAAGGCATCTCCGATGGAATTGGACTGTACCATGTTGCCCATGAAGCCCAGCGCCAGGATAATGGCTACTGCGAAAAAGCCTGCCAGGAACGTGCCGAGCTTTCCCTTAAATGCCGCTTTGATATAGTAAATAGGGCCGCCGGTTACCTCTCCCTGGGCGTTGGTCTGCTTGTACTTCTGCGCCAGCACCGCTTCGCCGTAAATGGTGGACATACCAAAAAATGCGGACACCCACATCCAGAACACGGCGCCGGGGCCGCCGGAGGCCAGCGCCGTGGCGCAGCCGGCAATGTTGCCCGTACCGACCTGCGCCGCAATGGCAGTAGCCAGCGCCTGGAAGGAACTCATGCCCTCCTTGCCGGCGCCCTCGCCTACCAGACGGATATTGCCGAATACCCGGCGCATACCATCCTTGAACTTTCGGATCTGCACAAACCGGGTGCGGAAGGAGAAATACACGCCGCTGCCAAGCAGCAGGAACAAAAGCAGCAGACATTTGTTCCACAATACGTCGTTGACTGCTGCAACGACCTGGGTTACGATTGTTTCCATAATTTGACCTCTTTCTGACAAACAAAAAAATCGCCGGATGCAACTGCTCCAGCGAAAAGAAAGCGCGCTTCCCCTGCCAATACAGGAATCGTGCTTACTCTGTCCTTTTACCTGAGAGATTCGGCGGAAAAACCGCTTTGCACCTTCGGTACTCATTTCTGAGATTCTCCAGAGCCACATCCATTCTTAGTCCCCACCTGATATCAGGCGCCTGAGAGTTTTACTCCTTCGGCAGGCAAAAGCCATTCCCCTAAGAACTTCGTTTGTCGGTATTGAATTACTGCTTGATCATACACTAGGAATGTCATTCTGTCAACCGGAATTCTGCACTTTTTCCGGTAGTTTGGCGCAATTGTGCATCTTGCGCCGCTTTTTCCACTTTCTTCCGGGTTTTTTATACCTTTTCCATATTGACTTGCCGTCGAATTGTGATATAATGAACCCGTCTCAATTGGAAAGGGTCTTTCCAAAGCAAGATACTGCGACCGCCGGTTTCCGCCGGCTAAGGCCATACGGACAGCCGGGTCGAATGCCGAAAACCGCTTGCGGTTGGCAACTTCTGTTGCCTTATTGATTGAGTTAAAAGCTCAGTTTTATAAGTTGGTTACTATAAACCGATAGTGCCCCGTGGCATAAACTTGTGAAATGGTCAATAAGAGTAGTAAAAGTAATCTTTGCTATATAGACTCTGATCTGATTCGGATTCGATTCCCTTTTCCGCTGCCGGATGCGAAATTTGTCGAAACGGACAATATCCGCATGTGCCCTGTCCGCAGGCATCGGATTTCTCCTTGGGAGTCGCTATAGGAATTTGCAAGTGGCGTGCCGCAGGTTGGCATGCCGCTTTTTTGTTTTCCCGCACGGCTATTATTTGGAAAGAAGGAACGATAGATGGAAAAGATTATCGAACTGAAGAATATCTCCAAGTCCTTTGATGGTGAAATGGTTCTGGACAACATCAGTCTGGACATTCACGACAATGAATTCATTACCCTGCTTGGACCATCCGGCTGCGGAAAAACAACCACGCTGCGCATTATCGGTGGTTTTACGTACCCGGATCAGGGCGATGTCATCTTTATGGGCGAGAGAATCAACGACGTGCCGCCCCACAAGCGTAACGTCAACACAGTTTTCCAAAAATATGCCCTGTTCCCCCACCTGAACGTATTTGAAAACGTAGCCTTTCCCCTGCGTGAGCGCAGGCTGCCCAAGCAGGAAATTAAGGAAAAGGTGGAAAAAATGCTGAATATGGTGATGTTGTCCGGATTTGCCAACCGCCGGGTCACCAGCCTTTCCGGCGGTCAGCAGCAGCGGGTGGCCATCGCCCGGGCGCTGGTGAATGAGCCGAAGATTCTGCTGCTGGACGAGCCGCTGGGCGCGTTGGATCTGAAGCTGCGCAAGGATATGCAGCAGGAACTGAAAAAAATTCAGAAATCCACGGGAATCACCTTCATTTTCGTCACCCACGATCAGGAAGAGGCCCTGAGTATGTCCGACACCATCGTGGTCATGAGCGAAGGTAAAATCCAGCAGATTGGTACCCCCACGGACATCTACAACGAGCCGGTGAACGCCTTTGTCGCCGACTTCATTGGTGAGAGCAACATCGTGGACGGCGTGATGCTTGAGGACTACCGGGTTCGTTTCGGCGGCCAGACCTTCCAGTGTCTGGATACGGGCTTTGCTCCCAACGAACCTGTTGACGTGGTCATTCGTCCCGAGGATGTGGACATCGTGAAGCCGGAACCGGGTATGCTGCAGGGCACCGTGACCTCCGTCACCTTCATGGGTGTTCACAATGAAGCCATTGTGGACATTGACGGTTTTAAGTGGATGATCCAGACCACCGATCCCGTGGAAGAGGGCGCACACATCGGCATTTCTCTGGAGCCGGACGCCATCCACATTATGAAAAAATCCAAGTATTCCGGTATGTTCGGCGACTATTCCTCTTTCTCCAACGAGTTGGATGAGCTTTCCAATCCCGGAGGTGACGAGGAAGAATGAGTACCATGAATCGAAAGCATCCGCATAACGCCTACCGGGCGGCACTGGCACCCTATTCCCTGTGGTCATTTCTGTTCGTGGTGGTTCCGCTGGGCTTCATCGCCTATTATGCGTTTACGGACAATCAGTTTGCCTTTACCACGGAGAATATTACCCGTTTCTTCACGGCAACCAGCAATATCGTGCAGGACGACGGAACTTCCGTGGAGGTCAGAACATACCTTCTGATCTTCTGGCGGTCTGTGAAGCTGGCGCTGATTTCTACGGTGATCTGCCTGCTGATGGGCTACCCCATCGCTTATATCATGGCCCGCGCCAAGGAAAGAACCCAGAAAACCATGGTGACCCTGATCATGATTCCCATGTGGATGAACTTTTTGATCCGCACCTACGCCTGGATGACCATTTTGCAGGACACCGGCATCCTCAACAGCCTGCTGTCCCTCATTGGCTTTGGACCCATCCACATCATCGGCACGGAGACTGCAGTGATCATTGGCATGGTGTATGACTATTTCCCCTACATGGTGCTTCCCATCTACTCCATCCTTGCCAAGCTGGACGGCAGGCTGCTGGAAGCTGCCAGGGATTTGGGCTGCGGAAGCCTGTCTGTGCTGCGCCGGGTCATTTTGCCGTTGAGTATGCCCGGCGTGATCTCCGGCATTACCATGGTTCTGATTCCTTCCATCAGCACCTTCTACATCTCCCAGAAGCTGGGCAACGGCAAATTCTTCCTCATCGGCGATGCCATCGAGGGACAGTATGTAGCCAACAATCTGCATTTTGCCGCTGCCATCGCTTTTATTCTGATGGTGATTCTGCTGGTGTGTATGGCCGGTGTCAAATATGTCACCGCGCGCTATGTCTACGGAGGTGACGGAGAATGAAAACGTCTGCAAAAATCTATAGCTGCATCGTATTTGGCATTCTCTTTGCGCCCATACTGGTGCTGCTGGTGTTCTCCTTCAACGAAGCCAAAAGCCTGTCTGTGTTTTCCGGCTTCTCCCTGAAATGGTACCGGGAGCTTCTCAATGACCGCAATACCCTGGAGGCTGTCCGCAATACCCTGGTGCTGGCTGCGTCAGCTACTGCCATTTCCACCATTATGGGCACTGCTGCGGCAGTGGGTATCAACAAGCTGCGTTCCCGCTGGGCGAAAGCCGTGATGAACACGGTTACGGATATCCCTATGACCAACCCGGATATCATCACCGGTATCTCCCTGATGCTGATGTTCGTGTTCGTGGGCCGGCTCTTCGGTGCGTCCACCAGCTTAAGCTTCGGCACCATGCTGATTGCCCATGTGACCTTCTGTATCCCCTATGTGATTTTGCAGGTGCTTCCCAAGCTGCGGCAGATGGACAAGGCGCTGCCGGAAGCGGCAATGGATTTGGGCTGCACCCCCATGGGCGCTTTCTTCAAGGTGGAGCTGCCGGAGATTCTGCCGGGTATTATCACCGGCGCAATCATGGCCTTTACCCTGTCGCTGGACGATTTTGTCATCAGCTATTTCACCTCTGGCAATGGCTTTGAAACCCTGCCTATCCGGATCTACGGCATGACAAAGAAAACCGTAACCCCGAAGATGTACGCTCTTGCGACCATCATCTTCTTCGTCACACTGGGACTGCTGCTCATCAGCAACTGCGTGGACGAAAAGGATGAAAAGAAATAGATCAAATCTTTACAAAAGAGAGAAAATGGAGGACAACCTATGAAAAAGTGGATTTCCCTTGTTATGGTACTGGCGCTGTTTGCCTGTCTGTGCCTCACTGGCTGCGGCAGCAAGAATGCTCTGACCCTGAATGTTTACAACTGGGGCGAGTATATCTCCGACGGCAGTGAAGGTTCCTTTGACACCGTTCGGGAATTTGAGAAGTGGTATCAGGAGACCTATGGCCAAAAGGTTACCGTGAACTACAGTACCTTCGCATCCAATGAGGACATGTACAGCAAAATCTCCAGCGGCGCGGTGGGCTATGATGTGATCATCCCTTCCGACTACATGATTGCCAGAATGGCACAGGAAGGCCTGCTGCTGCCGCTGAATTTTGACAACATTCCCAATTACCAGTATATTGACGACGCTTTCAAGGGCCTGTACTATGATCCGGATGACCAGTATTCCATTCCTTACACCTATGGCATTGTAGGTGTGATCTACGATGCCAATGTGGTGGACGAAGCCGATACCGGCAGCTGGGATCTGATGTGGAACGAGAAGTATGCCGACAAGATTCTCCAGTTCAACAACTCCCGGGACGCCTTTGGCACTGCCATGTATAAGCTGGGAATTGACGTGAACACCACCGACAAAACCAGCTGGGATCGTGCCTACGATGAACTGCTGACCCAGCGTCCTCTGGTTAAGAGCTACGTTATGGATGAAATTTTCAACATGATGGAGTCCGGCGAGGCTGCTGTGGGCGCGTATTACGCCGGCGACTACTTCACCATGGCGGATGCCCAGGCGGATAATGTGGATCTGCAGTTCTACTATCCGGAAAACACCAACTTCTATGTGGATGCCATGTGCATTCCCTCCTGCGCCCAGAATAAGGAGCTGGCAGAAATTTTCATCAACTATATGCTCTCTGAAGAGCCTGCCATCGCCAACGCGGAATACACCTACTACGCCTCCCCCAACAGCATCGTCTACACCAACGAGGGCTATATTGAGGACATGGGTGAAGATGTGATGGAGGTTCTCTATCCCGAACTGGGCAGCTTCTCCCAGCAGTACAACCGGTTCGCCTACCGGAATCTGGACAGCGAAATGCTGAGCTACCTGAATACTCTGTGGGAGAATGTGAAAATTAACTAAAATCCAAATACAATATCACGCCGGGAAACAGGAAGAACCTGTTTCCCGGCGTTGTTTTATTATTATTTATTTTGCTTACTGCACATCCAGCTTGACAGCATCCGCTTCCACGCCAACGTGGATGGTGGAAATGGGATGCTCAAAGCTGTCGATAATGGTTTCCGAAATGGGATCTTCCAGCTCTCGCTGGATGGTGCGGCGCAGATTCCGGGCGCCGTAGGTGGTGGAGTATGCTTTCTTCACCAGCAGTTGGCGCAGATCGTCGTCCCAGGTCAGGGTCAGGCCCCGGGCGGCAAGACTGTCCCGCAGCTCCGTGAGCATGATATCTGCGATGCCCAGGAAATGCGCTTCGGTCAGATGGTTGAAGGTCAGGATTTCGTCTACCCGGTTCAAAAACTCCGGACGCAGGAATTCCCGCAGCGCCTTCATGGTGGTTTCCTGCACCTTATCGCCTTCCGTACGGCCAAAGCCCAGACCACCTACACGCCCCTCAGAACCGGCGTTGGAGGTCATGACGATGATGGTGTTCTCGAAGTTCACCACGCGGCCCTGAGCGTCGGTAATCCGTCCGTCGTCCAGCACCTGCAGCAGTACATTCAGCACATCGGGATGGGCTTTCTCAATCTCATCGAACAGCACCACGGAGTAAGGTCTGCGGCGGATTTTCTCGGTCAGCTGTCCTGCCTCGTCATAGCCCACATAGCCCGGAGGCGAACCAATCAGCTTGGAAACCGTGTGCTTTTCCATGTATTCCGACATATCCAGCCGAATGAGGGAATCCACACTGTCAAACAGGTCATTTGACAGCTGCTTTACCAGTTCGGTTTTGCCAACGCCGGTGGGACCTACGAAAATAAAGGATACAGGGCGCTTCTTGGGGCTGATACCCACCCGGTTCCGGCGAATGGCTCTGGCTACCGCCTCCACTGCCTCGTCCTGACCCACAATATGGGTTTTCAGCCGGTCTGCCAGACCCTTGATCTGCTGGTATTCCTGGGCTTTAATCTTGGAGGCAGGGATTTTCGTCCACATCTCAATGATCCGCGCCAGATTTTCCATGGTCACAGCGGGCTTTGGCATGGCTTCCAGTTCTTCGATTCTGGGAGCCAACTGCATCAGCTTGCTGCGGAGCAGAGCGAGCCGCTCATAGTTTTGGTTTTCGGTGTCCTCGTTGAGCATCCGCAGCTCCAACTCGTAGTCGTCCCGCTCCTTTTTCAGTTGCGCCAGCTCAGAAATCTCCTTGCATTGCAAGTTTACATCGGAACAGGCTTCGTCCAGCAGGTCGATGGCCTTATCCGGCAGGAATCGATCCGTAATGTACCGCTCGGACAGCACAACACACTGATGGGCAATTTCCGGGGAAATCTCTACTCCATGGAACTCGGCATAGGCCTTGGCGATACCCTGCATAATCTGGCTGGCCTCCGCAATGGTGGGCTCTGCCACGGTTACCGGCTGGAACCGGCGCTCCAAAGCGGCGTCTTTTTCAATGTATTTCCGGTATTCGGCAAAGGTTGTGGCGCCGATTACCTGAATCTCCCCCCGGGACAGGGCGGGCTTGAGAATATTGGCGGCGTTCATGGAACCTTCTGCGTCGCCTGCACCTACCAGATTGTGTACCTCGTCGATGACCAGAATGATATTGCCGCATTCCTTAATCTCAGCAATCAGGCTCTTCATGCGGCTTTCAAACTGCCCGCGGAACTGGGTACCGGCTACCAGCGC
>JBJDYL010000080.1:0-6574 GCA_051867285.1 Faecousia sp. | reverse complement strand
CTGCTGGGTGTTATTCCCTTCTGATCACATTTTTCCTATGCACCGGATCGCTTGCGGAAATGCAGGCGGTCCGGTTTTTCTACTTTTTATGGCATGGCTGCTACAGGAATAGATTTACAGCAATCGGGCACAGGACAGCGGTCAAAATGCCTGCCACCGCAATGGACAGGCTGCTCATAGCGCCTTCGAGCTGCCCAATTTCCAGGGCTTTCGAGGTTCCGATGGCGTGGGACGAGGTATCAATGGCAATTCCCTTTGCGATGGGGTTCGTAATCCGCAGGAGCTTACACAGGCTTACGGCAAGCAGGTTTCCAACGATTCCGGTCAGAATGATGGCAGCCGTAGTCAGTGCTGGGATTCCGCCCAACTCCGTGGATACGTCCACGCCAATGGCAGTGGTGACGGACTTGGGAAGCAGGCTGACCGCGCTGGCGGCATCCAGCCGGAACAACCATGCCAGCAGCAGAATGCTTCCGACGCTGGTGACCACGCCCGCCGCAATTCCGGTAAGAATCGCCAGAACATTTTTCTTCAGCAGCTCCCACTGCTCATACAGGGGAACCGCCAGACTGACCGTCGTGGGAAACAGCAGATACGTCAGTTGCGCGGCGCTACCCTTGTAATCCGGGTAGGGTATTTTCAAAACGCTCAGAACGATAATTACAAAATGCTGCCCTAGAGGAGTGACATGCTCCCTCTATGAGAGACAGTGAAATAATACACTGTCATGAAGGAGTATTTGTATGCCACATAACATATAATGATACACCTCGGCGCTGCATTAGAGCCGAGGTGTTATATGTGAGTTATTCTCTACTCTGCAGTTCCCGCAACAATCGGATACCAACCTGCACTCCATGAATAAATCCGTTTCGTTCATGATCCCGGCAGAGTGCGCATACGGGATTGACAATCCAGTCCATTTCCTGTAGCGGCATTCCGTTCAATGCTTGATACAGTTCTGCAAAATCAGCCTTGATTTGATCATCATAGATACGGTTGACATCTCCGTAAGCCTCGTAGAGCAGTGACAGGACAGATTCTCCATCTCCCAGATTCAACTTGTGGGACGAAACGTAGGTTTCCAGTGCACGGTTATATTCCGCCATGTTCATGCATAAATCAGCTCCTCTCGGATGATTTCTTCTGCTCTGACGCGGATGTTGTTCATACGCTGCACCCATGCCATTGGATCGTGGGCTTTCAGAGCTTCTGTGATTCCCTCGGCAATCTTCAACTGGTCGCTTATCCGTTCCAGCCTGTCCTGCGCCTGTTGATTCAGGTCAGCGAGGTATGTCCACAGCTCACCGGACAGAAGCAAGCTGTTATAGCGGATCGGCTGGTATTCCCTCAAATACTCCCGGTGCATTCGTCCCCACTCGCCGATGAGACAGGTTTCCTCCGGCAGCGTCAGGTCTGGAATGTAGTAGTCGCCTGAACGGATATAGTTGGTGTTCAGGGTCAGTCCTCCTTTACTTTGGTGCTGTCATTGTATCGGAGAACGATTGGAATGTCGATTGTACCGCAAAGCACAAAATGAAGGCTATATACTGCAAAAAGCAAAAAAGCCCTGAGAAATTCAAACTTCTCAGGGCTGTTAAAATGTGGTTCTCATCTATTGGCTCACACATGGGCAAGTAGAGCCGTACAACATGGCGTCTTATTTACTCGTTCAGGCATATAAAACGCCCCCTCCCATGGAAATGTACAGGCATTATACCATGGAAGGGGGCAGAAAGTCGATAGCGTTCAACGGGAATTTTCCAAAAATGGATGTCCAGCTTCCGCTTTTTCGGAATATGCCGGATGATGCAGCCTGCGCAGAAGCCGGGTGGGACTGACCTGATGAAAACCGGGAATGGTCAAATCCGCCTGCGGCAGCTGTTGCGGCGTCCCGATTCCCACCGCCCGCATCCCGCCCCGGTGGGCAGCTTCAATCCCGGCGGCGGAATCCTCAAAAACTACGCACTGCCGGGGCGAAAGGCACAGCGCTTCCGCGCCTTTGCGAAACACCTCCGGATCGGGTTTTCCCCGGGTGATCTGGGTGCCGTCGATGACAGCGTCGAACAGTTCCCGGATTTCCAGCTTTTGCAGAACGTAACCGGCGTTTTTGCTGACACTGCCCAGGGCAATCCGAAAGCCCTGCTCCCGGGCGGCGCGCAGGAATTCCGACGCCCCCGGCAGCAAATTCTCCGGAGTCAGATTGCAGATCAGCTCCCGATACCGCTGATTCTTCCTGTGGCACAGGGCGTCCTTCTCCGGTTGGGACAGCGTGCGGTTTCCCAGTTCCAGAAGGATCTCAAGGCACTGCGCCCGGCTGATACCCAACAGGCGCCGGTTGTCCTCCGGGGTAAAGGGGATACTCAGCTCCTCCGTCAGTTCCTTCCATGCCTGATAGTGCAGGGGGTTGGTGTCCACCAACACCCCATCCAGGTCAAACAGCAGCCCCCGGTACGGAATTTCCCCGGTCACAGCAGCTTCAGGGTTCCGGAAGCAATCCGGCGGCCGCTGCTGCGGTCAAAGAGCATGACGTTGCTTCCGGTGATTTCCAGCGGAATTTTGCTGCCGATGGTAAACAGGGTGCTGCCGAACACCACGCCGGTAAGCAGGAAGTCCCCAATGCGCACCTTGACGGTGGATTCCATACCGGTGGGCATGGCGCCGTAGATTTCGCCCTCCACATTTCCGCCGCCGGTAATGGACAAAAACTCCGGACGGATACCCAGCACCAGATCCTCGTTGGTAAGCATCGGCTCCTCGTGGATACCGTCGTCATCGTCGTTGACTCTGGCAATGTGGTAGCGGAAGGTCTCGTCCTTGTTGCTCTTTTCCACATAGCCCGTTTCTCCGGCGCGTTCCTTCAGGCTCTGGGCCTGCTGCGCCAGCAGTTCGTCCCGCTGACGGAACCACTGCGCCAGTTCCAGCGGCTGGTTGGGCGTAAAGACCGCCTTTTTTCCGCCCAGCACCGTCAGGCCGATGGTGCCGTTATCATCTTGGCTGCCCTTCGCCTCCACAAAGTTGATGGAAGGGTTGCCCACAAAATCCGCCACAAAGAGATTGGCGGGATGGTTGTAAACCTCCAGCGGCGCGGCGTACTGCTGCAAAACGCCGTTATTGATCAGACAGATCTGGGTAGCCAGCGTCATGGCCTCCATCTGGTCGTGGGTGACATAGACGAAGGTAGAACCGGTTTCCACATGCAGTCGCTGCAGCTCATAGCGCATTTCCAGACGCAGCTTGGCGTCCAGGTTGGACAGCGGTTCGTCCATGAACAGTACGCTGGGCTCCGGCGCCAACGTCCGGGCAATGGCCACACGCTGCTGCTGACCGCCGGACAGCTCCGCGGGATAGCGGTCCATGAACATGCTGATCTTCACAATCCGGGATACCCGGCGCACGGACAGGTCAATTTCTTCCTTTGTCAGCTTGCGCACCTCGGTTTCCACCTTGCCGTCCTTCAGCAGCTCAAAGTCATCGTTAAAGGGCTGGGCTTTCCGGGCGGATGCCACCTTTGCTTCCAGCGCAGCCACCTCGGCGGATACGTCCTTTCCCTGCTCCAGATGGTAGCCGTAGAGCTTCCTGGCGGTATATTGGGAAATGGTGTAGGCGTCGATGAGCTTGATGATGGCTTTCTTTTCGTCCAGCTTGCCGGTTTTATCCCGGCACTCTTCCAGGGTTTTCACCACATCCTGGGGATTCTTCAGAATCTGCGCAAGCCTTGCGGCATTTTTGGCCTCAAAGTTCACTTTGGGCAATTCCTCTTTGATATTGGACAGGCCGAAGGCGATGTTCTGATAAACAGTCATATTGGGCCACAGGGCGTAATTCTGGAACAGGAAGCCAACCCTGCGCTTGTTGGGAGGAATATTGATCCCCAGGTCGCTGTCAAAGACCACCTGATCTCCAATGGTAATGCGGCCGCTGGTGGGGGTCTCCAGTCCGGCGATCATCCGCAGCGTGGTGGTTTTTCCGCAGCCGGAGGGGCCCAGCAGCGTGACAAACGCGTTGTTTTCAATGACGAGATTCAGCTCGTCTACACCATAGAATTTCCCCCAGCGCTTGGTAACATGTTCCAATCTGATTTCAGGCATGATTTAACCTCCGATCCCTTTATCCAGGCTTGCGCCGGTGACTTTATTGACAATGGTGTTGCACACCAGAATGGTAATAATCAGAATCAGGTTGATGCCGCTGGAGAAGGCATACAGACCCATTTCGTCAAAATAATCCAGTGTGGTGGACAGGATGAAGCCCTGCACGCACAGCAGCATGAACAGGCTCAGCTCCCGCAGGCAGGTCATGAAGGGGAGCAGGTAGCCGCTGATGATGGAAGATTTCTGGATGGGAATGATAATCCGGGTCATTCGCTTGATCCAGGGAATGTCCTGAATAATCGCCGCTTCCTCGATTTCTCCCGAAAGCTGCAGCATGGAGTTTAACGAGCTTCGGCTGGCAAAGGGGATATACTTAATGGTGCCCACAATGATCAGCAGCGTATAGGTGTTGAACAGGTTCAGCCTTTCCGTGGAGAAGAGGATGAAGAACGCCGCGCCAACCGCCAGCGAGGGCATCAAATATGGCAGGAACGCCATAGAGTTTACATAATTCGCCCATTTACTTCGGCGGTTTTTGGATACCGCATAGCCCACCAGCGTACCTATGGTACCGGCCAGCAGGGCGCAGCAGACACTGACCAGAATGGTACCGCCGAAGGCGCGCCAGATAGTTTCGTTGTAAAGAATACCCTTTTGGCCATACATGCCGTTTTCGGTGACATTTTCGCTGGTAATCCACCACTTTGCTGTGAGATTGCTGGTGTCTCCGGTGTACAGGAAGGAATAGTCGCCGGGGTTGGGCAGGAAGGTCTCAAAAGCGAAGGAGACGATGGGGAAAATACTGGTGAAGAAGGTCAGAATCACAAGAACCAGGGCGATGATATATTTGCCCGCCTTGCCCAGATTGATCTTGGAGATCTGACCGGATTTTCCGGTGACGGTGGTATAGTTCTTCCGGCTGGTCAGGGACAGCTGGTTCAGCAGCATAATCGCCACGCCGAAGATCATCATGATGATGGCGAGAATGCTGGCCTCGCCGGTGTACTTGGAGTTCATGGACACATACTTGGTGGACAGGGTGCTCAGGCCCAGATAGTGAGGCACGGGATAGGAGCCCATGGCGCTGCCGAACACCAGCAGAATCGTGGACAAAATGGCGGGCTTCACCATGGGCAGGGTGATGCGCAGCATGGTTTTCCACTTGGGGGTATCCAGAATGGTGGCCGCTTCCTCCAGATTGGCGTCCATGTTCCGGAAAATGCCGCCGATGAGAATATAGGCAAAGGGGGCGTAGTGCAGGCCCAGCACTACCATGCTGGGGAACAGGCCCTTGCACCACCACATGGGCATCTGAATGCCAAACAGAGCTGCCAGCAGACCGTTGGCCGTGCCGGTGACGGCGTTGGAGTTAAACAGGTTCTGCCACACCACCGCCAGCGCCCACTGGGGCATGATGTAGGGGAAAATGAAGATGGAACTGATATATTTGCGCCATGCCATATTCGTGCGGGTGACGAGAAACGCCACAATTCCGCCGAAGAGAATGGACACGATGCAGGTACCCACCGCCAGAAGCACTGTATTGAGCAGCGGCGTCCAGAGGTTGGTTTTTGCCATCCGGCTGGTGAACAGGTCAATGTAGTTGACAATGGTATAGCCGGAGGTCTGCCCCGTCAGGTAGGCGTCGATGGTGCCGGGATGGATTTTCAGGGTATCCTGCACAATGGCCACAATGGGCGCCACCGTGGTCACGGTAAAGACAATGCCCATCAGCAGCAGGATCACGTTATACGGCTTGGAAAAGAAGGTTTTCGCCTTGTTCAGCCCGATGGTGAGCCGGCTGGCGGAAGGCGTGTTTGTATGTTTCATGGGGCCTCCTTTCGGAAAGGGAAACGCCTCTGGATTGCGTTTTTTGCAAATCCAGAGGCGCTGGTTGCGTTACTTGATGGGAATGCTTTCGCAGCGCCGGGAAATCCTGGATCAGCCTGCGCTGTACTTCGTCAGCATCTCAATCCAGCTGCCGACGGTGAACGCCACAGATGCGCAATATTCGGGATCTTCCAGAACCAGCTTGCCGTCGGTGGTCCACCAGTCGTAGCCCCGGTCGTTCTTCGCTTCATAGACGCTCACGCCGTCTACATAGCCGCCGGTCTGATGATGACGGGTGTTTTCGGTCGCCTCGGCAACCTGAGGATTGGAGGAGTAACCGCCCATATCCTTGCCCCAGGCGGAGAAGCCGTCCTCGGTGCAGGTCATGTAGGCAATGAAGGCACAGGCAGTCCAGGGCAGGGGGCTGTTGTCGGTGACGAACAGGTAATGGCAGTAGCCGTAGCCGCCGATGCCCTGATAGCCGTCGGTGTAGGCGGCCACATTGACGTTGTTCACGGACACGGAGTTGGATTCCTCCACGGAGCGGAGCTTGGAGTAAACCAGCAGGCCAAACTGATCGGTAGCGCTCTTGTCAACCAGGGTGTTGCAGATGGGGCCGTCGTCGGTCTGGGCGTTGTAGCTCTCCACCC
>JBJDYL010000079.1:3476-6657 GCA_051867285.1 Faecousia sp. | reverse complement strand
TTCAGCAGCTCATAGGGGGCTTCCCAGCGGCCCATCTTGTTCATCCAGCCGGGGCCGACGAACATCATGTTGTAGGCGTAGCCGTTGTTGTACTTGGCGAGGCTCCGGTACTGGTCAATCAGGTTGTACAGATAGGGATACTCCCAGGTTTCCGTATCATAGATCATACCCCGCAGAACGTTCTGGGGATGGGTGCCGAAATTGGAGCCGTTGCCGTCGTAGCAGGCCAGCAGGTCCCGGCTCAGGTGGGGAATGGCGACGATGCCGGAGTCCTCTTCTTCATTGGCAGCAGGCGCGTGAGTATTCTGCTTGGAAGGAATCCAGGGCGCCCAGGGGCCGCCGTCCATGAAGGTGTACCAGGAATTGTTGCAGGTATGGTAAGCCTTGGGGCCTTCCTCCCAGCAGGTGGCTACCGCACACTTGACGGAAGGGTACTCCGCCTTGATGAAGTTAATCAGGTCGGCGTCCATATAGTAAGAGCCGGTGGATTCGGGATAGAAGCCAAACCGCTCATAGAACTTGCCGAACACATCCCGGACGATGGCCTTTTTGTCCTCCATGGAGAACATCCAGATGCAGAAGTCCTTGGTCTTGTACTTTTCCCGGAACTGCTCACAGGGAAGTCCCAGCAGGCTCAGGGCGATCTCATCCCCGTACTGGGCATGATGCTGCTTTGCCAGTTCCACAGCCTCGTCGTTGAACAGGCTGGCATAGGTCATTTGAATCGTGGTTTTCAGGCCGTTTTCGTGGGCACACTGCTGCTGGATTTTGAAAATATCCAGGCTCTCCGTCAGCAGCGCCTTCCTGCCAATGTCCTCTGCCTTGCCCTGACCGGTGACTTTTTCCGCATACTCAGGAACCATCTCCGGACGGTGGATAATATTGACAACAAATTGATCCATAGGTTTTGTATCCTTTCCATAAGGAAATGTTTCTGCACAAGCATCGGCGGCAGGGGGTACAGCCGCCGATGCCAAAAGGAATGCTTAGCCCTTTACGGCTCCGCTGGTAACACCCTGCACATAGAACTTCTGCATAATCATGAACAGAATGGAAATGGGGATGGAAACCAGCACACCGCCGCAGCAGAACTGGGTGAAGTAGGTGTTGATCAGGCTCTTTTCCAGCATCCGGTAAAGACCGACTGCAACGGTATAATTGGCGGACACACCGGCATTGAGAAGCATCTTGGCATACACAAAGTCCATCCAGGGAACCAGGAAGCTGCTGATGACGGTGTAGACGATAATCGGCCGGGAGGTGGGAAGCACGATCTTCCAGAAAATCATGGCTTCGTTGCAGCCGTCAATCCGGGCAGCTTCACACAGCGCACGGGGCACGGTATCGAAAAAGCCCTTGGCAACCAGATAGCCCAGTCCGGCGGAGGCGGAGTAGACCAGAATCAGGCCGATATGGCTGTTGGTCAGGCCGAAGGTCTTCAGGGTGAAGTACACGGCGATCATGGACAGCATACCGGGGAACAGGTTCATAAGAACCGCCGCGTTCATCAGAGCCTTCCGGGATTTGAACCGGGTAACGGACATGGCGTAGGCCACCATAACCACAAACAGCGTGGAAATCACGCAGGTCCAGCAGGCGATAACAAAGGTGTTCCAGAACCATGTGGGGAACTGGTTCACCGTGTCCGGCGTCAGCAGCTTGACATAGTGGATGGCGCTCCACTGCTCCGGGAAGAAGGTGGAGGTGTTCATGCCGGAATAGGCGCTGAAGGAGGTGCAGATCAGCCACACAATGGGAATGATCCAGATTACGCACAGCAGCGCAATGAAGGCGTTGTGCAGGAAAATCTTCATGTTACGCTTCATCATGAGTAGGTTCCCTCCTTATCACCGCTGATCATAAAGTTGAAGCCGATCAGGGTAAAGACTGCGCAGACGATGAATACCATGATGCCGATGACGGAGGCCATCTTGTAGTTGTAGTAATCCTGGGTCAGCGTGAACAGCCAGGTTACCAGCAGGTCCGTTTCCTTGGCCTGAGAGTTGGCCATGAACTGATTCGTAGTGACGAACACGTTCTGGGTCAGCAAATAGATCACGTTGAAGTTATTGAAGTTCTTCACGAAATCGGTAATCAGCGCAGGGCCGGTGACCTGAAGCATATAGGGCATGGTGATGGACTTGAACACCTGGAAGGGGTTCGCGCCATCGATCCGGGCGCTTTCAACCTGATCCGTGGGCAGATTCATCAGCACGCCGGTGGCAATCAGCATCTGGTAAGGAATGCCGATCCAGATGTTGATCAGAATGATCATCACATGCACCCAGCCGGGGGCGGTCATGAAGGGAATGTAGCTGGTGGAAATCAGGCCGATGTCCCGCAGGAATCCCGTCAGACCGATGTTGGCGCAGATGGTGTTGACAATGCCGCTGTTGGCAAAGAAATTGCGCATCAGAAGCAGTGACACAAACTGAGGAACCGCAATGGTAACCACCAGCATGGTACGCCAGATTTTCGTGCCCCGGGTCAGCTTGCTGTTCAGCAGCAGGGACATGAGGATGCCGCCTAAGTAAGTGGTCAACGTGGCAAAGAACGACCACACGATGGTCCATCCCAGAATGCGGACAAAGGCATAACCGAAGGTAGTGGTGATGCCGCCGCCAAACAGCGTCACAAAGTTACTGAAGCCTACCCAGCTAAACAGGTTGGTAGGCGGCATATGCTGCTGGTCATAGTTGGTAAAGGCCACCAGAATCAGCAGCAGCATGGGAATCAGGGTGAAAACCACAATGCCCAGAACCGGCAGGGACAGCAGGGTGATATGGAACTTCTTATCTAAGTATTCCCGCAGATCCTCCACAAAGGTGTTGACATGTTTGCCGCACTGGGCCTGCTTCTGCAGCTCGTAGGCATTCACCACATTGCGCATACACACGACCACTGCAACAAACCAGATCACGAAGCTGAACAGGGAGAACAGCAGAATCATGAAGGAATTGTCATAGTCGTTCCATTCCGTCTGCATGGTCTGCATATTAAAGACCTGCTCTGCCTGAACGGTGCCCAGTGTGCCGAACTTCGGCACATAAGCCATGGCAAAATTGAAGGTAAACGCAATGACCGCGATCTCCAGCAGCGTCATCAGGAGTGCCTTGGCATACTGCTTTCTGCGGAAATAACCGGCGCCCCACCAGAGTAAGGACAGCTTGACAAAGGCATC
>JBJDYL010000079.1:0-3376 GCA_051867285.1 Faecousia sp. | reverse complement strand
CCCATCAGCTTGAAGCCGGAGTAGCAGGACATCTGAACCTGCTTGTCAGCGCAGGTGAAGGTGGGCAGCTTGGTAGCAGCATAGCCCTCACCAAAAGCGGTTTCGGCAGCGCCCGCGTCCCAGGTGCCGGAGACAACCGCGCAGACAGCCTTGGAAGCAATCTGGTTGGAGATATCGCCGTCCGCAATGGCCAGAAAGCCGGGGTGTGCAGCGATGGCAGCCATACCCTTGACAACGTCCACACCGGTGAAGCCGTCGGCAGAGGTGCCGTTCCAGTCCATAACGGTGGTGCCGTCAGCATTCATGTCCGTAATGAAGCCGGCGCCCAGGAAGAAGGAAGCGTTGTACCAGCCGGAAGCGTAGGTCATGCCAACCTTGGAGCCGGCAGCCTCAGCGGCAGAGAGCAGGCCGTCCCAGGACTGAGCCTGTTCTTCCGTGATCTTGGTGGAATCATAGTACAGGAAGTAGTTGTTGCCGCCGCCCATGGGGAAAGCGTACAGCTTGCCATCCTTGGTGGATGCAGCCACAGAGCCTTCTCCGTTGGCTGCTTTCACGTCGTCGATGGTCTTGTTTGCGTAAGCGGGCAGAACCTGGGCAATGTCACCGTCCAGTGCCAGCAGGGCGCCGACAGCAACCAGATCGTTCAGCTGGTCGTTGGCGAAGGCAAAGACATCGGCAGCAGCCTCCACGTCGGTCAGAACGGTGTCCTTGGCAGTGGACTCGGATTCCACACCGATCTTGATATCAAAGGTCTGATCGGGATACTGTGCCTTGAACTTCTCCACCAGTTCCGCCAGCAGAGCCTGATCCTCCTCTGCACCCCACAGGGTCAGAGAAATGGGCGCGCTGGGAGCAGCGGGCGCGGCGTTGCCAGCAGCAGGAGCCTGGGTCTCGGCGGTCTTACCACTGCCGCCACAGGCGGCAAGAGACAGAACCATAACCGCTGCCAGCAGCAGAGCGAGCAGTTTTTTCATGTGTTTTTCCTCCTAGTATTTTTTATTTGCAACCGGTTAGGCAACCGGTTGCCTTCTAGATAAAGTATAATATGGCTAATATTTCTTGTCAATTTGGGATTAGTGCTAAGATTCCCATTCATCATTTGTTCACAATAACCGAATGCGTTCCGTGCTTGGCAACCGCTTTCCTTTTTGCAAACAACCTCCCTAAGATTTCTCCTGCTCCCGCGTCAAAAAAAGAACGGGCTGCGGCATCTCGCCGCAGCCCGGAACAGAATCTATTTTGTGGAATCCCGCATGACCATCTGGTACCCTGGCAGAATATAATTTCCGCCCGCCTTGCCTCCCAGTTTGTCAATCAATCTCTGACAGGCAATCTTGCCCAACTCAGCAGCATCGAAATGCAGGCTGGTAATGGAGGGAATGTTGTTTTCCAACAGAATGTTATCGTAGTAGCTGACCACCTTCACATCCTGGGGCACCTGAACATTGCTGGTACGCAGCTGAATCAGCACCAGGTTGCAGATATAATCATCCATGCACACAATACAGTCCGGCTTCTGCGTCAGCACCGTATCGATGATCTCAGGCAGCCGGTTGTCCCGGTTCACATTCAGGTACACCATTTGTTCCTCTCTGGATAGTCCGGCCTGATCGCAGGCATCCCAGAAGCCCTTTAATCGGCTATGGGTAACGCAGTTGTTATCATCTCCGCCAATCAGCGCCATTTTCCGGATTCCTCTGGTAATCAGGAGGGCCGTAATGTCCCGGCAGGCGCCCCGATTGTCATTGTCCACGCTGAGAACGGCCTGATCCGAAGTGGGTCCGATGATCACGAAGGGAACCTGCTTTTCCTTCAGAAAGCCCACCACCGGAGAATTCACCAGGCTGCGCATGGCAATGACGCCGTCGATTTTCCGGTTGTCAATCAGCCGGGCGATATGCTCCACCGGTTTCTCACTGTCCATGACCATCAGAACATCATAGCCGTTATTGGACGCGATTTTGCACACCCCCCGCAGACATTCCCGGAAGAATGCCTCATCCAGCACTCCCACATAGTCCGGCATCATCAGCCCAATATTGTAGGTCTGATTCTTCGCCAAGCTCTGCGCCACCGCATTCGGACGGTAGCCGCACTGGTCGATAAAGGCAAGAATCCTTGCCCTTGTCTGCGCACTTAAATTGCCCTTCCCGGAGATTGCTTTGGATACCGTTGCTTTATTCACGCCCAGCTCCTTGGCAATATCGTTCAGAGTGTATATTTTCTTTTCACCGCGCTCCTCAGACAAGCACTCACCCCATCCCCGATCCTTCAAAACAGGCACCGATTTTCTTGATTTATCGATATTTTAGCAACGAAAGATGCTGGTGTCAAGGAAAAAGGCATGATGGGTGAGCCGCTTCTTCCCTTTCCTCCTTGCCCTGCCATGAATGGTGGGAATGCATTCTCCGGGTGTAATCCACAGCGTATGCCGTTCCGCCGGTGCTCCTTGCCAGGTGGCATTTTATTGATTTACCCGATGAATTGCCGTCAGAAGCTGACCAATGTCCATATTCAGGCATACAGAGCGGTCTGCGATATCTGAGGGTGCGTATGCCTGTCCGAAGTTCACACAGGCATACGCTGCATCCGGGTTTTCCAGGGTGTATCTCCAGAAGGGATACTTGATGATGACCGGCGTGTTGTTCCCTACCCCCAGTTCCAGAAACAGCACCTTGCCCTGTTTGTGCCAACCCAGGAAATCCGCATACCGGCTTTGGGCGGCATACCAGCCCCGGTCCTGCACGAAGGTATCGTCGCACCGAAGATTCATAGTCATGGGCGCGCCGCACACCGGACAGCGTGGTATCAGTTCAGAAGGGATTTTCATATCCTGCTGCCGGGCAAGCATCTGCCGGACTTCCGTCTCATTGTCATAGGTCTTATTATGGCAGGCTTTGGCGCATTGCCACAGGCCGTAATCTCCCTGGGTGTAGAACAGACGACTTTTGTCAAAGCCTGCACGCTGGAACTGATGATCCACGTTGGTGGTCAGCACAAAATAGTCCTTATTCTTCACCAGCGCCAGCAACTCCCGATAGACTGGAATCGGGGCGTCCACATAGCGGTTGCAAAAAATATGGCGGCTCCACCAGGCCCAGTATTCCTCCAGGGTTTCAAAGGGATAAAAGCCGCCGGAATAGATATCGGTGATCCCATATTTCTGGTGGAAGTCGGAAAAATACTGTTCAAACCGTTCCCCGCTATAGGTCAGACCGGCAGAGGTGGATAGCCCCGCTCCGGCACCGATTAAGACAGCATCCGCAGTTTCCAGTGCCTGCGTCAGCCTCTCAATCTGCCCGGAGCAGCTCCCTGTAGATTCTTTCGTCCTGTTCTTTGAAAACATTGAATACCACCTCGATCTTACTTCCGGTTT
>JBJDYL010000078.1:1707-6733 GCA_051867285.1 Faecousia sp. | reverse complement strand
CAGCCGTAGGTGACCTTCAGAATCGGCTCCAGCATGGGGGTCTTGTAGGTGACCTTCCGGGCATCCAGTTTGTTGGCGATGAACCGGGGGATGGAATCCATGGGGCCGGGGCGGTACAGCGCCACAATAGCCGTAATATCTTCAATGGAGCTGGCCTTCATGTTCACGCAAACCCCGGTCATACCTGCGGATTCCAGCTGGAACACGCCCTGAGTCTTGCCCTCGGCCAGCATGGCGAAGGTAGCGGGATCGTCGTCCGGAGCCTTGCTCACGGAGAAATCCGGCTGTATTTTGCGGATTTCCTTTTCCGCGTCGTCAATCACCGTCAGGTTCCGCAGGCCCAGGAAGTCCATTTTCAGCAGACCCAGCTCCTCGATGGTGGTCATGGTGTACTGGGTGACGATGGTATCGTCGTTGCAGGACAGGGGCACATAGCTGCACACCGGGTCGGCGGTGATCACCACGCCGGCGGCGTGGGTGGAGGAATTCCGGGGCATTCCCTCCAGGCTCATGGCGGTGTCGATGAGGGTTTTCACCCGCTCGTCCCCGTCGTACATCTCTTTCAGCTTGGGGCTGACCTCCATGGCCTCCTTCAGGGTGATGTGGGGCGTGCCCGGCACCAGCTTGGCAACCACGTCGGTTTCCGCATAGGTAAAGTTCAGCGCCCGTCCCACGTCCCGGATGGCGCCCCGGGCGGCCATGGTGCCGAAGGTGGCGATCTGCGCCACATGGTCGGAGCCATACTTGCGCATGACGTATTCAATGACCTCCGGGCGGCGCTCCTGACAGAAATCCGTGTCGAAATCCGGCATGCTCACCCGTTCCGGGTTCAAAAACCGCTCGAAAATCAGGGAGTACTTCATGGGATCCACTTCGGTGATGTGCATACAGTAGGCCGCGATGGAGCCTGCGCCGGAGCCGCGCCCCGGGCCGACGGGAATTCCCTGCTCCTTGGCGTAGCGAATAAAGTCCCAGACAATGAGATAGTAGTTTACATAACCCATGCTGCTGATGACGCCGATCTCGTATTCCAGCCGGTCGGCGTATTCCTTCGGTTCGTCAGGATATCGCTCCCGGAAACCGTTATAGCACAGCTCCCGGAAATATTCCTCGTTGGTATACCCCTCCGGCACCGGGAAAGCAGGCAGATGGTACTCATGGAAGGTAAATTCCAGATTGCACCGGTCGGCAATTTTTCCCGTATTTTCAAAGGCCTCGTCACAGCCTGGGAACAGCTGCCGCAGCTCTTCCTCGCTTTTGACGTAGAATTCCTCGGTCTGGAATTTCATGCGGCCCCGATCGTCCACGGTTTTGCCGGTCTGGATGCACAGCAGCACATCCTGCATTTTGGCGTCCTCCCGGCGCAGGTAATGGGCGTCGTTGGTCACCACCAGAGGCAGCCCTGTCTCCCGGGCAAGACGCTGAACGCCCTGATTCACCGGCCGCTGCTCGTCAATGCCGTGATCCTGCAGTTCCAGATAGAAATTACCCTCGCCGAAAATGGAAGCAAGTTTCAGAGCGTATTCCTTTGCAGAAGCGTAGTCCTCCTGCATGAGATATTGGGGGATGGCGCCCGCCAGACAGGCGGACAGGGCAATCAGTCCCTCGTGATGCTGCTCCAGCAGCGCCAGATCCACCCGGGGCTTGCCGTAAAAGCCATGGATGAACGCTTCTGACACCAGATAACACAGGTTTTCATAGCCCCTTCGGTTCTCGCAGAGCAGCACCAGATGGTAGGGGTCGTTGTCCAGCCCGTGCACCTTGTCCGTCATTCCCCGGCGGGCGACGTAAACCTCACAGCCGATAATGGGTTTGACCCCCGCTGCCTTGGCAGCCTTGTAAAAATCAATGCAGCCGTACATGACGCCGTGGTCGGTGATGGCAACAGCAGACTGCCCCAGCTCCTTCACCCGCTCCATCAGGCCGTCAATGCGGCAGGCGCCGTCCAGGAGGCTGTATTCCGTATGTAAATGTAAGTGGGCAAAGCTCATTGCACCGTCTCCTTGGCAAACGCCGTCAGCTTCTTCATGCGGTTATTCATGGCGGGCTTGGTTATGGGCGGCTCCATCATGTCCGCCAGCTCCGACAGTGACGCGGAAGGATTCTGCTCCCGGGCCAGCGCCGCCTGCTTTAATTTATCGGGCAGCTTGTCCAGCAGCCCCTGTTCTCTCAGAACCCGAATGGCGGCAAGCTGCTCCTGCGCCGCCTCCACCACCTTGGAGGTGTTGGCATCGTCGCAGTTACAGCGCCGGTTCACTTTGTTGTTCAATTCCTTTTCCAGGCGGGCTTCCATAATGCCCATAGCCGCCACCGGCGCGCCCAGACAGGTGAGAAAATCCGAAATCTGCTCGCTCTGCTTGAAATACAGCACCTGAGCGCCGCCCCGCAGGGCGGTTTTGGGGGCAAAATTCATAACCTCCCGGATCAGCAGCTCCGTCTCCCGGGCGACGCACTGGTGGGTGGTCGCCAGCTCCATGTGGTAGCCCTTGCCGGGATCGGTGACGCTGCCTCCCGCCAGAAAGGCCCCCCGGAGGAAGGACGCCTTGCAGCACTCCTCCTCCACCACCGGATAATTGACATGAAGCGCCAGGGTGTCCCCCAGTGTAAAGCCGAAGGCTTCCATAATCCTGCCCAGCTTCTCCTTCTCCCGGATCTGGAACACCAGCTTGCCGGGGGCGGCAAGGCTGGGGTAGCTGTCAAAGTCCAGTTCAAAGGCTTTTTTGAACAGTTTCGGGAGAATATACGCGAATTCCCGGCTTTCGGTGATAATTTTAATGCCGTCATCCTGAAAGCTGTTGCAGAACAGCAATATGCCGAAGCATTCCGCCACCGCGCAGCAATGGCTGTGGGGCAGACAGCGACAGATTTCCGCCCGGGCAGCGGAGGAAAAGGACACGGACATAAAAACACCTCTTTTTCAATTGACAATTGTCAATTTGTCTATTTCGGATGATTCCACACTGACAGATTACCGTTCAATTGGTGGGTGTCCATACTATTTTTATTCGTCCCGAAGGAACACAATAATTGTCAATCGTCAATTATTTACCAAATCCGGATTTCCGGCTCCAGCCGGATGCCGGTTTGCTTGAAAACCCGGTCGGATACGGTTTCCAGCAGGGTTCTGACCTCCTGCGCCGTGGCGCCGCCTAAGTTTACGGCGAAGCCTGCGTGCTTTTCGGAAATGCACGCGTTGCCCACCCGGAAGCCCTTCAACCCCGCCTGATCAATGAGGGCGGCGGCGTAGCCGCCAGCGGGACGCTTAAACGCGGAACCGGCGGAGGGCAAATCCAGGGGCTGGGAAGCGGCACGTTTGCCAATCAGCTCCTTCATTCGAGCCTTGATCGCTGCCGGCTCCGCCGGAGTCAGGCAGAATTCCGCACAGATAACAATGTCGTCCGTCTCCTCCAGAATGCTGTGGCGATAGGAAAATTCCATCTCTTCCCTGGACAGCCAGCGGCTTTCCCCCTGCCGGTTCATAACCTCCACCTGGTCACAAACCTGGCATATCTCCCCGCCATAGGCGCCGGCGTTCATGTAGACGCCGCCGCCGATGCTGCCGGGAATGCCGTGGGCAAATTCCAGCCCGGACAGTCCCAGATTGGCGGCAAATACCGCCGCCCGGCTCATGGTCACGCCCGCCATCACCCGAATGCGGGTATCCGACAGCTGCTCCATGCCATCCAGCGCGTCTTTCAGGCAAATTACCAGCCCGGTCATTCCCTCGTCCGGCGCCAGTACATTGGTTCCTGCTCCTAAGATAGCGCATTTACAGTCCAATAAAGCGGACGTTTTCAGAATATTTGCCAATTCTTCTTTCGTTTTCGGAAACGCCATTACCTCCGCCCCGCCTCCGATGCGGAAGGAGGTGTGCTTTGCCATAGGCTCCCACAGCCGCAGCTCCACGTTGGGGAGCAAAGCGGCAATTTTCTGCTGAAAAACTGTCAATTCCGTCATAAACGCCTCCGGGTGTATAGTCCTGAACAGTATAGCATATTCCCGAAGATTATGCAATTATGACAATCATGAAATTTATGTTACAAAATGGCGCTTCCGGCAAAGATTTACAAGCGAAAAAACGCTGTCACTGCAAGCCAGTAACACACTGGTTCGCAGTGACAGCGAATGATTTTTTCCTATACCTTATGAAACCATCAGCTGATTTCCGCTTCGGTAATGGCCCGGATCAGCTTCTTCTCCTTTGCTGTGTCAAACCGCATGACGCTGTGCTGCGTGCCATCGCTGAAGATATCCACAATATCGCCCCAGCCTTCCATGGGAACCGTCTTGCCGGTAATCTTCAGATCCACAATCAGCGGCAGGACTTTGGCAGCAAGACTCGCCACATCGGAGGCGGTCATGGTGGTGGTGACCATGGGCAGCAGAATATCCACCCAATTATTCAGCTTGCTCAGAGACATGTAACGGAATTTCTCCAGCAGGGCAGAAACCACCTTGCGCTGACGTTCTGTCCGCTTGATATCGCTTTCGGAGTCGCCTTCCGCCTTGCGCATCCGGGCGTAGGACAGTGCCTCCATACCCTGCAGACGCTGCACACCCGGCTCGATGTGCCGCTTGACGTACAGCGTATCCTTGTTCAGATAATCCGCCTCCGCCTGAGTCAGCTCGATGTCCACACCGTCCAGGAAGTCGATCATCCTGATAAAGCCATCAAAGCTCACTTCCACATTGTAGTCCACTTCGATGCCGAAATTGTCCCGCAGGCAGATATTGGTCATCTCCATAGCACCGGCAACGCCGCCACCCCACTGGTAACCCAGGTTGTAGCAGAAGGTAAACTTCGATCTGCCGCACTCATGCCCCCTATAATTCGGCAGCTTCACAAAGGAGTCCCGGAGAATGGAGAATACGGTCACTTCCTTGGTATAGGTGTTGATGGACACCAGCATGGTGGTATCGGCGTTCAGCGCTTCCTCACCGGCACGGGATGCCTGACCTACCACCAGAATGTTGATAATATCGTCAGCCGTCATAGGCGGGATCGTGGTTTCCTCGGTGGTCGCCT
>JBJDYL010000078.1:0-1607 GCA_051867285.1 Faecousia sp. | reverse complement strand
GGGCTGTTTATTCTGTTCAAAACGTCCATGATAGCTCATGTATAACCTCCTGGGGAACCGAACAAGGGTATCTTTTTTCGTCGTTCAGCGGTTATTGTACCACGAGCCAATCCGAATTACAAGACTTTTCGATTTCCTGTCAGATTTTATCCCGATGCTTTGCCCGTTTTTCCCAGATCCAGCAGAGGATCAGCCCCGTCCCGGACAGCACCATGGCTGCTGCTGCCAGCACCGTTTCAAAATCCTGTCCCGTCTGAGGCGGCTCCGGCGCAATGGGCAAAACCGCAGGCGTCCTCTGGATGTCCCACTGTCCGCCGCTGGGTACCGTCATCAAAAACGCCCGGAATGGATAGAAGCCGTCCATTTTCTCCGTTTGCTCCACCAGATACAGGCCCTCCTCCAGGTTGGAAAACACCACTCTGCCGTCCACATCCAGCAGCAGGCTTTTTCCGCCATCCGCCAGTTCCGCCAGCCAGAGCGCAAGATGTCCGGAGCCGATATCCTCCTCCCGGACAGTGCCGCCGCCATACCGGTCCAGAATCTGATAGCCGTCCTCCGAGCGGATTCCCACCAGATACATGGTCACCGCTCCGTTGGTCACCGGAAGCTCCCCAGCATCCAGTTTGATCTCCACAGAGCCCCTTACCTCCGACGCTTCCGCCCTGAAACTCAGCGTCAGCACCACCGCCGCCAGCAGCAGCAATGAAGTCACCCGTTTCATAATCCTCTCCCCTTTCGTGATGATAGCATCAGTATAGCGAAAGGGAGAGGACGAAAAAAAGCGGAACGCAAACGCGCCCCGCTTTTATAACTGGCAATTATCAACTTAAGTCAGCAAAAGCAGAATATAATTGACAATTGACAATGAACAATTGACAATTAAGGAATCCCTACGGGATAAATTCAATTCAGAAGAAACGGTGCAAAGGCAACAAATAATGATGATCTGTTCCGAAGGGACACCACAATTGTCAACTGTCAATTGTCAATTCATGAAATCATTCCACAATTTATTCTTCCACGGGAACCGGCTTGATCTGCATGACCGTTTTCTGATAGGCGGCGATGCCCTTTGCCAGCACATCCATGGCCCGCTCCAGATCCTCCTGCTTGAGCACATAGGCGATCCGCACCTCATTGATGCCCTTGCCAGGGGTTTCGTAGAAGGGCGCGCCGGGGGCGAACATCACCGTGTCGCCGTTGTCGCTGAATTCCTCCAGCAGCCAGTGCTGGAACTTGTCGGCATTGTCCACCGGCAGGCTGGCCATGAGGTAGAACGCGCCCATAGGCTCCTCCACCACCACACCGGGGATATTGCGCAGCTTCCGAATGACAGTATCCCGGCGCTTGCGATACTCTGCCTTGCAAGCCCGGAAGAAAGCATGATCCACACTGTACAACGCCGCCGCGCCCACCTGATCCACGGTGGCCACTGCCAGACGGGACTGGCAGAACTTCAGCAGCGCCGCCTGAAGCTGCTTGTTCCGGGTGACCACGCAGCCCACCCGGGCGCCGCAGGCGGAGAACCGTTTGGAAACGGAGTCGATGATCACCAGGTTCTCGTCGATGTCCCGGAACCGGGCCATGGTGGGCACGCCGAACTTGTC
>JBJDYL010000077.1:0-6734 GCA_051867285.1 Faecousia sp. | reverse complement strand
TGCTCATCCAGCTTGGCAGCGATCTGCTTCAGAGCCTCGGTGTCGTCACCGCCCATCTCCAGCTCGAGGCCCAGAGTAGCGGGGAAGGCATGGTAGGGGCTGGGGCAGCAGGGCTGGGGATAGTAAGCGTTGGGCTCATCCAGGCAGGCAGCCTGCAGAGAGGGCTGCATACCGCAGTTGGTGGTGAAGAAAGCGACCTTCTTGCCCTCGTACTTGGCCAGCTGCTGGGGGACATCCTCCAGGATGAACTGCTGGGAAGCGGACAGGCCAGCCTCAGCGGTGGGGTCGGGAGCGGTCACGTCAACCAGCTGAATGCCCAGAGCGTCAGCGTTCTCCTGCAGCAGGTTGTGACGGCCGACGATCAGCTCCATAGCCATGTGACGGGGGAAGGAGTAGTGGATGAACACATCAATGCCCCACTTCTCGCAGGTTTCCATGATGGTGTCGCCCTGAGCGACTTCGTCCGCGTACATAACGATGTCAGCAGCGGCGGAGATAACAGCGGGGTCCTCCTGGGGAGTGCCGGCGATCAGCAGGATGTCGTCACGGCCCATCTCACGAACCTTGTCAAAGCCAGCCTTGGCGCCGGGAACAGCCTGGCACATAACGATGGCCTTCACATCGGGATCGGAAGCGAAGGAAACGATCTGGGAGACGGTGGTCTCCATCTCGGACATGAAGTTGTCAGGATAAGTAGCGGTCACAATGTGCTCGGGGCCGTAAGTAGCCAGAGCCTTCTCAGCAGCGCGGAACTCTTCCTCGCCCTGGGAAACGGTACCGGTCAGGACAGCGACCTTCCAGTTGTCATTACCGGCAGCCTCAGCAACGGTCTCGGCAACAGCCTCGGTAGCAGCGGCAGCGGCGGGTGCGGTAGTAGCGGCAGGTGCTTCAGTCTTGGCGCCGCAGCCAAACAGGCTCAGAGCCATGACAAGCGCCAGCACCAGGCTAATCGTCTTTTTCATTAGCAATTTCCTCCTTTTTTGTCTTTACATCAGCAACGTTCGTCCCCGATGTAAGAACTTGTTCCCATTCTACCACGAAAAAAAACGAATTGCAAACAAAAAGCCGCGAAAATCGTTTTTTTGGTATAATGTCAAAAATCACTGGTAATTTGCTCGTCTGTCCTGTGAAAATACACCAAAGAATTCCAACAAAATTGTAATATCTTGCGGGAAAAAGAAGCGCTGAAACCCCATTTCCCGTGTTTTTCCGCTTTTTGCACAGTCCTGCGCATTCGCAGGACTGTGCTGTTTTCCCGCATGAAAACTACCTATATTATAGTAGTATCCACCCCCGGAAAGCCGCTTGTGGAATCATACGGTTCCATCCGTGCCGGGGTAGTTTTCCACGTCCAAATCCTGATAAGGATAGACCCGCTGCCAGCCGTCAGCGGTTTTCTGAATGCTGCTGCGGTGCTCTGAAAGCAGCCGCACAATATCATAGACATCAATCCAGATTTCCGAGTTGCACTCCTTCTGGCTCTCGTCAAACACCAGCTCCATACCAAAATGCAGATGCACCGTTTCGATGTTGTTGACGTTTTCCCGGTCAGAGTAGCCGGTTCGTCCCATGAAACCGATCAAATCCCCAGCCTGCACCATATCCCCTTCCTGCAAGCCCGGCGCAAAGGGCCTGTCCTTTTGCAGGTGGGCATAATAATAGTAGCGTTTATTGTCAAAAGAGCGGATGCCAATGCGCCAGCCGCCGTACCGGTTCCAGCCCATGGCCTCCACGGTGCCGCCCTCCACTGCGACGATGGGCGTGCCCTGCCCGCCCATCAGGTCATTGCCCAGATGCTTGCGCCGGAAGCCAAAGGAACGGGCTACGCCAAAGTCATCGCAGTGGCTATAGCCATATCCCGCAGCAATGGGAGAAAAGGCCTTCAGGCCGTAGGTTGGCACCCACTGCCCGTCTTTCTCTATGGCATAACTGCCCACCAGTCCCCCCAGGGCGGCGGTATAGGCTTCGTGATAATAGGCATAGTATTTGTACAAATCTCCCAACAGCTCTTCCGGGGATTTGTCTTTTTTCAAATCGGATACCGCCTGTCTTACTGCGGACAGGCCGCACTTTCCTCCTGTGCGGCAGGCTGCCAGCGACAGCGTGTCAATCCAGGAAATGTGCTTTTCCTGCTGGGAAGTCAGGATATCCTGCTCCAGGGCATATTTCATGGATTCGTAGGAAACATCAAAGTCCACCCAGCGGATCGTCTCTCCCCGTACCGGCAGCACCAGCGCAGGAATCAGAAAAAACAGCAGAAAAAACCGCTTCATATCCTCACCTCTCGGGTTAGGATATGGAGCGGCCTGCGTTTTATGCGATTATTTCAGATCCCGGACCACATCCTTCGCCACCCGGTAAATATCTTCCATGGTGTTTAAGGATGTAATCTGGTTTTTATAGTAGGCGCTGTGGGGCACGCCCCGGAGATACCAGGCAAAATGCTTCCGGGCCTCTAGGCAGGCGATGTGCTCCCCGTGATCCTGTTCCGACAGCCGGAACTGCTCCACCGCCACGTCAATCCGCTCCTTCAGCGGGGGACGTCCGGGATACTCCTCTCCGTTTAGCGCAGCGCGCACCTCCTGAAAGATCCAGGGGTCACCAAAAACGCTGCGCCCGATCATCAGTCCGTCCGCCCCGGTACGTTTCAAACAGCGCACCGCCGCTTCTCCTCCGGTGATATCGCCGTTGGCAATCACCGGAATGGAGAGCTGCTCCTTGACTTTGTGAATCATGTCCCAGTCGGCAACACCGGAATAGAGCATACTGCGGGTGCGGCCGTGGACCGTCACCATGGACGCGCCGCTGTCCTCCATGCGCTTGGTAAAATCCAGCACGTTGACGCTGCCCTTGTCCCAGCCCAAACGGCATTTCACCGTAACAGGAACGTCCACCGTCTGCACCACGGCTTTTACGATCTCCCCCGCCAGCTCCGGGGTACGCATCAGGCCGCAGCCGTCGCCGGAGTTCGCCACCTTCGGCATGGGACAGCCCATGTTGATGTCAATGAAATCACAGCCGGAAATTTCCAGCGCCAGCGCAGCGCCCTTTGCCATAATTTCCGGATCGTTGCCGAAAATCTGGGCGCCGCAGATGCTGCCTTCATTTTTCCGCAGGAGCTTGGCGCTTTTCTTATCCTGATAAACCAGCGCCCGGGAGGACACCATTTCCGTCACCGTCACGCCTGCGCCCAGCCGGGCGCACACCGTACGGAACGCCCAGTCCGTCACCCCCGCCATGGGTGCGAGAAACAGGGGATTGTTTACTTCGATCGTTCCAATTCGCATGGTTCTCTCTCTTTCTATCCTTGTGCGAAGGGATTATAGCACAGGCTTCCTCCGCATGCAAGTCTAAAACAGTACCGTCAGCAGCCAGGCAAGCCCTGTTACCAACGCCCCGCCGGCTGCCCATACCGCGCCATAGAGATAGAAATGCCGCTTCCTGCCTGGTTTGTCCGGGCTGCGGATGGCCTCCTGTGCTTCCTTGAGAAGGGCCTCATCGGTGATCCCCTCCCCCACCGCGTCGTCTTTCAAAATAAAAATTGCCTGTTCAAACAGCTTTGGCTCCGGAGCGTGCACCACAATCACCTGCCGGGAAATGCCTTTTACCATGATTTACCGCCTCCTTATGGAGGAAGTATGCCCCAGCAAGGCAGGTTTTAACCTTCCATGAAAAGCGCCATCAGATTCACCGGCGCGGTATATACGGAAATATTCTTCTCCGGGTATTGCTTAAGCAGAGAAAGCGTCACACCTGCCTCGGCAGCCTTTTGAATGAATGGTACCGATTCCTTCTCAGAATAGAATATGTACACAGATTTATCCGCATCCACCTCATAAATAGCAGGATTGTACAGGTAAGGCATCGGATAAATATCTGTTGGCGTATGCCAGAAACCGATCTGCGTTCTGCCGCGGTTTACAGCAGCAAGGCTCGTACCTGCAAGATCATTGCCAGGATTCCACATACAATAGGCCGTTGTATATTCCGCAAGATCCTCGCTGATTTGGTAATGAATATCCTGATGGCGTTGTCTGGCTTGCTGCATAACCGGCGCGATCTTTTCGTTGAGGGAAAGCGTAAACATCGCACACAGAAGAATCATCACGCCAGCCTTTGTCACATTTTTGCCCCTTGCAAACAGGAGCACCACAGCGCACGCCAAAAGAGGATACATCATGAAGTAATATATGTTCCGGACATCCATAGTAATGAATACATCAATACCCCAAATTGCGAACACGCTCAATGCCAGCATTCCCAGAATCCGATATTCTCCTGTCCGTCTGTTCTTCAGGACCAGGTAAAGGGCCGCCAATGCGACTATGCAAAGAACCACATAATAAATCGGCTTGCATCCATACCAGTCCCGCGAAAACAAATGGTAAGCTACTTTACTGCTCTCACCCATGCTATGCGCGATATCTGACAGGGGTGTAAATGTCAGATTCCCGAAAATCTCCACCTGATGAACCTTCAGCATTGGCTTTACTGCCAATCCCAGAATATTTGCAACAGCCAGTGACGCTGCCACATAAACGCCGCCAGAGAAAAGCTTTTCCTTCTTTCGGATTCGACTGCAAAGCGCCAATAACTCCGCACCGATCAACGGAAGAACCATCACGGCCGTCTGGCGAAGGCTCTGAATTCCCATTGCAAATGACAGCACTACGGTGACAGCCAGCATCCTCCACGGCGTATTTTCTCTGCTGCGCAAATAGCAACCAAACGCCAGAAATGCGGTAATTGCATAGCATGCATAATATGAACACATCGTAAAAAACAGTTGCCAGCCGTTTCCAGATAGTATTGCATCTCCAAAAAAGACCACTGCACCCACAAAGCTGACCGCACCCACAAGGCGCTCCTCAATCCGGGTAAATACGGGCTTGAGCATCCAGTCAAAGCTCAGCAGGACAGCCAGCGCCATGATACACGATGCGATCCCCATCGCCAGGAAGGGATCATTCAAAAGCCCATAAAGCACCGCCGCAAGAACCGGCGTTGCAAAGCAATACAGCTGATTGCCAAAGACCCAATTGCTGGGGAACAGTGTTTTCTCCCTGCACATCTGCACAGCAACCATGATATCCTCATACATATCCGAAATATAGAACTGCGGCGTAATAGATACATTCAAGTATACGATCACGCCCAGATAAAAGCCCAGCATCAGAAAACACAGGACGCCGCACACCTTTCTTTCTATTTTTTCCATTACGATTCCTCCATTATTCCCAGATCATTGCTCTATTCTCACTGTTCTTCTTCCTTAAGCTTCGGCCTGTTATACCGCCCGTGGGGCTCCCACTCGGGCAGCGGGAAGCGCTGCATAGCGCCGAAAATCCGTTCCTTTAAGTCAGGGTAGGTCTGGCTGAGCCGGAAAATCAGCTGCTTGACTTCCTCCCGCTTGGTGGCCTTATCCACCGGGCACCGGTTGGCGATCACGGGCAGTCCCTGCCGAACCGCAAAATTGTCCACGGTTTTTTCGTGAATGTAGAGCATGGGGCGAATCTGGATAATGCCGCTTCTGTCCAGATTGGTCACCGGCTGGAAACAGCTGATCCGCCCTTCAAACAGGAGGGACATAAGGAACGTCTCCACAGCATCATCATAGTGGTGCCCCAGCGCCAGCTTGTTGAAGCCCCGCTCCACAATCGCCTGATTCAGCGCACCCCGGCGCATTTTTGCGCACAGGGAGCAGGGATTCTTCTCTTTCCGGTGGTCAAAAATAATCGGGGCGATTTCCGTTTTCACAATCGTATATGGCACATTAATCTCCCGGCAAAGCGTCTCCACCCCGGAATAATCCATACCCAGCCCCATATCGATGGTGATGGCCTCCAGTTCAAAGGGCTTATCAAAGTATTCCCGCAGACCTGCAAGCAGCGTAAGCAGCACCAGAGAATCCTTGCCGCCGGAAACGCCCACCGCGATCCTGTCACCCGCGGAAATCATATCATAGTCGTCCACACACCGGCGGACCAGGCCCATAAGCTTCTGCATTGGTTTTATTTCCTCCAGAAATAAGTAAAAATAGGATGTAAGAAAACGCGAGTATTTAAGAGCATTCGGAAGCATTTAAGAGATTATACCGTATTTCATAAATTTCTTCAAAATTGCAGTTGACATTTGATTTTTAATGTGGTATAAAATTCAAGCGTCCTGCGGGTATTGTACCCCAACGGCCTGAAAATGTCAAAATATTTTATCCAAATTGGAGGAAATCATAATGTCCACTACTCTGCTGAAGAAGGAGACCCTGGAGCGCAAGTGGTATGTGATCGACGCTGCCGGCAAGCCTCTGGGTCGTACTGCCGTCACCGCCGCTAACCTGCTGCGCGGCAAGCACAAGTCTGACTTCACCCCCAACGTTGACTGCGGCGACTTCGTCATCATCATCAACACCGACAAGGCTGTTCTGACCGGCAAGAAGCTGGATCAGAAGAAGTACTATCGTGTGTCCGGCTGGATCGGCGGTCTGAAGGAAACCAAGGCCCGCGACATGATGGAAGCACGCAGCGACTACGCCATGGAACTGGCTGTCAAGGGTATGCTGCCCAAGAACACCCTGGGCAAGCACGCGCTGACCCGCCTGCACCTGTACAAGGGCGCTGAGCATCCCCACGCCGCCCAGAAGCCCGAAGTTTGGAACCTGGACTAATTTGGAGGTAACTTAAATGTACGAGAGCAAGAAGAAGTATTTTTACGGCACCGGTCGTCGTAAGTCCTCC
>JBJDYL010000076.1:0-1507 GCA_051867285.1 Faecousia sp. | reverse complement strand
CGCTGTCCGGAGAAGAACCGACCGAAGAGAATGGAAGTGAGCCGCAATGAGTATCGCGCTGGACGATTTTCTGAAACAGATCGAAGCTATCTGTGCCGCCAAACCAGACTACCGCACTGGCGGCAGTGGCACGGATGGAACCTGCGACTGCATCGGCCTGATCATCGGCGCAGTTCGCAGAGCCGGTGGAAGCTGGAAGGGCATCCACGGCAGCAACTACGCCGCCCGGTTCCAGATGGCGAGCCTCAAAAAGCTGAAGATGTCGGAGCTGTTCATCGGCGAGGTGGTCTTTAAGGCCAAATCCCCGGAGGACAGCTCTTATTCTCTGCCCGACCGGTATAAGCCGGGCGGGGCGAGCAGCAACGGAGATGTACTGGACTACTACCATGTGGGCGTGGTCACCCGTGTTTCTCCGCTGGAGATCACCCACTGTTCCACGGCCGTGAATGGAAACAGCATCCATCGGGATACCTCCCTGGGCAAGTGGAAGTACGGCGGGCGGCTGAAGGGGGTCGACTACGAAAAGATGGATTCTGCGGAAAAGGAGCAGGAGCAGATGGAAGAAGTGATCATGCAGGAATTGCGCTGCAGCGCGACGGTGACCGGCGGGCGCTTGAGCCTGCGTCAGGCTCCCACGACAACCGCCGTGCGGCTTGCCTGGATTCCCAACGGCGCCCGCGTCGAGGTGACCGGGCAGACGGATGACTGGTGCGCCGTCAGCTATGACGGCATTGCAGGCTACGCCATGCGCCGGTTCCTGATTCTTGACACCGGGAACGAGACGCAGGAAGGCCCCGAGAAGTCGGAAGCCCAAGATGAACTGCTTCCCCAAACAGAGGAAGAACGGCTTGCAGAGCTGGAACGGCGTGTGGAAGAGCAGGAATCCCGGCTTGCAAACCTCGAAACCCGGCTGGGCAGGCTGGAAATCGACTGAAGCCATACGCATGCCCGCTGTATTACCGGGTAGGAATCAACCATGCGATACAGCGGGCCGCAATATCGGGATGATCCTGCACAAGCTGAATCGGTTCTGATTGTGTAACAGGTCGAATCTGAGAATTATCACGATATGGCCTTGCTATTTCAGGCTTTTAGAGCAATATATGTGCTACCGAAAAACAAAAGGAGGAGCACATATCGTGAAAAAGTACAAGCTGAACGTTCCGGAGCGCAAGGAACTGGTGACCCGGTTGGTAGACCTGACAGGGCAGCGCGCCCGGTACACCTTCATGCCGCGCTGCGCCTACGAGGTCGGCGGCTATTCGGTAGAAAAGGATGGTGACGTTATGGTGAGCGAGGATGTGAATCCGGAAGATCTCCAGACCCTGCTGAACGAGGGGTGGATTGTTCCGGATGGGGCTGACACCACTGAGGAAGCCCGGATGGAGCCTGCTGCTTTGCAGGATACGGTGGCCGAGCAGCCTGCACTTGATCCGGATGACGGCAGTGTGGAATCCGAAGAACAGAGCGATGCGGAGTCGGAGGATACCGATGACGCTGCGCTGGA
>JBJDYL010000075.1:0-1511 GCA_051867285.1 Faecousia sp. | reverse complement strand
CGAATCACCTTGAGCCGTGCCAGTTTTCCGGTGGACATTTTACAGGCCTGGGCTACATGGTCCCGCATCCGGCCAGGGAATTCCATGCCGTCCTCTTTCAGTTCATACAGCAGCTTTTCCACCTGTTCCGCCTGTTTGGCCTGTTCGGCGGAGGTGAGCACCCGGGTGGAGGCGTTGGCGTAGATCAGTTTCAGTTGTGTAAGCTTCGGGTTTTCCTCGCTGCGCTCCACGATGCAGGGCACGTCCCGCAGATCCTCCCGGCCGTCCTGCGCAATCAGCAGTTTCAGGGCCGCGTGCCGCCGGTGACCGCTGATGATCATGAACTGAGAATTTCCCCCCTGCATGGGCCGCACCCGGATGGGCTGCTGCAATCCCAGCAGGGCGATATTCGCGGCCAGATCTTCAAGGTCGGACAGTTCATAGAAGTTATCCGGATCCGGAACAATCCGGTCAATGGGGATGTACTCAATCTGTTCCCGGTTCCCGGTGTCCAAATTGACACCGGCATCGGAAAGGAATTTCGCCATATCAAATTTTTCCATCATCAGTCCTCACATTCCAGAATGCCAGAATTTCAGCTTTTCGCCTCATGCACCAAGCACAAGCGGGGAAAACAAATGATTCGTCAGTCTTACACTGTGCTAGGGCTATGCATTCATCGCATACCCCGAGCGCAACTGCTTCTGAGACAGCAAGCCCTTCCGCCATTTTGTCCGTCGGATAGGTGCGGTCGAATAACGTTATATGCTTCCTTACATCCATCATTCTTCCCGCCCTCCCTGTTTTGTATAGGCCTCCACGAACCGCTTATAATCCCGCATATGCCCGGTTTTGGCATTGGCCAGCGCCCGGTCAAAGGAAACGTTGTCCACCCGGTTGTTCCGCCGGATGTGCGGGAAAACCGGCAGGCTGGACTGCCGCAGGATGGTTTCCGCCTCGGCGATCTGTTCCGACCGATACCACATGGTTGGCAGCACCCCGGCCACCCGCAGTCGGCTGTTGATGCGCTGCATATTCTTGACCTGCCGCATGACGTTGGCCATGCCGGTGACGCTGAAGGCGTCCAGTTTAATGGGGATCACCACATCGTCGGCGGCGATCAGAGCAGCGGCGCAGGCGGAATTGAACGCCGGCGGGCAGTCGAACAGCACATAGTCGTAAGCATCCAGCCGCCCAAGTTCCAGAATCATCATGCGAAAACACAGCTTTTTGACCCGGTCTGTTTTCAGCTGGCTTAAGTCCAGCTCCATGAGACTGTCCTCCGCCGCCAGAATGTCCACGCCATCCGCTTCGGTTGGCTGAATGAAAGAGGCAGCGGCACCTTCATACCAACCAAGCACCAGCAAGTCGGGCGTGCAGCCATTGTCCGGGTCAGCTCCGAAAAACTGGGTCAGGTTACACTGGGGGTCGCAGTCAACCACCAGCACCCGGGCGCCGAAGTCCCGGTGCAGCAGCTGCGCCATGTGAATGACGGTGGTGGTCTTCCCAACCCCGCCCTTAAGATTCAGAAT
>JBJDYL010000074.1:0-1519 GCA_051867285.1 Faecousia sp. | reverse complement strand
TTTTTTTCATCCAAACCGGCCAGTACCGGCAAAAAAGCGTACACCAACCAAAGCCCTGCCTGTAGAATTTTTTCGACAGGGCCTGTAGCCACCGGGAGCAGCTGCTGCAATCAGCTCTCCGGCACGATATACAGGCGGTTGTCCTTCAGCAGTCGAAAGACAACACGAACCAGTTTTCTGGCAGTTAGAGCGAGTGCGCGTTTGTGCTGGAACTTATTGACCTCGTGGAACTTGAGGTCATAGTAGCGCCGGAACTCGGGGTCGCATCTTCTCACGGAGTTGGCGGCTTCCAGCAGGTAGTAGCGGAGGTAACGGTTACCGGACTTTATCATTCTGGTATTCTGTGCCTCAAAGTCCCCGGACTGGTGCTGTGTCCAGACAAGTCCGGCATACTTGGCCACAGAAGCCTGAGATTCAAAACGGCGGATATCGCCGATCTCGGCGATGATACCGGCAGAGTAGACCTTCCCAATGCCTGGGATAGAGGTCAGGGTGTTGGGGATGATTTCAAACTGCTGTTCAATGGCCTTCTCCAGCACCTTGATCTGGCTCTCCAGTGCCCGCATGGAGGCAATAGAGACAGACATGGCCTGGTTAATGGAGTCATTGACAGTCTTGGGCAGCCGGTAGGAACCTCTGGCAGCGGTTTGTACAGCCTTTGCTGTGGCTTCCGGGTCTGCGAACCGACCACGCCCTGCCGCAGAAACAAAAGCAGTCAGGGTTTCAAGATCGCAGTTTGCCAGCTCGTCCACCGTTTCAAAGGCTTCCATGAGGGCCAGAGTAGTGGCGCTGGTGTTGGGTATGTCCTTGTCCTGTGCAATACCGGAGCATTTGAGAAACAGGTAGTTCGCAAATCGCTGTTTCTCTCTGGTTAGGTTCTGAACGGCGTCAAATCTGGCTCTGGTCAGCGTTTGCAAGGATTTATAACGGTAGTCATCCATGTAGACCTCCGAAGCAATTCTGCCGAATCTGAGATGGTCGGCGATGACGAAGGCATCCACATAGTCATTCTTGGGCAGATCCGGATATGCGTCCTTGAATTTGCGAACCTGCTTGGGATTGAGGACATGGATATGACGCTGGTAACGGCCCAGGGAGCCATCCTCCCGGAGAGCGTAGACCAGACTGTCCCCATAGATGGAGGTTGCCTCCATACCGATGGTCACTTCGCTGAGCTGGAGCTTGTCCAGCGCCGACACGATTCTTTCTGAGAGTATTCTAGCACCGCCCAGGTTGTTTTGTACAGAGAATGTACTGAATTTGGTTCCGTCCGGTTTCATGAGGCAGACAACATTATTCTTGCTGCTCACATCGATGCCAACAAAAAGTGGATTCATTGATTTCACCTCCCCGTGTGGTGATTTTCAGGTCAGCAGGCTTTGAGATACCCATGATAACCGGAGCATCCGCTACCTCGCGTATTAGAATCATTCCGGGGCAGGCCAATGCGATATCCCCCACTGCTAAGAGGGAGACCTGACATCCCAGCAAACAGCTAATGAGTATGCAGCTAACTTCC
>JBJDYL010000073.1:0-24884 GCA_051867285.1 Faecousia sp. | reverse complement strand
TTATCCTACACAGGGGGCCTTTTTGTCTATTGTCCAGTTTTACTGGTTCGGTGCACATTGCCGGGGCCTATTGATCTTTCTTGGATTTGGGGTTGACAGACAGAGGTTTTCCAGCTATAATATACAGGCTAACGGGGTGTGGCGAAGCTTGGTATCGCGCTTGGTTCGGGTCCAAGAGGCCAGGGGTTCGAATCCCCTCACTCCGACCAAAAAACTGGAATCCGCTTATGCGGGTTCCAGTTTTTTAATCGATGAGGGGATTCGAAAGGGCGGCACCAGTCCGCAGACTGGTGTAAGCAAGTGTCCGGTGGACACTTGCTTAGCCCGTGGGAGAATCCCTTGATTGCTGGACGCACCCCATGTGGGTGTGGACAGTAATCCAGTATGTGCGATGTTCAAACCTTATAACTACACTCGGACCCAAAAGACTGGAATCCGCTTATGCGGGTTCCAGTTTTTTAATCGATGAGGGGATTCGAAAGGGCGGCACCAGTCCGCAGACTGGTGTAAGCAAGTGTCCGGTGGACACTTGCTTAGCCCGTGGGAGAATCCCTTGATTGCTGGACGCACCCCATGTGGGTGTGGACAGTAATCCAGTATGTGCGATGTTCAAACCTTATAACTACACTCGGACCCAAAAGACTGGAATCCGCTTATGCGGGTTCCAGTTTTTTAATCGATGAGGGGATTCGAAAGGGCGGCACCAGTCCGCAGACTGGTGTAAGCAAGTGTCCGGTGGACACTTGCTTAGCCCGTGGGAGAATCCCTTGATTGCTGGACGCACCCCATGTGGGTGTGGACAGTAATCCAGTATGTGCGATTTTCAAACCTTATAACTACACTCGGACCAAAAAACAGGAAACCGTTTATGCGGCTTCCTGTTTTTCATCCGTATTGGGATTCCAAAGACCGGCAGCAGTCCGCAAACCGGTTGGAATGCAACCCTTAGGGTGGCTTATACGAAGAACTGCAGCAGGCAGAAGGCTGCGTAAATGCAGAGCAGGAGGACACCCTGCCAGCGTTCCAGCTTCTTCCGGGTCAGGGCAGGAACCGTCAGCAGCAGCATAACAGCCAGCATCACAGGAATGTCCAGAACCAGAGATGCGTTGTGCCCCAGCAGCAGTTTCCCCACGGGAACCTGGAAGGGGGCCAGCGTGACCGCGACACCGGAAACCAGCACCAGATTGAATACATTGGCGCCGATCACATTGCCGATGCCCAGAGAGGCGTGTCCCTTCTTCAGGGAAGTGATGGTGGTTACGAGCTCAGGCAGAGAAGTACCGAGCGCCACGAATGTCAGGGCGATCACCGTCTCCGGAACGCCGAGGGTTTGGGCGATGATGGTTCCGTGCTCAACCAGCAAATCCGCGCCCAACGCTATGATGGCTGCGCCGCCAACCAGGAGAATCAGCTCCATCAGCAGGGAGCGGGGCTTGGCTTCCCCCTCATCATCTTCCGGTTCCACCTCGTCCGGGTGTTTCAGGCCCTGACGGACATTGATAATGAGATACACGATAAAAATTGCCAGCATAGCAATGCCCATCCACCGGGGGAACTCTCCCAGAAGATATGCGGCGATGCAGTACAGGGCTGCGGAAGCGAAGAAGAAAATCACCGGAACCTTCATGGTTTTTACATTCACGGGACCGGGATTGCAGGCAACGGAAATGGCGGCAATCAGGGCTGTGTTGCAAATAATGGAACCGATGGCATTGCCGTAGGCCATAGCGCCCTGGCCCAGCAGGGCGCCGGTGGAGGATACCATAACCTCCGGCAGGGTAGTGCCGATGGAAACCACCGTGGCGCCCACGATGATGTCCGGCAGATGGAAACGGCGGGCAAGACCGGTAGCACCGTCAACGAACCAGTCACCGCCTTTGATGAGCAGCAACAGACCAACGGCGAACAAGAGAACAGATGTCAACATTTGTGAACGCTCCTTTACGAATTTTTTCCGACGCAAAGCGTCAAAATGGTAAAAGAAAACCCGGCAGTCTCCATCGGACGCCGGGAAGAAAACAGGCACAATCGACGGAGGAAGCTATGAGTCTCGCAGATTAAAGCAAGCCAGGCATAACGCCGCGAATGTTGACTTGCTACGCCCGCAGGCGCCCGCTACTCCCCCATCATCATGTAAAACGGGATTCAATTACGCCTGTAGTTTAGCATATTCTGTAAAAATTGTCAAGCTCACTGAAGGGAGAATTTGACAGCAAAATTTGTATTGGCTGTGGTAGGATTTCAACGGGAGGGATTTGGGATGAACACATTGTGTAAAGAAATCTGCACCGCCATTCTGCTGGGGGCGGTGCTGCCGGGCATTCTGCTGAATGTTTCGGCTATGCTGCTCAGCGGGAACGCACGAGAACTGCCTGTCGTGGAAACCACCCAGCAGACAGAGCCGGTACAGGGTGTCTCGGTTTCCATTTCTTTGCGCCGCCCAGACGGGCATGTGGAGCAAATGGATATGGAGGAATATCTGACGGGCGTGCTTTTGGGCGAGATGCCGGCGTCCTTTGAGACGGAGGCGCTGAAAGCACAGGCGGTTGCGGCCAGGACCTATACGGCGAAGGCTATGGTTACAGGCGGCAAGCATGGAGACGGCAGTGTGTGCACAGATTCTGCCTGCTGTCAGGCGTATCTGTCCCCGGAAGCCTATTTGTCTGCCGGAGGGACAGAAGCTGGCCTGGAGAAAATCCGTGCTGCGGTGCTGGCTACCGCCGGATATGTGCTGACCTATGCGGGGGAGCTGATTGAAGCGACCTATTTTTCCTGCTCCGGTGGGAGCACGGAGGACGCGGCGGCAGTCTGGGGCACGGAGTATCCCTATTTACAGGCGGTGGACAGCCCCGGGGAAGAGGATGCGGCGCACTACCGGGACACCCTGCGTTTCAGTACAGAAGCCTTTCAGACCAAACTGGGCAGAGAACTCGCGGGGAATCCGGCCACCTGGGTTGAAAGCACCACCCATACGCCAGGGGGCGGCGTGGAAATCATGGTAATCTGCGGGGAACGCTATACGGGAACGGAACTTCGCAGCCTGCTGGGACTTCCCTCAACTGCCTTCTCGGTGATGGTGGAAGGAGACACCATCCTCGTTTCCACCCGGGGATACGGGCATCGGGTGGGTATGAGTCAGTATGGCGCGGATGCCATGGCGGTAGGCGGCAGCCTGTACCCGGAAATCCTGGCGCACTATTATCCCGGAACAACGCTGGAGAAGCGTTTCTAATCGGGACAGGCTTGGGGAGCGTAACAGTAAATTTACAGTTTTTAATTTGCAATATTACCAAGACTCTGCTATATTATACATAATTCATTGTGCAATCCGTATGAGGAGGGAGCCCCATGTATTTGACGATTGACGGTCACAGAATCGAAGCCCTGCCGGAGCAGAGCCTGCTGGAGCTGGCAGAGCAGCTGCATCTGACAGGGAACAGCTTGTCCCATCGCCCATTGGCGGCGAAAATTGCCGGTGAAGTGTTCACACTGAATTATATTCCGGTTCGTCAAAAAGATGCCCAGGGGGAACGTCCCTCCATGCGCCGTGCCATGGCGGCATCCAATGGCGTGGTGCGGCTGCTGCGCTATGAGGATCCGGCTGGCAAGGAATGCTATATCCGGACGGCGCAGTTTACCGTGTTTTTGGCGCTGCGGCAGCTTTGGCCGGACGCGAAGGGAAAGGTCAGCTGCACCCTGGGTGCCAGTGTGTACATCCAGGTCAGCGGCGCAGCGGATTTCTCCGCCTCCCGGCTGAAAGCCCGGGTGAAGGAACTGGTGCAGGAGGGAATCCCGCTGATCCGACGCCGGGTACCTTTGGGAGATGCCATTGCCCGGTTCCAGGCCGAAGGTCAGGAGGACAAGGCCCGGCTGCTGCATTGGCGTCCGCTGGACTACTTTGACGAATATGTGTATGGGGATTACGCGGACTATTTCTATGGGGAAATGCTGCCCAGCACGGCGTATCTGACCGTTTGGGACATCCTTCCCGCGGACGGTGGTTTCCTGTTTGTGTATCCGGACGACCAGGATCCGGAAATTTGCGCAAAGGTTCCGGCAATGCCGAACTTTTTCGGTGTTTTCAATGAGGGAGAGCGCTGGTGCTCCCTGATGGAGTGTGAAACGGCGGCGGAGCTGAACGAGCTGACCACCTCCGGCAGAATCCGGGAACTGATCCGGGTGAATGAAGCGCTCCATGAAAAGCGGTTTTCCCAGGTGGCGGATATGGTCTGCCAGCGGGGAGCGAAAGCCGTGATGCTGGCTGGGCCCAGTTCCTCCGGTAAGACCACCTCAGCCCACCGTCTTGCAACCCAGCTCCGGGTTCACGGGAAAAAGCCCATTTTGATGAGCCTGGACGATTACTACATTGACCGGGATAAAATTGTCCCCGGCCCGGACGGAAAGCTGGATCTGGAGCACATCAATACCATTGACGTGGCCCTGTTCCGGGCGGACATGGGGCGGCTGCTGGCGGGGGAGACCGTGGAGCTGCCCAGCTTCAATTTCCTCACCGGCCGCCGGGAATGGCGGGGCCATCGGCTGACCCTTTCTGAGGATTCTGTCATTATTGTGGAGGGACTTCACGGACTGAATCCTGCCATGCTTCCGGAAAACGTGGATACCAGGCTGATTTTCCGCCTGTATGTCAGCCCGCTGCTGCCGTTGAATCTGGACGATCATAACCGTATTCCCACCAGTTATCTGCGGCTTCTGCGGCGCATCGTCCGGGACTATGAAACCCGGGGTGCTTCGGTGCAGCACACCATTTCCATGTGGGACAGCGTTCGCCGGGGTGAGCAGCGGTGGATTTTCCCCTATCAGGAGAATGCAGACGTGATTTTCAACAGCTCCACTTTGTACGAGCTGGCGGTGCTGAAAAAGCATATTTTCCCCTTGCTGACGGCGGTTCAGCCCGAGGATGAATGCTACGACGAGGTGCGCAATATCGTCAAAATTCTCAACTACATCCAGCAGGCAGACGTGGACGACGAAATTCCTCCCACCAGTCTGGTGCGGGAATTCATTGGCGGCAATACGTTCTATCGATAAGAACTGCCTGCCCTAATGAACGATAATCATGGCAGCTCCCTCGGGGAGCTGCCATTTTTCCTATTCTCCTTCGATGACACTCTTCCTGCGGAACAGGAAGGAAATGCACCAGAGCCCGGCGAGTCCCACAATGGTATACACCAGCCGGCTGAACAGGGAACCTGCGCCGCCGAACAGCCATGCCACAAGATCAAACTGAAAAATGCCCACCAGTCCCCAGTTCAGGCACCCGATAATGGACAGAATCAGTGCGATGGTATCCATGAAATTACCTCCCTTTCTCATATGGATATGGCTAGGATGTGCAGAATTTGTATTTTTATCAGGATACGGATTGAAAAACACGGTGTATTCCGCTATAATAACCACGATGACAGAAAAGGAAGGTATATGCCTATGACAACATTGTATGAAGCCGCCTATGCCAAGCTGAATCTGACGCTGGATGTGCTGGGAAAGCGGGAGGACGGCTACCATGACCTGCAAAGTATCATGCAGGGAATTTCCATTCGGGATGATGTGGAGATTGATGTGGGCACAGGAAAGCCCTGGAAGCTGCTGTGTTCCGTGGAGGGCATTCCCACGGACGAAAGCAATCTTGCCTGGAAGGCGGCGAAGGTGTACTGCGACGCCCTCCATAAGGACCCGGGCGGCCTGGAGATCCGTATTCTCAAGCGGATTCCCTCCGGTGCGGGACTGGGCGGCGGAAGCGCGGATGCTGCCGCGGTGCTGCGGGCGCTGAACCGGTATTATGACGAGCCGCTGTCGGTGATGGCATTGGCGGAGCTGGGCGCTGAAGTGGGAAGCGACGTTCCTTTCTGCGTGCTTTGCGGCACGGCCATGGTAGAAGGCAGAGGGGAACGGGTGCGGAAGCTGCCGGATATCCCCGATTGTGTGTTTGTGGTGTGTAAGCCGGATTTCTCCGTTTCCACCCCGGAGCTTTACCAAAAAATCGATACGGTGGCCATTGCCGACCGGCCAGACAACCGGGCCATGGAGAGCGCCATTCTGGCAGGAGATCTGGGCAAGGTGGCGGAGAATGTGTGCAATGTATTCGATCCGGTGGTGACCTCTGACCACTTGGAGCTGAACTACATCAAGTCCATTTTCCACAGCTACGGTGCGCTGGCCCAGCAGATGACCGGTTCCGGTTCCGCGGTGTTTGCCATCATGGACAGCTTTGAATATGCCGCTGTTGCCTGCAATATGCTGAAAGAGAACTATCCCCAGGTTTTTATTGCCAAGCCCGTATAATTTTGGCTTTTGCCGTCCATACTGGAAGTATTTCCGTATGGACGGTGTTTTTTATGAAAAAATTATGGCAATGTGTGGGAATCTGTATGCTGGCAGCGGCACTGGTGTGGACCTGCGCCCTCATCCGGGACCGGGAGTATCTGAACCGGGAGCTGATCCGCTTCCATGTGGTGGCGAATTCTGACAGTGAGGAAGATCAGGCGATTAAGCTGCGGGTGCGGGATGCGGTGCTGGAAAGTCTGTATGAGGGACTGGCACAGATCGGGGACGTGGAGACGGCGAAAGACTATCTGCGGGAGAACCTGCCGAAGATTCAGTCCGTAGCCAACCAGACGCTGGAAGCGGCAGGTGTGGACAGCCGGGCGGTGGTCAGTCTGTGTCAGGAAACCTTTGATATCCGGAAATATGATACCTTCACCCTGCCTGCGGGGGTGTATGAATCCCTGCGGATTGTGATTGGAGAGGGCGAGGGGAAGAACTGGTGGTGTGTTGCGTTTCCCACCCTGTGCCTGAGTGCAACCACGGAGGGCTTTGAAGAAGCGGCGCAGACAGCCGGCATGGACGGCGCGCTGACGGAAACCCTGTCCAATGGGGAGACATACCAGGTGCGCTTTTACCTGCTGGACGCCCTGGGCAGACTGGAAAATCTCTGCTTTGCCGGATAAATAATACCCTATATTTTGGACGGATTTTGTGGTATTATAGGACGACAAGAGAAAGGAGGCTGCCGAATGGTACATTTGCTTTTGGGGCGGGACTGGACCGCCAATACAGACGAAATCCTGCGGCGGATTGCCCGGGATGTCCGGCAGCGCAAAGGGAACCGCATTCTCATGGTACCGGAGCTGATCAGCCATGAAACGGAGCGCCGTCTGTGTGTTTTCGCCGGAGATACGGCGAGCCGGTACGCAGAGGTGCTGTCCTTCACCCGGCTGGCCAGACGGGTTTCGGATACCATGGGCAGTGCGGCGGTGGAATGCCTGGACAATGGCGGACGGGTGGTTGCCATGGCGGCATCTGCCCGGCAGCTCAGCAGCCGGCTGAAGGCCTACGCCGCCGTAGAGACAAAGCCGGAATTTTTAACCGGTCTGATAGACGCGGTGGATGAATTCAAACGTTGCTGTATCACTTCTCAGGATTTGCTGGCGGCGTCCCAGCAGACCAGCGGATCTCTGGCGCAGAAGCTGGAGGAATTGTCCCTGCTGATGGAAGGCTATGACGGCCTGTGTGCCCGGGGAAAGCGGGATCCCAGAGATCAGATGACCTGGCTCTTAGAGCAGCTGGAGGAGGGAACCTTTGCCCAGGAGCATACCTTTTACATAGACGGCTTCCCGGATTTTACCCGGCAGAATCTGGCGATTTTGGAATACCTGATGCAGGTGTCGCCGGAGGTCACCATCAGCCTGAACTGCGACCGGATTGATTCTAACCTGTTGGCCTTTGAAAAAGCGGGGGATACTGCCCGGGAAATCTATCAGTGTGCCCGCCGGGCAGGGGTGGAAATTCAGGTGGAGGAAGTCCGTCCGAATCCCACACCCATGAATGCGGTGCGGGAAAAGTTGTTTCAGGGCGTGATTCCCACCGGCGAAGCAAAGGGCATTCTGCACATCTGCCGGGCGGAGTCTGCCTATCAGGAGTGCCTGCACGCCGCTCTGCGGATCCGGGAGCTGGTGGAACAGGGAAACCGCTACCGGGATATCACGGTGGTCTGCACAGACCTGCCTGCCTATCAGCCGCTGGTGGATCTGGTATTTCACCGCTTTCACATTCCGGTGTATCGTTCCGGCACCGAGGAAATTCTGCAAAACAGCGTGATCTATACGGTTCTGTCTGCCATGGACGCGGCAATCGGCGGCTTTGAACAGCGGGACGTGCTGCGGTATTTGCGCTCAGCGCTGTCTCCGCTGGACGCGGATACCTGCGATCAGGTGGAGAATTATGCGGTCATCTGGGGCATCCGGGGAGCAAAATGGACGGAGAACTGGAGCGGTCACCCGGATGGCCTCAGTGGACAATGGGATGAGACTTCGAAAAAAGCGCTGACGCTGCTGAATGAAGCAAGGCTTCTGGCAATCGCGCCGCTGCAGCGTCTGCGGCAGGGTTTCCGGGATGCGAAGAACCTGCGGCATCAGGTGCTGGCGTTGTATGCTTTTCTGGAGGACATCCGGCTGGAGCAGCAGCTGACCCAAATGGCCCAGGCGCTGGACGACGGAGGCGATCCCCGTCAGGCGCAGATTTTGAACCAGCTGTGGGAAATTCTGCTGTCGGCGCTGGAGCAAATGTACGCCGTGCTGGGGGATACCAGCTGGGAGGCGGAGCACTTTTCCAGGCTGTTCCGTTTGCTTCTGAGCCAGTACGACGTGGGTACCATTCCGCCGGTGCTGGATGCGGTGCAGATGGGTGTGGTCAGCGCTATGCGCTGCCACCGGCAGAAGCATCTGATCGTATTGGGCGCGGAGGAAGGCAAACTCCCCGGCTACAGCGGCTCTTCCGGCGTACTGACGGATCAGGAGCGGGTGACCCTGCGGGAGCTGGGTGTGCCCCTTACCGGCGGTTCCATGGAGGGTATTCAGGCGGAATTTGCGGAAATTTACGGCGTTTTCTGCGGCGCGGAGGATTCCATCACTGTCAGCTGTTCCGGGGAACAGCCCTCCTTCCTGTACCGCAGACTGTGCGTTCTGGCAGGCGGCGAGGCGCAGGCGGATACATCCCTGGGATTTGCCCAGGCGGACGCGCTGGAAGCGGGCGCCTGCCTTGCCCGGTGGAATGCCGAGGACATGGCCCGGGCGTTGCATGTGCTGCCCGGCTATGGGGACACCAGCGCCAGAAGGGCCTATGCGCTGGGGACTGTGGAAAAGCAGTCGATTCAAAAACTGTACGGAACGACCCTGAATCTTTCTGCGTCCCAGATCGACCGGCAGGCAGAGTGCCGGCTGTCCTATTTCCTGAAATACGGCCTTCGGGCGAAAGAACGGAAGGAAGCGGCCATTGACCCGGCGGAATTTGGCACTTACGTCCACGCGGTGCTGGAAAACACCGCCCGGTGCATTCGGGATATGGGGGGCTTCCATCAGGTATCGCTGGAAGAAACGCTGGATATTGCCCACCGCTTCAGTCAGGAGTATGCCGCTCAGCGGTTCAGCCAGCTGGATTCCCAGCGCATGACCTACCTGTTCCAGCGCAACGTACAGGAGCTGGACATGGTGGTGCGGGAGCTGTGGATGGAGTTGAAGGAATCGGGCTTTGAACCGGCAGAATTTGAAGTGAGTTTCGGCACCGGGGAGGACCTGCCGCCCATTGCCATTCCCAATCCCGCCATGCATGCGGTTCTCCGGGGCTTTGTAGACCGGGTGGATATCTGGAATTCCGGTGCCAGCCGCTATTTCCGCGTGGTGGATTACAAAACCGGACGGAAGGATTTTGATTACTGCGACGTATTCAACGGCGTGGGCCTGCAGATGCTTTTGTATCTGTTCTCCCTGCAGGACAGTGGAGACGAACTTCTGGGAGAGAACCCGATTCCTGCCGGCGTTCAGTATTTTCCTGCCCGGGCGCCCTATCTGTCCGCCGAAGGAAAGCTGGACGGGGAAGCGGCAGCAAAGGAGCGTGCCGCGTCGTGGAAGCGGCGGGGCCTGCTGCTGCGGGACGAAGCTGTTTTGCAGGCCATGGAGCCGGGGGAAAGTCCCCGGCGCATGTGCTACACCGTGAAAAAGGACGGCACGCTTTCGGGGGATCTGGCAGATCGGGAGCAGCTGAAGCAGCTGAAAGGGTTCGTGTTCCGGGTGCTGTCCGATATGGTGGAGGACATTGCCTCCGGAAACGTGGAGCCGAACCCTTATACCCGGGGCGCCAGCCACAATGCCTGCGCCTTCTGCCCCTACGGTACGGTTTGCCATGAGGCAAACGTAGAAGGACGGCGCAATTATAAGGCCATGACTGCCCAGCGGTTCTGGGAGGAAGTGGAGAAGGAGATGAAACACCATGGCGGATAAGCTGACACCCCAGCAGTCTCAGGCGGTACATAATCGGGGCGGCAAGCTGTTGGTTTCCGCCGCCGCCGGTTCCGGCAAGACCAAGGTGCTGGTGGACCGGCTGATGACCTATCTGACGGATTCCAAGGATCCAGCCAATCTGGACGATTTTCTGATCATTACCTATACCAAAGCGGCGGCAGCGGAGCTGCGGGGCAAAATCGCCGCAAAGCTGAGCCAGCAGATTGCCGAATCGCCTGAGAACCGCCATCTGCAAAAGCAGATGCAGCGGCTGTTTCTGGCTAAAATTTCCACAGTTCACGGCTTCTGCGGAGACATTCTCCGGGAATACGCCTACCGGCTGGACATTCCGGCGGATTTCCGGGTGGCGGATGAGAATGAATGCCGGGAAATCCGGGATCAGGTGCTGGCGGACTTGCTGGATCGGGCCTATACGGATGAGGACAATCCGGATTTTCGGGCGTTTGTGGACACCCAGGGACTGGGACGGGACGACCGGCTGGTGCCGCAGATCATCGAAAAAGTCTACGACAGTGCACGGTGTCATTTGAACCCGGAGCAGTGGCTGGATAACTGCCTATCCCTGCTTTCAGCGGCGGATGCAGAGGATGCCTCCCAGACCATCTGGGGAAAATACCTGATAGACGACCTGCAGGAATATCTGGACTGTCAAATTCATGTGATGGAACAATGCGCCTGCCAGCTGGAAGCCTGTGGTGGCATGGAAAAAGCAGCTGCCAATATCCGGGACACCCTGTACCAGCTTCAGGCGCTTCGGAGTGAGGACACCTGGGACGGCATTGTGAATAAGCGTGCCATCGACTATGGCAGGCTGGTTTTCCCCAAAAAGAATGACGACCCGGAGCTGACAGAGCGGGTAAAGGCCGCGCGGAACGCCTGCAAGAAAGGTATGGAACGAAAGTTGCGGAATTTTGCCGATGATTCCCGGCAGGTGCTTGCCGACTTGGCACAGTCCGCCGCCGGCGCCCGGGGCTTATCGGAGCTGGTCAGTCAGTTTGCCCGGGATTACCGGGCGGTGAAACGCAGCCGGCGCATTCTGGATTTCAGCGATCTGGAGCATTATGCTCTGGATTTGCTGCTGGGAAAATCCCGTACCAATCCTACCAGCGCCGCAGCCGAAATCGGCAGCCGGTACCGGGAAATTCTGGTGGACGAGTATCAGGATTCCAACGGCGTGCAGGACGCGATCTTTTCCGCCTTGAGCCGGGAGAAGCAGAACTGCTTCCTGGTTGGCGACGTGAAACAGTCCATCTATCAGTTCCGTCTGGCGGATCCGAGAATTTTTCTGGAAAAGTACCATGCCTACGCGCCGGTGGAGGATGCCGTTCCCGGACAGGGCAGAAAGGTGCTGCTCAGCCACAATTTCCGTTCCGGTGGAGAAGTCATCGAGGGCGTCAACCATGTGTTCTCTGCCTGCATGACCCCCAAGGTAGGCGGACTGTATTACACGGAGGCGGAAGCCCTCCGGGAGGGCGTGTCCCATACGCCCCTGCCGGATCCGGGGGTGGAGCTGTACGCGTTGGAAACCGTGGCGGATACCTATGCCGAGGAAGCGGACTTTGTGGCGGGGCGCATCCAAACCATGCTCACATCCGGTACTCTGGTGCGGGAAGGAGAAAGCCTGCGCCCGGTGGTGCCGGAGGATATTGTGATTTTGCTCCGTTCCCCCGGCAGCGCTGGCGGATATTTCCAGCGGGCGCTGGAGAGCCGGGGCATTCGCTGTGCCGCCGGCGGCGGAACCGATCTGCTGCAAACTCAGGAGATCGGCACCTTCCGCAGCCTGCTGCAAACGGTGTTAAATCCTCGGCAGGATATTCCGTTAATCAGCGTGCTGGCAAGCCCGGTATTTGGATTTACTGCGGAGGATTTGGCGAGTATCCGGGGAAAACAGAAACGCGGGGCATTCTACGACGCTTTGGCATCAAGCGGCCATCCCAAAGCAGAAGCATTTTTATCTGCACTGAATGCTCTCCGGCAGGAAGCCAGACGCAGTACCCTCACCGCCCTGATGGAAAAATGCCTGCTGCTGACCCGGATGGATAGCGTGTATGCTTCCATGCCCGGCGGGGAAGCCAAGGCTGCCAATCTTCAGACCTTTTTCCAGTATGCTTCCGATTTTGAGCGGGGAGCCGGGCGGGGTTTGGCGCAGTTTCTCGAGCATCTGGATGGGATGGAGGAACGGGGTCTGGTAACTTCCGGCGCTGCCGGGGCAGGCTGCGTCAGCATTATGAGCATCCACAAATCCAAGGGACTGGAATTTCCTGTGGTGTTCCTGTGCAATCTGTCCCGCAGATTCAACCAGGAAGATCTGCGCGCCCAGATTCTCTGTGACAGAACCCTGGGACTGGGCTTGTCCGCTGCGGATACAGTGAACCGCGTCCGGTATCCGTCTTTGGCAAAGCGGGCAATTGCTGTGAAGATGGCAGCGGAAAGCGTATCCGAGGAAATGCGGGTACTGTATGTGGCCATGACCCGGGCAAAGGACCGTCTGGTGATGACCTATGCCTCCCAGACCGTCCGGGGCGACTTGCAGGACATCGCCCTGCGCCGGGATTTTGACGGCGGGGAGCTGCTCAGCCGGGACGCTTCCTGCTTAGGAGACTGGGTGCTTCTGGCAGCTGTCGGACGCCGGGAAGCGGGAGAGCTGCACGCGCTGGGCGGCAGACCGGAGGAGACGGTACTTTCCCCCTATCCCTGGCGGATTCAGACGCCGGAAGTTTCCGGGGAAATCCAGACAGCCTCTGCCATTGCGGAGGCGGGAACCCCAATGCCTGCGGATCTGGAGCAGCGGCTGCGCAGTGCTTTGGCGTTCCAATATGCGTACCTGCCTGCCACCCAAACTCCGTCCAAACAGACGGCCACCGGCAGGAAGGGGCGTGCCAAGGATGCGGAAGCTGCGGAAAATGCGGGCATTCCCAAGCGCCCGGAACGGGCCTGGCGGCAGCCGGAATTTTTCACACAGCAGACCCAGGGAAAAACCGTTGGCAGCGCCATGCACGCTGCACTGCAATATCTGCGCTATGAAAACTGCGGCAGTTTGCAGGCGGTTTCCGAGGAAATCCGCCGTCTTGTTACGGAAGGATTTCTCACGGAGGAACAGGGGAAGCTGGTAAACTGCGAAAAAATCGCCCGGTTTTTTCAGACGGACATCGGCAGGAAGCTTCGCACGGGAACCCCCTATCTGCGGGAATTCAAGTTCTCCATCCTGGACGATGGCCGGCATTACGGCGAGGGCCTGGACGGGGAGCAGGTGCTGCTGCAGGGCGTCGTGGACTGCGCCCTGCTGGAGCAGGAAGGTATCACGGTGGTGGATTTCAAGACAGACCGGGTCACAGAGGAAACCGTGGACGCAGTCTCCCGGCGGTATCAAATGCAGGTGCACACCTATGGAGAAGCGTTAAGCCGCATTTATGAAATGCCCATTCAAAAGCGGTTTTTGTATTTCTTCGGATTGGATCGGTTTGTGGAAGTGTAATCGGATTTTTTCATAAAAACAGCGGGTCACCTTTTTCCGGTGACCCGCTTGACCGTCAGCGGCTGTTTCTGTTCTGGGTCTGATTGCTGTTCTGGCTGTTGTTCTGATTGCTGTTCTGATTGCTGTTCTGGTTGTTGTTCTGATTATTGTTCTGGGTGTTATTCTGATTCTGATTTTTGTTCTGGTTATTCATGTTTCTTTCCTCCAAAATCGATCTCACGGCTATGCCGCTCACCTAGCTTACCCAGCTTTTCAGGATTTATCCTTCGCCTTGAACAGAAGGCTGGCGGCAAGACCGGCGGTAATGGCGGCGGTGATGCCGCCGGCTGTGGCTTTCAGGCCGCCGGTGAAGATGCCGAGAAATCCATCCTCCGCAATGGCTTCCTTAACGCCCTTGGCCAGGGTGTTGCCGAAGCCGGTCAGCGGTACAGAGGCGCCTGCTCCTGCGAATTCTACCAGCTTGGGATATATGCCGATCGCGCCCAGCAGAACGCCCATAACCACATAGCTGACCAGAATGCGTGCCGGAGTCAGTTTGGTTTTATCGATGAGAATCTGACCGATAAGGCACAGCGCTCCGCCCACCAGAAATGCTTTGAGATATTCCATATTACCGTCCTCCTGTGATGCAGACTGCATGGCAAACGCCGGGGATGGGGAGTCCCTGCTGGGTGGAGGTGGGGGAGAGCAGCGCACCGGTGCCGCAGAACAGTATTTTTTTCAGTTTCCCCGTATTCAGCTGATCCAGCAGATATCCGCACAGGGTGATGGCGCTGCATCCGCAGCCGGAGCCACCGGAATGCACATCTTGGGCAGTGTTGTCAAATACAGTGGTACCGCAGTCCATCAGCTTTCCGCCCAGGGGAATGCCTTCCTGACGAGCCAGCTCCAGCAGCATTTCCATACCCACCTGCCCCAGATCGCCGGTGACAATCCGGTCAAAATCCTCCGGGCCGGTACACATATCCGAAAAATGGGCTTTAATGGTGGCAAGGGCTGCGGGAGCCATGGCGCTGCCCATGTTGTTGGCATCCTTGATCCCCAGATCCGTGACGGAGCCGATGGTGCAGGCGGTGATTTTTGGCCCCTTGCCCTGACTGCACACCAGCGCCGCGCCGGAGCCGGTCACCGTCCACTGGGAAGTTGGCGTCCGTTGACCGCCGTAGCCCAGGGGAAACCGGTACTGCCGTTCCGAGGACGCAAAATGGGAGGAGGTCATGGCAACCACAGTGTCGGCAAATCCGCCGCCCACCGCCATGGAGGCCATGAGCAGGCTTTCTGCCATGGTGGAGCAGGCGCCGTACAGTCCCAAATGGGGCACGCCGGTGTTGCGCAGGGTAAAGGACGAACCGATGCACTGATTCAGCAGATCACCGGAGAAAACGACGTCGAAATCCGCCATGGTCAAACCGGCTTTTTCCGCCAGCTTCCGCAGCGCCAGCTGCTGCATCTGCTTTTCCGCCTGCTCCCAGGTTTTCTGACCGAAATAGGTGTCCCGGCACTTGACATCGAAGGTATGTGCCAAAGGACCCTCTACCTCTTTTTTTCCTGCCACGCTGGCCCAGGTGGTGATCACCGGCGGCTGGGACAGAATAAAGCTCTGCCGCCCCCGTTTCTGACTTGCCATGAACGCACCTTCCTTAAAGTGTTTTACTAGGGAAACGCCGAACAAATCGACTGCGGCTGAGCGGCGGCTCTTTTGCCCCAGCCGTGCAGTTATGAAAACTGGAAATACACAGAGTATTCCTGCGTTTTCATAACTTTCGCCCGAGGCAAAATCCCTCGTCGTCAGCGCTTGCCGATTTATTCAGCGCTTCCCTAGTATGCGCAGAGGTTGCGCCTGCAATTCAAATGTTGTATAATCAGAAAAAAGAAAGAAGGAGAGCAAGTTCATGGCATATACGGTGCGTCCGGCACGGCAGCTGGATTTGTGCAGAATTGAGGAAATTTATGCCTATGCCCGGGCATTTATGGCAGAAAACGGAAATCCCAACCAGTGGGGGAAAACCCATCCGCCTGCGGCGCAGTTAACGCAGGATATTGAAAACAGAAACCTGTTTGTTATCACGGATGGAGAAACCATCCACGGGGTATTTTTCTTCCGGATTGGCGACGATCCGACTTATCACAAAATCGACGGCGGCGCATGGCGCTCCGATCGTCCCTATGGTACGATTCACCGCATTGCCGGAGACGGTTCTGGGGGAATTCTGAGGACTGCGGTGGAATTTGGCAGGAAGCGGATCGATCATCTGCGCATCGACACCCACGCGGACAATCATGTGATGCAGAATGCCGTCACAAAGCTGGGCTTTCAGTACCGGGGAGTAATCGTAACCGATGACGGTACACCCAGAATGGCCTACGATCTGCTGTCGGAGGGAGAATAGAAAAATCAAAATGACAGGAAAACAGCTGACACCCAATCGGGTGTCAGCTGTTGTTATCCTTATGCAACACGGCGTGCGCCGTAGTAGCACTCCGCCCAGTAGCCGCTGGTCAGGTCGGAATAGGAGACCGTGGAGCGGGAATTGGGGGCGTGGATAAACTGCCCGTTTCCGGCGTAAATACCCACATGGGTGATACTGCTTCCGGAACCGAAGAATACCAGATCACCGGCTTTCAGTGCGGACTTGGCAACGGAAGTGCCCATTTTATACTGATCTGCCGGGGTACGGTAGGGAGAAAGCCCCAACTGCTTCAAAACGTAGTATACGAATCCGGAGCAGTCAAAGCCGCTGGGAGACGCGCCGCCGGAACGGTAGGGGCAGCCTAAATACTTTTGGGCTTCCGCCAGAATCTGGCTGCCGGTGACGCTTGCCGGAATGGCGCTGGCGGAACTGGACAGGGTGGTGCTGCCGGGCAGCACGGTGCCGATGGACTTTCCACCCCGGAAATAGCGGGGAGAATTGGGAGAATCGGGATTTTCATAGGGAATCTCCGTCAAATCCACAAAGTCACTGCGGATGTAGCAGACTTTTTCATTGTAGAGAACCTTGTACCAGCCGCTGTTCAGACCGATGATGTAACACCGGTCGCCGCTGCCGGAAACAGCTGCTACGGGGTAGGTTGTGGAAGGACCGGTGCGCAGGTTAACGCCGCTGCCGGTAATTTTGCCGTAACCAAGTTCGGCATTCTCCTTCGTGGAAACGGACAGGTAGTCCGCATGCATATAACCTTCCTGAAGATTGTAATTGACTTTATACCAGCTTCCTTCCTTGGCAATGACGGTTACGCACTCGCCGCGGACGGCGGTGTCCAGAGTGGATGCCGTGGTGGATGCGCTGCTGCGCAGCCGCAGGGAAGAAGCGTTTACAAAACCGATGCCGTACACAATGGTTCCGGCAGCGGATGCGGTTAGGGGAAAACAGCCTGCCGCCAGAATCAGTGCCAGCGTCAGGGTGAGAATGTTGCGAATGATCTTCATACTTTGCCTCCGTCTTGGGTAAAAAGCTCCGCCTTGGAGCAGGGAATCCTGAACGATTCAGGAAGGGGATTTGCTTATTTTCCGGCCAGCGCCCGTTCCAGCCACACGCAGCCCACGTCCAGAGCCGTGTAGAAGCCGTCTTTTTCGCTCTTTTTCACGATGCGGTCCCGGCTTCTGGCGGCGGGGTCAGTCAGCTGGAGCTGCACGGAAACCCGGGTAGCCACATCCAGATCGCCGACCTTTTTCGTCTCCAGAATCTGAAGCATGACGATGTGGCTGTCTGCCATGGAACCGTAATAAACAAGGTTGTCCTTCCGCATCAGCGGACGGCCTTTATACATCAAAACTGCATTTTCATCAGCCATGAATAGTACCTCCTTGGAAAAATGTAATCAGATTGTAACATATTGTTACAATAATGTCAAGCAATTCGTGGGGAAATTCCTGGAAAAACGTTGGTTAACGTAATTTTATGCGTGGAAAAGCTCAGGAATTTCCTGGACGGAGGGTAAAGTATGAGATTTTCAAGGTACAAAACAAGAGGCCTTTGCCTATGCAAAAGCCTCTTGGCTTTGGATTAATCCTGCTGGAACAGGTATTCGCGAACCAGCGCCTGCATCAGTTCATCCCGGTCAATCTTGCAGATCATACTCCGGGCGTTGTTGTAATTGGTGATATAGGTGGGATCCTCGGTCAGCAGGTAACCGACGATTTGGTTGATGGGGTTGTAGCCTTTTTCGGTCAAGGCCTCATACACACCCCGCAGAATCCGACGCATATTCTCCCTGTCGTCGCTGGGCACTGTGAATTTTTGCGTATCCTTTTCGGCCATGGTAATCAGCCTCCTTAAAAAAGAATGGAATTATTATACCCCAAACAGTAGGCAGTGTAAAGACCTGAAATCTGAAATTCCTGTAAATTTTACCGCAGGGTGGCGTTCAGCTTCTCCTTCAGGCTTGCCAGCACTTTCGTCACCACAGCTTCGGAATCCGTATCCGTCAGGGTGCGGTCATCTGCCCGCAGCTCCAGGGAGAAAGCCATGCTCTTCTTGCCCTCGGGCACGCCCACGCCCCGGTAGATATCGAACAGCTTCACATCCCGCAGCAGCTTTCCGGCGGCGGTGGTGATCACGTCCTCGGCCTGAGCCACGGTAACGGCTTCGTCGCAGATCAGTGCCAGATCCCGGGTAACGGCGGGGTACTTGGGCAGGGGGGTGTAGGTGGCGTCGGGCAGACGGCAGGACAGCAGCTTGGTGAAGTTGATTTCCGCGCAGTATACATCGGTATCAATGCCGTAGTTCTTTGCCACCAGCGGATGCACCTGACCCATGACGCCCACGTCCACACCATCGATGGAAACGGCGGCGCAGCGTCCGGGATGGTAGCTGGGATTGTCCTTCACGGCGCGGTAGCTGGCTTTCTTCATCCGCAGTCCGGCAAACACGGCTTCCAGCTCGCCCTTCAGGGTGAAGAAGGTCTCGTTGGCACCGTAGGTGCCCAGAACCAGCATCTTCGGCTCCTCCGGCAGCGCCTGTCCTCCCACGGGCAGGTAAATCTTCGCAATCTCGTAGAGCTTGACGGACTTATTGTGGTAGGCGTTGTTCCGGGACAGAATTTCCATCATGGAGGGCAGGGCGATGGTGCGCATGATGGAGGTATCCTCGCCCAGAGGATTCTGAATCCGCAAAGCATTCCGCAGGGGGCTGTCTGCGCTCAAACGAATCTGGTCGAATACGGCAGGAGAAGTGAAGGAATAGGTGATAATCTCATTGTAGCCCATACCCCGGCACAGGGTACCGGCCTGGGCCTCCAGCTTCATTTCAGGTGTGTAACCACCCTGGGTGGAATTTTTGAAGGAGGTGGTGGGAATTTCGTTGTAGCCGTAGGCGCGGCCCACTTCCTCCGCGATATCCGCCATCCGGTTCAGGTCAGGACGGAAGGAGGGAACCAGGATGGTGTCGCCCTCCACGGGGATCTCCAGCAGGTTCAGATAGCGCACCATTTCTTCCCTGGAAATCTCGGTGCCCAGCAGGCGGTTGATCTTATCAACTTCCAGAGGCAGCGTTTTGGGCTGGGGAACGTAGTTGACAATATCGATGATTCCGTCCAGCACATCGCCGCACTGGAGCATCTCCACCAGTTCGCAGGCACGCTGCACCGCGGGAATGGTCATCATGGGATCCAGACTCTTTTCAAACTTGCCGGAGGCCTCGGTACGCATACCCAAGGCAAGAGCGGTCTGGCGGATGGAGGTGCCGTTGAAGTTTGCGGATTCAAAGACCACCATGGTGGTGTCGTCCACAATTTCGGAATTTTCGCCGCCCATGATACCTGCCAGACCGATGGGCTTATTCTCGTCGGCAATAACCAGCATACCGGCCTTCAGCTGCCGCACGTTGCCGTCCAGGGTGGTCAGGGTTTCGCCGTCCTCGGCTTCCCGGACAACGATCTTGCCGGAGGAAACATAGCGGTAATCAAAGGCGTGCATGGGCTGACCGTACTCCAGCATGACGTAGTTGGTGATGTCCACGATGTTGTTAATGGGACGCACGCCGTTGGCGCGGAGCCGCTGCCGCAGCCACTTGGGAGAGGGGCCGATTTTCACGTTGGCAACCATCCGGGAGGAATAGCGGTTACACAGCTCCGTGGCAGGAACCTCCACATCCAGATGCTCGTAAATGGAACCGGCGTCGCTGCCGTGCACCACAGGCTCGTGATGCTTCATGGTCTTTCCGAAAGCGGCGGCGGACTCCCGGGCCAGACCGATGATGGAGTAGCAGTCGGGACGGTTGTTGGTGATTTCAAAATCCACAATGGTATCGTCATTGCCGATGACGGCGTTGATGTCGTCGCCGGGTTTGCAGTCCTCGTCATTGAGGATCCAGATGCCGTCTGCGTAAGCGCCGGGCAGGTCGTTCTGGGTCAGGCCCAGTTCCGCGAAGGAGCAGAGCATACCGTTGGACTTTTCGCCCCGCAGCTTGCCTTTGGTGATGTGCACGCCGCCGGGAAGCCAGGAGTTGTGCAGGGCGGTGGGCACCAGATCTCCCTCATGGACATTCTGGGCGCCGGTGACGATCTGAACAGGCTCTTCCTGTCCCACATCCACCTGGCAGATCCACATATGGTCGGAGTTGGGGTGCCGGACAATGGACACGACCTTGCCAACCACTACATTTTTGATCTCGGCGTCCATACGCTCGTAGGTTTCCACCTTCTGGCCGAACACGGTCAGGGTTTCCACATATTCTTTATCGGAGACGCCGGACAAGTCCACGAACTCCTCATTGATCCATTTTCTGTTGAGTTTCATAGTGTATCCCTCCTTAGAACTGGTTCAGGAACCGAACGTCGTTGTCGAAAATCAGCCGCAGGTCGTTGATCTTCATGCGGCCCATAGCCATCCGTTCCAGACCCATGCCGAAGGCGAAGCCGGAGTACTTCTCCGGGTCAATGCCGCAGTTTTCCAGCACCGTGGGATGCACCATGCCGGCGCCCAGCAGCTCAATCCAGCCCTCGCCGTGGCAGGTGGAGCACACCTGACCGTCGATTTCGCCGGTGCCGTGGCACTTGTGGCACTGCATGTCCATTTCGCAGCTGGGCTCGGTGAAGGGGAAGTGGTGGGGGCGGAACCGCATCACGGATTCCTCGCCGTAAATCTTGCGCATCATGGTGATCAGCGCGCCCTTCAGGTCGCCCATGGTGATGTGCTCGTCCACAACCAGACCTTCGATCTGATGGAACATGGGGGAGTGGGTGGCATCGGCCTCGTCCTTGCGGAACACACGGCCGGGAGCCAGCATGCAGAAGGGGGGCTTGTGGGTTTCCATGAAGCGGATCTGCATGGGGCTGGTCTGGGTACGCAGCAGCACGGAGTCATCGTCGGTGAAGTAGAAGGTGTCGCTGCGATCCCGGGAGGGGTGACCTTCCTCAATGTTCAGCCGGGTGAAGTTGTAGCTTGCCAGCTCCACTTCCGGGCCGTCTACCACCTGATAGCCCAGGCCGACGAAAATATCCTTGATCTGCTGCAGCACCTGGTTCATGGGATGCTGGTGGCCGATGGTGACGGTTTCGCCGGGGATGGTCACGTCAATGGACTCAGCAGCCAGCTTGGCTTCCAGCACGGCGGCGTGAATCTCGGCCTTGCGGCTTTCCAGAGTTTCCTCGATCTGCACCCGGACGGCGTTGGCCATCTGACCCATGACAGGACGCTCCTCGGCAGACAGCTTGCCCATCTGCTTCAGCACGGCGGTCAGTTCGCCCTTTTTGCCCAGCAGCTTTACCCGCAGCTCTTCCAGAGCGGCAGGGGTTGCGGCAGCCTCCAGCGCTTCCAGCGCATGGATTCGGATTTGCTCTAATTGTTCTTTCATGTTTCTTCCTCCTGAAAGGCAATATACAAAAAAATAAACCTTTCCTCCCATGTTCGGGACGAAAGGCAATGCTTCCGCGGTACCACCCGCAATTCGCCGTACGGCGCACTTTTCGGATGCAGACACATCCAAGACCCATAACGCAGTCACGCGGCCCGCTCTACTGCTGATTTCAAGGGGCGGCTCCCGGGAGAAAGCCTGAATACCGTACCCAAGCGGCTCACACCCTCCCGCTCTCGCTGTATGTGGCAGTTCCGATATCCGGCAGCCCGATCTTCGCTTTTTCATATCCCAACCATCCTAGCACACCGCGGAAGATTTTGCAAGTGTTTTTTGTGTTTTCCTCCCTTCTTGACGAAAAAACCTTCCCGTGGTATGGTTATGCCAGAATGGGAAAGCAGGTGACGTTATGACGGAAAAGGAACTGAACTGGGAAGCGGTGTGCGCGCTGTTGCCGGACCGGGATCCCTGGGGGCACAAGGGGAGCTTTGGAAAAATTCTGCTGCTGTGCGGCAGCCGGGGCTTTACCGGAGCGGCATACCTGGCTGCCGTGGGCGCGCTGCGCGCCGGTGCGGGACTGGTGTATCTGGGTGTCCCGGAGAGCATCTATGCCATCGAAGCGGTGAAGCTCAACGAACCGGTGGTTTTCCCTCTGCCGGAGCAGGATGGAAAACTGAGCGCGGAAGCGATTCCGGAAATTCTGGAGCGTCTGCCGCAAATGGACGCAGTGCTGGTTGGCTGCGGACTGGGAATCTCGCCGGGAACCCGGGCGGTGGTGCAGGCGGTGCTGGAAAATGCCCAGTGCCCGGTTGTTTTGGATGCCGATGGCATAAATGTGCTGTCCGGGCATATGGATATATTGCGCGGAAGGCAGGGCAGCACCATCCTGACACCCCATGACGGGGAGTTCCGCCGGGCAGGGGGCGTGATTGGGGAAAACCGTATGACATCCGCCAAAGAGTTTGCCCGGGCAAGTGGGTGCATTGTGCTGCTGAAGGGGCATCGCACCTGCATCACCGACGGGATAATAAGTTATGTCAACCAGACAGGCAATCCCGGTATGGCGGTGGGCGGCAGCGGAGACGTGCTGGCGGGAATTCTGACAGGGCTGCTGGGGCAGGGCATTGCGCCTTTGGAAGCGGCGGCCTGCGCGGCGTGGCTCCATGGAGCAGCCGGGGATATTTGCGCCAGAGAAATCGGGCAATACGGGATGCTGCCCACGGACATGCTGAACGCCCTTCCGCGACTATTGAAATAAGGCGGGATTGGTTTGAAAAAGGCTCTGTCGCTGCTGCTGACGGTACTGCTTCTCACAGGCTGCTCGGAGACGCCGAAGGAGATGGACCGGGCGCTGGCGCTGCGGACAAAATTGCTCCAGGCATCCTCCTGCAGCTTCGATGCGGAGATTACCGCAGACTATGGGGACAAGCTGTACACCTTCTGCATAGCCTGTACGGCGGATGCAAAGGGGAATGTGACCTTTCAGGTGACCGCGCCGGAGTCCATTTCCGGCATCACCGGGCAGATTACCCGGGAGGGAGGCGCACTGACCTTTGACGACACGGCGCTGCAATTTAATCTTCTGGCGGACGACCAGCTTTCTCCGGTAAGTGCACCTTGGGTTCTGATGAAAGCCCTGCGCGGCGGCTACATGACCAGTGCGGGGATGGAGGACGGGCTGCTGCGCCTGAGCGTCAACGACAGCTATGACGATGACGCGCTGAATCTGGACATCTGGCTGGATTCTGAGGATATCCCGGAAAAAGCGGATATCTGCTACGATGGAAAGCGAATCCTGTCTATCCGTGTGGAAAATATGGTTATTTCGTAGCATTATGCAAAAACCGTGCATAGGATATTTTGCAGGCGCGTAAAGTATAAAATCCATAGTGACGTGGGACAATAGTGTTACCGCGTTACATATGGAGCATTCCGGTAGCGCAGGAGATTTTGCACGGAGCGTGAATACTATGACCGAATCATCCGTAAAACGGGGCGATATATTCTACGCAGATCTGTCCCCGGTGGTAGGCAGCGAGCAGGGAGGCACCCGCCCGGTTCTGATTGTCCAGAACGATACGGGCAACCGGCATTCTCCCACGGTGATTGCCGCTGCCATTACCAGCCAGACGGGTAAGGCAAGGCTTCCCACCCACATTAACATCGCAGGAGGCAGCGTAGGGCTGAGCAAGGATTCCATTATCCTGCTGGAGCAGATCCGCACCATTGACAAACGCCGTCTGCGGGAGCACATGGGGCATCTGGATGAACAGCAGATGGCCATGGTGGACGATGCCATCGCCGTCAGCTTTGGCCTTCCCGGCGGCAACAGAGCAACCTGAACAAAAGACCCGGCGATTCGTAGGAATCGCCGGGTAATGTGTTATTTCAGGGAAGCAATGGTATCGCGAATCCGCTGGGTTGTCCGCTCCTGACCCAGAATCTGCATGACGGTATACAGGTCGGGGGAGTTGGTCTGCCCGGTGACCGCCAGACGGATGAAGGTGGAAACGTCCGTCACCGTGCCGGGGAAGGCGTCGGGATTGGCCTTGTAGGCCTTCATGTCGGTGGTAAAGCCGATATCCGTGGTGATCTGCTTAACCTTTTCAAACCAGACGGAAGAATCGTCCGCAGGATCATAGCTGCTGAGGAACCGGTTCAGCACATCCACAATCACGGCAGCGTCAAATTTCGGGTCAAATTCTGCCTTTTGCAGATATTCGTCGTAGAAGAAGCCCATGTAAGGCTTGGCATCCTTCCACACCGCCAGATCCTTCCGGGGTTTCTTGCCGCCCCGGCCGATGGCGAGAATCCGCTTGGCGTATTCGGGATCGGCGGTGAGCTTGCTGCCAAAGTCGGGGTCGAATTCCTGCGCCCATTCCGTGAGCAGGGCGTACACCTTTTCCGCGTCCATCCGGGAGATGACGTTCTTGGATACGTCCGTCAGCTTGGCGTAGTCAAACAGGGAACCGGCGGGATTCAGCTTCTTGGGACTGAACTTGAAAGTGTCCGCAGGGGCGTCGGGGTTGGCCCGCCGCCAGTCCTCAAAGTTGGAGTTCAGCAGGGTCATGATATACTCGTACACGGCCTCCACCGGGAAACCCTCTGCCTTGTAGTAGGTCAGCGCCAATTCGGGGTCTTTCCGCTTGCTGAGCTTGCGCTTGGAATTGCCGTCCATCTTCATCAGCGGTCCGATGTGCACATATTTCGGCAGCTTGAAGCCCAGCGCCTTGAATAGCTGAATGTGGAAGGGCAGGGTGGGCAGCCACTCGTCGCCCCGGACAACGTGGGTGGTGCGCA
>JBJDYL010000072.1:0-1525 GCA_051867285.1 Faecousia sp. | reverse complement strand
TCGCCGTGTCCTCTGCCAACGACTGCGCCTGCGCCATGGCGGAGCACATCGCCGGTTCCGAAGCCGCTTTTGTGGACGCCATGAATCAGCGGGCAAAGGAACTGGGGATGCGGGATACCCATTTCGTCAACTGCACGGGCCTGGACGATGACGACAGCGCCAAGCAGCACCGCACCAGCGCCTACGACATTGCGCTCATGTCCCGGGAGCTGCTGAAAAATCACCCTCTTATTAAAAACTATACTACCATCTGGATGGACGCCGTGCGAAACGGTACCTTTGGCCTGTCCAACACCAACAAGCTGATCCGCTTTTATCCCGGGGCAACGGGTTTGAAAACCGGCTTTACCTCCGGCGCCGGGTACTGTCTGTCCGCCTCCGCCCAGCGGGACGGCATGGAGCTGATTGCCGTGGTGATGGGCGCCCAATCCAGCCAGGCACGAAACGCCGCCTGCAAGGAACTGCTGGACTACGGTTTTGCCAATTTTGCGGTGATCGCGCCGGAACTGTCCGAGGTTCCCGGGGTGCCCGTGAAGCTGGGGCAGCAGGACAGTGTGCCGGTGGAGCTGGGGGAGTCTGCGGGGCTGCTGATTGACAAGTCCCAGAAAAGCGCGGTCACCACGGAGGTCACTCTGGAGGAAAGCGTCACCGCGCCGGTGAGCCAGGGGCAGCGGATCGGCACTCTTTCGGTTAAATCCGGCGAGCAGACCCTGCGGCAGATTCCGCTGGTGGCCGCGCAGCCGGTGGAGCGGCTGACCATGGGGGATATTTTTGTGAACGTCCTGCGCAGAGCCGCTATGGCGAAGTAAAAATGCCTTCCCCAAAGGGGAAGGCGTTATGTGCGCCGCCGATACCAAGCGTGGTGCGCCTAAAATCGATGAGGATTGCACCAAAAGCATTCCCTCCGGTCACCACACCAGTGTGCGCACTGGTTCGCAATGACATTGAGTAACGATACCGAGCAAAACCCGATGGTGTGACGATTATCGACCTGTAGGGCACGCATTGTCAGCGGCAACCCGCCGCGTTAATAAATTATTTACGGATTCTTCCATTTTCCCTCTTGCTTTTTCCGAAGAAGTGGGGTATATTGTATTAGCACTCAGAGTTCAAGAGTGCTAATCCCGTAGATGTATGCGGCTTGCCGCAGTCTAAATACAATATGTATGGAGGAATTACAAATGAAACTGAAACCCATGGCTGACAATGTGCTGCTGAAGGCGCATGAGGCTCCCGAGACCACCGCGTCCGGCATCATCCTGGCCACCACCAACAAGGAAAAGCCCGCGATTTATGAGGTCGTTTCCGTTGGCCCCGGCACCAAGGACGTGACCATGACCGTCAAGGCCGGCGAGAAGGTCGTCGTTGGCAAGTTCGTTGGCACCGATGTGACCATCGACAAGGAAGAGTACAAATTCGTCAAGCAGGATGAGATCCTGGCTGTCGTTACCGACTAAGGAGGAACTTCAATTATGGCAAAGATGATTGTTTACGGCGAGGACGCCCGCAAGAAGCTGCAGTCCGG
>JBJDYL010000071.1:0-1529 GCA_051867285.1 Faecousia sp. | reverse complement strand
GCGCCATGTGAATGACGGTGGTGGTCTTCCCAACCCCGCCCTTAAGATTCAGAATCGCGGTTGTTCTCATCTTTTCGGCCTCCTTGGGCTCTGTTTTTATCAAAGGGGACTTCTGTATCGTCAGGAAGCAGCTGCATCTGCTCAAAGTTGCCAGTCTCCGGCGGCTGATGGAAGGTAAAGGAGCCATAGTTAAATGGTTTCAACGGCTTGTCACCTTTGCCGACATACAGAAACCGCTGTAAGCCGCCGTCAAATTCCAGCTTTGTGGTGCCGGTCTTGCCATTCCGGTTTTTGGCGACAATAAACTCCACCGCATTGGCCTGTCCCTCCGGCCGGTGCAGAAACGCTACGATATCCGCGTCCTGCTCCAGCTGACCGGAGGACCGCAAATCCTCCAGCGTGGGCCTTGCGCCCCGGAGCCGGTCAAGCTGGCTCAGGGCCAGTACGGTGATGCCGGTGCTCTTGCACAGCATTTGCAGCTCATGGGACACCCGGGTCACCCGGTCATATTCCTTGTCGCCCCGTCCGGGGACGATCTGAAGGTAGTCGATGATGATAATGTCAAGGTGCATTTTCAAGGCGTCGGCCTTGATGTCGGACACCGGATGCCCGGATGCCGGGATTACAAACAGCGGTGCCTCGTTGATTTTGGCGGAGATCGCCGCCACGGTCTGCATCTGCCTTTCCGGGATACGGCGCTCCATCACGTCCTCCAGCTGGCAGCCGGTGCAGGTAGCAATCAGACGGTCCGTCAATTCGTCCTCGTTCATTTCGTCGGTGTAAAATCCGACCCGCAGTCCGCACGCCACCGCCCAGTAGACAGCCGCCTGCATGGCGAAGGCGCTTTTCCCGACGCTGGGCCGTGCGCCGATCATCATGTAATTTCCCTTCCGCAGACGGATCACCCGGCGCATCTGGGGGATAAACCAGTCGTAATAATCCGGCGCTTTGGTATACCTGGTGAAAAAGTCGGACAGCAGCTTTTTAAGGCTGATTGCGGTCAATCCGCTGCGGGTGACCAACATACCGTTGGCGCTGTCCATGATTTCCTGAGCATCCTCGATGCCGTCCACGTCCATCAGCCGCAAGCCGATTTCCCGCATATGCAGCACCCGGGCCTGCTCGGAGGTGATTTTGATGTAATGCCGGATATTGGCGGCGGTCGGTGTAATCTCCATCATCTCTACGATGGTTTTCCGGTATGCGTCCCCGACAATGTGCGTAACGGTGATGGGGTCAACGGGCTTCCCGGTGGTGTACAGGTCAACGATTGCCCGGTACAGTGGCCTGTATTCCGATGCAAAATCGTCCTCCCGCAGGCCAAACACGATTTCCGCAGCGCATTTTTCCTCGATCAGGCAGCTGCCCAGGACACCGGCCTGGGCCTGAATCCATGTATCCCTAGTGATTTTCATGCCGACATCCCCTTAGAAGTAATCAACGGGGGCAGGAGCAGGCTGCTTTGGTGCAGGCTCCCCGCCGTTGGGCGGCTGGATACCTTGCCAGCCGTTGGCAATGGCCCGGTCGAC
>JBJDYL010000070.1:0-1535 GCA_051867285.1 Faecousia sp. | reverse complement strand
CAAAAAAGGAAGCTACTTTACCACAACATTTCCCTCGCCCAGGACATTTTTCAGCTCCCGCAGCATACTTTCCGCCAGAGCCGCCCGGGCGCCCCGGCGATGGCCGGTATCCGCAAAGTACAGCACCACACTGCTGTCCCCGGGGAACATATTCACAATGGCGCGAATTTTGGGGTACAGCTTTCCGTCCTCTCCCGGCAGGCGCAAATACAGCGTGCCCTGCCGCACTGCCGGCTGCGCTGGCTGCGGCTCCGGTTCCAGACTGCCCTGGGCATAATCCGAAATGGGGCGGGCGCGGTTCACCACAATCTGGGGTTCCTTATCGTCCCGCAAGGACAGCCTGCCGGTGATCACCACCGCGCTTCCGTCCCGCAGATAGCCGCCGTACTGGCTGAGCACATTGGAAAACGCCAGCATCTCAATGGAGGCGGTGTCGTCCTCTACGGTGACATAGGCCATCATGGAATTATTGCGGGTGGTTTTCATTTTCACACTCTGGACAATACCCGCCACGCTGACAATCTGATCGTCGGTGAAGGCGCTTTCCTCGTCCATCAGGCTGCCGATGCGCACCACATGGGTATTGCGCAAGTACGCACGGTAGTCGTCCATGGGGTGACCGGAAATGTAGATTCCCGTTGTCTCCTTTTCCATAGCCAACAGGTCGGTTTTATTCATTTCCTTTAGCTTGGGGATGGGGATTCTTGCGCCGGCGTCATCCTCCTCCAGCATTCCGAACAGCCCCATCTGCCCCTCCAGATTCTTCTTCCGGGAGGCGGCGATGGCATCCATCATGCTGTCGTACACCGCCAGCAGCTCGCTGCGGTGGTTACCGAAGCAGTCCGCCGCGCCGCATTTGATGAAATTCTCCACGGCGCGCTTGTTCAGCTCCCCTTCGCCCATGCGTTCGATGAAGTCCTCCAGGGATTTGAAGGGGCCGCCCTCCTCCCGCTTTTTCACCATGGTGCGGATCAAACCACGGCCTACGTTTTTCACCGCGCCCAGACCAAAGCGGATGGCGTCACCCTCCACGGTAAAGTGATCTTCGGAATGGTTTAAGTCCGGGGGCAGAACGGGAATGCCCAGTTCCTTGCACTCAGCGATATAGCCGGATATCTTCGTGGCGGAATCCAGCACGGAGGTCATCAGCGCCGCCATATACTGCCGGGGGTAGTGGCATTTCAGGTAGGCGGTCTGGTAGGCGACAATGGCATAGCAAACCGCGTGGGCCTTGTTAAAGGCGTAGTTGGCGAAATCCACGATTTCATCGTAAATGGACTGGGCCACCGCCTCGGAAATTCCATGGCCGATGCAGCCGGAAATCTTCTGCGCCGGGTCGCCGTAAACGAACACCTTGCGTTCGGCTTCGATGACCTTCATTTTCTTCTTGGAAATTGCCCGGCGGATGTTGTCCGCCTGTCCCATGGTATAGCCGCCAAGGGAACGGAAAATCTCAATGACCTGCTCCTGATAGACGATACAGCCGTAGGTGACCTTCAGAATCGGCTCCAGCATGGGGGTCTTGTAGGTGACCT
>JBJDYL010000069.1:0-25320 GCA_051867285.1 Faecousia sp. | reverse complement strand
GGTGCAGAATTTCAAAAACGCCGCCCATTATGACCTAAAGACCGTGAAAATTGTATCCCCGGACGGAAAAGTAGATTCTGTTGCGAATGCCGCGCTGAACGTGCTGGAACGTATGGCGGAATTCTATGGAGATTTCCCGGAGTCCGTACAGCAAACTCTGGAATTTGAGCGGGAAAAGTTTGTGGATGCGGATAACCGGTATGCCTGGAAAATTCGCCGGGAATTTGATGGCGGTTTTGTCAGAAAGGGGTTGGAGCTGGCCCGGCGGCGGCAGGAGGAAGCAGATGTGTGAATTGTTTGGTGTCAGTTCCCGGAGGAAAGTCGAAGTCAATGATCTTCTGAAAGAATTCTTTTCCCACAGTGTCAGGCACGCCAACGGCTGGGGCATGGCAACCTTCTATGACAATGCCGTTTCTCTTGAGAAGGAGCCTGTACAGGCCATCAAAAGTACCTATCTGAAAGAACGGCTTCAGCAGAAAATCCATGTACGAAATATGATTGCTCACATTCGTTTGGCAACGAGAGGCGTAATGGAGTATGCGAACTGCCACCCCTTTGTGCTCCGGGACAATTACGACCGCTGCTGGACTCTTGCCCACAACGGAACGATTTTTGATTATCCCCGTCACAATCCCTATCTTCACCAGCAGGAAGGCCAGACGGACAGCGAGCGCATCCTCTATTTTCTGGTGGATCAAATCAATCAGCGCCAGCTTGCATTCGGGCGTCCACTAACCAAAGAGGAACGATTTGATTTACTGGACGCTTTGGTTGCGGATATGGCCAGGGGCAATAAGCTCAATCTGCTGATATATGACGGAGAACTGCTGTATGTCCATACCAACTACGCAGATTCCCTCTATTTTAGCCAGCGGGAGGACACCCTGCTTTTTGCGACCACGCCGCTGGACAGGAAGGACTGGAAGGCACACCCCTTTACAACGCTGTGCGCTTACCGCGATGGACAACGGCTGTTTCAGGGAACAAATCATGGCAGGCAGTACCGGGACAATACCGAGGATATGCACATGATCTTTGCCGACTATGCCGGACTGTAAGTGTTTCCTGAACCCGGGGGCCTCTGGACAAATTACCTGAAACCCACTTCCCTTCTATTTTGTTTTTGGCTTTTGGACGGTTTCAATTGATACTAAGGACAATTCCGATTGGGAAGGCGATGGAGGAAAGCGTGTCCTGTCTCTCCCGCTTTTTTCTGTAGCATCTCTTCATAGAATCCACAAATAACTCTGTTACTATTTTGGCATCCAAAAGTTGGATTCGGAGCAAACCAACTAGCATCAACCCATACAGGAGGCATCTATGGCATCGAATTGGATACGAAAAAAACTGCGAATCAGCGGTATGACATGCGTTCAGTGTCAAAATAGAATCGAGAAAACACTTCGCGGCACCGATGGTATTATGAAGGCTTCCGTCAGCTACACCAAGGGAACCGCAGACATCACCTATGATGCGGAAAAGCTGTCCCTCAGGGATATCAAGCGGATCATTGAGAAAATGGATTACCAGGTGTTGCCGGACGGACAGCGTTCTGCCGTAAATTCTGGTCATGTAGCCGTGACTCTCGCCATCATCGTTGTACTTTATCTGCTCTTGCAGCACTTCGGCATCCTGAATCTTCTGGTGCCCAGCCAGCTTGCGGACAGCAGCATGGGCTACGGGATGCTGTTTGTGATCGGTCTTGCAACCTCCGTTCACTGCATCGCCATGTGCGGCGGAATCAATCTGTCCCAATCCCTGCCCCGGAATTCGGAAACAGGTGAAAGCACTGGTGCGGCTTTCCTGCCGTCGCTGCTGTACAATCTGGGGCGTGTGATCTCCTATACTATAATCGGTTTTCTGCTGGGCGCTGTCGGTTTTCTGATTGGCGGCGGACAGGCGGGTCTGTCAATCCTCTTTCAGGGCGTTCTGAAGCTGATTGCTGGCACCTTCATGGTCATCATGGGTGTCAATATGCTTGGCCTTTTCCCCTGGCTTCAGTGCTTGACCCCCAGGATGCCAAAGTTCCTGGCTAAAAAATTGGGAGCGCAGCGGGCAAAAGCAGCGGGGCCCCTGACTGTAGGCATTCTCAACGGTCTGATGCCCTGCGGGCCGCTGCAATCCATGCAGATCGTGGCTCTGGCCTCTGGGAGTCCGTTTACCGGTGCGCTTTCCATGTTCCTGTTCAGTCTGGGTACTGTTCCGCTGATGCTGGGACTGGGTTCCCTTGTCTCGATTCTGGGAAAGCGGTTTGCCAAAACAGTGAACTATGTGGGAGCCATCCTGGTGGCGGTGCTGGGCCTCGCCATGCTTTCCCAGGGAGCCGGACTGACCGGATTTCTGGATCTGGAGACGCTCCAGCTGTTGGTGGTTTTCCTCTGCGTTCTGGGCGCAGTGGCCAGCATTCCTTTCCGCAAAAAGGCACTGCGCCTGGCAGCCATGGCTGTGGTCTGCGTTGCCGCAGTGCTGGCAGCCGTTCCGGCACTCCAGGGCAGTGCTGTCTCCGAGCCCCAGTATTGCAGCATCGTGCAGGCTGAAAGCACGGAGAATACTCAGGCGGAGAATGTGCAAGTGGTCACAAGCACGCTGTCTGCCAGGCAGTATCCCAGCATTACCGTTCAGGTTGGCACGCCGGTGAGATGGATCATTGATGCGCCGGCGGGCAGCATCAACGGCTGCAACTATAGAATGATCCTGCAGGAGTACGGCATTGAGTATGCCTTCCAGGAGGGGGAAAATATCATTGAGTTTACCCCTACCGAAACAGGCACCTTCCCCTACTGCTGCTGGATGGGAATGATCTGGGGCAGTATTCTCGTAACGGAGGAAAGTCCGAGTGAGCCGTCCGAGACCGTCGTCAATCCCACCGAGGCCTATGTGATTCCCAATGGCCTTCCCTCCTGCTGCCAATAGCCGCAGGTAAGTCCGGCAGGTTTTCCCCTGGGACACAGCATTTTCGTCAAATGGGGCTTGACAAATACCCCATGGGGGTATATGATTTAGATACCCCCATGGGGTATCATTTTTGAAAAGGAGCCTGCTATGGAACATCAGGAATGCTGCTGCCATAAGACAAAAGAACGCTCGGAGGAGGAATACAAAAGTCTGATTCACCGGCTCAACCGCGTTGAAGGACAGATCCGGGGCATTCGGGGTATGCTGGAAAAAAACGCGTACTGCACGGATATTCTTGCCCAGGTGGCCGCTGCCAACGCAGCGCTCAACGCATTCAGCCGGGAGTTGCTGTCCGAACACATCCGAACCTGTGTGGCCCGGGACATTCGGGAAGGTAAGGACGAAACCATTGACGAGCTGATGGCTACATTGCAGAAATTGATGAAATAGAAACAGTCAAATGGGTCATGCTATCCTTGGCCCGGCGGCAAAGCGCATGGAACAGCTGCTTCGCCGCCGTGAAACAGCTGGGATGTCACCCAAATCAAACTACGGAGGGAATTATGAAGCAATACAACGTCACTGGCATGAGCTGCGCGGCCTGCAGCGCCAGGGTGGAAAAGGCTGTGTCAAAGGTTCCGGGCGTCACCGCCTGCTCCGTCAGCCTGTTGACAAACTCCATGGGCGTGGAGGGTACTGCCGCGCCTCAGGATATCATTGCAGCGGTGGAAGCCGCCGGATACGGTGCCTCCGAAAAAGGCGCAGGCTCCTCTGGAAAAGCCTCCGTTCAGGCGGAGGACACCCTGCGGGACAGGGAAACCCCCATTCTGAAGCAGCGCCTGATCTGGTCTGTAGGCTTTTTGCTGGTTCTGATGTACTTCTCCATGGGCCATATGATGTGGGGCTGGCCGCTGCCGCCTTTCTATAACGATAACCATGTCGCCATGGGCCTGACCCAGCTGCTGCTGACCGTCATCATCATGGTCATCAACCAGAAGTTTTTTGTCAGCGGCTTCAAAGCTCTGTGGCACCGCGCGCCTAACATGGACACTCTGGTAGCGCTTGGCGCTACAGCAGCCTTTGTTTACAGCACCTATGCCCTGTTTGCCATGACCGACGCGCAGGTCAAGGGCGACGCGGACGCGGTCATGATGTATATGATGGACTTCTACTTTGAGTCTGCCGCCATGATTCTGACCCTGATCACCGTGGGCAAGATGCTGGAAGCCCGCTCCAAAGGCAAGACCACGGATGCTTTGAAAGGGCTGATGAAGCTGGCTCCCAAGACCGCCACAGTTCTGCGGGGCGGCAGGTCAACAGAGGTTCCCATTGAGCAGGTACAAAAGGGCGATATTTTCGTGACCCGTCCCGGTGAAAGCATCCCGGTGGACGGTGTGGTTCTGGAGGGCGAGAGCGCGGTGAATGAGTCCGCCCTCACCGGCGAAAGTGTTCCCGTGGACAAAGCCCCCGGCGATGCCGTCTCCGCCGCCACCGTGAACCAGTCCGGTTTCCTGAAATGTCAGGCAACCCGGGTGGGCGAGGACACAACACTGTCCCAGATCATCCAGATGGTCAGCGACGCGGCGGCTACCAAAGCCCCCATCGCGAAAATCGCGGATAAGGTCTCCGGCGTATTTGTCCCCGCGGTGATCCTCATTGCCATCGTGACCACTGCCGTATGGCTCCTTCTGGGGCAGGGTGTGGGCTACGCACTGGCCCGGGGTATCTCTGTGCTGGTAATCTCCTGCCCCTGCGCTCTGGGACTTGCCACGCCTGTGGCGATCATGGTGGGCAACGGCATGGGCGCGAAAAACGGCATTCTGTTCAAAACCGCCGCTTCCCTGGAGGAGACCGGCCGGATCGAGATTGTCGCCCTGGACAAAACCGGCACCATTACCAGCGGTGAGCCCAAGGTGACGGACGTTCTCCCTGCCGCCGGTTCCAGTGAAGAAGAACTTCTCCGTCTGGCTTACGCCCTGGAACGGAAAAGCGAGCATCCGCTCGCCCGTGCCATTCTGGAAAAAGCGGAAGCCCTTGGTTTGACGGCAGAGGAGGTCACGGACTTTCAGGCTCTGCCGGGCAACGGCCTTACCGCCCGGTGGAATGGCGCCGTCCTCTCCGGCGGCAGCGGAAATTTCATTCGCACCCAGGCCCATGTTCCCGCCGAAGTCTCAGCTCAGGCTGACGCTTTGGCGGAGAAGGGCAAAACACCCCTGTTTTTCAGCCGGGATGGAGCGTTTGCCGGCATTATCGCGGTTGCAGATGTCATCAAGGAGGACAGCCCCCAGGCGGTGAGGGAGCTGCAAAACATGGGCATCCAGGTGGTGATGCTGACGGGCGACAACCAGCGTACCGCCAATGCCATTGGTGCGCAGGCAGGCGTGGATGAAGTCATTGCAGGAGTTCTGCCCGACGGCAAACAAAACGTTATCCGCTCCCTGCAGCAAAAGGGCAAAGTTGCCATGGTGGGCGACGGCATCAACGATGCACCGGCTCTGACTCAGGCAGACATGGGCATCGCCATCGGTGCAGGAACCGACGTGGCCATTGACGCAGCGGATGTGGTATTGATGAAGAGCCGCCTGTCCGATGTCCCCGCTGCCATCCGCTTAAGCCGGGCCACTCTGCGCAACATCCACGAGAACCTGTTCTGGGCGTTCTTCTACAATACCATAGGCATTCCCCTGGCGGCAGGTGTATTCATCCCCCTGGGGCTGACCCTGAACCCTATGTTCGGCGCGGCGGCCATGAGCCTAAGTAGCTTCTGTGTGGTATCCAACGCCCTGCGGCTGAACCTGTTCGATGTGCGCAATTCGGCAAAGGACAAGAAAATCAAAGCAAAGCAGAAGGCGGCAGCCAAACACATGGAAAAAACATTGAAAATTGAAGGCATGATGTGCGGGCACTGTGAGGCCCGGGTGAAAAAAGCGCTGGAGGCCCTGCCGGAGGTGGCGCAGGCGGTGGTCAGCCACGAAGCGGGCACCGCCGTGGTGACCCTCAAGGCCGAAGTGACTGACGACGTTCTGAAAAAGGCTGTGGAAGCACAGGACTACACCGTCACCGCCATTGAATAACGCAATATGGACAAAGGGAAAACCACACTTCTTTGCGGTTTTCCCTTTGCCTGCTATTTTTGGATTGGAGGAAACACCCCATGATACCTCACAAGACAATTCTGATTGTGGATGACGAACCAATGCTCCGAGAAGCCGCTGCCTCCTATCTGGAGCAAAAGGGGTTTCGGGTGCTGACGGCGGAGACAGGCAGCCAGGCACTTACAATGTTTGAGCGGGAGACCATCCATTTTGTGGTGCTGGATCTGATGCTGCCGGATGTGTCCGGGGAGGACGTATGCGTTCAGCTGCGTAAGCGTTCCCGGGTTCCCATTCTCATGCTGACGGCAAAGACAGCGGAGGAAGACCAACTCAACGGCCTGCGTCTGGGGGCCGACGACTACCTGCCCAAGCCATTCAGTCTGAAGGTCCTCCATGCCCATATTGAGGCCATTCTGCGCCGCTCACAGGATGAACTTACCCCATTGGTGGAACGGTTTTCTTGGAACGGTGGAGACCTATGTGTGGATTTTGGGAAACAGGAGGTTCGCAAGCAGGGACAGATTGTCAGCCTCACCCCCAACGAGTGGAAACTTCTCACCACCCTGAGCAATTCTCCCAAGCGTGTGTTCACCCGGGACGAGCTGATCGAATACGCCTTCGGGGATGACTTTGACGGTTACGACCGGGTGATTGATACCCATATAAAGAATCTGCGGAAAAAGATTGAGGACGACCCCAGAAATCCTGTCTACGTCCGAACCGTACGGGGTACAGGCTATCGATTTGGAGGTGACGCCACATGATAAAGCTTCGGACACAGTTGTCCGCCGGTTTTGCTCTGATCGTGCTGGTGACCGTAGCATTAATCAGCCTCGTGTCCAATGTCTTCATCAGCCGTCAGTTTGAGCAATATATCACCAGTCAACAAAAACAAGTGGCGGACGATCTTGCAGACGGGCTGGTCTATCCCTACGATCCAAGCAGCGGAACCTGGAACCGGGAATACATCCATGGCTTTGGAATGTACGCCCTGAACGATGGGTACGTTCTCAAGCTCTATGATATCCAGGGAAATGTCGTCTGGGACGCGGAGAACCACGACATGACCCTCTGCCACCAGATCATGGAGGGCATCAGCCTGCGCAGAACGCAGGAGCCGGAAGGCAGTCTAGTGACCCAGTCCTATGCGCTGAAACAAAACGGAATCGTCATAGGCCGGGCAGATATCCGCTACTACACGCCTTACTTTACCGATGAAAACGCATTCCATTTTCTGGATGCTCTCAACCTCATTCTGCTGGCAGTGGGGCTCATATCCCTTCTGGGGGCTGCTCTGGCCGGCATATTCCTGTCCAAACACATCTGTTCCCCCATCGTCAGAGCGACGCAGATTACGGGACAGATTGCCCAGGGCAATTACGCGATACGCTTTGCCTCCCGTAGCCGAACCCAGGAAGTTCGGGAGTTGACCGATGCAGTCAACCATATGGCCCAGACTCTGGAGCGCCAGCAGATGCTGCGCAGGCAGCTGAGTACGGATGTGGCACATGAGCTGCGAACGCCGCTGACCAATGTCTCCACCCATCTGGAGATGCTTTTGGAGGGTGTCTGGGAGCCAACCAGGGAGCGGCTGAAGCGATGCTATGACGAGATCTGCAGGATGTCCCAGCTGGTTTCCGATTTGGAACGGCTGCATGAGGTGGAACGGGATGATCTGAATCTGGTGCTGACGGATGTGGACTTGCTGTCTCTGGCAAAATCGGCTGCCGCTAATTTTGAAGGGGAGCTGTCCGCAAAAGAGCTGCAATGCAGCGTAGCGGGAGATCACTGTGTGGTTCCCGGAGACGAAGGACGGCTCCGCCAGGTGGTATCCAACCTTCTGTCCAACGCGGTGAAATATACCGGCACAGACGGGCATATCCGGATCACGGTGAAAAATACGCCGAAGTTCGGCATCCTGACCGTGGAAGACGACGGCATCGGCATCCCAGAGTCTGACCTGGCATTGATCTTTGAGCGGTTCTACCGCACGGACCGCTCCCGCAGCCGAAAAACCGGGGGTGTGGGGATCGGGCTGACCATCGTCAAGGCGATCGTCACAGCCCATGGCGGGCAAGTTACTGCGGAAAACCGCCCGGAAGGCGGAAGCCGCTTCACCGTTTCCCTTCCCAAATCACAATAACGCAATCACTCCCGGTGGGATTCCCACCGGGAGTTTCCTATTGCCGGCAGAAAGCGGGTGCAGCGTCTCCCGGTTTCCGCCGTTACACCGTCCGCCTCTTTGCGGGGATTTTCTTCCGAAGCTGCTCCAAACGGTTCAGCGCTTCCAGCAGGGTTTCGTCCTTTTTGGCAAAATGCAGGCGGATCAGGTGGTTGACCGGCTCCCGGAAGAAGCTGGAGCCGGGAACGGCGCCCACCCCGACCTCCCGCGCCAAAGTCTCGCAGAAAGTCACATCGCTGTCGTAACCGAACTCGGAGATGTCCAGAAGCACATAGTAGGCCCCCTCGGGATCGTTATGTACAATGCCCAGGCTGTCCATCCCCTTCAAAAACAGTTCCTTTTTGTGGGTATACTTTTCCAGCAGGCTGTCATAGTAGTCCTGCCCGAACCGCAGACCGGGGATGACCGCCTCCTGCAAAGGCGCCGCCGCGCCGACGGTGAGAAAGTCGTGAACCTTCTTCGCCCGTTCAATGATTTCGCCGGGAGCAATGATGTAGCCCAGCCGCCAGCCGGTAATGGAGTAAGTCTTGGACAGTGAGGAACAGGAGAGCGTCCGCTCCCACATTCCCGGCAGGGTGGCAAAATAGGTGTGGCGGTGGGGCGCGTAGACAATGTGCTCGTATACCTCATCGGTAATGACGTAGGTATCATATTTGCAGGCAAGAGACGCGATTATCTCTAGCTCTTCCCGGGTAAAGACCTTGCCGCAGGGATTGGAGGGATTGCACAGAACCAGCGCCTTGGGATGCTGGCGGAAGGCATCCTCCAGCACCTCCGGGTCAAAGTGAAAATCCGGCGGCACCAGGGGCACATACAGCGGCTGCGCCCCGGCGAGGATTGTATCCGCACCGTAGTTTTCATAGAAGGGAGAAAAAATGATTACCTTGTCTCCTGGGTCGGTAACAGTCATCATAGCAGCCATCATGGCTTCCGTACTGCCGCAGGTGGTGACAATCTCGCTGTTTGGGTCAATGGCCCGGCCCATATAACGGGTCTGCTTGGCGGCAAGTGCCTCCCGGAAGTTCTGGGCGCCCCAGGTAATGGAATACTGGTGATAGTCCTCGTGTGCCACCTGCGCCAGCCGGTCCAGAATGGGCTGGGGCGGATCGAAGTCCGGGAATCCCTGCGAAAGGTTCACGGCGCCGTATTGCAGGGACACCCGGGTCATGCGGCGGATCACCGAATCGGTAAAGCCCGCGGTGCGTTCAGACAGGTTTTGCATGATCTGTTCCTCCTGTAGTATGAATTCTCTTGATTTTTCCGCAGCAGGCGGAGTGGGCGAAAGATCCGGTTCGCCCCGATTATGCCACTGCGTTGCTGGCGCGCATGACCCGACTGCCGATGGATACCGCAGTGGTGCTGTCCACTCCGTTGAACTGACCGATGATAAACAAGTCTGCCATACCGTAGAGGGGCTGCAAGAAGTAGGCCAGCAAAAAAGGCAGCGAGAAAGACAGAATCGTTTTGAACAGGCTGCCTGTAGTTCATTTTTTCCATGAGATTCTTCTTTTTTAGTATACCAGAAGATTCTCATCTCTACAACCATTATAAAGTCAATACAGAGAAACAATTTGCGTTTCATGAAGCAGCATTCAAAGTCAGAGTGCGTGAATACATTGCGTTTTATCATGGCAGACGGCCGCACGGATCGATTGCCTGCAAAACGCCATCCCGAATTGAGACGGAATTTGCCTCAAACGCAAAATAGCATCCAAAAAATGGGAGTGATCGTAGCCTGTTGCCTCACAGGCTCTCCATGCTAATTCCAATCTTCCGATTGGCTGTTTTTTTGAAGATTCATGGTTTTACTTTATTCGTCTAGATTATTTACAAAATGGGAATGATACCTTCCAGAATATTCCGGGAGGTTCCCCTATGCGCAACGACTTCTGCGGCTGGTATTTTCGCTGCCAGTCAGAGCAACAGACACTTGCTGTCATTCCATCTGTACACCGCACAGACGAATCCAGATTCTGTGCCATACAGCTGATTACCGATACACAATCCTTTTATGTCCAATTCCCCGACTCTGATTTTCAGCGAAAAGACGATCAGATCAGCATCGCCGGGAATTGCTTTAGAAAAGAGGGCATCTCTCTGGACATCCACACACCTGATCTCCATGCCACCGGCTCTATCCGATTTGGTCCGTTCACACCGATCAAGTATGACATTATGGGCCCCTTTCGCTACGTCCCCTTCATGCAGTGCAGGCACAGTGTGTACAGCATGTGGCACACGGTGGATGGTGCGCTTTCTGTCAATGGCACGCCTTATCTGTTCCAGGATGCCATGGGCTATATGGAGGGCGACCGGGGGTATTCCTTCCCCAGCCAATACGCATGGACACAGTGCAGCTTCCCGGATGGCGCCCTGATGCTCTCGATTGCAGATATCCCGCTGGGCGGTTTTCATTTCACCGGGATCCTCGGCATTGTGCTTCTGCAAGGAAAAGAATACCGCCTTGCCACCTACCTTGGTGCCAAAGCAGTCAAAATCGAGGATGATGAAATCATCGTCCGGCAGGGCGGTTTCACGTTTACGGTAAGACGGCAGGGTCAGTCCGGGCATCCTTTACGCGCCCCCGTCAGCGGTGCCATGCTTCGGACGATCCACGAACATCCTTCCTGTAATGTATCATACTGTTTTGAAGAAAATGGCATTCCGCTGTTGGCGTTAAATGCTCCCAATGCCGCTTTTGAATATGAATACTGAGGGAGAGCCATGTGGTTCTCCCTCGGTGTTTTAGATTTACAATTATGTTTGGAAGAATTTCGGCAACATGCACATCCAAAAAACCGGAGTGGCGCCGCGAAAGCGGAGCCACTCCTCATTCATCGAAAAATTCCTTCCAGACGTGATTGTGCCTCAGGCAGCAACAAAGCCAACGATCAGGTATGCAACCAATGCAACACCGCCGCAGATCAGAGCGTAGGGAAGCTGCGTCTTTACATGATCCAGATGGTCAGAAGCAGAACCCATGGATGACAGGATCGTCGTATCGGACAGCGGAGAGCAGTGATCGCCAAAGACACCGCCACCGGCCACTGCGGCAAAGACAGCCACTACGATAGTGGTCAATTCTCCGCCGGTCATGTTGAAGGCCAGGGGCAGAGCGATGGGCATACAGATGGCAAAGGTTCCCCAGGAAGAACCGGTGGCAAAGGCCATAATAGCCGATACCACAAAAATGACGGCGGGGAGCAGATGGGGCGTCAGCAGGCCTTCCGTGATGGAGATGATGTAGTTGGCTGTACCCATAGTCTTAGACAAGCCGTTGACCGAGTAGGCCAGTGCCAGCAATACGACAGCGGGAAGGGCGCCCTTGATGCCGTCCATCAGCGTTTCCATGACACTCTTGAAGGGGATACCCTGAATCATCATACTGATAGACATCAGGATGACCACCAGTGTGAAAGCCTCCATGGTCTTGGCAGACTTAAATGCAATATAGGTGCTCATAGCAACGGTGATGATAATGAGAACGGGCAGCAGGAAATTCAGGAATACGCGGGGCTTAAAGCCGGGATAGGGCTCCATATTGGTCAGTTCCTTGCCAGTCAGGGGCTGTGCTCCATCCGCCAGCACCTTGCCGGTCTCCATGGCCCGCTGCTCTGCCTTCTTCATGGGGCCAAAGTCCTTTACGATGCCCGAGCCGATCAAGCCCACAAAGAGCACGGCGAACAGGGCATAGAAGTTCAGAGGGACAGCCTTGAGGAACAGCGCAGCGGCGTCCTCCTGGGTGGCGATGCAGCCCACACCGATGGCAAGTCCGCTGAGATAGGCAGCCCAGCCGGTGATCGGCACCAGCACGCTGACGGGAGCGGATGTGGAGTCTGCGATATAGGCCAGTTTCTCCCGGGAAATGCGAGCTTTATCCGTGATGCTGCGCATGGTACAACCCACAAACAGAGGGCTGAAGGAGTCACTGAAATAAACAAACATGCCCAGCACCCAGGCGATGAGCTGGGCACCTCTGCGGGTAAGGTGTTTCTCGTGAACCCACTGGGAGAATCCCTGAATGGCGCCGGTCTTCTGGAAGTAGGCGACCAGAATGCCAATGAGCGTGTTCAGGAGCATAACCCAGGAAAAGCTGGTGGTACCCAGGTTTTCCTTGAGCAGCTTAGGGAAGTTCAGCAACAGAATATCCACCAGTCCCTGCCCCTGGAAAATGCCGGACAGGACCGTACCGGTGATGCAGGCCGCCGCAAGCGCTGCGATGGTGTTCTTTGTCGCGAAGGACAAAGCGATTGCGAGGATAGCGGGAATGATCGAGATGATCCCCATGCTTGTCAGTTCCTCCATGATTGTCTCTCTCCTTTGTGTATGAAATGGTTACAGCTTCACCTGCTCCAACGGCAGGAAGTTGTCAGATCGGGTGACGGTGGCGTTGGGCGCAGGATCCAGATGGCGGCCGGCAATGCCCAGAATGTCCTCAGGGCGCACCCAGGGGCGATTCTGCAGTGCGCTGGTCTCCTCATGGGTCAGATAGCCCTTGTAAGCGGTGAGGGAACGGCGCAGGAAACCGTCTCGTACGCATGCCTCGGCCACACCGTTGTTCAGAATGGAACGGAAGTGCGGGATGACAGAGGCAGCATAGGCAATGGAAGTGGAGTTTGCAATGGCACCGGGGATATTGCTGACGCAGTAGTGAACCACGCCCTCCTCGATATAACGGGGGTTTTCATGGGTAGTCTCGTGGAAGGACTCGATGGCGCCGTTGTCGTCGTTGCTGATATCCACGATGACGGAGCCCTTCTCCATGAGCTTCAGCATGGACCGGTCGATGAGGAAGTCATTGCAGCCCTTGGGCCACTTCACGCAGTTGAGAACCATATCCGTCTGCGGAAGCAGGGCAGCAATGTTCTCCTTGGTGCAGATCATGGTGTCGATGTGCTCCTGATACGCCCGCTTCAAAGTACGCAGGATGCCGATATTGATGTCCATGACCGTGACCTGGGCGCCCAGAGCATACAGGACGGACAAAGCAGCCTGTCCCACCGTGCCGCCGCCCAGAATCAGGCACCGCATAGCCGGAGCGCCGCCCAGGCCGCTGACGAACTTGCCCTTGCCGCCGTTGATGGACAGCATGGATTCCAGTCCAAACAGAGCGCCCTGCTTGCCTGCGGCCTCGCAGTTGGGAGAGCCATAGCGGTGGCTGTCCTCAGCGGTGAACGCGATGCACTTGCTGTCCAGGATCGCCTGCACCTCTTCGGGGTGGGCGGCAGGGTGGATACAGGTGAAGAGGATCTGCCCCGCCCGCAGCAGGGGGAACTCGCAGGGCTCCAACTCCTTCACCTTTGTGACGAAGTCAGCCCTGGCGTAGATCTCCTCCATGGTGTCCACCAGCTCTGCACCGGCCTTTGCATAGGCCGCGTCTTCAAATCCGGCCTTTTCGCCAGCGCCGCGCTGAATGAGGGCAGTGTGGCCGTCAGCTACGATGGTGGCAATCTCTCCAGGAGTCGCAATCGTGCGATATTCTCCGTTCTTAATGTCTTTCAACAAACCAAATACCATAATGAGACTTCTCCTCCGTGTTTTACTACAGGCAGGCAAAAAGGCGCTGAAGCAAAAGACTTCAGCGCCCCCTTGGTGTCCATCTTTTGCCTGGAATGACCAGCGCTCTCCTGACAGTTGGCAGCTGGCAGGAACAGTCCTGAACCTGTTCGGCTCAGTCCCAGGCGATATAATCACCTTCGGCGGATTGCCCTTTCTCCAGCTTCTGCCGGATACTCATGCGCTCCGCGCCTCTAAATCATTCCGATTATGGTTAGCATTTTATCATAGGCATGTTCTTATTGTCAATCGTCTGAAGTTCCTTCCGGGAGATTTCGTCATTATAGCCCTTCAACTGGGAAATATTCAGGAAAAAACTGGATACAACGCCAGCACTGGGAAGTGGATCTATGACTTCGATGTGTGTATATTTCCTCCTGGACATAACAACACCCCCTTATGTAGTCATTATCCTACATAAGGGGACGCTTTGCCTATTGCCGGTTTTTACCGGAGCTGTTCACTCGAACTTTACGCATTTCTCAACCCGTTAAAGTGGTACCCTGACTCGAATTCCTGCATTATGTGCTTTTATACAGAAAAACACCGCCCGGTTGGGCAGTCTCCTGCCATGCTCGTTTACAGCCGAAAACAGCTCCCGAGCCAGGTTCTGGATCATCAGGCTGGCCACAACAGTCATGTTCCTGTATCCGGGGTCAGCACCCGGAACCAGGAGCCGCTGCTGTCAATCAGCCCTGCCTTTTTCAGCTTGCTGATCTCCGCCGACATGGCGCTGCGTTCCACTCCCAGATAATCCGCCAGCGCCTGCCGGTCATAAGGGATCACAAATTCTGCACTTCCCTGCTGCTTTGCCTGCTCCAGAAGAAACGCCATCAACTTTTCCCGGGTGGTCTTTTGGGACATGCAGCGGATTTTCCGGGTCAGCGTCAGATTCTTTTGCGCAATGCCCTGCAAAAGATTGTGTACCAAACGGCTGTGAAAGGGACAGGCATGGGAGCAGCCGGTCATGATCCGCTGGCAATCCAGAAAAAGCACCGTACTCGCCTGCAAGGCGATGGCGCTGACCGGCAGGGTTTCCAGTCCGGCACAGGCGAAGGCTTCCGCAAACAGCCCGCCGGGGGAAACCACTGTCAGTACGCTTCGATTTCCGTAGTAGTCATCCCGGACAACCTGCACCGCACCAGACAAAACCACCCCCACAAACCAGGCAGGATCCCCCTCCAGAAACACCGGATTTCCTTTGGGAATTCCGGTGATTTTTCCCTCCAGACAGCGAAGCATTTCCGTCATTTCCGGCTGCGTGATTCCCGCAAACAATGGACATTGGGACAAAACTTCAAAATAGGCTTCCATACATCCTCCTTTGTTGGAATTCCAACATACGTTTTTGGAACAGTATAGTAAACTTAGGCTGTAAAGTCAAGAAGACAGGAGGAATCCACTATGATTCGCAGAATCATTGAAATTAACCAGGAAAAATGCAACGGCTGCGGCGCCTGCGCCGCGGCCTGCCATGAGGGCGCCATCGCCATGGTAAATGGCAAGGCACAGCTCATGCGGGACGACTACTGTGATGGGCTGGGCGACTGTCTGCCCGCCTGCCCCATGGGAGCCATCTCCTTTGTGGAGCGGGAGGCAGCAGCTTACAACGAAGCTGCTGTTCTGGCAGCAAAAGCAAAGAAAACGGAGAAACTGCCCTGCGGCTGCCCCGGTTCCGCGGCAAAGGCCATCCACCGGCAGAACTCCCCGGCAGAAGTCAACACACCCCAGCAGTCCCAGCTGCGCCAGTGGCCGGTTCAGATCAAGCTGGCTCCGGTGAACGCCCCCTGGTTTAATGGGGCGAAGCTTCTGGTAGCTGCCGACTGCACCGCTTACGCCTACGCCAATTTCCATCAGGATTTCATCAAAGGCCATATCACCCTGGTGGGCTGCCCCAAGCTGGATGCGGTGGATTATTCCGAAAAACTCACCGACATTTTGAAGAACAACGACATCCGCAGCGTCACCGTGGTTCGGATGGAGGTTCCCTGCTGCGGCGGCATTGAAAACGCCGTAAAAAAAGCGCTGCAGGCCAGTGGTAAGTTCATCCCGTGGAATGTGGCGACCATCTCCACGGACGGTCGTGTTCTGGACAGAGTATAACCCATCAGGAGGAAAATGATGAATCATCCCATGTTTTGTTATCAGTGCGAGCAGACTGCCGGGTGCAGCGGCTGCGTTGGCAAGGCAGGCGTTTGTGGTAAAAGCGCCGCCGTTGCCAATTTACAGGATCAGCTCACAGGAGCCTTGATCGGCCTGGCCCGTGCCGCCGACACCAATGTCCCCACCGCTTCCACCCACCGGGCCATGATCGAGGGGCTGTTCACTACTCTGACCAATGTGAATTTCAGCGAGGAAACTGTCCGTCAGCAGATCGATACCGTGCGCCGGGAAAAGGCTGCGCTGACCCTCAATTGCAGCGCCTGCGCCTCCCCCTGCGGCCGGACGGAGGAATATGACATGAACAGGCTCTGGGACAGCAGTGAGGACATCCGTTCTCTCAAATCCCTGATCCTTTTTGGCCTGCGTGGTATGGCAGCCTACGCCTATCACGCCATGGTGCTGGGCTACACCGACGAGGAAGTGAACCGCTTCTTCTACGAAGGCCTGTTCGCTGTGGGTGAGGATTGGGGCATGGAAGAACTGCTGCCAGTGGTCATGAAGGTTGGTGAAGTGAATCTCAAGTGCATGGCGCTGCTGGACAAGGCCAATACCGAAACCTACGGCCATCCCGCCCCCACCACCGTATCCCTGACCGTGGAAAAAGGCCCCTTCATTGTCATTACCGGACACGATCTGCGGGACTTGCAGCTTCTGCTGGAGCAGACGGCAGGTAAGGGCATCAACGTCTACACCCACGGTGAAATGCTCCCTGCCCACGCCTACCCAAGGCTTAAAAAATATCCCCACCTGAAAGGCAATTTCGGCACCGCGTGGCAGAACCAGCAGAAGGAATTTGCGAACCTTCCCGCGCCCATTCTGTTCACCACCAACTGCCTGATGCCCCCCAAGGCCAGCTATGCCGACCGGGTATTCACCACCGAGGTAGTGTCCTTCCCCGGCATGGCCCATATCAGCGAAAACAAGAACTTCACCCCCGTAATCGAAAAGGCGCTGGAGCTGGGCGGTTTTGATTCTGACCGAACCTTCCCCGGAATCAACGGCGGAACCGCCGTCACCACCGGCTTCGGCCACAACGCCGTGCTTTCCGTGGCGGATACTGTCATCAGCGCGGTGAAATCCGGTGCTCTGAAGCACATTTTCCTGGTGGGCGGCTGCGACGGGGCCCGTGCCGGACGGAATTACTACACAGAATTTGTGAAGCAAACTCCCGCAGATACGGCGGTGCTGACCCTGGCCTGCGGCAAGTACCGCTTCAACGATCTGGATCTGGGTACCATCGGCGGACTGCCCCGGATTATGGACATGGGGCAGTGCAATGATGCTTACAGCGCCATCAAGGTTGCCGTGGCGTTGTCGGAAGCCTTTGGCTGCAGCGTCAACGAACTGCCTTTGACCCTGGTGCTGTCCTGGTACGAACAAAAGGCCGTCTGCATCCTGCTGACTCTGCTCCATCTGGGCATCAAAAATATCTACCTTGGCCCCACGCTGCCCGCCTTTCTGTCTCCCAATGTGCTGGATTTTCTGGTAAAAACCTTTGCGCTTCACCCAACGACCACCCCAGAGCAGGATCTGAAGGCCATTCTGGGCTGAGAAAAGCGATTTCCAGATGACCTTCCAATCATTTCTCCGATAGCAAGATCGATATTTCACGGCCGGTATGGTTTCCTATCAGGTTTCCATACCGGCCGTCACTATATTTTGGGCCGTTAACTTATTTGACAGCCAGGTTCGTTACGCTTTCTTCCACACCTCTTCCCACCACTGTCCCACATTGCGGCAGCAGGAAGCACAGTGGTAGAAAAGCGTGCACATCCTGATCCGAAGGATACCCCACAAGCCGGACTCCACATCCCAGCGCAGGGAGCCGGAGCGGTACAGGTAATCCCCGGGATAGTCGGAAGCGCCGCCCAGCAATTTCAGATTATAGACATTGCCCACGCTGATGGCCCCATGGACAGCGGATTCTCCGGCTGCTCCCGCCACATATGGCCGTGGATCCGAAGCGCAGCCGGTCCGGTTTGCGTAGTGCTTCCTCACTTCGCCCGGATGTTTTATTCTGGGTATAAGGAAATCTTTTTGGAGCCACCAGCCGGGCTGGTGGTTTTCTTTAACCAAAAAACTCCCTTACCCGCATTTGCAGATAAGGGAGCTATTCTGTTGCCCGGCTTATTTTTCCGTACCGCTGTCCGTAAGATAGGCCGCAAGCAGCGGTGCCAGAATGAAGCTTTGAAATTCCTCACACCACTGCTCCACATCAAACTGCTCCTCCTGCTTACAGTGAAACAGCGCTGAGCCCTGCAGGGCGAACATGATGCCCTTTGCCAGCACCTCCACCGGCGTTTCCGGCAGCAGCTCACCTCGCTGCACCCCTTCCCGAATGCAGTCGGTAAGCAGCGACATTCCTTGTTCCATATGGCTCAGGTCGCTGCTGTGCGGGTTGATGTGGATGTTGTTGGCATATTGCTGCATGGAGTAGCGCGCAATATGCAGGTTCAGGTCCTTCAGTGCCTTGTACCAGTTTTGCACAAACAGCTGTATCCGTCCCTGAAAGCCGAGTCCGGCCTCTTCATAGACATCTCGGCGGAGATTATCGTACACCGACTCTCTCAGCGCCGCTACTATCTCGTCTTTACTCCTGAAATAATGGTAAAAGGATCCCTTGACCATACCGCAGTCGGCCGCGATATCGCTGACTTTCACATGATCAAAGCCCCGCTCGCTGATGAGCCTTTTTGCTGAATCCAAAAGCTTCTGTTTTGTGGCCTGCGCCTGGCGTTCCCTGTTTGTCATCGTCCATCCTCCCGTTCTTTGTTATTAAAACAAATAACTGCAAAATTGTCAAATGTTAATTCCTGCGAAATTCGTTGACTTATGGTCAACGAAGTATTATACTGAAAGTGGCAGATTGACTGACGGTCAACGAAATGAAACGCAAAAATCAAGAGTAAGGAGGTCAAAAAACACCATGGCTGAAGACCAGAAGAAGGCTGCGGACGGCTTTCCCTTTGCCAGCAGCGACTGCGTTTACTGCGGTCTCTGCGCAAAGAATTGCCCGGTCGGCGCCATCACAGTAAACAGAGCGGCCAAGGCATGGGAAGTAAACAAAAACGCCTGTATCCTGTGCGGGACCTGCGCTGAGAAATGCCCGAAAAAGGCCATCAGCATTGATAAAAACGCCAAGCGTCCCGCCTCGGCCACGGCAAAGAAATCCTTTGCCCTGCCCATCAAGGTTCCCAGAACCAAGGGCGTGCTGCTGGTAAACGAAAAAATGTGTGCGGGCTGCTCCAGCTGCGTATTCGCCTGCGTTCTTTCCCACGAAGGGGTAGCCGCTCCCAATCTCTCCCGAATTAAGGTGGACAATATCCGCTACAACGAATGGGACAACCTGGCCAAGCCTTGCCTGCAGTGTGAGGATCCCCAGTGCATGCGCTACTGCCCCTGCAACGCCATCTATGTGGACAAAAAGACCGGTGCCAGGGTCATTAATCAGGATCTGTGCATCGGCTGTCAGGAGTGCATCCACCATTGTCCCTACGATCCTCCCCGCATCGCGTACAACAAGGTGACCATGAAAGCCTCGAAATGCGACCTGTGCGGCGGCGACCCGCAGTGCGTCAAATCCTGTCCCTTCGGTGCGCTCACCTATTTTACCGACCCGGAGGGCGTAGTAACCGGCTATATTGAGGGGGTGGACTGAAATGGAGGAAAAAAGCTACGGCTATGTGAGCAAAATTCTTCGTGTGAATCTGACTACGGGGGAAAAGAGCGTCTTTTCCAGTAAGCCTTATCAGGACATGTATCTGGGCGGCAAGGGTATGCTGGCCAGACTGTACTGGGAGGAGATCGGCCCGGAGGTCCAACCCTTTGACCCGGAAAACAAGGTCATCTTCACCTCCGGCCCCCTGAACGGCACCGGCGCCATGCAGGCCGCCAAAGGCTGCGTGGGCGGTAAGTCTCCGGTCTGGTATCCCATGCACACCTTCACCTTCGGCACCACCGGCAACTTTGCTCCCATGATGAAGCGCGCAGGCTTTGACGCGATCATTATCGAGGGCAAAGCCGACCACCCGGTATATCTGTGGATATACAACGGCCACTGTGAAATCCGGGACGCCTGGGACATGTGGGGTAAAACCACCAGCAACACCCGCGAGCTGATCTACCGCAAGCACAACAAGAAAGCGGTCTCCGCCACCATTGGCCCGGCAGGCGAAAATCTGGTGGTATCCGCCTGTGTCAGCGTGGCGAATAATCAGGTGTTCGGCCGCGGTGGTTTCGGTGCGGTCATGGGCAGCAAGAACCTGAAATCTGTGGTGGTCTACGGCGATACGCCCATCAATGTCGCCCAGCCCATGAAGCTGCTGGAGATCAACCGGGAGCGCGCCAAGTTCAACGCCATTAAGATCGGCGAGAAACGCATCGTAGACGGCAAGGAGATCATCGGACTGCCCTTTGAGGAATCCGCGGCCTGCAACTTCGGCAGCGTGGGCGCGGAGACCCAGCTGCGGGAGATGGCCAGACGGGGTGAGGTACAGATCAAGCCCAACGGCTGTGAGGGCTGCGCCGTGTTCTGCCGCACCAAGTTCCACTTCAAGGACGGCTCCCAGCCAGACGCCAGCGTCATCTGCTCCTCCAACATCGGCTGGAGCGTACCGGAGGCCATCCACAACAAGTGGCAGAAAAAGATGCTGGGATGCGACAGCTACAACTTCGCCCAAACCCTTGACGACATGGGTCTGAACATGAACGACTTCTGCGTGCTTGGCCCGCTGCTGGGACACCGGGGCAAATTCGACGAGACAGAGCATGTGGAAGGCACCCTGCTGGGCGGTGACTGGATTTATCAGGCATATCTCTTCGGTATCCTGACCAATGAGAACACCGGCCTGGAATGGGAAAAGTTCGGAACCAAGGAATTCAACGACAAGTTCCTGGAGATGGTGACCTACCGCAAAGGCTTCGGCGATATCCTGGCCCGGGGCTTCCGCTACGCCACCCAGTACATCTACGAGCACGAGGAGTTCGGCCCCAACAGGGAAAAGATCCTCTACATCTACCAGCGTATCAACGGCAAGGCAGGCAACATGGGCTGCCTGGAGCACGGGCACGGACAGTACCTGCCCAACCCCGGCCGCACGATCTATGCCGCCGTGGGCGACCGGACCGGCTCCGAGCCGGAGTTCCAGTGGGGCAGAATGTCCAAGTACCCCAGTGACCTGCCGCCTCACGTCCGGGAAAAATGGGTGGGCGAAGGCTCCAACAAGATCCTCGACCCCTTCTACTGGGGACCGGAGGTGGCCCATGTGGTCATCCGCCACGAGGATATCTGCAATGTCATTGATTCCCTGCACGAATGTGCCGTGGGCAACCTGACCGGCGGCGTCAGCCTGGCGGCTTACACCAACCGGACCATTTCCAAGTGCCGCAACTATGAGGACTGGGAATTTGCTACCCCCCACGGCGGCAGCGAATTCATGTCCGCCGTCACCGGCCGGGAGTACACCACCGAGGAGCTGGACCATGTGGGCGCAAGGATCACCCATCTGATCCGCGCGATCTGGGTCCGGGACGGCTACACCACCTTTGACGATCCCTTCTGGAAAACCGAAGTGGATGCCATGTGGCCCATCCAGTACGAGCGCGTGGATACGGAAGGCCGTCACTATATCCCCAAAGAGGGCTTTGAGGCCACTATCCAGGACTACTACAAGGAGCGCGGCTGGGTAGACGGCGTGCCCACAAGGGCAACGCTGGAGAGCTTCGGCCTGAAAGATGTGGCTGACGATCTGGACAGCCGGGGCCTGCTGAAAGGCTGAGCCTTTACCATGAATTAGGAGGGATACCCCATGCGGATCCGGGACAGCTTTTCTCAACAGCCCTGTGAACAGAGCAGCGAGGTCACCACGGTAGGCCCGGAGGGAGAAAACCGGCAGGAAAGCTTTTCTGTGGTGCGTGAGCATCTGCTGTCGGTGTATCTCAATGAGAGACCCGCAATGGAACTGGTGTGCAGCCCTGAGCTGCTCTCCCAGCTGGTGCTGGGCAGACTGCTGACCGAGGGCATCATCACGGGCCCTCAGGATGTGGAGACGCTGTATATCTGCGAGCATGGCGCCCGCTGCCGGGTATTTCTCAGCCCTTCTGCCGCCCCCCTTGTACCAGCGGTGGAAACCGTGCCCTCTTGCTGTACGGGAAACCGGGTGTTCCTCCGCCCTCCGGAGCAGGCGCTGTCCACCCAGGAGCCTTATCTCTGGCGGCCTGAATGGATCACTGCCCTGGCGCAGGTGTTTGCCGAGGGTACGCCGGTGCACAGCAGCACCCACGGAACTCACAGCTGTATTCTGGCAAGAGAGGGCGTCCCACTGTACTGCTGTGAGGACCTGGGCCGGCACAACGCGCTGGATAAAGCGGTAGGCTGCGCCCTTCAGAACGATGTGGACCTGAGCCAGGTGATTTTGTACACCAGCGGCCGCGTTCCCGTGGACATGATGCAGAAGGTGATTCGCGCCCGGGTGCCGGTCATCGTATCAAACACCATGCCCACCGACCAGGCTGTCAGCCTGGCAAGGCAATACGGCGTGACGCTCATCTGCTGCGCCCGCCCCCACAGCTTCCTCGTATTTTCCGGTGCGGACAGGATGGATAAGTCCTGAACCAAACCAAGCAAACCGCCCATGACCGGATATTCCGGCGGATGGCGTCAAAAAAATCAATATTGATCGTTTCCGATCCATACCACCTGTGGCAGGGCTATGGTGATATGGACGAAAATGCTTTTGCATTTCAGAGCAGGAGGGGAAACGCTCCCGCTTTCCGTGTTTGAGAAGGAGACCGACCATAGCCCGTCACAAATCTGCTGACAGGGGTGGTGTCCTTTTCCCAAAACGGAGCCACCCCTGTCTTTTCTATTTCGGGTAAGGAGATAAAGTATGGAAGAAAGAATAAGCGTTGAGCGGGCTTTTGAACTGATCGCTCAAACCATAAAGCCTCTGGGCGCGGAAAAGCTGCCGCTGCCTCAGGCCCATGGCCGGGTCCTTACCAATCCGGTCTTTTCGCCAATTGACCAACCGCCCTTCCCCCGATCTCCACTGGACGGCTATGCCCTGCACGCGGCGGATCTGGAGGGGGCCAGCCGGGAGCATCCCGTGGTTTTAAGCGTGGTCGAGAACATCTGTACCGGGGAATGGCCCTCCCGTCTGGTGGGCCGCGGGGAGGCTGTACGCCTGATGACCGGCTCGCCCATACCGGCCGGCTGCGACTGTGTGGTAAAGCAGGAGGATACCGACAACGGCAGAGCTTTTGTACACATTTTTGTGCAGGGCAGGCCCTGGGACAACTACTGCTATGCTGGTGAGGATTTCCGGGCCGGTGAGCCGCTTCTTCCGGCAGGTGCGCGCCTGCGGGGCGCCGCCATGGGCGTTCTCGCCTCCGCCGGACTCTACCGGAAGGATGAATATGTTGACGTCAGCCGCAGGGCGAAGTGCGCCGTATTCTGCGCCGGGGACGAGCTGGTGCCCGCCTCCGTCCGCCCACTGCCCCCAGGCAAGATCTACTCGTCTAATGAAGAGGTGTTGAAAGCCCGGTTGGCAGAACTGGGCATGGATGTTTTTCCGACGGACGGACAGTGTGTGGATGACGCATCCACACTGGCAGGCCTGATCGAACAGGCAGCAGAGAGCGCAGATGTGATCTTCACCACCGGCGGCCTCTCCGTAGGAGACAGGGACACAGTCCCTCAGGTTTTGGACAGGCTGGGCGCAGAAATCGTGTTCAGAAACGTACGGCTTAAGCCCGGCTCTCCCATGATGCTCTCTTTCTATAAAGGTATTCCGGTCATGTCCCTGTCCGGCAATCCCTTCGCAGCCTACGCCACCTTTGAGCTTTTCGGCCGGCATCTGCTCTTCTGCCTGACCGGCGCAGAGGATCTGCTGCCCCAGGTGTTTACGGCGGAGCTGGCCAACGCCTTTCCCAAGAGCAGCAAGGGGCGGCGCTTTATCCGGGCCAGCGTCCGCAACGGCCTTGTCACCGTGCCGAAGGGCCATTCCTCCGGTCAGCTGGGTTCGGCAGCACTGACCAACTGCCTTGTAGATATCCCAGCAGGCAGCGGACCTCTGGCTGCGGGAGACACCGTAAAGATCCATCTTCTCACATGAAAAACAGGCAGACTATTATCGCCATATCCGGCGTCAAAAATTCGGGAAAGACCACCCTGATTGAAAAATTGATCAGGGAGCTTTCCCGACGAGGCATCTCCACTGCCACCATCAAGCACGACGGGCACGGCTTTTCACCAGACAGACCCGGCACCGACAGCTATCGGCATCTTACGGCGGGCGCTGTGGGAGCGGCGGTATTTGACGGAGAAAAGTTCCAGCTGGTCAAATTTGAGCAAACAGACGAAAATCGCCTGCTTACCCTGTTCCCGGAGGCGGAGCTGATCATGCTGGAGGGATTCAAAGACTCCCAATGGCCCAAGCTGGAGATTGTCCGTCAGGGCGTGTCCGACGCCCCAGTCTGCAGCGGGGATGCGCTGCTGGCCATTGTGACGGATCGGGAAACCCTTTCCGCCGCCGTGCCGGTATTCCGGCTTGATGATGTCGGCACCATCGCAGACTTTATCTGCCGCTATATGAAAGTCTGCCCAGATAGTATGGAAAAGGAGAAAAATAAAGAACGCGTTTCAAAGCGCACCCAAAAGTAAAAAGACTCTGACACTCCTCTCTCTGTTTGTGGCGATCTCAGGCTCCATCATGGTCAGTCCACCCAGTCCACCATGCTGCCTGTAGCGGTACACTGCGGCCTCAGTCCTGCTGGCAAATGGAACGGACATTGTGACCGCGGCAGCTCAGCTGGGGCACGCCAGCGCAAGCACCACAGAAAATTTCTATGACCACATCATAGAGGACAACAAGGCCAAGGCTTCTGAGTGTATTGCGGATGTGCTGCTCAGGAAGAAGGCATAAAAAATCCGCCCGGTGTTCCCGGACAGTGTTCCAAAAAATCAGTTTTGAGGGCAACTGCTCCAAAGTTGTTCCAAAATGGGTTTTCCCCAATTTCATTCCATGTAAAAAAGTTAGAAAAATCCCGGTATTCATATCGAATACCGGGATTTTTCATGCATCATTGCAACGCTTTGGATCCACGTTATTTCAAATACATCACAAGCCTTGATAATCTGCAAAGCAAATATTTGCGAACTCTAAGAGCAGCGGATTTGCCACAAAAACCGCCTTTCGCATTCAACTTTTTCACTATTCACTATTCCCTATTACTTCCCAAAAATCCCGAATGCACAAATTAAGTAATAGTGCATAGTGAAAAGTGAATAAGTAAAAATCCCGAACGCATTCGCATTCGGGATTTTTGGCTCCCCCTGTTGGACTCGAACCAACGACCTGCGGATTAACAGTCCGTCGCTCTACCGACTGAGCTAAGGGGGAATATTTGTGTTGGCATTACCTATCTTCCCGG
>JBJDYL010000068.1:0-1572 GCA_051867285.1 Faecousia sp. | reverse complement strand
AGCCAAGCGCAAGGGTGTCCATCGCGAGGTGGAATCTGAAGGAAGCGGGAGGCAAACCTCTGGCCTGACGAACAGGAACCGCATCAGGCGCAAGTGGGTGGGTAAGGCTGCAGAGCAAGTCGAAGCCCGATAGCTATGCGGGAACCCACAGCGTAAATGCGGCAGGTAGATGGAGGGAAAGAAGCGCGTCTTACCCTGGGAGGTCTCACGGACGTGGGAGGCAACACACTTGCCTACGCGGAGTAAAGCTCGCCGTGAGAAGTCAGCCGAGGCCATAGTACCTGCGGTCTGTCCGCTGCAGGGAAGGGCCGAACCTCTGACGGTGTCAGTAGAAGGGAGGTCACCTTTGAGTGCGTCTCAGGACAGACAACTTCAGCTATTCGATGTTGAGGGCTATCTGCAAAACGTAGGCACGGAATGCCAAGGATATGCGGAAGCGTCCAGCACCCAGGGGATGGCACCTGCCGAAAGCGCCAGCATGCACTGTCGTCACGACTTGATGGAATGGATTGTCGACAAGGACAACATGCGCGAAGCCTACGCCAAGGTGCGCTCCAACAGGGGCTCGGCTGGGGTAGACCGCATGGGCGTGTCTCAGATGCACGACTACTTCAAAGAGCACGTCGACGAACTCATCTGCCAAGTCAGAGAGGGTAGGTACACCCCAAGCCCCGTGCTCAGGGTGGAGATACCCAAGCAGGAGAAGGGCAAGGTGAGAAAGCTCGGCATTCCTACGGTAGTTGACCGCGTGGTGCAGCAGGCGATAGCCCTGCAGCTCACGCCCATGTTCGAGCCGCAGTTCCATGACTCAAGCTACGGCTTCAGGCCAAACAGGGGCGCGCACGATGCGCTTCTGGCCTGCAAGCGCAACATAGACGAGGGATACACGTGGGTCGTTGACATGGACCTAGAGAAGTTCTTTGACACAGTGTGCCAGCCCAAGCTCATCCAGATTCTCTCTGAGACCGTGAAGGACGGCAGGGTCGTGTCGCTAGTGCACAAGTACCTCAACGCCGGCGTCATGGTCGGAGGGGTGAAGGAGGAGACGCGGATAGGCGTGCCTCAAGGAGGGCCGCTCTCCCCGCTGCTCGCCAACATCATGCTCAACGAGCTGGACTGGGAGCTGGAAAGGCGGGGGCATCGCTTCGTGCGATATGCGGACGACGCGATGATCTTCTGCAAATCCAAGAAAGCTGCCCAAAGAACCCTGGAATCCATCACCCGCTTCATCGAGGGGCGCTTGCGCCTCAAGGTGAACGCAGACAAGACCTGCGTGGCCCGCTTCAATCATGTGAAGTACCTCGGCTATGCCTTCCGCCGCTTCAAGGGGGAGTGCCGCTTCAGGGTGCACCCCAAAAGCATAGAGAGGATGAAGGACAGGGTCAGGGAGCTTACGGGCAGAAGCAAGGCGATACCGAACGACCTGAGGCCGATGATGGTCTCGGGCTTCGTGAGGGGCTGGGTCAACTACTTCAAGCTCGCGGACATGGGGACGCTGCTCAGAGATATAGACCAGTGGATGCGAAGGCGCATCCGCATGTGCTACTGGAAGCAGTGGAAGAAGATACGCAC
>JBJDYL010000067.1:0-1576 GCA_051867285.1 Faecousia sp. | reverse complement strand
TTTGTAGCAGTTCTGTCCTGGTACAAGACGCGTGACGAGAAGCTGGACACCGAGGAAGGTTACTTCGTCGCTGGTCACAGCCTCCCGGGTATTGTCATCGCAGGCTCGCTGATGATGACAAACCTGTCCGCAGAACAGCTCGTCGGCACCAACGGTCAGGCGTACTCCGGCTCCATGGCTACCATGGCGTGGGAGGCAACTTCTGCATTCGCACTGATCATTCTGGCGTTTGTTCTGCTCCCGAAATTCCTGAAGGGCAACATTTCCACGATCCCGCAGTTCTACGAGATGCGCTATGACACGTTCACCAAGCGTATGTTCTCGGTTATGTTCCTGTTCGCGTATGTTGTCACCATGCTGCCGACCATTCTGTACTCCGGCGCTGTCGCACTGGAGAAGATCTTCAGCATTCAGGATCTGTTTGGCATCAGCTATTTCTGGGCAATTCTGATTGTCTGCTTCGCAACCGGCGTCATCGGTATGTGCTACTCGGTATTCGGCGGTCTGAAGGCCGTTGCATACTCGGACACCATCAACGGTGTCGGCCTGCTGATCGGCGGCTTCCTGGTTCCGATCCTCGGCTTCTGCGCACTGGGTGCACTGGACGGCGGCGGATTTATCGCCGGCATCAAGCACTTCGCTACCGCTACTCCGGAAAAGATGAACGCCTGGTCTTCCCCGTCTGCACTGGCTCCGTATATTCCGTGGCCGCTGCTGTTCACCGGTATGTTCGTCAACAACCTGTTCTACTGGGCTACCAACCAGTCGATTATTCAGCGTTCTCTGGGCGCAAAGAACCTCGCAGAAGCACAGAAGGGTGCAATCTGGGCAGGCTTCTTCAAGTGCCTCGACGTTTTCGTTATCGTTATCCCGGGCATCATCGCATATCAGCTGATCGGTTCGACCTCGTCCGGCGCTGCATTTGACGGTGACTCCGCATATCCGGCTCTGGTTATGCAGGTTATGCCGAAGCCGCTCATGGGCTTCTTTGCTGCCGTAATGTTCGGTGCAATCCTGTCGTCCTTCAACTCCGTTCTGAACTCTTCGTCCACGATCTTCTCTCTGGATATCTGGAAGCCGATCTGGGGCAAGAACGCAGACGCAAAGAAGACGGTAAAGGTCGGTCAGGTCTTCGGTCTGATCGTCGGTGTCCTCGGCATCGTCATCTCTCCGTTCATCATGTACTTCGGCTCTGGTATCATGAACTTCATCAACCAGTGCTGGGGCCTGTTCTCCATGCCGATCCTGTGCGCAGTCCTGTTCGGTATGCTGAATAAGAACGTATCCTCTCTCGCACCGAAGATCGGTGTACCGGTTCACATCATCTTTTACGCAATCGGCTACTTCACGGTATTCGACAAGATTCACTACCTGTACTGGGTATTCGTCTGCTTCCTCGTTCAGTGCGTCATCTACTTTGCTGTTGCAAAGTTCGCACCGCGCAAGGTCGCATTCGAGATGCCGAATCAGCCGCAGATCGAGCTCACTCCGTGGAAGAACGGCAAGATCTGGGCAACCGTCGGCGCTCTGGTCGTTGTTGTGATGTACATCATCTTCTCCCCGCTGGTACTTGGCT
>JBJDYL010000066.1:0-1579 GCA_051867285.1 Faecousia sp. | reverse complement strand
CTATTGGAAAATATGCAATAAAATTTTTCGAAAAAGTGGAATATATTTGACAAAGTGGAAGGTGTGTGGTAGAATAACAACATCTAAAACAGAAAAGTTGGAGAGCTGTTTTAGAGAGATTGTCCGAACTACATAAGACAGTGAATTTGTCATGCTGCAACATGACAGATATTTTTTTCATCTGCTGTTTCTCATGCGGTCGGGCAGGGCTTTACAAGATTCTAGGAGGAGAAAAATTATGACAAGTGCAAAGAGATTATTTGCAATGGCAGTTGCTGGCGCTCTGGTAGTCGGCAGCATGGCAGGTTGTGGTGGTTCTAGCGGCGAGGCAGCAGCTCCGGCAGGCTCTGCAGCAGCAGGCTCCGGTGCAGCAGCAGGCGGCTCCGGCGATTACACCATCACCGTTATCACCAAGGCTCTGGACTCTGACTACTGGCACACCGTACAGGCTGGCGCTATCAACAAGGGCAATGAGCTGGGCGTTACCGTTAACGTACTGGGTCCGAACAACGAGCTGGACACTCAGGGCGAAATGAACCAGATCCTCGACGCTGTAGCAAACGGCACCGACGGCCTGGTAATTGCTCCGAACGACCCGAACTCCCTGGCATCCACGATTGCTGATGCACATTCTCAGGGTATCCCGACCGTAATCATCGACTCTCAGTGCCCGGATCCGGAAGCATTTGACGTATTCGCAGGCACCGATAACTACGCTGCAGGCGAAGCTCTTGGCGAGTTCGTAGGCAACGATCAGGAAGGCGCTAAGGCTGTTATCATCCGCGGCCAGGCTGGTTCCAACACCCATGACGACCGTACCAACGGCATCACCGATGGTCTGGAAGCTACCGGCGCAACCCTGCTGGACGCTCAGCCGGCAGACTCTGACCAGGCAAAGGCTGTAACCGTAGCTGAGAACATGATTCAGTCCTACGGCGACGAGCTGACTGCAATCATCACCACCTCCGACGATATGGGCTGTGGCGCATATCAGGCAGTTGCTACCTCCGGTAAGCAGGATCAGATCCGCGTTTACGCATTCGACGGTTCCAACAACGGTCTGGAGTCCATGATCAATGGCGAAATCTACGCTGACTGTGCTCAGAAGCCGTACGCAATGGGCGAGAAGGGCGTTGAGATTGCTGTTGACCTGCTGAATGGCGTTGCAGTTGAGGATATCGAAGGCATCGACGGCACCACCGTTGACACTGGCTACGAGATCATCACCCGTGATACCGCTCAGGAGTACTACGACAACCTGCAGGCAGATCTGGCTAAGGCTGGTTTCTAATCAGATCCCCAAACAGTTATATCGAACAATAATCAACTGAACAAATTGAATACTCCGACTCATTCAGCTCTGCTGAATTAGATTTGATTATTGCTTTTTGTCAAGAGCCGGCGTGGATTGCAGTCCACGCCGGTTTTTTACGTTTTCCGGGCACCGGCCGGCGCGGTGCTTGACGGATACAGGGAAATGAGATAAAATTATCCCAGATAACAGACGGAAAACAGTTGAACGAGGAGGATACGACATGAGAAGCTGGAAGAGACTGATTGCGATGGCCCTGGCCGGCGT
>JBJDYL010000065.1:0-7122 GCA_051867285.1 Faecousia sp. | reverse complement strand
CGGCAGCAGCCGCCGGTCTGGGTCATCATCACCGCCAGATGGTCGGTGTCGTATTTCCCGGAGAGGATGGCCTGCATGATCTGTCCCACCACGGTAATGGAGGGGAAGCAGGCGTCGTTGTTGACAAATTTCAGCCCAACGTCGATGGCCTGCCGGTTGTCGTTGTCCAGCAGCACGATGTTGTAGCCGTGCTTACGGACCACCGGCTCCATGATGTCAAAGTGAATGGGGCTCATCTGGGGCGCCAGAATGGTGTAGCCCTGACGGTACATTTCTTTGGTAAATTCCTTGCGCTCATAGGCGATGGAGGTGGGCTTTGCCAGAATGTTCTTCTCCCGGCGCATATCCATGGCGGCAAGCAGGGAACGAATCCGGATGCGCACAGCGCCCAGATTGTTCACCTCGTCGATTTTCAGCAGGGTGTAGAGCTTATTGCTCTTTTCCAGAATCTCGCTGACCTGGTCGGTGGTTACCGCGTCCAGACCGCAGCCGAAGGAATTGAGCTGAATCAGCTCCAGATCATCCCGGCGGCTGACAAACTGGGCGGCGCTATAGAGCCTTGAATGGTACACCCACTGATCCACCACCCGGATGGGGCGTTCCGGTTCAAAGCCAATGGGCAGGCTGTCCTCGGTGAACACCGTCAGGCCGTAGGAGGAAATCAGCTCCGGGATACCATGGTTGATTTCCGGGTCAATGTGGTAGGGACGGCCTGCCAGCACGATGCCCCGGCCTCCGGTCTCCTCCATCTGGGTCAGCAGCCGCTGACCTTCGGCGCGGATATCCGCCTTGGCCTGCTGCTGCTCCCCCCACGCCTTATGTACTGCGGCACGGACTTCCTTTGCAGGAATCCCCCATTCCTCGGCGGCGGTTTTTACCAGCCGGTTGGCAGCGGTTTTCTCGCTGGTGAAGGCAATAAAGGGACGGATGTAATGCACGTCTCCGTCACTGATGGCCTCCACATTGTTTTTCAGGTTCTCCGCGTAGGACACCACGATGGGACAGTTATAATGGTTCTGTGCCTGCTTCGTCTCCTGATGCTCATAGAACACGCAGGGGTGGAAAATGGTTTTGATGCCCTGATTGATCAGCCACTGGACATGGCCGTGGGACAGCTTGGCAGGATAGCACTCGGATTCCGAGGGAATGGACTCCATGCCCAGCTCGTAGATTTTCCGGGTAGAGAAGGGAGACAGCACCACCCGGAAGCCCAACTCCTTGAAGAAGGTCGCCCAGAAGGGATAATTTTCGTAGATATTCAGCACTCTGGGAATGCCGATAACGCCCCGGGGAGCTTCCGATTCTTCCAGAGGCGGATAATCAAACAGACGCTGACGCTTATAGAGCACCAGATTGGGGGCTTTCTCCCCCTTGTCTGTGCCGCCCGCGCCTTTTTCGCACCGGTTGCCGCTGATATGCTTCCGGCCGCCGGGGAACTTGTTGACGGTGAGCATACAGTTGTTGGAGCAGCCGCCGCAGCGCACAGAGGTGGCGGTATAGGACAGGTTCAGAATGTCCTCCAGGGGCAGCATACTGCTCTGCTGCCCGGTGTAGTGGCTCCGGGCCACCAGCGCCGCACCAAAGGCGCCCATCAGGCCGGAAATATCCGGGCAGGTAGCGTCCACGCCGGAAATCTTTTCAAAGGCGCGGAGCACCGCCTGATTGTGGAAGGTGCCGCCCTGCACCACGATGTGTTTTCCCAGATCCTCCGGGGAGGCCAGCTTGATGACCTTATACAGGGCGTTCTTGATGACGGAATAGGCAAGGCCGGCGGAGATGTCGGAAACCGACGCGCCCTCCTTCTGGGCCTGCTTGACGTTGGAGTTCATGAACACCGTACACCGGGTACCCAGGTCTACGGGTGCTTTCGCAAACAGCGCCTCTTTGGCAAAGCCTTCCGCGGTAAAGCCCAGGCTGGTGGCGAAATTTTCAATAAAGGAACCGCAGCCGGAGGAACAGGCTTCATTCAGCAGGATGGTGTCCACCGTGCCGTTTTTCAGCTTGATGCACTTCATGTCCTGTCCGCCGATGTCCAGCACGCAGTCCACATCCGGATCAAAGAACGCGGCGGCGGTGCAGTGGGCAATGGTCTCCACCACGCCCTCGTCCAGGGAGAAGGCCGCCTTCAGCAGTGCCTCGCCGTAGCCGGTGGAACAGGCACGGACAATTTTCGCGCCCTCGGGCAGAAGCCGCTTTAATTCGCCCACCGCAAACTGGGCGGTGAGGATGGGGTTGCCCTGATTGCCCCGGTAGAAATGGTACAATAGCTGTCCATCCGCGCCGATGAGGGCAAGTTTCGTGGTGGTGGAACCGGCGTCAATGCCAAGGAAACAGTCGCCGGTATAGGTCGCCAGTTCCTCTTTTCTCACAACAGCCCGTCTGTGCCGGCACTGGAACGCAGCAAACTCCGCCTCATCCCGGAACAGAGGCTCCAGACGGGGCATTTCAAAGCTCACTGCCACACCCTTTTCCAATTTGGCAACCAGATCGGTCAGCGGTACGGCCTCGCCCTCCGTTGCCTCCAGCGCCGCGCCCATGGCGGCGAACAGATGGGAATTGGCCGGGTCGACGGTGGTTTCCTCTGTCAGCTTCAGAGTGCGGATAAACGCCGCCTTCAGCTCTGTCAAAAAGTGCAGAGGGCCGCCCAAAAACGCCACGCAGCCCCGGATGGGCTTGCCGCAGGCAAGGCCGGAAATAGTCTGGTTCACCACCGCCTGGAATACAGAAGCAGCCAGGTCGGCACGGGTGGCGCCCTCGTTAATCAGCGGCTGAATGTCCGTCTTGGCGAACACACCGCACCGGGCGGCGATGGGATAGACACGCTGATATTCTTTCGCGGCTTCATTCAGGCCGGTGGCATCGGTTTGCAGCAGGGATGCCATCTGGTCAATGAAGGAGCCGGTACCGCCGGCGCACACGCCGTTCATCCGTTCCTCCAGGCCACCCCGGAAATAGATGATCTTGGCGTCCTCGCCGCCCAGCTCAATGGCCACGTCGGTTTGGGGCGCGGCAGTTTTCAGGGCGGTTGCCACGGCGACAACCTCCTGCACAAAATTGATGTTCAGCGCCTTGCCCAGATTGATGGCGCCGGAGCCGGTGATCCGGGCACGCAGATCGCATGCGCCCAGTTGTTTTTTTGCCTCCATGAGAAGGGATTTCAGGGTTTCCTGGGTGTGGGCATGATGGCGGCGGTACTCACCAAACAGAAGCTTTCCATCTTCGTCCAGGATAACCAGTTTTACGGTTGTGGAGCCGATATCAATACCGGCGCGATAGGTATTCATGGATGACCTCTCTTTTCATAGGATAAAAAATACGCGACTACACACACGGGCAGCGCTCCCAGAACATCCAAAATGGAGTGCTGCTTGAGAAACAGGGTGGAAACACAAATCAGCACTGCCAAAACCGCCAGTCCGGCAAGTATTTTCGGCTTGCGCAGACCTTGGGTATGTGCCGCAGCCGCCAGCGCGGCAATGGTGCCGATCACATGCTCCGAGGGAAAAACGTTGGTATTGGTATCCACCGCGTAGAGCAGCCCCACCACCCGGGTCAGCAGACTGTCCCTGGGAAACGCCGCCGGGCGCAGGTTCTGACAGCTGGGGTACAGCAGGAAGAGGACGGTGGACAAAGTAACGGAAATACACAGAAACTTGCTGTAGCGGCAGAAAGTATCCGTGTCATACAAAAGGGTATACAAATGGACTCCCACAATCAGGAAGTACCAGCACACATAAAACACCAGAAAACCTTCCTGAAAAGGGATTCTGTCATCCAACGCGCAGTGCATCACATGATACGCCTGCGCCGGATTCCAGTTTTCAATCAGCAGATAACGCAGAATATATGCCGGCCAGAACAACAGCCACCACAGATGCCGGTACATTGGCTCGTTGATTCTGCGCAGACGGAAACCACGATAGTCCGTCTCAGGCACAGGGAATTGCATGGCTTCTCCCCATTATTTCCGCCGAATCCGGGTCTCCAGCGTCTCCTGCATTTCCTTCAGGTGCTCGGTAAGCGGACGCTCCGTGCGGAAGGGGCGGAAGAAATGGTACTTGAGCGCCCGTTCCTCCCGACGCTTGCGGATGTGGGCCTTCAAAGCCTCGTAGCGGACAATCACGTCGTTGTCCTCGGCAAAGGCCTTCAGCTTTACCACCAGTTGGGCGGAGTAAATCACATCAATGATAAACACGCCGAAGAACATGCCGATGAAGAAGGAAAACGCCAGATTATTGGCCAGCCACGCAAGGCCATCGAGAATATAGGGATGGATCAGAAAATAATACATTGCGCCCAGCACAGCCCAGAAGAAGGAGAACAGCGGACAGATAATGCCCTGCACATTGCCCCAGATATCGGAATAATCCCACAGCCGAACCTTCAGGAATTTCAGGCAGAACACACCGGCGACATACTCGATTGCGGTCATTCCCACTGCCATGGCTGCAAAAAGCCCCGCTTTGTTCCAAAACGGGTCAGGGATCAGACTGTATTTTTCCAGAGACGCCAGCAGGTACAGCACACACAGCCCAAAGCCGTAAATAGGAAGGTACGGGCCGGTACAGAAGCCGGGATTCACCAGCTTGTCCGGATGCTGGGTCAGGTTTCGGAACAGCAGCTCCAATACCCATCCCAACACAGAACCAACAAAAAACAGATACGCCAAAGTCAACAGCAAACTCATTCTAACCACTCCTTTACCACAAAAGTACCACGGAATGATGAACGAAACCCAAACGATTTTTTTCCAAATTGTGAATAATTTGGAAGAGCCGCTGCACCTGGGCATGACGCCGGTTCAGCCGGTTTACTCTTCGGCAGGTTTGCGGTACGCTTCCGGCAGAGTTCCCTCGCCGCCCATCATGGCGGTCATTTCCTCGATGCGCTCTAAGGGGAAAGGGGGATTTGCCAGGGGCTTCATGGCAATGGACATGAGCTTCATGGGATTGTCGTCCGCCAGCACCCGGTTGGAACTAAGCTCCCCGCAGCGCTTGCAGCGGTGGATGATCGCCCACTCCCCTTTGTTTCGCACCCACACCGCCACCGGCTCCATGATGCCACCGCAGTCGGATTCCCGGTCTCCCGGCTCAATATCCACATGCAGCGAATGCAGACAGTTGGGGCAGTGGTTGCGGTGATCGCTGCCTGCACCAGTGGGAACCACCAGCCGTCCGCAGTTTTTGCAAGTGAAGGATTCGTCGCAGGCGTGGGTCTTATAATACCCTTTTTCGTACTGTTTGCGCTTATTTTCACGATTCATGGCGGTTTACTCCCATAATGTTGTTTGGATAACCCCATTATAGCGACGATGCGGAAAATGTCAAGGCCGCTGCTTTCGCCGCATTGACAGATTGGCGAATTGGCATTATACTTAGCGTAGAAAAAGGAGGCAAAAGATATGGATTTGGCAAGCTATCTGCCTGTCTGGAACAAACTGACGCCTCAGCAGCAGCAACAGCTCCTCTCCGCAGTAGAGCCGATGGAAGCAAAGGCCGGAATAGTGGTGCACAACGGCAGTCTGGACTGTCTGGGACTGCTGCTGATCCGCTCCGGACAGCTGCGGGTGTACACTCTGTCCAGTGAAGGACGGGAGGTCACCCTCTACCGGCTGTTCGATCATGACATCTGCCTGTTTTCCGCTTCCTGCGTCATGCCGGACATTCAGTTCGATGTCATTATCGAAGCAGAAAAGGACACTGAAATGTGGGTAATCCCCTCGTGCCTGTTCAAGGAGCTGATGGAAGCCTCCGCCCCGGTGGCGAACTACGCCAACCAGCTGATTTCCAGCCGGTTCTCCGATGTGATGTGGCTCATGGAACAGATCATGTGGAAGAGCTTTGACAAGCGGCTTGCCGGCTTTCTGCTGGAGGAAAGTGCGCTGGAAGGCTCCTCCTGTCTGAAGCTGACCCATGAACGCATCGCCAACCACCTGGGCACCGCCCGGGAGGTGGTCACCCGGATGCTGCGCTACTTCCAGAGCGAGGGTATGGTTAAGCTGACCCGGGGCGCTGTGGAGATTCTGGATGCCGGAAAGCTGCGGGAGCTTGCCCAGTAGATTTACGCCCTGCCTTGCGTGATTATGTCACGGAACAATCACGGGAAAATTTGTATGATATGGAAAAGACATGAAAAGGAGACAAATTATGAAAATCACCAACGATATCCGCTATGTCGGCGTCAATGACCACCAGGTGGACCTGTTTGAAGGACAGTATGTGGTTCCCAACGGCATGGCCTACAATTCCTATGTGATTCTGGATGAAAGAGTCGCCGTGATGGACACCGTGGACCGGAACTTCACCCATCAGTGGCTGGACAACATTCAGAACACCCTGGCTGGCCGCAAGCCCGATTATCTGGTGATTCAGCACATGGAGCCGGATCACTCCGCCAACATCGCCAACTTCCTGAAGGTCTACCCCGAAGCCACCGTGGTATCCTCCGCCAAGGCCTTCACCATGATGAAGCAGTTCTTCGGCGACGATTACGCCGACCGCCGTATCGTTGTGGGCGAGGGCGATACCCTGTCCTTAGGTAAGCACACTCTGGCCTTTGTCGCCGCGCCCATGGTCCACTGGCCTGAGGTCATCGTGACTTATGATACCTGCGACAAGGTGCTGTTCTCCGCTGACGGCTTCGGCAAGTTCGGCGCGCTGGACGCAGACGAGGACTGGGCCTGCGAAGCCCGCCGCTACTACATCGGCATTGTGGGCAAGTACGGCCCTCAGGTGCAGGCATTGCTGAAAAAGGCCGCCGGTCTGGACATCTCCATCATCTGTCCCCTCCACGGCCCCATCCTCACCGAAAACTTAAGCTACTACATCAACCTGTACGACATCTGGTCCTCCTACCGGGTGGAGAGCGAGGGCATCGTAGTTGCCTATACCTCCGTCTACGGCCACACCAAGGCCGCCGTGGATCTGCTGGTGCGCAGGCTCCAGGAAAAGGGCTGCCCCAAGGTGGTCGTCCATGACCTGGCCCGCACCGACATGGCGGAAGCCGTGGAGGACGCCTTCCGCTACGGCAAGCTGGTGCTGGCTACCACCACCTACAATGCCGACGTATTCCCCTTCATGAAGGAGTTCATCCATCACCTCACCGAGCGGAACTACCAGAACC
>JBJDYL010000064.1:0-7151 GCA_051867285.1 Faecousia sp. | reverse complement strand
CCCCGGTGTCTGGGCATTCAGGGCGAGTCTCTGGGAAATGTCCACTTCGGCCTGAACTACCTTGCCAATCCTGCTGCCCATCATTTGGGGGAACGGGTGGCGGTCATCGGCATGGGCAATGCCGCCATGGACGTGGCAAGAACCGCCCTTCGCAACGGCTCCCGGCACGTCATGCTGTTCAGCCGGGATAATACCATTGCCGCCAGCTCCAACGAGGTGGCCTATGCCAAGCTGGACGGCGCGGAATTCATCTTCGGCAAGCAGATTCACCATATCACGGAGGAAGGCCCTGTGTTCCAGAATGCCATTATGGACGAAGACGGAAATGTCACCGGCTATGAAGAAGCGCTGGAACTGGTGGAAGCGGATTCCACCATCATTTCCATTTCTCAGGTGCCCCGGACCAAGCTGGTGCGCACCACCGATGGCCTCCAATCCACCGAAGGCGGCGTGCTGATGGTGGACGAGAACTACATGACCACCCGTCCCGGCGTTTTCGCGGCGGGCGACGTGGTCACCGGCGCGAAAACCGTGGTGCACGCTGTGGAGGGTGCGAAAGCAGCGGCGCAGGCCATGATGCGCTATATGGAGCGAAGCGACTAAATAATTACCCCAGGACTTCATCTTCTTACAGGATGATGCCCTGGGGATTTCTGTGTTTTGAAATGAATGCCCACAAACTATTGTTCATTTGTGGGTACTCATTTCAAAACGAGCTGGGATTCCAAAGGGATGGCGATTCCTTTGGCTCTGGGTTTCCAATAGGGGCGAGAGAGCCCTGTTGGCTGGGGAATCCAAAGGGGACAGAGTACCCTTGGCAGGAGGCATCCAATGGAGGGTAGCACCCTCCGTGGCAGGAAGAATCCAATGAAACCGGCGGTTTCGTGGCACACGACTTTGCTCGCAAAGTCTAGTGTGTTATACCTTTGGCGACCGTGGGTGGCTGAAAGGGGTTGTTCGGGGCGGGAACAAGCACTTTCAGTCAGCCACAGAACAGGCGGGTTCTGCGTCCTCCCGGACGAGAAGCCCAGGAGTTTGCTTTAGCAGAATCCGCCTGTTCGGGTGTAGGTGATGTTGCGAAATGGAGAGGCAGAGCGTAGCGAAGCCTCGCAATGGAGCGGCATCGCCGGGGGAGCCAAAGGTATATCAAGCCCGCCGCAGCGACGTATCCCCATCATTTTGGAAATACAATCGTCTTCTGTTTCGGGAGATCGTTCAGATCGGAGTTGAGGATTTCTTCAATGGCCTTGTTTGCATATCTGTGCGAACGAGTTGTGTCCAACTCTGCAATGTAAGAAATTTTCCCTGTGCTGCTTTCAAAATCAATTTCAATCTCACCCCACTCGCCGTCGTAGTCTGCCTGGTATTCGTAGACTGCGGCGGCGATTTTCTTTTTTCTGCGGATGACCTTCTTCTTTTTTATGGTCACCGCGCCGATGGTGTTATCCTCCACCAGCATTCTCGTCAGGTGATTTACGGCCTTGCGGTACGACTTGCAGAATGAATCCGACGAGCAGTTTACGGATATGAAATTCATGTTCAGCCGCTATGAGTTGAAAACTATCACCAAACGGCTGGTGCGGGGCAGAAATCAGTCTGCTTCTGAGGGCAAGTTTATGGGTTCTATGGCACCCTATGGTTATCGGGCTTATAAGCTCCCCGGAGAAAAGGGAAACAGCCTGATGATCGTCCCGGAGGAAGCCAAGGTGGTACAGATGATTTTTGATATGTACGGAAAGCAGGGGATTGGGTATAACACCATTGCCTATAAGCTAAATCAAATGCACATCCCGTCCCGAGTTGGCGAATGGGGACAGACATCAATAGCCAATATCATCAATAACGAAGTATATTTAGGAAAAATACGCTGGCGCAAAGAACCCGTCAAACGGGTCGTAAAGGATGGCATGCTTGCAAAAAAACGGGTTCAAAATGATGATTACGAGTTATACGATGGCCGGCACGAAGCAATCATTACCGAGGAACAATGGGCTTGCGCCAAAGCGGCACAGGCAAAGCGCAATCATCCGCCTACACATAAAGAACGGCATTTGCAGAATCCTTTTGCCAGTATTCTTTACTGTGAGAAATGCGGTGCGATTATGAAACGGAAAGTTCCCAAAAAATCTCGAACATGTATCCCCTGGTATCAATGTCCCACAAGAGGCTGTGACTGTAAAATGATCAAATGTGAAACAGTTGAAAAGGCCATCCGAGATGCGATGGAGGAGTGGCTGAACAATTATATTATCCAGATCAATTCAGACCAGCAACCCGCAGAAGACCCAATAGCAGCAGCTCTGACAGCAGTACGCGGGCAGCTTGCCGGCCTGCAGCTGCAACAGGAAAATATCTGTGAATATTTGGAAAAGGGCATCTATACCGTAGAGATGTTTTCCAAGCGCAATGCATCACTCGCAAAGGAAATCAAACAGCTCCAGACCTCTGAAGCAGACCTACTGCGGCAGCAGAGTGAAGGAGACGAGAAGAAAAGAACGTCCTCGCAGTTGATTCCGACGGCACAGCATATATTGGAACACTATTCTCTCCTTTCGGTAGAGGAAAAGAATCGGCTGTGGAAGCTGGTATTAAAGAAGGCTACTGTCTACCGCACACAGGATGATGAATTGATGATCCATATATATCCGAATCTTCCGCAATAAGATGTTCCCTGTGGGCGGGCAGGACTACATTTTATCCCAAATTCCATAAATTCTATCGACGAAAGCCCCTTGACCTGCTATAATACCCTTACTAAGCAGGTCAGGGGGCCATGTTGTTATGGGTAATGAATCGAAAAAAGCGCCATGTAGTATTGCTCTATTGGCCCATGTGGACGCGGGGAAAACCACCCTCAGCGAGGCGCTGCTGTATGAAAGCGGCGCCCGGCGGGTGCTGGGACGGGTGGATCATCAGGATGCCTTCCTGGACACCCACGCCCTGGAACGGGCCAGAGGCATCACCATTTTCTCCAAGCAGGCGCTGCTGGAAACGGCGCACCGCGACATAACGCTGGTGGATACCCCGGGGCATGTGGATTTCGCACCGGAAGCCGAGCGCACGCTGCCCATTGTGGACTGCGCCGTGCTGGTGATCAGCGGCACTGACGGCGTGCAGGCCCATACCCTGACATTGTGGCGGCTGTTGGAACGCTACAATGTGCCCACCTTCCTGTTCATCAACAAAATGGATTTGCCCGGCGGGGAAAAGGAAAAGCTGCTGGCGCAGCTCCATCAGCAGCTTTCTCCCGCCTGCGTGGATTTTGGGGAGGATTTTGAAAGAATCGCGGAGAACGCCGCCCTGTGTGACGAAGCCCTGCTGGAAACCTATCTGGAAACCGGCGTGGTCACGGAAGGGAACCTCCGAGGGCTGATTGAGAAGCGAAAGCTGTTCCCCTGCTGCTTTGGCTCCGCGCTGAAGCTGGAGGGAGTGGATAGATTGCTTGACGTTCTGGACATTTATGCCCCGGAGAAGCAGTACCGGGCGGAATTTGCAGCCAGGGTGTACAAGATCTCCCGGGATCCCCAGGGCAACCGCCTGACCTGGCTGAAAATCACCGGCGGGACCCTGAAGGTGCGCACAGTCCTTTCCTGCCGGAACCGGAAGGGCGAGCCGGTGGAGGAGAAGGTTTTGCAGCTGCGCCAGTATTCCGGGGACAAATTCACCGCTCCGGAAATGCTGGAAGCAGGCACTCTGGCGGCGGTGACGGGGCTGACCCAGACCTGGGCAGGGCAGTCCCTGGGCGCAGAACCGGAGGGAAGGGCCTATGCGCTGGAGCCGGTGATGACTTACCGGGTGAAGCTGCCCGCCGGCGCCGATCCGGCGGTGGTGCTGCCAAAGCTGCGGCTTTTGGAGGAGGAAGAGCCCCAGCTGCGGCTTCTCTGGGAGAATGGTCAGATTCATGTGCAGATCATGGGAAAAGTACAGCTGGAAATCTTCCGGGCGCTGGTGAAGCAGCGGTTTAATCTGGACGTGGAGCTGGATGACCAACGAATCTTCTACAAGGAAACCATTGAAAATACGGTGGAGGGCGTGGGGCATTTTGAGCCTCTGCGGCATTACGCCGAAGTCCATCTGCTGCTGGAGCCCCTGCCCCGGGGCAGCGGACTGGTATTTGACACGGTTTGCCCCACGGATGTGCTGGACTTAAATTTCCAGAAGTTGATATTAACCCATTTGAGTGAAAAGACCCACCGGGGCGTGCTGACAGGCGCGCCCATTACGGACATGAAAATCACCCTGCTGGTGGGCAAAGCCCACTTGAAGCACACCGAGGGCGGCGATTTCCGGCAGGCTACCTACCGGGCGGTGCGTCAGGGGCTGATGCAGGCGAAATCTGTCCTTTTGGAGCCCTGGTACGATTTTGTGCTCACGGTGCCCACCGAACAGATTGGCCGGGGTATCACCGACATCCGCGCCATGGGCGGCGAGTTTGAAGCTCCGGAAACCGCCGGGAGCCTGTCCACCCTGCGGGGGCTGGTGCCTGCCGCCCAGGTGCGGGACTATGCCCAAACCCTGGCGGCCTATACCCAGGGTCTGGGCAGGCTTCAGCTTTCCCTGCATGGCTATGCCCCCTGCCATAATGCTGAAGCTGTCATCGGGGAAACGGGCTATGACCCGGAAGCAGATCTGGAAAACACTCCGGATTCTGTATTCTGTGCCCACGGAGCAGGCTTCAGCGTCAAGTGGGATCAGGTGAAAAACTATATGCACCTGGAAAGCGGCCGGAAAGAAGAAAAGGCCCCCCAGCTGCTTACCCGGAACCTGCATCTGGAGGATAAGGAGCTGGAGGCCATTATGGAGCGGGAATTCGGCGCTATTCGCCGCCCGCAGTATGGCGTCAAGGCGGAAAACCGCCCGGCCACGGAGGAAGTTACCATTGCCCCGCCCCGGCAGAAATATCTGATTGTGGACGGCTACAATATGATTTTCGCCTGGGATGATCTGGCGGAGCAGGCGCGTTCCGATCTGGACGCCGCCCGGCGCCGGTTGTGCGACATCTTAAGCAGCTACGCGGGCTTTACCAAATGCCGCCTGGTGGTGGTATTTGACGGCTACAAACAGAAGGGAAATCCCGGAGAGAAGCGGCAGTTCCACAACATTCAGGTGGTATACACCAAGGAGGGTGAAACGGCGGACGCCTATATCGAGGCGCTGGCCTATGAAACCGGCGGCAGCTATGCCGTCCGGGTGGCCACCTCCGACGCGCTGGTGCAGCTTTCCAGCTTCCACAGCGGCGCACTGCGGGTTTCCGCCCGGGAGCTGCGCCTGGAAGTGGAGGAAGCCCGCCGCGCCATGGGCGAGCACTTCCAAAAGTAAGAAAATCCGACATTGCCTTTTCCTGGGGAATTATGTATAATGACAATGATCATACCAATGTAAGGAGGATTATCCATGAGCGAAAAGGTTCCTCATTCCGACAACCCGCAGATTCAGGCGAAGATTGAAAAAATGGTTCACCGGGACAGCGTGATTGACCACCTGTTCCGCCGGGCGCTGCACTTTATTGAACGGTTCATCGCCGCACTGACCATACTGGCCCTTCTGGGTGCGCTGGGACTGGAAATGGTACATATGGTTACCTCCGGCGCAAATTATTTTGCCGATGTGGAGAGCATGCTGCACCACCTGCTGACCATTGTGGTGGGTCTGGAGTTTGTGCGAATGCTCATCGACACCACCCCTGCCAACATTCTGGAGGTGCTCACGGTGGCTATCACCCGCCATGTGGTGCTGAGCCATGATGACCCCTGGAGCAACGTGGCCTGTATCGCCTGCATTGCCGGTCTGTTTGCGATCCGGCGCTTCCTCATCCGCCGCAGCGAACTGAAGGAAGAAATGGTGGAAACGGATTGACCGTTTCGGGGTGAACAGATATGTGGTTTATTCTGGCTTTGGGTTCTGCCGTATTCGCGGCGTTGACTTCTATTTTGGCGAAGGTTGGCATTGACGGTGTCAATTCCAATCTGGCCACTGCCATCCGCACCGCTGTGGTGCTGGTTATGGCCTGGGGTATGGTGTTTCTCACGGATGCCCAGGGCGGCATCGGGAGCATCAGCCGGAGAAGCTGGCTGTTTCTGATTCTGTCCGGCCTTGCCACCGGTGCGTCCTGGCTGTGCTATTATCGCGCCTTGCAGATTGGCGAGGCTTCCAAGGTGGTTCCGGTGGACAAGCTCAGCGTGGTGATCACGCTGGTGTTGGCGTTTACGTTCCTGCACGAAAAGTTTAACTGGAAATCCATTGTGGGCGCGGTCCTGATTACGCTGGGCACGCTGCTGATGGTGCTGTAATTATGGTAACCTGGAGACTGCTGAAAAGCCACGCCATTGCCGGGATTTCCGGCGTGGAGACTGCCAAATGGTCCGGGCTTTCGGCGGGACTTTGACAGCGGCCTCCTGCTTTCCCGGCTCGCGGGGAAACGCTTTCCATACACGGATGCTGGCATTGCTTAGGCAATGCCAGCATTTTTATTAATATGCTTATCGACTTAACGCAGCGAGTGGACAACTGCTGCTTGGCAGTTTTGAAAGTCATGGTATCCCCTCCGGGGATGATTGAAAACAGTTTTGACGTGAAGCTGTTCAGCTTTCAATTTTCAACTTTCAACGACTCAGCTGAGTGAACCCGATAAGCATTTTTGTTAATTTTCCATTTGCCTGCCCAAAAAACCGGCGGCGGTTTTGGCGAGACGCTGGTCTGCTTCCTGCAAGGGCGCATCGCCATCTCCCAGTAGCAGCATAACGCAGCCCATCAGATCGCCCTGGGACAAAATGGGGGATGCCGCGCCCAGCTGGTATTTTTCTTCCCCTTCTGCAGCGTAGATCGGCGTGTCGCCGGAACGGAACAGATAGTTCTTCCGCTGCTCCATCAGCTGTTCCAACTCTGCCGAATTTGGCTTGTCCATCAGCTCCCGTTTTGGGGCGCCATGGAGGGCGATAATGCTGTCCCGGTCGGACACGGCGGCGATGTGTCCGGTGGCGCAGCCAATGGATTCACACATCTGGGCGGCAAATTCCTGCAGATCCCCCATGGGGGAATATTTCCGGAAAATCACTCCGCCGTCCTTTTCTGTGTAAATCTCCAGCGGGTCGCCGTTACTGATAACATTGACACGGAAAACCTTGTCCTCGTGGTTTTTTGAGGACTGAATC
>JBJDYL010000063.1:0-26036 GCA_051867285.1 Faecousia sp. | reverse complement strand
TACCATTTTCGGAAGAACAACGGGAGCAGGCCAGACGGACGGATCTGGCGGCGTTTCTGCGGCAATGCGGGGAGGAAGTGAAGAAGTCCGGCTCAGAGAATATGTGGCTGGATCATGGGCAGAAGGTGACCATTCGAGGCAACTTGTGGTTTCACCAGTACGAGCAGGTAGGGGGCGACGCTATCGATTTTGCCTGCCGTTTTTATGGCATGGACTACCCGGAAGCGGTGCAGCTCATGCTCTCCATGGGTGTCGGTATGGTGCAGGGAGCGGTGGAACCCTTCCCCCAGAAACCGCTGGAATTGCCCCCAAAGCACGAGAACATGCGCCGGGTCTATGGCTACCTGATCCGGCGGCGGGGCATCGACAAAGATGTGCTGGATGCTTTTGCATACCGGGGGTTGGTGTATGAATCTGCGGACTACCACAACGCCGTGTTCGTGGGGACAGACCGGGAGGGAAAGCTCCGGCATATCCACAAGCACAGCACCGCAGCCCAGGGAGGCTTCAAGGGCAATGCGGCAGGCAGTGAGCCGGAATTCAGCTTCCATTGGATCGGCGGCGGGGATACCCTGTTCCTGTTTGAAGCCCCCATTGACATGCTGTCTTTCATTACCCTGCATAAGCAAAGCTGGAAATCCAGCAGCTATGCCGCCGCCTGCGGTGTGTCAGATAAGATGCTGTGGCTGACCCTGAAAGACCGTCCCTACATCCAGAAAGTGTGCGTTTGCCTCGATAATGATGAGATTGGTCGGAAGGCGGCGCGGCGGATTTCCAAGGCATTAGCAGAAAAGAATATCTACAATAGAATCCTCGTTCCCACCCGAAAGGACTGGAACGAGGATTTATTATTTCTGCGAAAGGAGGAAGCGAAATGACTGGAATTCCAATGCTGATTCTCTCGGTAGGAAGTATTATCGCAGTTCTGTTCTTCGTGACTTATGCTTCCCAGAAACACGACCTAAACGGTATCAAGGACAAGACCGTGGGCAACGGTCAGCACGGTACTGCCCGGTGGGCAACCCGGCAGGAGATTCAGCGTACTTACCACCATGTACCCTTCACCCCGGAGGAATGGCGGCAGGCAGCGAAGAATGGAAACCAGCCCACCGCCAATGGGAAGCCTCTTCCACAGGGTATTGTGCTGGGCTGTCAGGGCGGCAGGAAAACCACAGCTCTGGTAGATTCAGACGATGTGCATGTGCTGATGATCGGCGCCTCTGGTGTGGGCAAAACCGCCTATTTCCTGTACCCGAATCTGGAGTACGCCTGTGCCAGCGGCATGAGTTTTCTGGCGCTGGATACAAAGGGTGACCTTGCCCGGAACTACGGCGCCATAGCCCGTGACATCTACGGTTACCGCATTTCCGTGGTGGATCTCCGGGAGCCGACCCGGTCAGACGGGAACAATCTACTGACCCTGATCAACCGCTATATGGACGAGCACCGGGAGAATCCCCGGGAGATTTCTGCCAAGGCGAAGGCGGAAAAGTACGCAAAAATACTGGCGAAAACCATTATCAGCCCGGAGGGAGAAGGCAGCGATCACGGGCAAAACGCCTATTTCTACGATGCCGCAGAGGGACTGCTGGCTTCCGTGGTTCTGCTGCTATCCGAATTTCTGCCCCCGGAGGAAACAGACGGCTATGAAACCCGGCATATCGCTTCCGTGTTCAAGCTGGTGCAGGAGTTGCTGATGCAGGGTCAGCGGGGCGGGAATCAATTTCAGGAGCTGATGCAGCTTCTGCCTTCGGAACATAAGGCAAAATGGCTGGCAGGATCGGCCCTGACAGCTTCGGATCAGGCGATGAATTCCATCATGTCCACGGTGCTGTCCAAGCTGAACGCCTTTCTGGATACGGAGCTGGAACAGGTGCTGTGCTTCGATGGGGGTATTGATGCGGAGCTGTTCGTCAGGGAGAAATCCGCCATTTTTCTGATCCTCCCGGAGGAGGATGCCACCAAGAATTTCGTAGCCAGTCTGATGATCCAGAATCTGGCCCGGGAGCTGTTTTCGGTAGCAAACGAGCATGGCGGGAAGCTGCCCAACCGGGCGGTGTTCTTCTGTGACGAGCTGGGAACCATGCCACCCTTTGATATCCTGCCCCTATTCTCGGCAGGTCGTTCTCGGCGTCTGACGTTGGTGCCCATCATCCAGAGCCTTGCTCAGTTGGAGAAAAACTACGGCAAAGAGGGTGCGGAAATTCTGGCAGACAACTGTCAGGATACCATCTTCGGCGGCTTCGCACCCAACAGTCAGACAGCCGCAGTCCTCTCAGAAAACCTCGGCAACCGCACAGTTCTGTCAGGCTCTGTGACCCAGGGCAAGGACAACAACTCCCAATCCCTGCAAATGATGGAGCGGCCGCTGATGTCCCCGGATGAGCTGAAGTCCATGCCCAAGGGTAGCTTTTTGGTGATGAAAACCGGCACCCACCCCATGAAAACCAAGCTTAAGCTGTTCTTTGAGTGGGGTATCCGCTTTGAAAAGCCTTTGCAGATGGAGGATCGTGGCAGCCGCCCTGTGCATTACGCCGGAAAAACAGACCTGGAAAAAGCGATTCTTTCCGAGTATCCACTGGTGTTTTCCGAGGAAGCATTGCCCACGCAAACGAATCTTAAGGCATCTCCCATGCCGGAAAGTGCTACTGTAAACACATGAAAAACAGGTGGGGCAATACAGCCCCACCTGAACAGGAGGTAACAATATGCGTAATTTCACAGACCTATATCGTATGAATCTGCCCCACAGGGCCATCACCGTGTACATGTATCTCGCCGACCGCGCCAACAAAGATGGCTTCTGCTGGCCGTCCATTCCCACCATTTCCAAAGACTTGAAGCTCTCTGAATCCACCACCCGCCGAGCACTGCATGATCTGCGCAAAGCTGGACTTGTGCGGACGGAACAACGATACCGGGAGAATGGAGGGAACAGTAGTCTGCTTTTTTTATTGAGTGTTAAGATAAATGCAAATTCTCATGCTAGTGCGTTTTAAAACCATTATGACCAATACGATAATAACAATAAGGTCATTTCAACGCAGGAAACGGAGGAGGCATAAGCTGTGTTTCGAATACTCCATCGATTCCAAAGAAGCATTGAGGTACAGCCAAGCCAATGGACAGATTCTCCGCCGCTCTCAGTGGGTTGACCTGCCAGGTTTATGTATTGACCCTCATCATTAAGGGAACGTACTTTGTCGCTTCTCCTATTTCTTGGCATTATTGATCTTTTACCACGCTCACAAAATAGCTTTTTGAATGCAGCAGCATGGGGGCCAGCATACAGCCCAGAGCGATGCCCGCCAGGGAAGATGCGAGATCCACACCGTAGGTCATCAGATTGGCTCTGTCCAGATGGATAATGCACACGATGACCTTGTACAGCAGATCGCCGGGGATCATCGGAACCATTGCCGGGTACATGAATTTTGCAATAGAGATTTTCCTGACACTGTCAACCAGTTCCGCATAGAATGTGCCAATCAGCGCGCCGATGAATGTATAAACCAGACGGTTAGCGGTAAACATCTGGCACAAAATCAGGGTAATGCGCACCACCACGCCAGCCAGGCCGGCAATCGGCAGTTCCCTTGGTCTGATTTGGAACACAATGCCAAAACCGATGGAACATGTAAAGGAAAAGAAAATTTCCAGCAATACGCGCTGCATACACTCACACCCCCAAAACCGCAATGGCGACGGCAAAACCGCAGACCACCGCCAGTGTTTCCATAAACGCTGTCATAAACAGCAGTGCGCCGCCCAGTACGCGACCATAAAACATCTCCCGGCACGAGTTGATCAGAGGGATACCGGGGACAAGGCCGATAGAGGTAACCACAAGGATGTGAAATGGATCGGTCACAATGCCTGCGTGAAAGGCAAGCAGATCGATTGCACAAATGAGAAAGGAGCCAACTCCGCAGACAAGCATCTTATTTGTCCGCTTCAAAGCACCGAGAAACAGGTCAGCGCCCATAACCACGCTGATACCCAGAGCAATGAAGATGGCGTCTTTCCAGCCGCCGCCGATAATATAGTTCAGAGACAGCAGAGCAATCACCATGCCCAGCAGAGTCATGGGGCGGGAGTAGGTTTTGCCCGCAACCGCTGTTTTCAGCATTCCACTCAGTTCAGACGGTTCGGGCTGCTCTTCCCGTACCTGCCGGATCAGTGTGTTCAGTCGGGACAACTTCTCCATATCCACCACGATGGCGCCGATATTCTTGTGCCGCAGAATGGACTGCTCGCCTTCTTTGTAGGTCGTAATCAGCAGTGTGTGCGGGAGCATAAAAATGGCCGTATTTTTCAGCCCATAGTCCTGAAAGACCTCATTCAGGACGGCCTCCACCCGCCACAGCTCGCCGCCGCGAACCAGTATTTCTTCTCCCAGGCAGATGGCAAAATCCATGACCTCTGCCGCCTGTTCCTGGGTCAATTCTTTTTCTCGAATCTGATTCAAAATAACATCTCCAAATGATAGGATTTTCCCTGGACAGGAAACTGCCGCACCGCTTTCTGCGGCGCGGCAGTTTCTGGAGGGTGAAGAAGGAAGAAATCATCTATGGGAACAGAAGAACTGTTTGTGAGATTTACAGATATACCTTGAAGAACTTTATCACTTCATCCATCGCTTCCAATGTCCAGCAGCCATGACCGTGGAAACCGCCGGCAACCTTGATAAACTCTGCCCGACCGCCGTTATCGCGGAGCTTCTGGCAGAATCGGAGCCCCTGCTCCATGGGAATGATCTGGTCGTCATCACCGCACAGGAACAGCATGGCAGGCAGCTTTTTATCCCCGGTAATGTATTGAATGGGGGAAGCGTCTTTCAGCTTCTCTTCCGGTGTCATGGTTGTGTCACTCAGGAAGGAACCGCCAAAGATCTCCCAGCCTTCAAAGGGATAGGGATCCTCTCCGGGGCGAAGCTGCTTTCCCTCAGCCTTTCGGTCATCCAAAAGACTGTTCAGATCATTGGGGGCGTAGTATATAGCGGCAGCGCGCACAGCACTGCTCTGCTCCAGATTCTCGCCGATATTGAACCTTGTTTCCCGGTCGGTCAGGCCAACCATGGCGGCAGTATGCCCGCCGGAGGAATCCCCGAATACACCGATGCGGTCAGGATCCACATGGAAAATATCCGCATTTGCCCGCATAAAGCGGACGGCTTCGTTGGCATCCTGCACAGCGGCAGGGAAACGGACGTTATCCTGGAAGGTGCCCCGGTAGGAAATGCAGGCTACCACGAAACCTGCCTCACAAAGCCGTGTCATGGCAGGAATGTGGCGGTGACCGTCTCCGCCGGCCCAGCCGGAACCGGGAATTTCAATGATACAGGGATATCTGGGGGGATCAATCGGTACATCGCCAAATGGATTGGTGCCGATCCAGTCCAAAATCCGTCTCAAATCCGGATCTTCCGGCACAAACGGCTCTCCGGCAGGGTATACGGGAGCAACAGGAGTCAGAATCTGTAAGCACAGATCGCCGGTTTCACGCTTTGCGTAGACAACATCCGGTGTATAGCAGACCTCCACATCCCGCTGTTCTCTGAAATTATGGTTCCATGAAGCGTAAATTGTCTTGCTGATTTCCATAGTTATGTCTCCTTGCTGCTGTATTTTGTGCTGCACTGCTGGAAATGGGATTTGCCTGCATTTGCCGTTTTTAGAATGTGCCGCAGACAAAGGCAAGTATCATTTCCCTGCAGGACTGCCGCTGAAGCGGCAGCCCTACGAGGAAACTGGCGAAAAGGGGGAAATCAAATATACTTTTTCAGGAAATCAACAACTATGCCCATAACGGTGTCGTTGTTCCAGCCCAGGAATCCGTGGTTCGCTTGATCAATGCGGTAATACTCCACTGTCTTGCCCAGCTTTTTCATGGTCTCATACAGGAACGTGCTCTGGGAGGTTGGAACCAGCATATCCCGGCTTCCGTTGATAATCAGCGTAGGCGGCGTCGGTTTCTCTGCGGACAGGTAGTTCATGGGGATAGTCTTGTCGGCCTCGTCCAGATTTTCCAGAACATGCTTTAAGCCGATCTCGTAGCCCTCCGGACTTCTGGGATCCCAGTGATTCTGAGAGCTGGGCCAATAGTTCATCAGCGCAAAGACAGTAGGCGCGTAAAAGTCTACGATGCAGTTGACCTTGCTGGAGGTTTCCCCGTAAACGCCGTCATCCAGCTCACCGTCGCCGGTAAAACCGACCATCAGCGCGGTGTGTCCGCCGGAGGAATCACCGGCAACGGCAATATGCTCCGGGTCAACATTGAACAGCTCTGCGTTTTTGCGGACAAAACGGACAGCAGACTTCACATCCTCTGCCTGCGCCGGGAAGGGAGCTGTTTCCGAAGGCCGGTACTGGGCGATGGCAACCACAAAGCCCTGGGAAGCCAGCCGGATGTGACGGACGAGATTGTTGCACAGCCATTCCTCGTGGAAGGCGCTGCCCTGACTGTAAACCACGCAGGGCCATTTGACATTCTCGTTGGGATGGTCAATAACGGGCACCAGAACTTTGAGCACCAGCTGGCGGCTGTCAAGATTCTTGTATACAGTGCGGCGGATATCGATGTTGTATCCCCAGTCATCTGCCAGATTGGTCAAAACATGGCAGCCTTCGGGTACATAATCTTCATGGGGAAACTCTGCAGGATTGGGCGTGGGGATGGGATCCAGTAGCTCGCGCTCAGCCATGATCGGGCGAGGATCAAATACTTTGGGATCGTACATGTTTCTCCTCCATTATGGTATATTTTGAATAGCGGGCCGGATTACTTCAATTCCGCATAGTGCTTGTAGTTCTTGAAGTGGTTGAAAGCAACCAGAACGAAGGCGATGGACAGCCACACGCAGCCGTAGAACCAGGCCTGATGCTGGGTCATGCCGCCAATGAGGTTGCTGACGATAGCCAGAACATACGCGAAGATGAACGCACCGAAGGAGTTGCCGAAGAAACCCAGGGAGGTAGCAAGGGCGGAGTTGGATTCGTCGGTGCCGTCGTTTGCCAGGAAGTTGATGTAGGGCATCCACCAGCAGAAGCCGACCTTCAGCAGGGTAACTGCCACATACCACATGGGAACCGTATCCGTAAAGCCCACCATGAGGAAGCCCACGATGGTCAGCAGCAGGGAGACCCAGCCCACATTGTAGCCGATTTTACCCTTGACTACGCCAAAGAACAGACCGCCGATGAGCGCAGCCATGCCGCCCCAGGAGGCGATAGCAGCGGCGGAAACGGTGGAAATGCCCACCTCAACAGCAGCCAGAGACAGGCAGTTGTCCAGGCAGCCGAAGCCTAAACCGAAAATAAGCTGTGCTGCGAAGGCCAGCCAGCAGGCCGCGGGCAGTTTGCTGGCAGTTTTCTTGGTAGTGACAGTCTCGGCAGCAGCGGGAGTATCTCTTCCGATATCGTTGACAAAAGCAGGAACGCCAAACAGGACCAGAACAAAGATTGCGACGCCGTACAGGTGTGCGCAATAGGCGAAATGCCAGTCGCGGGCCATGATTGCGGTCATGGTGTAAGCAAAGATGGAAGCGCCCAGACCGACACAGGAGGACTGGAAGCCCATCATAACGTTTGCGGTCATGCCCTCGAAGCAGTCAATAATCAGGGAGGCGGACAGAGGCTGGATCAGGCCAATGCCAAAGCCGGCGGCAACACGCAGGGCGATCTTTCCAAGCAGGGAGGGCACGAACATGGGCAGGAACGCACCCAGGGTTGCCAGCGCAATGCCCACCAGACACAGGTTCTTTTTGCCGATCTTGGCAGCGGAAGCGCCGCCGACGATGTTGGCAATCATGTTGCCGATGGTGGGGAAAGTTACAAAGCTCTGGATCAGCCAGACAGGTGCATCGGGGTATTCTGCTGCCAGGTCACCCAGCAGCATGCCGCCGATGGAGACGGAAGCCAGCAGCAGCGACAGGGACAGGATGGCGACCTGGAACACCTTGTATTTTACGCCGGTGGGGTAGTTGTACTTTTTTTCCATAGATTGTTCCATAATTTTTGACCTCTTTTCGTTTGATTGGATTTTGGTTTACACGATTGCACCGCTGCTTCAAATCCTTCGGTCATAAGCTCCCTGCTGCCTTCTGCCGGAGAGGTATCGGTTACCGCGGTGCGTTTGATAGATATATCATACAAATATTTTTCAAAACATATTATCCGAATTGTGTGTTTCTCCTTCCGTTTTGTGACCTCTTTCCGGTATGGAAAAAGCGCAAAAACAGTCCCGGCATTCCTGCGCACCTATGCGCGGGAATGCCGGGACACCTTTCGTCCGAGCGTATTTGTACTGTGTCTATTCTGCTTTGTATTATCTGCGCCCCATGGCCTTTTTGTATTGTGCCGGGGTCACACCGTACTTTTTCCGGAAAGCGATAAAGAAACTCTTTTCATCGGGGAAGCCCTCATCCATTGCAATGGTGGCCACGCTGCGGTTGGAAAGCTTCATATTCTGAACCACCGCTGCCAGACGCAGCTCCGTCAGATATTGCTTAAAAGTGTGGTTACTGTACTGCTTGAACAGACGGCAGAAATACTCACGGGTATAGCCAAAGTGGTCCGCCACAGACTGGGTTGTCATGGGCTGCTGGTAATTGGTATCGATATAGCTCAGAATATCCACCATTTTATTTCTGACTTCCAGATTTTTCAGATGATTATCCTGATGCCCCACCAGAAAATCGGTGTACATCAGATCAAGAATATGGAACAGGTAGGCATTGGTCATAAACGCCCTGCGCGCAGACTTCTCCACATGAACCCGCAGCTGCTCCAGAAGGCTGCCCATGACTTCCCGGCTTTCGCTGGTGGCATTGGGTGCATTGTAAGAGATCACGCAGCTGCCCATCTCCGGCAGCATTCGTTCCAGATACCGAGATTGGAAGGTGACGGACATCACGTCCTGCCGCACCTCGTCTGCCTTTGGCTCAATAGCGTGCAGAACATAGCTGCCGATCAGCACGAAGTCTCCCGGCGCTGCTGTGACCCGCTTGCCATCCAGAATCACGGTTACCGTTTTGTTCCGGGTATAGATCAGCTCCGGACCGGGATGCCAGTGTAGGGGTACAGACATGGCCGGGTGCTCCAGATGCACCTGAATGATGGCGGGAAATTCCGGTGGGAATTCCAGCTTCTGGGACAGGTTGGGATAAATAAACAGGATGTTGGCTTCGTCCTCAAAGTTCAGACCGTCATAGACGAAGATTTCGTTTCCGCTTGCCATGGGAATACCTCCATTCTGTTGAAGGGTGCTGCCTTGTTTATCCTATTGTACCAGCAAAGCCCAGAATTGTCACCCTCTTTTTCGCCGGAAAAGCTACAAAACGGAAGATTACCTGCCACATAGTGGAATGTAACACTTTCCCGTTTTATGTACCATAAGAGTACCGTCAAAGGGAAAGAGGTATTTGTATGAACTATGCAGGCAGATTCAATTCTTTTATTTTCAAAGGTCAGACAGTATTTGACGCCATCGAGGCATTTAAGAAGATGGATGGCATCACCCATCTGGAGTTCAACTACCCTGAGCACATTGCAGGTTATGATCTGAATGCGCTGAAGGCGGCCATTGTCCCTCTGAAGGTGAACGGCTTTGCCGTCCGCTGGCGTAGGGAGTGGCTGGACGGCGACTTCACTAATCCCGACAGCGATTTGCGCCGGAAGGCGATTCAGCTCACCAAGGACGCCTGCGACACCTGCCGGGAGCTGGGCGGCAGTGTGATCACCCTGTGGTTTGAAAACGACGGCTTTGACTATCCTTTCCAGATGGACTATGAGGACAGCTGGAACAAGCTGGTTTCCGGGCTCCGGGAGGTTGCCGACTATGCGCCCGACCTGAAGATCAGCATCGAGTACAAGCCCTATGAGGAGCGGGATTTTGCAATAGTGGACAGCGCCGGAATGACGCTGTACCTGATCCGGGAGGTTGATCGTCCCAATGTGGGCTGCACGCTGGACTACTGCCACATGCTGATGAAGCATGACAATCCCGCTTATGGGCTGGTGCTGGCTGCCGCAAAAGGCAAGCTGTTCGGCCTCCACATGAACGACGGCTACGGCTGGAAGGACAGCGGACTGATCTTCGGTTCCGTCAGCTTTTCGCAGTCGGCGGAGTTCATTTATTATCTGGAGCGCTATCACTACGACGGTGTGGTATTCTTCGACACCTTCCCCATCCGCGAGGAATCAAAAGCGGAGTGTAAAGCAAATATAGAAGCCTTTGAACTGATTAAAAGCAAGGTTGACCGCATAGGCCAGGAGGCAATTGACCGGGTGGTTTCCGAACACGACGGAATCCGCGCCCAGCGCCTGATCCTGGATCTTCTGAAATAAGCGAGGTGTCGGAAATGAGAGATAAAATCGTCGTCATTGGCAGCATGAATTACGACATCATTCTCAAGCTTTCGCGGTTTCCCCAGTTTGGGGAAACCTTTCCGGCAGACGACGCAGTTTTCAGCCCGGGTGGTAAAGGCGCGAATCAAGCGGTTCAGGCGGCAAAGTTGGGTATCCCCACATATCTTGCAGGATGCGTGGGAAACGACAGCCAGGGTGCCGTGCTGATTCAGGCGGCGAAGGAGTTCGGTGTGAACACAGACTATGTGCGTGTCTGTGATACCCCTACAGGAATGGGCATTGTCAATGCCCTGCCCGATGGCAGCGTGAAATCCGTCATCGTCAGAGGTGCGAACTATGCCATCACCGAGGAGGATATTGACGCCCTTGCGCCGCTGATGGCCGAAACCGCGCTGGTGATCCTGCAAATGGAAATACCCGCCCAAATCAACAGGTATGCCATTGATAAGGCCAAGAGCTGCGGCTGCGCCGTGCTGATGAACGCAGCGCCTGCTGCCCCATTTGAAGCTGCATACCTGAGCAAGCTGGATATTCTGGTGGTCAACGAGGTGGAAGCGGAGTTCTATGTGGGCTATCCCGTGGACAGTGTGGATGCCGCCAAGCAGGGTGCTGTCGAACTGAGCCGCAGGCTTGGAATCAGCTGCGTCTTTACGCTGGGGAAGCTGGGCAGCGTTGTTTGCAGCGAAGAGGATGCCGTGTTTATCCCGGCAAAGAAAGTGAATGCTGTGGAGACCACCGGCGCGGGCGATTCCTTCATCGGTGCTTTGGGATATGGTCTGCTCCATGGAAAAACGCTGCCGGACGCATGTCGGTTCGCTACTGAATGCAGCGCGGTTACCGTCTGCCGCTGCGGTGCACAGCCCTCTATGCCGTGGCTGGCAGAAATGCCCAATGTGTAACTGAACCAGTCTGCCGCGCCCTTCACCAAGGGCGCGGCCCATTATTTGCGGCAGATATCCTGTTTTTTCTATTTCCGGATGGGGTTTTCATACTATTTCTCGATAAAATGGGTAATACCATTTCCAGACTGTCGAAAAACGATGTCATTCCGAGCCAGTGCTCACACTGGCGTGGGAATCTCCCCGATTTACAAACATTTTCCATGCAAAATATGCAGTTTTTCTGTAGTTTTAGGGGATTGCCACACCAGCCTGCGGGCTGGTTCGCAATGACATCGCTATTTTGGGACTTTTTTGACACACTGAAAATGGTTAATACCATTTTATCCTGCGCTTTTCTCGCAGGCCGCCAGAGGCGGCGAGAAATGTATGGACTACGTTTTTTAGCGGCGATGCCGCTGACCGCTTGACAGCGGTCTCATAAAACGGTATTTAACCGTTTTATGAAAAACTAGTATCAGCAGGGGTTTCCGACAACAGATCTGCAAGTCACAAAATGGAATGATTTGCATTACACTTAGCATGATTTTTCTTTTTCGTTTTCTTTACAATAAAGTCAGATTAGGGGAAGAGATGTTCCCCGGAAAACTAGGAGGAAAAAGAAATGGTCAAAAAACTCGTTGCAGCTGCTCTTTGTGTCGTTATGATACTGTCCCTGCTTGCAGGCTGCGGCAGCACCGGCAGCGCCGGAAATGCCGCCACCAGTGCAGCACCCGCTGAAACCTCCGCTCCCGCTGATGCACCTCAGACCTCCGGTATTGAGGGTAAGAAGGTTGGCTATCTGGTGCCCGATACCTCCGAGGACTTCCTCGCATGGCTCACCGGCGGCGTGAAGGATCTGTTTACCGCTGATGGCGTAATCGTGGACATCATGTCCGCTAGCGGTTCCGCCGCAACCCAGATCGATCAGGTGGAGAACTGCTATGCGGCAGGCTATGACCTCATCATTGTGATGGCATGCGATCCTACCGGCATCGGCGATGCCCTCCAGAGAGCCATGGATGCCGGCACGAAGGTCATGATCGCCTCTGCTGACACCGGCGTTTATGACACCTCCATGCTCACCGACCAGTTTGAGGATGGCCGCATGATGGCGGAGCTGGCTTCCGACTGGATTGATGCGACCTATCCTGACGCCGCAGCAGGCAGCATTGAGGTCGCCATTCTCGGCGCACGCACTACTCCCGACATGAACAAGAGAACTGAGGGCATGCTCACTCTGGCGGAAATGAATGACAAGGTCACTCTGGTGGAAGCCACCGGTGACATTACCCTCAATGCGGATGCGCAGACCGCTATGGAAAACCTCTACCTGAACCATCCCGACATCAAGTGTGTTCTGACCTATAATACCGATGGCGCGCTGGGTGTCAATGAATGGGCCATGAGAACTGTCAGCGATCCCGCCACCTTCGGCGTGTTCTCCTCCAACATCTCCGATCCCGCCCTTGAGCTGATTGAGATGTCTGCCAGAAATGAGTCCGTTCTGCGTGCCATTGTCAACTTCGGCAGCAACGATCTGGTCGGTGACACCTACCGGCTGGCAAGAAAAGTTCTCGCGGGAGAGCCCTACGAAAAGGATAACTTTGATCCCCTGTCCAAGATCACTACGGAAAATGTAGCCGACTTCCGCTGATTTGCAACAACCAGGGAGTGCATGGCTTCCATGCACTCCCTTTTGCATCATAATACAGGAGAATCGTTGATGGAACCTATTTTAAGCTTACGGAATGTTACAAAGAAATACCCCGGTGTCGTAGCGCTGAAGGATTTTTCCATTGATTTCCTTCCAGGCGAGGTTCATGCGCTTCTTGGAGAAAACGGCGCAGGCAAATCCACGCTGATCAAGACGATCTCCGGCGCAATCGCACCTGATGAGGGGGAAATCATCTGGCAGGGCGAGCACTTCAAAAAAATGACCCCGTCTCTGTCCAGAGAACGGGGCATCGAGGTTATCTATCAGGAGTTTAACCTGGTCGAAACGCTTTCTGCCGCTGAGAATATCTGTTTTGGTGACAAGCTGGGCCGTCTGGTCAACTACAAGGCCATGGAGGCCAGGGCAAGACAGATTTTTGAGCAGTTCAAAATTGACATCGACCCTTCCGCTACTGTAGAATCCCTGTCCACTGCACAGAAGCAGATCGTGGAGATTTCGAAAGCCATCTCCAAAAACTGCCGCCTGCTGATCATGGACGAGCCCAGCGCACCCCTGACTGTGAATGAGGTGGACGTGATGTTCGAGATTGTGCGCTCCCTGAAGGAAAAGGGCATCACAATCATCTACATATCCCACCGCATGGACGAGATATTCACAATTGCAGATCGAGTGACTGTCCTGCGGGACGGACAGTATATCGATACCCTGAATGTCAAAGATACGAACCGGGACGAGCTGATCCGGCTCATGGTAGGCCGAGAGCTAAGCAACACATATCCCACCCCCAAAAACACCTTTCCGGAGGACCTGCTGCGGGTGGAAAACCTCTGCGGAAACGGGGATCGGGATATCAGCCTGACCCTGCGCAAAGGCGAAATTCTGGGCATCGCCGGTCTGATTGGTGCGGGACGGACAGAGTTTGCCCGGGTTCTGTACGGCGCAGACAAGTGTGAAAGCGGAAAGATATTCCTGGAAGGCAGGCAGCTGTATATCCGCAATACCTCCGACGCCATTCGGGAGGGCATCGGCCTTATCCCGGAGGACCGAAAAAGTCAGGGGTGCTTTCTCGAAAAGAGCATTGAATGGAATGTCGGCGCGAATACCATAAAGAAAATGTCAAACGGTCTGGTCGTAGACGATAAGAAGCTAAAAAGGATCGCCGAAGAATACCGTGACACCCTGCGCATCAAGACGCCCAACATGGAGCAGCTTGTGCGCAACCTCAGCGGTGGCAACCAGCAGAAGGTGGTCATAGCCAAGACTCTGGCGGGTCAGTCCAAGGTGGTCATCTTCGATGAACCTACCCGGGGCATCGACGTAGGCGCAAAGCACGAAATCTATGAACTCATGTGCGAGCTGGCGGATCAAGGCATTGGGATCATCATGATCTCGTCGGATATGGAGGAACTGCTGGGCATGTCCCAAAGGATCCTGGTCATGGCCGGCGGACGGATCACCGGCGAGCTGCAGAAAAACGAATTCAGTCAGGAAACTGTGCTGAAATACGCATCTAATTATTAAATTGGAGAAATTGACATGGATGTTGTGAAAAAGACACTCAGTAAATACACCATTATTTTGGTGCTGATTGCGTTGATCCTTCTGTTTTCCCTCATCAATCCGGTGTTTTTCACCGCAAAGAATCTGGTAAATATTTTTGTCCAACAGTCTTATGTCATCATTGCCGCCGTGGGTCTGGCATTCATTATGATTGCAGGAGGCATGGACCTTTCCGTTGGATATGAAATGTCCCTTGTGTGTGTCATGACAGCGGTCGCGATGATGAAGTGGCATCTTCCTGTGGCAGTCTCCATCCTGATCGGCCTTGCCGTCGGCGTGTTGCTGGGTGTTTTCAACGGAATTGCCACTGTAAAGCTGAAGGTCCACCCACTGATCGTTACCCTTGGCACCATGACGATCTATCAGGGTATATCCTACATCATTTCCAAATCCGAATCCATATACGGGCTGCCTGCCAGCTTCAAATTTTTCGGTCAGGGATATGTGGGCCCCATTCCCTTCAGCGTCATTATCATGCTGGTGGTGGTAGTTGCCGCAAGCTGGATCCTGAAAAAAACCTATTTTGGGCGCTATGTCTACTCCATAGGCAGCAATGACGAGGCGGCACGGCTCGCAGGCGTGAACGTTGACAGAATAAAGATTCTGGTGTTTGTCATCAGCGGCTTTCTGGTAGCTCTGTCAGCAATTATCCTCACTGGCCGGGCAGGCTCCGCCACTTCTGCCACGGGTCCGGGTACAGAATTTACCTGCATGACTGCCTGCATCCTCGGCGGCGTGTCCTTCAAGGGAGGCTCCGGAAAGATCTGGGGCGTTGTTGTCGGTGTTCTCATTCTCGGCGTGCTCTCCTCCGGTATGCAGATCATTGGTCTGGGCACCTATCCCCAGTTCGTTGCCAAGGGCTTTATCCTTCTGATTGCAGTAGGCATTGACAATTATCAGAAAATGGCAAAAACGAAAAAGTAATGGAAGCATTCACAAAAAATCGGCGGTTAAAAAGCATAATTTGCTTCCTCACTATCCAATTTTCCGTACGGCAGGCAGGTTCTTCCTGCCTGCCGTACAACTATTCGCAAGGAGAAAAACTATGAATCCCATTCTATCCTTTTCCCACAGCGGTACCACAAATCCTGCGGTCTCGGAACGTGAAAAAGCCCACGGCAGCCTTGCCCGGCAGATAGCTGCCGAGGGCATGGTGTTGCTTAAGAATGAAGGCTTGCTGCCTCTGAAAAAAGTACCGGTTACCCTGCTGGGCAGCGGCGCGGTGAAAACCGTGAAAGGCGGCATTGGCTCCGGTGATGTGAACAACCGGTGGACTGTGTCCATTTACGAGGGCCTGCAGAACGCAGGAATTCCCATCGTCAGCCGGGCATGGCTGGAGGAATACGAAGCCTGTTATGACGTTGCCAGAGAAAACTGGAAGCAGCAGGTGCTGGAGAAGGCCAGGACTGTAGAGAACTGCTTCGATGCCTACAGCGCCAATCCTTTTGTCCTGCCGGAGGGCCGTCCCGTAACCCGGGAGGACGTTGCCGGAGCGAAAGCTGCCATCTTTGTCATCAGCCGCATTTCCGGCGAGGGCAAGGACCGCCGTCTGGCCGCAGGAGACTACTACCTGAGCCAGCGGGAGCAGGAAACCCTTCGTCTGCTGAACAGCTGCAAGGTACCCACCGTAGTGATTCTGAACGCCGGCGGTGTGATTGAGCTGACGGACATTCTGGAAGAGTGTTCCATGATTCAGGCGGTACTAAATATCTCCCAGCCCGGTCAGGAGGCCGGCGATGCAGTTGCCGATGTTCTCTTCGGGAAGGCCTCTCCCGGCGGTCGTCTCACCGCCACCTGGCCCAAGCGTTACGAGGACATTCCCTATTCCGACAGTTTCAGCTATCTGAACGGCGATCTGAGCATGGAATATTACCGGGAAGGCATTTTCGTAGGCTACCGGTATTTCGACAGCTTCGGCGTGGAACCTCTGTTCCCCTTCGGTCACGGCTTGTCCTATACCACCTTTGAAACGGAACTGGCGGATGTAACCATTGAAGACGGAAAGGTTTCTCTGGGAGTCCGGGTAATGAACACTGGCAGCCTCTCCGGCCGGGAGGTGGTGGAGATTTATGTCTCCCTGCCCCAGTCCGGCATCCCCAAGGAAGCTCGACGGCTGGTGGGCTTTGCCAAAACCAAGAGCCTCGCACCGGGTGGGGAAGAAACGGTGACGGTTTCCTTCGATAGCAAGGCCATTGCCAGCTTCCACAGCCTCAAGAGCTGCTGGATGGTTCAGCAGGGCAGCTACGGCATCTGGGTCAGCCGCAGCATCGAAGACGGTGTTCTGGCAGCCGTATTGGAAGTGGCACAGGATACGGTCATCGAGGAGACCACCCCCTGCTTCCCCCTGCCGGAGCCTATGGAAGAACTGGACGCGCCTGAAAAGATCCGTCAGCAGGAACAGGCGTGGCTGTCGGATGCCAAAACCCGGGGTGTTCCGGTATACGCCTTTGTGCCCGCAAAGGTTGTGCGGGCATTCGCGCCCCGGCACTATGCTGAAAACCAGCCCCTGGAGAAATTGATTCCGTTACTGTACGGCAACATTACCGAAGGCGCCAGCACCCTAGGTTTTGCGGGCATTCGAGTTCCCGGCTCTGCCGGCGAAACCTCCGAAGCACTGGAGGCAGAGTACGGCGTGAAATCCCTGATCATGGCCGACGGTCCTGCCGGTCTGCGTCTGCGGCAGAGCTACGAGGTGGACAGAGAAACGGATCGGGTGTATGGCGTGGGCGTGTTCGGCAGCCTAGAGAACGGGTTCCTGGAGCCTATGACGTACCACGAGAACGCCGACCTTTATTATCAGTACTGCACCGCCTTCCCGGTGGGGACCGCTCTGGCACAGACCTGGGACGTGGATCTGATGGTGGAATTCGGAAAGGCCATTGCAGTGGAAATGCAGGAATTCCATGTGGATATGTGGCTGGCTCCCGGCATGAACATCCAGCGAAATCCCCTGTGCGGACGGAATTTCGAGTATTTTTCCGAAGATCCCCTGCTGGCAGGCGCTGCCGCCGCTGCGGTAACAATGGGCGTCCAGAGTCGGAAGGGCTGCGGCGTGACCATCAAGCATTTCTCCGGCAACAATCAGGAGGACAATCGGATGGGTGTGGACTGCCAGATTTCCCGGCGGGCACTGCGGGAGATCTACCTGCGCAATTTTGAAATCGCGGTGAAATCCAGCAGCCCCAAGGCCATTATGACCTCCTACAACCTGATCAACGGTGTCCACAGCGCCAATAGAAAGGACCTGTGCACCACCGTGGCCCGGGAGGAGTGGGGCTTTGACGGCATTCTCATGACCGACTGGTACACCACCGTACCGGAAGACGGAAGCACCCCATGGATGTGCGCCGATGCCGGAAATGACATCATCATGCCCGGCAATCCCCAGGATGCTGCCAACATCCGTCAGGCCGTAAAGGAAGGTCTTCTGAGCGAGGAAGCCGTACGTGCCTGTGCAGGCCGCATTATCGATCTGGCAGCGGATTTTTCCTAATGAAGGCAATGTGCTGCATCGCACAGATAATCGGAAAATATCCACAAAAGCCCTGAGAAGTCCGAACTTCTCAGGGCTGAAATTGTGGTTCTCGTCTATCTAGTCACTCCTGTTCAAAAAATGAAAATCATTTCAGTGTCACAATGTCTTTGATAGAAACAAGAATTCCGAACCCGTTCCTGATTGGGAATAAGTCCGGATTTTTCGTGTATGGTGGACGATACAGGACTCGATGACACTATGGAGCCTTGGGCGTCGAGCCGTCCAAGGGCAAGTACCATTTAAGCAGGTTAGCAAAGGAAAAAACTGCCAAAGCCGCTAGTTGAATAACCCGAAAGCCCGACGAAGAAAAGTGATTTTTTCCGGCTGTGGTTGGTTTGCACGTTTTGAGCAAAAGTGATCCACAACCATGAATAAAAAAGCAGGCCCTTCCTGATACCAGGGAGGACCTGCGTTTTTCGTTTGGAGTTATTTAGCGGCCGATTTTTTGTTTCGGAATTGAGCCCAAATGCCTTTGCCGTAATTCATCTGCCCAATACAAAAGCGTTCCATGCTGGAAGCACAGCCTTACGCCTGCGCATGGTAGCATCGGACATCTGCCCGGAAGCGGCCATGGATTCCAGTTCTTGGGGCGTGACCCACTTTGCCGCCACAGTCTCGCCTGCCTGCAGGTGGATATCCTGAACAGGTATATCCTTTCGCACGGCGTAAATGTCCGCCATGGCTGTTTTTTCCAGAGAAGTACCCAGATGGGTAAATTCCCGGCGTTCCATCCAGATGCCCGTTTCCTCAAACAGTTCCCGCTGTGCCGCAGGGAGGCTTTCCTCACCTGCCTGTACGGAGCCGCCCTGATTTTCCCACAGGTTGGGGTATTGCTCTTTTTCTGGTGCCCGGAGCGTAAGTAAAACTTTGCCGTTGCTGTCCACGACCCAGATATTCACAACAAGATGATAGGTTCCCGCGGGGTGAGACACCCCCCGTTCCATAGTCTGTCCCAGATAATGACGTTCCGCGTCATATAAGTCCCAAAGTTCCATATTTTGCCTCTAATGTTTCCTGTATTGCAGCGAAGGATAGCCGAACTGACGGGCGCTGACTTGATAGTTCGGTATGCGCGAATTTTGCTAATGCTCTTTAATTATATGTGAAAAAAGCAATGTTGTCAATTGCCTGGAGGAATCGGTCATGATCTGAATTTTGCCTATGGTCTTACCCTTCTTTGTATAAGTAGTCCGTAATTTTTTGCCCATCTGCGTATCCCATTTCATAGAGCCTGCGCAGTGCCTGCTTATCCTTTGTCAGCGTATCCACACCGCAGGTGTCCTCCGGGGCAACGATCAGCACCTTGCCCTGTCTGGCGCGCATCCGGGCCAGTGCCACACTTTCGTTGTACCGCTGCGCCCGCTGGCATAATGCTTCCGCGGCAGCCGGGTGGGCGTGACGAATACAGGCGGCCAGCTTCTCGTCCTTTTTGGGGCTGCGGAGCATTTGCTCCGGCTTGGTGAGAATCAGAACCACCCGGTCGCAGCCCAGCTGAAACGCTTTCTCAACGGGTACCGGGTCACTCAATGCGCCGTCGTAATAAGCGGTGCCCCCAACGGTATAGGGCTTGCAGACAAAGGGGATTGCAGAGGATGCTTTCATAATGCTGTAGTCATCCTGATGGATATGGGACTTGTCAAAATAGCGCGCCTGTCCAGTTTCCGCTTCCGTGGCAACTACATAGAACGCCATGGGATTGTCCCGCAGGGCGGCATAATCCAGCGGATTCTCCCCGTCGGCACAGCTCAGCGTGCCATAGACATAATCCAAATCCACATAGGATTTTCTTGCCATAAAATTGCCCAGACTCATGTACTGCTTTCTGAAAGCGTATTCAGTGTAGAATTGGTAATTGCGACCTCTTTGCCCTGCCGCATAGGAAGCCAGATTTGCGCTTCCCGCCGAAACGCCGATGCCCAGATCAAAGTGAATCCCCTGATCCATGCAATAGTCCAGCACACCGGCGGCGTAAATTCCTCGCAGTCCGCCGCCCACATCCACAACGCCGGTTTTCATGCCCATTTCACAGATACAGCTCATTTTCTTTTCTCACAGAACAGGCCTTCTTGATTGCCATGGCTGCAACGGAAACCATGGCACCGTTGACCTTTCTGGCTTTCTTGGGGCACTGCTTTACACAGCGCATACAGCCGATGCACAGCTTCGGGTCAGCCGCAAAGCTTACCCGGTCAATGGCCTGCACGGGGCATTTTTCCGCGCACAGACCGCACTTTATGCAGTCTTTGGTCGGCTTCGGTACAAGCCCTGCGCCGCTTTTTTTGTAGGGGCGGTTCCCGGGGAGAGAAGCAATGTCACTGTCCTTGCCCGCAATCTTGGCGGCAAAGTCCGCAAACTGCTTTTCGTCAGAGGCATCCGGTCTGCCGGTAGCATATTGGGGCAGGATGGAATGTTCCGCCACAGCGGCGACGGCGGCAACCACCCGGAATCCGCATTCCTTCGCGGCATCTTCCATTTCTACAAGGGTATCCTCGTATGCACGGTTTCCATACACGCAGATAAGGGTGCATTTCGCACCGTTTCCTGCGATTTTCTTCAAACGCTCGATTGCCTCGGCGGGGGCCCGTCCTCCGAAGGAAGGCATAGCAATCAGCACCTGATCTTCTCCGTTGATCACACACTGGGAAAAATCGGTTTTGGAATCGCTCAGATCGATTTTGACAGTGTTTTCACCCAACTGTCTGCCAAGAATGTGGGCGACTTTTTCTGTACCGCCGGTGGGGCTGAAAATGATTTCTACAACGTTCATGTATCGTTCCTCCTATTGTTAAAGCCTTTTACGAATATCTGCAATGCAGTCAGCAAGGGTTTTCTCCGAAAGAGAGCGCGCAAAGGCATCCTCCATATCCGAAAACATACCGGTCAGCACCGGCCGGATATGACGGCCAACAACACACCGGTCGCTGGGGTTCTGGTGAATGTCAAGAAGGTGGGGTTTTGGTTCTTCCATAACCGCCTGATAGATTTGCAGCAGTGTAAGCTGTTCTGGGGCAATCATCAGCGTGTAGCCGCTGATCCCCCGGTGACCATCGACAATCCCAGCCTTTTTCAGAAACGCCAGTATTTTTCGGACATAGCTGGCATTGGTGCCAATGCTCATGGCCATCTGATCTGAATTGATTGGGGTTGGGGATTCCAAAACGAGAATCAGGACATGCACCGCAACGGAAAATTTTGTATCCATAGTTCTCTCCAGTTAAATATTATACTTGTATTAGATACAAATACAATATACTCCAAAGGAAACCAATCGTCAAGGGAATTATTAAACGAGCAAAGAGCATATTCATGGAAACGATTTTGCGGATTTCCCAATTTGTACATGGATGGCACTCCTGTAAAATGAATGTGAAAACAAAGCCTCAGCGTAATTACATTACAGAGTATTACATCGGAAAGAGGAAAAAATGGAGAATAGGGATTTATATGACGGAGAAAGGCATCTGCTTAGGCAGACCATAGAGCGAGGCGCATCTCATCCCGCAGGGACCTACCACCTTGCGGTGAATATCTGGGTTGTAAACAGCAATGCTCAGTTGCTTCTCACGCTTCGGGCACCGGAGAAGGAGCAATACCCCAATCTGTGGGAGAATCAGAGCGGCTCCGTGCAGGCAGGAGAGAAGAGCCTGCCTGCTGCCCAGCGGGAGCTGACCGAGGAAACGGGTGGATGGAGCAAGCTGATTTTACCCTTCTGGGGACGGCTCGGGAAAAGATCGCTATGGTATTGTTTCACTTTGCGCAGGGATATTACCGCCCAGGAGATTCACTTGCAGGCCGAGGAAACGGTGGCTGCTCAATGGGTCACATCCAAGGAATTGGAAACCACGGTTGATGCCGGACAAATATCCGATGCGCCTATGCGCAGAAAAAGCTGTCCTTCCCGCATGGAACGATTTCCTGATGAATAAATTATTTAGACATTTGACCGCCGGATGGTAGAATTATCGATCAAAGGATGATATACTAGAATAGTATAATTTATATGAAAGGAGCAATTCACTATGACCATGCAAAGCATTCTCAAGGTCTTTGAGCATTGTGGGATGCGCTGCGAAGTATTGGAAGTGGGCGATGGCTGGCAAATTGTGGTGACACAACACGGCGGTCATGTTTTCGGTCCATTCAGCGAAGCGTACCCCGAAGGCGTGTTCTGGATCCCGGAAAGCATCCGCAATGATGCCACCTACAAAAAGCTTGTAGACGACCGTAATTGGAATACAGGCGGCGACCGCATCTGGATCGCACCGGAAATTCAGTTCAACATCAAAGACCGCAGCCATTTCCGGGAGACTCTGGAGCAGCCAAAGACTATGGATCCCGGCTTCTTCACTATGCATCGGGAAGGTGACCGGGTGTATCTGGCGCAAAGCTTGGACATGGAATCCTACAACACGGTTACCGGTACCATGCACCTGGACTTCCAGCGGATGATACAAAAGGCAGAAAACCCGCTGCGTAAGCTGTCCGATGCAGACACACTGATGGAGGGACTTTCCTACTGCGGTTATGAGCAGGTACTTGACCTGAAAGCATCCAGCGATCAGGACATCTATGCAGAATCCTGGGATCTGCTGCAGGTTCGCCCCAAAGGTACTCTGTTCATTCCCATGTACCGGCCGTCCCGGGGCACCGACCATTATGAACCTGCAGGAAACCATGAGTACTGTGTAGAAAACGGTGTCTGCCTGAAAATCACCGGTGACTCTCGCTATAAGATCGCCTACAAGGCTGCCAGCCTCACCGGGCGCTTCGGCTACCTCGCCGATTCGCAGACAGAGGACAGCTATCTCATCATCATCAACTATCCCAACAATCCCTCTGCGCTCTATTCTGAGGAACCGCCTCTTATGGAGGGGGATACCGGCTATTCCATCCATATCTACAATGACGACGGTAATTCCGGCGGTTTCGCAGAGATGGAATGCAACATGCAGACCATAGGCAAACCCACCGGTATTGACCACGCCATCGAGCGTGTGACCAAATGGATTTTTACCGGTCCCAAGGAAAAACTGCTGGCTGTGGCGGGTGTTTTGCTGGGTTACAAGGTCTGACTTTGGGCAAGTTGCTCAAAAACCAACACCTGTTTTTAATGAATACTCCAAAAATGATCGGCGAGCAGCAAAATCTGTTGACGCATAATTTTTTTGGTGCTATAATCCGGATGTAAGCGGTTACATATGCTGTATACCGCAGAAATGATAAAGGCAAAAGTTTATGACAATTGACGATATTGCAAAGATAGCAGGCGTATCTACTGCTACAGTTTCCCGGGTTTTGAATAACAGCAGCTCCGTTACACCCGCGACCCGTGACAAGGTACAGCGCGTGATTGATGCGTGCGGTTATATCCCCAATGCATCGGCACGCAACCTGAGCACCCAGAGCACGCGGGACATTGCCGTCGTGGTTTCCGATATTGAGAACCCGTTTTTCAGTCAGGCGCTCCGCGGCATCACCCAGGTGGCGAATGAAAATGACTACAACGTGCTTCTGCTGAATACCGACGAGGATCTTCGTTGGGAGCACAAATGCTTGAAGGCAGTCGCCCAGCAGCAGCCCCAGGGTGTTATCATTTCCCCTGTTAGCAGCAGAAATCAGGAAACCGGGGATGCGCTGGAGGAGTTTGAGAGCCGCGGTGTTCCCGTCGTGCAGATGGACCGATTCCTTGAAGGTCGGGACTTCAGCTCAGTTTTGGCGGATAACCGTCAGGGCGTCTACAAGGCCATTCAGGAACTCATCCAGGTGGGACATACCCGCATCGCAATCATCAAGGGCAGCGAGGATAATTGGCCTGTGAACGAGCGGTGGATTGGCTTTCAGGATGCCATGCAGGAAGCAGGGCTTCCCATCCGTCCGGAATACGTTTGCACAGCCGACCAAAAATCCCGCCTTGCACATCTGGCCACGGAAAAGCTGCTGTCGCTCAACGAGCCGCCTACGGCAATCTTTACCTGCAACAACTCCATGACCTTGGGCTGTCTGGGGTATCTCACCGAGCATAATATCCGCATTCCGGATGATATTGCCGTAATGGGCTTCGATGAGATTGACGATCTGCGTACCATCGGGTATCCGCTTTCTGTAGTGGATCGCTCTCCTGTGGAAATGGGCCGCCTGGCCATGGCAATGATTCTGCGCCGCCTTCAGAATATGGACGGAGAGAGAGAGGTCGTCACCGTCCCCACGAGAGTTCTGCTGCGTGGTTCGGAAAAACGAAAATAATATAGGATTTTATCTCCCCAATAACCGGTATGTTCACCAGTTGCAACGGTATCGGTAAGGAGATAAAATTTTACCAAGAAAATGTAAGCGCTTACAAAAATGAGCCTGAAATGGCTATATTTTTTAGTTTATAAATGTAAGCGATTACAAAAATATAAAACATTCCACAAAAACAAAAAGAGAAGGTGTTTCCCGTGAACTTTGCAGAAAGCTATCAGTATTATGCCGAAACCGTGCTCGAAGAACACAAAAGCGTGTTCGATGCGCAGAACTTGCCCCAGTTAGAAGCGTTTGTTAAGACCATTGCCGCCGCACAGAGCATCTTTGTTGTCGGAGCAGGAAGGGAAGGAATCGCTGCCCGGAGCTTTGCGATGCGGCTCATGCACCTGGGCAAGAAAGTGCACTGGGTCTGGGATGATACAACTCCCGGAATGAAGTCTGGAGATCTCTTTTTGGCGGTGGACGGCTCCGGCAGGATCGGTCATATCGATTACCTTGCCGAGCGGGCTGCTGCTAACGGTGCATCCATCGGAATTATCACTGGCGATCCCAATCAGCGCATTCCTCAGGCAGCAGATCATCTGCTTTTCGTTCCCGCTGCGGTCTATAAAGGTACAGATCCCCGTGTGGTTCCCTCTATCCAGCCTATGGGCAATCTGTTTGAGCAGCATCTGTTCCTGCTGTTTGATGTCATGGTAATGCTTCTGCGGGATGAAATGGGTATGACCTGCCAGCAGATGGAAAGCCGTCACCGTAATATTGAATGACACAATCATTTCAGGTTCTAAAAGGCAGTTGCCTTTTGAATAAAGCACACAATAAACAAAAAGGAGAAAACGGATATGATGAAGAAACTGATTTCCATGACCCTGGTTCTGGCACTGTGTGTTGCCTTGTTCACCGCTTGCGGCGGCAGCACGGCTTCTACCCCCAACGCAGAGCCCAACAAGAACGGCGCTGCAGAAAACGGCGATAAGAACTACAAGATTGCGGTTGTTGTGAAAGGCAATACCAACGGCTGGTTCATCCGCATGGATGAAGGAATCAAGAAGTGGGCGGGGGAGACTGGTATGGACGCCTACATGACCGGTCCTACCGATACGGACTCCGCACAGCAGATTCAGATCATCCAGGACGTTATCAACCAGGACATCGACGCACTGTGCGTGGTTCCTGTTGATCCGGTTGCCTGCGAGTCTGTTCTGGAAGAAGCCCGTCAGAAGGGAATCGTCGTGATCTGCCATGAAGGCTCTACCGTCGAAAACTGCGACTATGATATCGAGGCTTTCGATAACGCCGGTTACGGTGCGTACATCATGGATCAGCTGGCAGAGCTGATGGGCAAAGAAGGTATTTACACCACCATGGTTGGTTTCCTGACCACCGCTTCCCACAACGAGTGGGCTGATGGCGCGGTTGCACAGCAGGCTGCTGCCTACCCCAACATGACCCTGCTGCCTGAGCTGCCTCGTATTGAGTCCGAGAACAACACCGAGACCGCATACGAGAAGGCCAAAGAGGCTCTGAAGAAGTATCCCGAGCTGACTGGATTCGTTGGCACCTGCTCTGATGATGCCCCCGGTATTGCACGTGCGATCAATGAGATGGGTCTTGCGGGCAAGGTTCACGTTGTTGGTACTGGTATGCCCAATGAGTGCCGCGACCTGCTGAAGGAAGGCTCCCTGACCTGCATCACTCTGTGGGATCCCGCCGATGCCGGTTATGCAATGTGTGAACTGGCACGCCGTGTTCTGGATGGTGAGACCATCGGCAAT
>JBJDYL010000062.1:0-7192 GCA_051867285.1 Faecousia sp. | reverse complement strand
ATTTCGGATTTTCGATTATAAAGTTGGGATTTCTAGGGGTGCGAAGTTTGAGTTATGTACTTGTCCTTTTCTGCCATTTTGCAGACCTCCAAATGTAGATTTGAGAAAATGTCAAATCTCAGAAGGAGGACCGCGAATTCTAACCAAAAACGCTGTTGCATTTTTGTATAAAGAGGAGAAATCGCAAACAAGAGAGCTGTTTAAGCAGTATTGTGGGGCTTTTCCACAACAAAAAAGACACCGCTCTGCAAAATCCGCCATAATTTGATGACGGATTTTGTAGAGCGGTGTCGAAAATAAGAAAGGCGCAGGCAGCGGATTCGCTGCCTGCGCCCATATTAAGAAATCTTGTAATCTCCAATTCTCCCACGGGGGATAGCCAGACAGTTTATTCATAGCTTCAATAACACATCACCTTTTATGTACGCTTCCGCGTATTATTGTACAACCGCCCTGTGGGTGGAGTGTACCCACAGGGCGGCCGTACAAAAAAGAAGAGGAGAACACATTTGAAAAGAAAAGTGCTTTGTTAATTAAGTCTGCACAGTCTCATATTTAATACAGGCTCGGGAAGGTTAACGGACAGCGCATCTTTCAGAACATCCGCGCTTAGAACTGGGCGTTTTTCACTTCCGCAAGGGTGGGCATGGAATCCTGAGCACCCAGGCGGCAGACTGTAATGGCGCTGCAGCAGGTCGCAAACTCACAGGCCTGGGTCAAGCTCATGCCCTGAATGAGTGCATAGCCGGTAGCACCGATGAAACTGTCACCGGCACCGGTTGTCTCGATGGCATTGACCTTCTTAGACGGTACAAAGGTAGTCTTACCACCATCGTACACAACGGAACCCAGCTTGCCCAGCGTCATGATGATGTCAGCCTGGTATTTCTCAGCCAACATGGCGACACCCTGTTCGGCAACGCTCCGGTCGGTGATATCCTGTGCCAGATAAAAGGCGGCCTCCACCTCGTTTACCACGATAATATCACACTGCTTTAGGAACTCGTCGGGCACTTTTTCGGCAGGTGCAGCATTCAGTAGCACCTTGCAGCCGCATTCTTTCGCCTTGGCAATCGCGTAGGCGTTGATCTCCATGGGAATCTCCATCTGAAGGATGATGATGGCAGCATCCCGCATCACAGACTCAGCTGCATCGATATCATCTTTGGTGATTGCAAAGTTCGCGCCCCGGACGATAGTGGCATAAACGCTGCCATCCTCCACCGCATGGACGCTTGACATGCCGGAGGGCACATTTACCCGACGCAGGTAGGTGGTATCCAATCCGTACTTTTGGGCGGTCTGGAGCAGCACATCACCTTGAGGGTCCTTGCCGATGCATCCTACCATATAGGTCTTTATGCCCAGTTTGGCGGCCTGCACAGCCTGGTTGGCGCCCTTTCCTCCGGCGCTGAACGTAACACCGTCAGCGGGGAAGGTCTCGCCCCGCTCAGGCAGACGGGATACCTTGAGAATGATATCATAATTCAGGCTGCCAACAACAACGATCTTATCTCTCATACAGCAGTCTCCTTTCGGACGGCTTATTTCATCAGGTCACAGATCAGGGTCTGAGCGCTGATACCATCGTGCTTGGCAACGATCTCGTGAATCTTGTCGGCACCGATGCGGTCCACCTTGGACTTGATCAGTTCAAAGGCATTGATGTTTGCCTGACACTCGGCCTTGGATTCCTCGCGGATAGGGAAAGTATCAAAGAACACCACACCGTCATAGTTGTAGCGCTCGAGATAGTAGATGAATTCAGCAGACTGGGAGAAGTTCAGGGAGCCGAAAACAAGGCCGCTGTCCTTCCAGCCGTAGCCATCGTTCATATGTAAGCCGAACAACTTGCCTTTCATTGCGGCAAGCGCCAGACCATAAGCCGGGCTGTCGTGCTTCATCAGCATATGGCAGAAGTCCAGCGTGCAGCCCACATTGGGACGATCCACCTCGCTGAGCAGATACATCACCATGCCGGTGCTGTCCACCATTGCGAAATCCCGTTCCTCGTAGGGCTTATACTCAACGCTGATCTTCAGATCGGGGGCGTAGTCCGCCACCTCACGCAGACCTTCCACCAACTGGTTCCAGCAGAACCCATAGTCCATCTGGAACGGATAGTCGAAGCCATCATTCTCGAACCACAGGGTAATGACAGAGCCGCCCAACTCGCGGCAGGTGTCACAGGCATCCTTGGCAAGCTGGATCGCCTTCCGACGCAGCGTCTCATTGGGATTGGTGAAGTCCCCGTCCAGCCATTCCTTGCGCCAGCGCACTGCAAAGCCGTTGACCTTGAGGGGAGCGATGGCCTTTTTCAGTTCCTCCAGATCATAGCCTGCGATGTGTTCAGGGTAATTGAATTCCAAATGGGAAATGCCATCCATCTGCTTGTATGCCTCAATGGCATCAAACACATTCTGGCCTTTGAAAATAAAGGAATTGAATCTTCCTGCGTAATTCATGTTGAACCTCCTGTTCGTGATTTCCGGAACCATGGTAGCGGCTGCTGATTGGCTGGCAGACGCTGCCTTTGGGGTTACAGAGCAAAATTCCAGTCGGCGGGTGTGATGGTCAGGTTCTCGCCGATGAGCCGTACCGGAAAATTCGGTGCAAAGCCACCGTCCTTATGTGCCAGCAGCCATTTGTTCCGGGCAAAGAGGATCTGATCCTCCTGCGTCACGGCCACAAATTCTTTGTCTATGGGGCAGTTGGTATCCTTTGGAAGGAAGGTAGCATGGGCATAACCGCTTTCTCGCACATGGCAGGCGCAGTAATGCAGCGTAGTGGCGTAGAACTCCACGGCAAGCCCCATGGGCACATAGAACAGCTCCACAAGACTGGAATCATAGGTGCCGTCCGGGGCAATATCCTGCTGCTTGCCGACCATGACAATGTAATCTGTTGCGGATACATTTACCTCGGAGCCACGGTGATACTCCAGTGCATTCAGCTTCTGGTTATGTCCCATGCAGTATCCAAGGCCAACCGACATACCGCCGTAAAAGCCATTGGTAAACTGCCGGAAGATGGGCAACGCTTCCAGGACCGGATCATCAGTCACATAATCGATGCCCTCAGCAGGGATCACCTTCTGCTGCATGGCAGCCACCAGCGGGGCAAAGTCGTAACCTGTAACGACGGTGCCATAGGGACGAAATTGTGGGTCAGTTACGTTATGTATCTTCATAGGCAACCCACGCAATCAATGCTTCTTGGAACGCTGATCGTTCACATAGTTGAAAATCATAACCAACAGCAGCAGCGCACCCCAGATGATCTGACGGCAGGCGGTGGGAATCCAGGTATACATATTCAGTACGCTGCTGACCATCTGGATGATAAGCACAGCCACCACGACACCCTGAATAGAGCCTTTGCCACCGTTGGGACTGATTCCGCCCATGACAGCGATCAGGATTGCCTGCATGGTGTAGCTGGCGCCGTTATCGGGCTTGGCAGAGCTATAGCGGCCCCACATAATGATGCCGGACAGTGCAGCCAGCACACCTGCCATCATATGGGTGGTGATGACCAGCTTCATATTGTTCAGACCGGCAAACGTGGTAGCTCGGTTGTTGGTGCCGTACATCTTCATCTGGCGGCCCAGAACAGACTTGGATACCACAAGACCTGCCAAGATTGCACCAATGGCAAACAAAATGACGCTCAGGGGAACAATGCCGAAGTTGGTGTTCACGATTTTACCCAGCTGCTTGGGGAAACCGCCCAGGGTAGAGCCGCCGGTCATCACAACGCTCAGGCCCCAGAACAGGGACTGGGTACCCAAGGTAGCCAGCATGGCAGGAATGCCCAGTCCAGAGATGAGAATACCATTCAGCGCGCCACCCAGAGCACCGACCACCAGGCAGAGGAAGAAGCTTGCAAAGACCAGTCCCACAATGGTGCTTTCGGGAGCGCCGGGCGTCACCTGGCTGAGCAGGAATTTACCGGCAATGATGGTGCTGAGGTTCGCAAGGTAGACCGCACTCAGGTCGATGCCTCCAATGAGCAGCGCCATGGCAATGGCAACCGCGAGCAAACCGTATTCAGGGAACTGCTTCATCATGGACTGGAAGTTGCCCAGATTCAGGAAGGCTTTGCCTTTAAGCAGACTGCAAAGAACGAACACTGCTACAAACACCACCAGCAGACGCCTAAAGTTTGCATCCTTCGCGATGGGGTTACTCTTGACCAACGTTTTATTCTGAATCATGACCACTCCCCCTTATTCCGAAACCTTGATGAACAGTTTCTTGCGGCGGCGCATCGCCTGAACAGCGGAAACTGCGGTACCTACGATGATGATGAGGCCGGTGAACACGCGTGACCACTGGGTAGACACACCCAGTAAAATCAGGCTGTTGGAAACGGTGGTCATGAGGGCAGTACCCAGCACAGCGCCCACGATGCCGCCGCGGCCACCTACCAGAGACACACCGCCCAGCACACAGGCTGCAATGACATCCATTTCCATACCGATCATATTGTTGGGGCTGACAGTGAGCAGCATACTCGCGCGGCAAACGCCGATGAAGCCAGCCAGCATACCGGAAAAACAGAAGATGAACATGCGCACACCAAAGACGTTGAATCCGGCACGGGCAGCGGACTTCTCATCACCGCCTACAGCATAGATGGAGCGGCCAAGCATGGTCTTGTTCATCAGCAGCCAGGTAAGGACGATGAGCACTACCATGAAGACAAAGTGGATAGGAAGATCTGAGGTCAGACCGCTCTGGGCGTTAGTGGCAGTGAGTACTTTGGTGCTGCCCAGGTTGTACAGAGCTTTAGTCAGAGGGTACTCGCTGGAGCCCAGCAGACCCTGCATGATACCAAGGAACAAGCTGCTGGTGCCCAAGGTAACAATCATGGCGGGGAACTTGAACTTGGCCACGATAAAGCCGTTCAGTGCACCCATCGCAAGACCCAGAAGCATAGCGACAAGGAAGTAAGGCAGCGGGTTATCGAACATACCGTCCATCTTGGTGCAGACGAAATACATAGACAGGGATGCAATTGCCGGGAAAGAGCAGTCAACGCCGCCGGAGATCAATACCATCATTTCGCCAACGCAGAACATGGTGGGGATGGTAAGAGAGCGGAGCAGGTCGACAATGTTGTTGCCTGACAGGAACTGACCACTGCGCAGCTCGACCATCGCGCAAAACAGGACCAGAATAATCGCAACGTAGAATTCCGTTTTCTTTGTCAATCTTTTCAGATTCATCTTGCGTTCCCCTTTCTCAATAGTCCACCGACAACTTGGTCAACTCGGCTTCTGTCATGCCCTTGGTGGAATGCTCTTCTACCATGCGGCCCTGACGCATGATGATCACGCGGTTGCAGTTGACGAGCACTTCGCGGATATCATCGGAAATGATGATGACGGCCAGGCCCTGTTCTGCAAGCTTTTTGGTCAGGGTATAGATATCGAATTTTGCACCGATATCAACGCCAACGGTGGGACCGTTCAGAATCAGCACCTTCAGGTTATCCAGAGACAGCCACTTTGCCAGTACGCATTTCTGTGCGTTGCCGCCGGACAGGGTGTGAATGTTATCACTCACATTACCGATCTTAATGGAAAGTTCCTTGACCCAGTGATCCACAGACTCCTTAATGGATGCTTCATTCAGGACTCCGAGTTTGTTGGCGTGCTGCTTCCAACGGGTGATGGAGATATTGTCTGCGATGGACTGATCCATGAACAAGCCCTGCACGTTACGCTCGGGAGGCACATATCCGATACCGTACCGGATACCGTCCTGAACGGTGTTGATCTCCACCTTTTCCCCATCCACATAAATCGCGCCGGAATCCGCTTTGTTGTAGCCGAAAATGGCCTGAGCAAGCTCGGATCGACCAGAGCCAAGCAGACCGGTAATGCCCACAATCTCGCCTTCTTTGATGGAGAAGCTACAATCCTTGAATCCGTTCTTCAGGCTCAGATTTCTGACCTCCAGTACGGTTTTGGCGTTGGGCTTTTCCACATACTCGAAAGGCGCTTCCTCGAAATCACGGCCGGTCATGTAATAGGTAAACTTCTGCTCGTCCAGTTCCTGTGTTTTACCGGAGAATACGTTCTTACCGCTGCGGAAGATGGTGAAGTGTTCAGCAATCTCAAACACCTCGTCCAGCTTATGGGAAACGAACAGCACGGCAATTCCCTGCTTCTGCAGGTCACGAATGACCTTGAACAGGTTCTGCACTTCTTTCTGCGTAATCGCGGTGGTAGGCTCATCCATGATGATGAGCTTTGCGTTATTCAGCAGGGCACGGCTGATGGCGATCAGCTGCTTATCTGCTACAGTCAGGTTCTCGACCATTTCATCGAGATCGACATTAAACTCGATTTTTGAGAGCGCTTCCAATGCAATTTTATTGAAGCGCTTTTTGCTGACAATTTTCTTGCCGCTGGCCACTTCCATGTTCAGCGCCAGGTTTTCACGAACCGTCAGGTTGGGAAAAACAGAAAGATCCTGGTAAATGACCTGCACGCCGGCATCAATGGCCTGCTGGGTGGTCAGCTTATTGTAGACAGTGCCGTCGATTTCGACAGTACCGGCATCGGGGGTGTAGAAACCGGAAATCACATTGATGATGGTGGACTTGCCGCAGCCGTTTTCGCCTGCCAGACAGTGAACCTCACCACGTTTGATCTCCAGATCAACGCCATCCAGTGCCTTAACACCGCCGAAGTACTTCTTTACCTGGCTTACCTTCAGGATGTAATCTGACACAGTGTTTCCTCCTTATTATCTTTTTGTAAATGGAGCTGCCGGAAAGGATTCTGACAGCTCCACTTTTCGCAATCCGTTCTGCCTTCCTCCGGAGGGACCACGGCTGCCCCGTTACAACAGCCACGGTCCCCATTGAGGAGAAACACTTGCGAGAATGACATATACGTTCTGCGCTCTTCACACAGAAAACATCAGGAATTGATACCCCGGATCCGTGTATCCAAGGGATTCATCAAGGTAGTCTCACTTTTGAATAAGCACAATCGTTATCTTAGAAGTGGTAGTCGTCCACAGTATCAGCGGTCAGGCAGATAAAGCCGGCGCCCATCAGCAGACGCTCGTTGTCTGCTGCAACCTGCAAGTTGTTATACGCGCTCAGGCCCAGATCCGTGCCATTGCCGATGGTCTCACCATCCAGAACACGGCGTGCCAGTTCACACATTGCATAA
>JBJDYL010000061.1:0-7197 GCA_051867285.1 Faecousia sp. | reverse complement strand
GGGGGAAGTCCTGACTGCCCAGCTCCTGAATGATGGACTTGATGCCGTTGTGCCCGCCGGCAGAGCCATTGGCGCGGACGCGCAGCCGTCCCGGCTCCAGAGAAATGTCGTCAAACAGGACGATGATCCGCTGGGGCGGGATCCGGAAAAAAGCGGAAAGCTGCAAAACTGAACGCCCGGACAGATTCATATAGGTCTGGGGCTTCAGCAGAAACAGCTTGACGCCGTTGTAGCTAACCTGGGTGTAAAGCCCCTGAAATTTCAGCTTATCCACCTTAACGCCCAGCTGTTCGGCCAGGGCATCCAGGGCGCGAAAGCCGCAGTTGTGCCGGGAGCGCTCATACTCCCTGCCGGGATTGCCCAGACCCACGATGAGCCAGCTTTCGGAATTGTTTTTCTGAAACACTGCGTACCCTCCTGTATGAGAAAGCTTATGGACTTAAGTCAGCGAAAGGGGAATTTAATTGACAATTGAAAATTGACAGTTGACAATGATTGTATCCCAGTGGGACGATTCAAAAGAGATGTATTGCGTGGATATCCGGAAGTTGAATCCATCCCGAAGGGATACCACAATTGTTAATTGTTCATTGTCAATTGTCAACGAAAGAACAATTTTATAAATTACATAATCCCATATATTATACCACGGAAAAGTGAGGAAGCGCAATATCCATTTGAAACAAAATTCCGGGGCGGTGGGGCACGCTTTCTGTTGGAAAAACGAAATTTTGTTTGAAAAAACATCTTGAGTGTTTGCTGTGTTTGTGGTATACTAGCAGGAAGGAATAACAGGAGAAGGAGCCGACTATGAACGATACGATCCGAATTCAGGGCGCCAGAGAAAATAATCTGAAAAATGTGAATCTGACCATTCCCAGAGACAAACTGGTGGTGTTTACCGGGCTGTCCGGTTCCGGCAAGTCCAGCCTTGCCTTTGATACGATATACGCTGAGGGTCAACGCCGGTATGTGGAGAGTCTCAGCTCCTACGCCCGGCAGTTTTTGGGACAGATGGACAAGCCGGATGTGGATTCCATTGACGGCCTGTCCCCCGCCATTTCCATTGACCAAAAGACCACTTCCAAGAACCCCCGCTCCACCGTGGGCACGGTGACGGAAATCTACGATTATCTGCGCCTTTTGTGGGCGCGGGTAGGCGTGCCTCACTGCCCGAAGTGCGGAAAGGAGATCCGCCGGCAGACCATCGACCAGATTGTGGACCGGGTGGAAGCGCTGGGGGAGGGCACCCGGTTTCTGGTGCTGTCGCCCATTGTCCGGGGGAAAAAGGGCGAGCACAAAAAGGTGTTCGAGGACGCAAAAAAGTCCGGCTTCGCCCGTGTCCGGGTGGACGGCATCCAGTACGACCTGACGGAGGAAATTGCCTGCGAGAAGAATAAGAAGCATACCATCGAGTTGGTGGTGGATCGTCTGGTGCTGAAGGAAGGGCTGCGCCGCCGCCTGACGGACTCCATTGAGACGGCCTGTTCTCACTCCGGGGGACTGGTCACCATTGAGCTGCCCAAAACCGGGGAGGAGCTGAGCTTTTCCCAGAATTACGCCTGCGAGGACTGCGGCATCAGCCTGACGGAACTGGAACCCAGAATGTTCTCCTTCAACAATCCCAGCGGCGCCTGCCCCAGCTGTACGGGCCTGGGCTTCCGTCTGGTGGCGGATGCGGATCTGGTCATTCCAGACCGGGATAAATCCATTCTGGACGGTGCCATTCAGGCCTCCGGCTGGCAGAACGCCCGGACGGATTCCATTTTCCGGATGTACTTTGAGGCGCTGGCCCAGAAGTACCATTTTTCCCTGTCGGTTCCCGTGAAGGAGCTTCCTGACGAGGCCATGGACGTGATCCTCTACGGTACAAAAGGGGAAAAGCTGCGCATGACCTACAACCGGGGCAGCGGCATGGGCGTGCTGGAGCAGCCCTTTGAGGGAATCTTAAATAACATTTCCCGACGGTTCCGGGAAACACAGTCCGACGCTGCCAGAAAAGAACTGGAAGAGTGTATGTCCAGCGCCCCCTGTCCCCAGTGCGGCGGCGACCGGCTTTCCGAGATTGCCCGGGCGGTTACTGTGGGCGGCATGGGCATCATGGACTTCTGCCGCATGAGCATCCGGGATGAGCTGGAATTTATGAAAAACCTGCATCTGGATGGCAATATGGCGGTGATTGCGGAGCAGATCATCAAGGAAATCCGCTCCCGGCTGCAATTTTTGTCGGACGTGGGCTTAAGCTACCTGACCTTGTCCCGGGCATCCGGTACCCTATCCGGAGGCGAAAGCCAGCGCATCCGGCTGGCAACCCAGATCGGCTCTTCCCTGATGGGGGTGCTGTATATTCTGGACGAGCCCTCCATCGGCCTGCACCAGCGGGACAACGATAAGCTCCTGGAAACCCTGAAGCATCTGCGGGACATCGGTAACACCCTGATTGTGGTGGAGCATGACGAGGACACCATGCGCGCGGCGGACTTTCTTGTAGACGTAGGCCCCGGGGCGGGCAGCCACGGCGGTGAAATCGTGGCTGCCGGCACGGTGGATGAGATCATCGCCTGTCCCCGCTCTGTTACCGGCCAGTATCTGTCCGGGGTGAAAAAAATTCCGGTGCCGTCTGCCAGACGTACCGGCAACGGCAACACCCTGCGCATCCGGGGTGCTTCGGAAAACAACCTGAAAGATGTGGATGTGGCCATCCCGCTGGGTACCCTGACCTGCGTCACCGGTGTGTCCGGTTCTGGAAAATCCAGTCTGGTCAACGAGGTGCTGAATAAGACGCTGCTGGGCAAACTGAACCACGCCCGCACCCGTCCCGGCGCCTGCCGCTGTGTGGAGGGCATGGAAAATCTGGATAAAGTCATTGACATTGACCAGAGTCCCATCGGTAGAACCCCCCGCTCCAACCCCGCCACCTACACCGGACTGTTCAACGATATCCGGGATCTGTTTGCCTCCACCAACGACGCCAAAATCCGGGGCTACGGCCCAGGGCGGTTCAGTTTCAATGTGAAGGGCGGCCGCTGCGAGGCCTGCTCCGGCGATGGATTGGTGAAAATTGAGATGCACTTCCTGGCGGATGTGTACGTTCCCTGCGAGGTCTGCCACGGCGCCCGGTACAACCGGGAGACTTTGGAAGTCCAATATAAAGGCAAGAATATCGCCCAGGTGCTGGACATGACCGCGGAGGAGGCGGTGGATTTCTTTGAGAATCTGCCGAAAATCCGTCGGAAGGCCCAGACGCTGGTGGAAGTGGGCCTGGGTTATGTGAAGCTGGGACAGTCCAGCACCACCCTGTCCGGCGGCGAAGCCCAGCGGGTAAAGCTGGCCACAGAGCTGGCCCGGGTGTCCACCGGCAAAACCATCTATATTCTGGACGAGCCTACCACCGGCCTGCACGCGGCGGATGTGCACAAGCTGATTGAAGTGCTGCAGCGGCTGGTGGACGCCGGAAACACCGTACTGGTGATTGAGCACAATCTGGATGTCATCAAAACCGCTGACCACATCATTGATCTTGGCCCCGAGGGGGGCGACGGCGGCGGCTATATTGTCGCCACAGGTACCCCTGAGGAAGTGGCGAAGGTGCCGGAGAGCTACACGGGGCAGTATCTAAAGAAATATCTGTAAACTCGTCAATCGATTATGAAAATAGTTGACAATTGAAAGTTGACAGTTGACAGTTATGGTGTCCCTCCGGGACAAATAAAAAGCCCGACCCTGTTCGGGTCGGGAAGAAAATCAGTTTTCTTGTTTGTACAGACTCGCAGGCAGGCAGTCGGATAGCTCCACCAGCGCGTGATCCTGTTCTCCGGCGTAGTCTACCCGCATGACCGGGGAACGCAGGGCTCCGGTGGTATTCTGCCGAATGGCGATGGTCATGGTGACCCGGGCTCCGGAACCTTCCGGCTGGTCAATCAGTACCGCGCCCCCGTGATTCGCGGCGGCAGAGCGAACCAACACCATGCCAAGCCCCAAGCCATAGCGGCTGTCCTCAATGCAGGGCTGACGCAGATACCGGCTGAATACGCTGCCCAGAAGATTCTGGGGTACGCCGGAGCCGCTGTCGCAGACGCTGAGCCGGAGCATTTTCCCGCAGCGGGTCAGAGTGGCGGCAATCTGTCCGCCGGCAGGGGTGAACTTGAGGGCGTTGGAAATCAGATTTAACACGGCGCGCTCCAGCTGTTCCCGGTCTGCAAGACACAGAACCGGTGCTTCCAGACCCTGATAGGTGATGGTTACGCCGGCGGCTTCCGCCAGTGCTGACGTCTTATCGAAAATTTCCGCAAATACCGCGCCGATGTCCAGCGTCTCCTGCTGGGAACCGGTGCGCCCGGCGTCGGACATGTTGCCGATGAGCCGCAGCAGCTGGTGCAGTCCCCGGTTCAGCAGCGCGGCGTGGGGAGAATCTGCCCGCAGATCCCCGGTGCTGACCAGAATGGTTGCCAACGGCTCCCGCAGCTCCCGGGCAGCCAGTGCCAGCGCCTGCAGTGCGCTGTCGCTTTCCTCGGTTTCCAGCACGAAAACGTCCATGCCGCCTGATTTTGTGACACAGGCGCCCATGCCGTTGCGGGACAGGGACAGCCGCAGATACAGGCAGCCCTCCTGAAACGTCTGGTATTCCTCCGCGCCGGAGAGAATCAGCGGACGGATATCCATTCCCGGGGACAGCAGAAGTCCCTCAGCGGCGGAATTGAGCCGCACAATTACATTGTCTTTTACATAAAATCCGGGGCGGATCATCAGATCCAGCATATCCGGCGCTTCTTTCTTTTCTTCCATGATGCCCTCCCAACCCACTTCTAGCTTACGCAGAATGGCAGAAAACTTACCCGGCGGGTTTCGACGTTATACAAGTTTTTCATAAAACGGTTAAAAACCGTTTTATGAGGCCGCTGCTAAGCGGTCAGCGGCATTGCCGCGAAAAACGCAGTCAATCCTTTTCTCGCCGCCACAGGCGGCCTGCGAAAAAATCGCAGGATAAAATGGTGTTAACCATTTTATCGAGAAAAAGGATGATACCTATTCTACCGGGAATCGACAAAAATAGCAAGGGTGAATTTTATGGCGAATCCATCTGTCCACAAAGGCCACCGGGAGCGGCTGAAGGCTCGCTTCCTGGAGTCGGGCCTGGATACCTTTACGGATATTCAGGCGCTGGAACTGCTGCTGTTTTACGCCATCCCCCAGAAGGACACCAATCCTACGGCCCATGCGCTGCTGGAGCATTTCGGCAGCCTGTCGCAGGTGCTGGATGCGGAGGTGGAGGAACTGAAAAAAGTGCCGGGCATCGGCGATCACACTGCAACCCTTCTGCGGCTGGTTACGGAGCTGGCGCGGTTTTATCAGGTGGACAGTGCCCAGCGTACGCAGGTGCTTACTTCATTAGATGCCTGCGGCGCCTATTTGGTGCCCCGGTTTTTCGGGCGAAAGGTGGAAACCGTATTCTTGCTGTGTTTGGACGCCAAGTGCAAGGTATTGTGCTGCCGGGAAGTGGGAGAGGGCAGTGTGAATGCCGCCAGCATTTCCGTGCGGAAGGTGGTGGAGACGGCGCTGAGCGCCAATGCCACCACCGTGGTGCTGGCCCATAACCATCCCAGCGGCGTGGCGCTGCCCTCCGGAGATGATGTGCAGACCACCCGCCGGATTGCCGCAGCCCTGAGCGCCGTAGAAGTCAAACTGATTGACCACATCGTGGTGGCGGATGGGGATTTTATATCCATGGCGCAGTCCGGGTATCGTTTTGACGAATACCTGCTGCCCTGAGGAGGTTTCTATGGATCATTTCAAACTGGTATCGGATTACCGTCCCTCCGGCGATCAGCCGGAGGCCATCGCGGGGCTGGTCAACGGTGTGAACTGGGGACTGCGGGAGCAGACGCTGCTGGGTGTCACCGGCTCCGGCAAGACCTTCACCATGGCTTCCGTGATTGAAAAGCTGAATCGTCCTACTCTGGTGCTGGCGCACAACAAAACGCTGGCAGCCCAGCTGTGCAGCGAATTCCGGGAATTTTTCCCGGACAACGCGGTGGAATATTTCATTTCTTACTACGATTACTATCAGCCGGAGGCCTATATCGCCCACACGGACACCTATATTGAAAAAGATGCCTCTGTCAACGAGGAGATTGACCGCTTGCGTCACAGCGCCACTTCGGCCCTGTTTGAACGGCGGGACGTGATCGTGGTCAGCTCGGTGAGCTGCCTGTATGGTCTGGGCGACCCCATCGACTACAAAAGCATGGTGATTTCCCTGCGGGTGGGACAGGAGTATCCTCTGGACGATGTGCTGAAAAAGCTGACAGAAATCCGCTATGAGCGTAACGATCTGGATTTTTCCAGAAATAAGTTCCGCCTGCGAGGTGACACCCTGGAAATCTACCCTGCCTACTGGTCGGGAAGAGCCATCCGGGTGGAGTTTTTTGGGGACGAAATCGACCGGATCAGCGAAATTAACGCGGTATCCGGCATGGCTGAACGGTTTGTGGAGCACGTTGCCATTTATCCCGCCAGCCACTACGTTGCCTCCAAGGAAAAGCTCCATCGCGCCATGCTGGAGATCCAGCGAGAGTGCGATGAGCAGGTGGCGTATTTCCGCGCCCACGACAAGCTGATTGAAGCCCAGCGCATTGCCCAGCGTACTGCCTATGATCTGGAAATGCTGACGGAAATTGGCTTCTGCAACGGCATTGAGAACTATTCCCGGGTGATTCAGGGGCGTGCGCCCGGCACGCCGCCTACCACGCTGCTGGATTATTTCCCGGAGGATTTTCTCATGTTCATCGACGAGAGCCATGTGACGCTGCCCCAGTGCCGGGCCATGTACGCCGGTGACCGCAGCCGGAAGGACGCACTGGTGAACTACGGCTTCCGCCTGCCCTCGGCCTACGACAACCGTCCGTTGAATTTCACGGAATTTGATCAGAAAATCAATCAGGTGATCTACGTCTCCGCGACCCCGGCGGAGTACGAGCGCACCCGTTCCGGGCAGATTGTGGAGCAGGTGATCCGCCCCACGGGATTGCTGGATCCGCAGGTGGAGGTGCGTCCCATTGACGGGCAGATTGACGACCTGATCGGGGAAATCAACGCACGCTCGGCCAAAAACGAACGGGTGCTGGTGACCACCCTGACCAAAAAAATGGCGGAGGATCTGACGGTCTACCTGCAAAAGGCGGGCATTAAGGTGCGCTA
>JBJDYL010000060.1:0-1605 GCA_051867285.1 Faecousia sp. | reverse complement strand
TGCACTAGTCAACAAAAACTGGACAGAACAAGTGCCAAAACCAAGAATTAAGCGGAGTGCGATCACACTACAGACGCCATCCTTGACAGAACCCTGAGAAACGATTTACAGGGATCACCGACGGCGAGGAACTCATCAGCAAGCAACAGTCAATAACGCCGCCGGATTTTCAATTCTATCGTTTCTCAGGAACCCGTCAAGGACGAGCCGCTTTCAGCGGTGGCTGCGTCGCCGGGTCAGCAGCAGGTTTCCTCCGGTTCAGAATCTATCAGCAATTCAAAGCCGGAGCGAAGCGTTCGCGGTACTGAAGCGGTGTGAGATAATTCAACGAATATGCCGGCCTCTGTTCGTTGAAAAACACGATGTATTCGTCCACTTCAGCTGCAACATCGCGATCGCCGGTCACATGAAAATCAGTGAACAGCTCGGCCTTGATCCAGCCATTGATCGCCTCCATGGCGGCGTTATCCGTTGGCGTGCCGGCACGGGACATGGAGCGAATCACGTTGTACATCGGCAGAAGCTCGTTGTACTTCTTGGAGGAATACACCGAACCCTGATCCGAATGAAGGATCATCTCATGTTCCGGGAAACGCTGCTTAAGCGCAAGGAGATTTTCCAGGCCGCTGATGTAGGTCATACGATCACCACGCTTGGAGGACAGCGCATGGCTGACGATCTCGTTGTTCCACAGATCCATGTACAACGTCAGTTCGTAATAGACGCCTTTGACGTAAAATGCCGTCATATCGCTGACGATACACTGGAGCGGCCCGTCCACGTTCATCTCCGAGAGCAGCAAATTGGGGTAGATCCTGCCCTGCTCGCCCGGTTTCCTGTAGCAATAATGCCTCGACTTGCTCTTGATTCCGGCCGCCTTGCAGCACTTGTGCGCATATGGATCTGACAGCACCAGCCCGGTATCCAGACGAATCTTGGCGTTCAGCCAGCGATATCCATGTGACGGATACTTCAGATGATAGGCACTGAACAGGCCTATATTTTCGATGAGCCGCCGCGTTCGCATGGAAGGCCTGGACAGTTGCCGCTTCCAATTGTAGAAGCTGCTCCGTGGTATTCCCATCATCCGACACAGGAGCTCCACTGGAAAGCGCCCTGACATTTCCAGAATTATCTGGTATTCCTGCTGTCGTACACGATATATTCCTTCTCCGCACCCACTCCTTTCACCTCGTAGCCTTTTTTTGCCCGTGCTTCATTGATCTTTGCCAGCACAAGTTCCTGTATCAGCTCCTCACGCGTCATGCTTTCATAATCCGCCATATCACTGGATGATGAAGATGCCTTTTTCGCAATGCTTCTGCTCAGACTCTCGCGTCTTCCCTTCTTGGGAGCCAATCCGTTGGCGTCCCGGTACAGCCACAGATACCGCTTCGCCGTATGCTTGTTGATGCCATATAGATCGGCTGCGCTCTGGCAGGTCATCTCACCATTGTATATCCGCCGGCCTATGTCCAGTCGTTCTTCAACTCTGTACTTCATTCAGTTTTCTCCTGTCCACGTTCGATTGCTCTTCTGTTCAGTATTATACTACCCCTGTCCAAGATTGCACCCTTCCGTGTCCAGTTTTAGTTTACCACTACA
>JBJDYL010000059.1:0-27140 GCA_051867285.1 Faecousia sp. | reverse complement strand
CTACCCGGTCTGCAATTGCCAGAGCTGAGAATCCCATATCAATCAAAAGTGAGACGTGGCTGTGTCTCAAATCGTGGATTCTGATGACCTTAACTCCACTGGCCTTGCAGCCTTTTTCCATTGCCCGCTTCAGACCATTCTTGGTGAGCGGGAAAATCCGGGTGTCATGTTCAACGCCATAGAGCTGCTTCAGATAGTCCTGGATTTCCTGGGTCAGAAACTCCGGCATCTGAATTACCCGAATGCTTTTCTTGGTCTTTGGGGGCGTGATGACATCCTGCTTTTTGATTCTCTGATAGGATTTTGTGATGGATACGGTACCGGTTTTAAAATCAAAATCATCCGGGGTCAATGCCAACAGCTCGCCCAAACGTAATCCACACCAGTACAGCATTTCAAATGCGTAGTAATAGATCGGGTAATCCATCATAGCATCAATGAATTTCATAAACTCCGCCTTTGTCCAGAAATCCATCTCCTGTGCCTCTTTTTCGCCCATGCTCCCGGCTTTTGCTGCCGGATTGACTTGCAGACCGTAGAATTTGATAGCGTGGTTGAAAATGGCGCTCATTTGATTATGAATGGTTTTGAGATAGGTGGTAGAGAGGGATTGTCCCTTGGAATCCGTTAGCTCACGGATTTCGTTCTGCCAACTGACGATATCTCTGGCAGTGATTTCTGACAGCTTCCGTTTTCCAAGATAAGGTAAAATTTTCTTCTGGATAATGTTCTCTTTAGTGAGCCAGGTGTTCAGTTTCAGCTTAGGTTTTACATCCTGCTCGTAGAGCTTTACGAAGCTCTCAAGAGTCATATCAATATTGGCCTGCTTCTGCATCAGGAACTCCCGTTCCCAATCTGTAGCAGCTCGCTTGGTAGGAAAGCCGCGCTTGCATTTCTGCTTGCGCTCACCCTTCCAGTCGGTGAACCAGCAGATGACGTACCATGTGCCGGTATCTTGGTTTTTGTAGATTGCCATTTGTGCTTCCTCCTTTAGTTTTGATTTCTGGTTGCGTAGAACTTTTCGTTGAAGAACTTCCGGTCGATGCGTCCAGAGATGGTGATACAGCCGGTCTTCTTAAGTTCTTCATTCATTTCCCGGATGAGTTTGTAAGCGTAGGGCTTGGATACTCCCAGCACTTCCGCTACCTCATCTGCTCGCATGAACATCTGTGCTGCCATAGGCAATTTACCTCCTTTCCTCGTTTCTGTCTGATAACCTGCTGCTTGGTAGTTCAAGCCCATGTTATCATATTTCAGTTTATTCAATTGTTACACTAAACTATATAGCTTAGTATCTGTATTATACTAAACAACATTGTTTATGTCAAGTGAGAATAAAACAATTTTGTTTAGGATTTTCTTGACATGGCTAAACTGATATGTTATATTCCAATTACATAGATAACATAGATTGGAGATGCATGAAGATGGCAACAGGTGAAAGAATCCATTTCTTCCGGAACCTTCGGGGAATGACACAGAAATACCTGGGCATGATGGTGGGCTTCCCGGAGCGGTCTGCGGACATTCGTCTTGCTCAGTACGAATCGGAAACCCGCACGCCCAAAGCGGAGATTATGGAAAAGCTGGCAAGTGTTTTGGATGTGTCACCGAAAGCCATTGACCTTCCGGACATTGACAGCTACATTGGACTGATGCACACATTCTTTGCATTGGAAGATCGCTATGGTCTGAAAATCGGAGAGATAGATGGAGAACTGTGCCTGCGGCTGGACAAGAGCAAAGGGAGCGATTATCTGAATCTGCTTGACATGTTCACCAGCTGGCAGAAGGAGGCAGCTAAGCTGGAAGCCGGGGAAATCACCAAGGAAGAATACGACCAGTGGCGATATAAATATCCTGAGTTTGACAACAAGCCCGGCTGGGTAAAGACGATTCCTTCTCAGGGACTGAATGATCTGATTGAGAATGCACTGAAAGAGAACATGGATTGATTTTTTTGAAAACAAAAATGGCTCTACCGACTTCGTAACAAAAGTCAGTAGAGCCATTGCTCTTTATAGAACAACCTGCAAGCCACCCGTCACCCTGAAATAAAATAAACAAACCTGTTTAGGACGAATGTTATCAAACCGTTATCATTTGGCGAACAGGAATGGCAAAAGCCGTTGCGATGCAACGGCTTTTGGGATTTTGGTGATTACTCCCACTCAATGGTGCCCACGGGCTTGGGGGTGAGATCCAGAAGCACGCGGTTGATGCCTTCCACCTCGGAGGTGATGCGGTTGGTGATGTGGTGCAGCAGGGGATAGGGGACTTCCTCGATGGTGGCGGTCATGGCGTCGGTGGTGTTCACGGCGCGGATAATGGCGGGCCAGCCCTCGTAGCGCTTGCCGTCCTTCACGCCCACGCTCTTCAGATCGGGCACGGCGATGAAGTACTGCCAGACCTTACCGGCCAGACCGTTCTTGTCGAACTCCTCCCGCAGAATGGCGTCGGCCTCCCGCAGGGCTTCCAGACGATCCCGGGTGATGGCGCCCAGACACCGGACACCCAGACCGGGGCCGGGGAAGGGCTGACGATAGACCATGCCGTGGGGCAGACCCAGCGCCTCGCCCACAACACGCACCTCGTCCTTGAACAGCAGCTTCACCGGCTCCACCAGCTCAAACTGCATGCCCTCAGGCAGGCCGCCCACATTGTGGTGGGCCTTCACGCCGTGGGACTCCAGAATGTCGGGGTAGATGGTGCCCTGCGCCAGGAAGTCGATGCCTTCCAGCTTTTTCGCCTCGTCGTTAAAGACCTCAATGAACTCCTTGCCGATGATTTTGCGCTTGGTTTCGGGATCGGAGACACCGGCCAGCTTATTAAGGAACCGGTCCACCGCGTCCACATAGATGAGGTTCGCGTCCATTTCATCCCGGAACACTTTGACCACCTGTTCCGGTTCGCCCTTGCGAAGCAGACCGTGGTTGACATGGACACACACCAGCTGCTTGCCAATGGCCTTGATCAGCAGGGCTGCCACCACGCTGGAATCAACGCCGCCGGACAGAGCCAGCAGTACCTTCCTGTCGCCAACCTGAGCGCGAACCTCCGCGATCTGCTCGTCAATGAACTTCTGAGCCAGCGCGGGGGTGGTAATGCGCTCCATGCTTTCGGGACGTACATTACTAGACATATTGTATACCCTCCATATTATAATAATGAAAATAGCTGCCTGAATTGACCGAAGGTATTATAAACCGAATTTTCTCTGTACGCAAGGCTTTCTTGCAGGCGGATACTATTTTTGTCGATGTAACGACAACATACCGGGGAAATGGGGGCTTTTTGTTGCAATTTGGCGGAGTTGTGGTATAATACATTGTACATTTGCTTTTCGGGGGTGCCATATGGGAATCGTAGTCATCGGCATGATTTTTGTGGACATCAAGGGGTATCCGGAGGCGTCCTTTATCCCCACAGGACGCAATGTCGGCCGGGTGGAGCGGCTTCACGGCGGCGTTGGTCGGAACGTGGCGGAGGATATTGCCAACTGCGAGCTGCGCCCCACGCTGATCAGTCTGGTGGATGAGAGCGGCGATGGCGAGGATGTGCTGAGGAAGCTGCGCAATCACAAGGTCAATACGGACTATATCCGCAAAACCCGGGACGGTCTGGGCACCTGGCTGGCGGTGTTTGACAACCGCGGGGATGTGGCAGCGTCCATTTCCAAACGCCCGGACATGATGCCGCTGACGGAAATTCTGGACAGTCAGGGCGATGAGATTTTTGCGGACGCCGACAGCATCATTGTGGAAATTGATCTGGATAAGGAAATCATCAAGCGGGTGTTCCGGCTGGCGAAGAAGCATGGCAAAAAGGTCTACGCGGTGGTGGGGAATATGAGTGTGGCGCTGGAGCGCCGGGATTTCCTGAAATCCACCGACTGCCTGGTGTGTAACCTGCAGGAGGCGGGCCTGCTGTTCTTTGAGGACTATTCCGGGAAAACCCCGGAGGAAATGAGCGGTATTCTGGCGGAAAAAATCCGTGCGGCGCAGATTCCCGGTATGATTGTGACTATGGGCGGCGACGGGGCGGTGTATGCCAATCTGGATGGGGAAAAGGGCTATTGTCCTGCCCGGAAGGTGGATGTGGTGGATACTACCGGCGCCGGAGATTCCTTCTGTGCCGGCGCTGTCATCGGCATGACCTACGGAAAGGACATGGGGCAGGCCTGTCAGATCGGCGCCATGCTGGCCGCTTCGGTGATCGTGACCACAGAGGCAGTGTGTCCCCGTTTCCTGCCCCGGGAGCTGGGACTGGACAGGGACGTGGTGGAGTAATATGGCATACAAACGAATTTTAACGATTCAGGATATTTCCTGTGTGGGTCAGTGTTCCCTGACTGTGGCGCAGCCCATTCTGTCCGCCTGCGGGCATGAAACCTGCGTGCTGCCCACGGCGCTGCTGTCCACCCATACAGGCGGTTTTGGAGCACCTGTGGTCGTGCCCTTTGCGGACGCGCTGCCGGCAATTGCGGAACACTGGAAGAAAAATGGGATCACCTTTGACGCGATTTTAACCGGCTACCTGGGAAGCATATCCGCCGTCCGCACCGCCGGGCAGATTCTGGACACCCTGCTGGCGCCCGGCGGCGTGGGGATTGTGGATCCCGCCATGGCAGACCACGGAAGGCTGTATTCCGGTTTTGACGAGGGCTATGTGCAGGCGATGAACGCGCTGTGCGCAAAGGCGGACCTGATTCTCCCCAACCTGACGGAGGCGGCTATGCTGTCCGGGCAGCCCTGCCGGGACAGGGCGGATGCGGAATACGCCAACGGCCTGCTGGACGCCCTGCCCCATCCCCGGGTACTGCTGACAGGGGTAGGAGAAGGGGAGACGGGGGTTCTGCTTCAGGAAAACGGGGAACGCAGATATTATGCCCACAAAAAGCTGCCGGGCAGCTTCAGCGGTACCGGAGACATCTTTGCTGCCGCGTTTACCGGCGTGTGGATGGCAGGAAAAAATCTGTATGATTCTGCCCGGATTGCGGCAGACTTTACCTGTAGATGTTTGGAATGCACTGCGGCGCAGCCGGCGCACTGGTACGGCGTCAAATTTGAGCCGGTGCTTCCGGAACTGATTCAGAAGCTGCGCTGACCATTGGGAATACCCCCTTCCTTTTTGACAGAAATCGGGTATTGCTGCAGAAACGGGAAAAGGGAGACTGGCATGGAGGAATCGGCAAGAAAGAAAGGGCTGGTATGGCGGTGGATTCTGGCGGTGGTGCTGCTTCTGGCGCTGCTGGCAGCGGCGCTGTGGTTTGCGGTGTTTCGCCTGAATCGGTTTTCCCTGGAGATCACGCTGAACGGTGACGGGCAGGTGTTGCTGGAGTACGGGGACAGCTATACCGAACCCGGAGCGGCAGCCGTTTTCCGGGGGACACGGTTCCTGAAAGAGGGCTATCAGCCGGAAGATCTGGTCATTCACACCGAAAGCGATCTGAACGAACATAAATTGGGACGTTATCATGTGCGCTACTTTGCTGACTATCACGGCTTCCGCGCCAAAGCGCAGCGGGAAATCCGGGTGATCGACACCAAACCGCCGGTTATTACCCTGGTGGAGGATCCGGAGGGCTCGCTGGTTCCGGGAGAGGACTATCAGGAGGCCGGATTTTCTGCCTGGGACAACTATGACGGCGATATCACAGACCGGGTGATCCGGGTGGAGGAGCCGGGGCAGATTACCTACGCGGTAACGGATTCCTCCGGAAATCCGGTGTTTGCGAAGCGGGAGATTCCGCTGCCCATTGCCCCGGAGATCCTTCTGGAAGGCGGGGAAACCTATACCATTGCCCTGGGAACCCGCTACGCGGAGCCAGGCTTTTCTGCGACGGATCCGGAGGATGGGGATTTGACGGAGCAGGTGACGGTGGAAGGAGAGGTGGACTGGCTGAAAGCCGGAACCTATCCCATTACCTACAGCGTCTCCAACAGCCACGACAATACCTTTAAGGTGACGCGGAATGTGGAGGTCATGGCGCAGATTCGCCCGGATACTTGCTACCCAGAGGGTAAGGCAGTCTACCTGACCTTCGATGACGGCCCCGGCGCATACACCCAGCGGCTGCTGGATGTGCTGGATCGTTACGATGCCAAGGCAACCTTCTTTGTCGTCGGTTCCGGCAGCGGTCAGATGATGCAGCAGATCGTGGAACGCGGGCACAGCATCGGTATCCATTCCGTCAGCCACGATTATGGGGAGATATATGCCAGCCCGCAGGCGTTTTTTGACGACATGTCCCAGACCCAGCAGATCATTTTCCAGAATACCGGGGTCAGAACCACGCTGCTGCGGTTTCCGGGCGGCAGCTCCAATATGGTCAGTCGTAAAAGCTGCCCGGGAATCATGTCCTTCCTGACGGAGGCGGTGCAGGACGCTGGCTTCCAGTATTTTGACTGGAACGTCTACTCCGGGGATGCCGGGGAGACGCAGAAAACGGAGCAGATCGTGGAAAACGTGATTGACGGCATTCGCCAGCACCAGGTGTCCATTGTTCTGCAGCATGACATCCACGATTACAGCGTGGACGCGGTGGAGGAAATTCTGCGCTGGGGACAGGAAAACGGGTATCAGTTTTTGCCGCTGTCGCCGGACAGCCCCGGCTTTCATCACGATCTGAATAACTGATTTTCCCGGCGGCCGGAACCGGCCGCCGGGATGGTTTCTTCCGCAAAACCGCTTGACAGAACGGAGCATCTCAGGTAGAATAGACGGGTCAAAAGGAAATATGCCCCTGTACCTCACCAGGATAGAGGGTCCGCCTCCTAAGCGGAATGTAGTGCGTTCGAGTCGCGCCAGGGGTGCCAGCAGCCGGGAATCTTTCGATTCCCGGCTGCTTTTTTAACTTCCGCTTTCCGTGATCATGTCGATGCCCCGCTGAAGCGTCTTGGCATCAATGGCGCCGGTCGCCTGGGCAATGGCGTGGCCCTGGGCATCGATAAAATAGGTACATGGCAGCGCGTTTACGCCGTAAGCTCTGGCGGCGTTGACCTGCGTATCATAATAGACAGGGATGGTGTATCCTTTTCTCGCAATGAACGCCGATGCAGTATCCACGGTTTCCTGTACACCGTCCGTCATATTCACAAGAAGAAACTGTACCGAATCCCCCAGTGCATTATATTTGGACTGAAAATCCGGCAGCTCCGTCTGACACGGGCCGCACCAGCTGGCCCAGAAATTCACCACAATGGGCTTGCCGAAAAAGTCGGACAGCTTTACGGCGTTTCCTTCCAGATCAAATACGGTGAAATCCGGCGCGTCCACCAGGGCGGAGGTGCTTTCCTCCGGTGGGGCATCTGTCTTTTGTACAGCGGGGGGTTCCGTTTCTGCAACTGCCAGCTGCTCCGGCGTTTCTTCCGCGCTCAGACGCCCATAGAGCAGGTAGGCCCCGATCAGCAGTACCAGCAGCGCCAGAGCGGCGGCAATCAGCGTTTTTTTCCCGTTCATAGTGAAATTCTACCTCCTTAGCTAAGCAGACGCAGCAGCCGCCCCAGGGTTCCGGTAGCCATCAGCACGCCGATGACCACCAGCAGGCCGCCGCTGATCAGATTGATGACCCGATAATGCCGTTTCACCCAGTCGAAGGTGCTTTTCAGTGCGTCAATGAGAACAGCGCTGATCACAAACGGTATTCCCAGCCCCAGAGAGTAGGCCAGCAGCAGCGCCATACCCTCCAGCGTGTGCCCCTGCTGAGATGCCAGCATCAGGGCAGAACCGAGAAACGCGCCGACGCAGGGCGTCCAGCCCAGGGAAAAAATGACGCCGAATATGGCTGCGGAGAAAACCGTCATGTTCCGGGTGTCCATGACCCGGCTTCCGCCGTGAAACAGGTTCCAGCGAAACAGCCCAAGGTAGTTGAGTCCAAACATGATAACGATGATGCCGCTGACCAGATTCACCGCGCGGTTATATTCCACCAGAAAGCTGCCGATGGTACCGGCCAGCGCGCCCATGGCCATGAATACTGCCGTAAACCCGGCCACAAAGCCCAAGGCGCAGGACAGGGTCTGGCCGGTGCGGCGTTCTCCGCCGCCGGCAAAATAAGACGCGTAAATCGGCAGCATGGGCAGCAGGCAGGGGGAGAGGAAGGTGATGATGCCTTCCAGAAATGTGATCAGGTATTGCATTTACTTACGCCTCCTGTCCGGATTGTTCCGCAAGGTATTCCTGCGCCATGTGCACCGCCACCGCGCCGTCGGCCACGGCGGTAACCACCTGACGCACCTGCTTGGTGCGCACATCTCCCACCGCATAAACCCCGGGCAGGCTGGTAGCGGTGGACTCGTCCGCCGCAATATATCCGGCGGCATCCAGCGTCAACTGACCGGAAAACAGCTCGGAAGCAGGCCGGCGGCCAACGCTGATGAAAACGCCGTCGCAGGCAATTTCTTCCTCTTCACCGCTGAGTCGGTTCTTCACCCGGACACCGGAGAGTTTTTCCCCGTGGAGCAGATGAATTACCTCGCTGTTCCAGCGGAATTCCAGGTTTTCCGCCTGCATCAGCGGCGCATGGTAGACCTTTGTAGCGCGCAGAGTATCCCGACGGTGTACCATTATGACTTTTTTCGCAACCCGGCTGAGCAGCAGTGCATCCGCCGCCGCGCTGTTGCCGCCGCCAACCACTACAACGGTTTTGTTTCGGTAGAACATACCGTCGCAGGCCGCGCAGTAGTTGACGCCCCGTCCGGTCAGCGCCGGTTCTTCCGGAAGCCCCAGGGTTTGGGGCACCGCGCCGGTAGCGATGATGACGGTCTTGCCGTAGAAGGTACCTTCGCTGGTTTTTACGAACTTGGGGCTTGCTTTCAGGTCCGCGGATTGCACTTCCGCCAGCTGGGATTCTGCGCCGAAGCGCAGCGCCTGGGTCTCCATTTTTTCTGCCAGAGTAAAGCCGTCAATTCCGTCCTCAAAGCCGGGATAGTTGTCAATCTGGTGGCTCAGCGCCATCTGCCCGCCGGGGGAAAGCTTTTCCAGAACCAGGGTATGCAGCCCGGCCCGGGCGGCGTACAGTCCGGCAGTATAACCGGCAGGGCCGCCGCCGATAACCAGAACGTCCCGAATAAGCTGCTTGTCCATTGCTGTTTCTCTCATTTTTTCAAGGCTTCCTCCAGAAAACGATCGATCATGGCCTTGGAATCCGGCGCAACGATGGAGGCGACGGCATTGCCGTCCTGGTACAGCACCAGCGTGGGAATCACTTCGATCTGCTCCAGTTCTGCCAGAGCGGGCTCCTCGTCGATATTGACTTTGGCCACCACCAGATCGTCGGCGTACTGCTGGGCAATCTGGTCGTAGGCAGGGCCAATCCGGCGGCAGTAGGTGCACCAGGGCGCCCAGAAATCCACCAGAACGGGCTTATGGGATTGGTCAAGGGCATCCCGGAAGGCTTCTGCATTCATATTTCTAACGGACATGGATATATCCTCCTTGGTATTTCTTTTGCCTTTATTATAACCGTTTTTCGGGGGAATTCCGTGACGTAATCACAAAATATACCGGGGATGCCGCAGAACTGAGGCATCCCCGGTGTGCGGGATCCGCCGGGAGAAGTCCCGGCGGGTTTTCTTAGGAGCTCTGGCTGGCGGTATCCTGTCTGCTGTCACAGTTGTCCGGGGAGAACTGCCGTTCCGGGAAGGGAATCCGGCTGAACATTTCGCAGGGATCTTCGGTGCAGCAGCCTCCGGCAGCGTCGCAGCATTCCTTGGTGGGAATGGAGTAATCCAGCACCGGAATCACCAGCTGGGCGTCCCGCTCCAGCCGAACGATGGAGAACTGCCCCAGGGTGACAAACAGCCGCCGCTGCCCGCCGGAAAGTACCAATTCCTCGTCAAAAGCGGAGCAGATACCCTCGGGAATCTGGGCGGTGACGGTGTCGCTGCCGCATTCGCAGACATCCTTGATTTTGGAGCTGAGTACCATGGGATCCAGCACCTCTACCACGGCGGTGGGACGGTTGGCGCTGCGCAGGGTACGCCCGTCGGGCCGGTCGATGCGGGTGTCGCTGCGGAAAATGTGGGCGCGGCTGTCCTCGCCGCACAGAACCGCCCGCTTGTTGAAAACCGCCAGTCCATACAGGGTTGTGGGACGGCAGGAACCTACCACCGCGTCCGCCAGCACACGATAGTAGAAGGTGATGTCGATGCAATAGTGGTTCCGGTCAAAGGCAACCGGCTCCACGTCGATGTAGGTGTGAATCATTTCGGCACTGCGTACCCGGACGTTGGCGGCGGTGTCCAGAAGCTGCTGAGAACCGCAGGTCAGATACACCCGCAGATCTTCGATGCAGTCTTTGTCCCGGCAGGAGTCGGTGATTTTTCGGGTGTGGATGGACATGGTCTGGCGCTGATCGTCGGGATCCCAGCGCAGAACGTCCCGGTCTTGATCTGACATGGAAAAAACCTCCCAGAATGAAGATAAGCAAACGCTTATAGGACAGTTTATGCACGCCTTTCCGGGAAGTGCATAAAAGCGGGAGGGGAAAGGAAACGGGGAAAGGCGAGTGGCCTTTCCCCGGGATTTCCATTTACCAGTGGAACCGGTAAACGGTTTCACTGTGATATTTTTCACCGGCCTTGGTAATGGGCTGGGGCCATTCGGGATGGTGCAGGGCGTCGGGATAGAACTGGGTCTCCAGAGCAACGCCGGTGCGCTTGCCGTAATACACGCCGTTTTTGCCGTGATCATTCAGATAGTTGCCGGAATAGAACTGAATGCCGGGGCAGTCGGTGTACACCGCCATATGCCGGCCGGAAACCGGGTCGGACAGCTGGGCGCAGGGATTGCAGAAGACCTCCCAGTTGTGATCATAGCCCCCCTGCAGGTGCAGCGGCTCGTAATCCTGGCCAATGTCCCGGGAAATGGGCTTGGGAACCCGGAAATCCATGGGAGTACCCTCCACATTGCGTTTTTCGCCGGTGGGGATGCTTTCTGCGTCGTCGGGGTTAAAGAACCGGCCGGGCAGGGTCAGCAGCTGCTCCATGGCGGCATCGGTGTTCTCGTGTCCGCGCAGATTGAAGTAACTGTGGTTGGTGAGGTTGAACACCGTGTCGTGATCGCAGGTGGCGTCGTACACGATGTGCAGGCCGCCGCTGGCGTCCAGAGAGTAGGTGACCCGAATGACGGCGTTGCCGGGGAAGCCCTGATCTCCGTGGGGGCTGCGCAGCTCCAGGGCAACGGCGGTGTCGGTGTGGGAAACCAGCTTCCACATCCGCTGGAAATAGAAATCCGGGCCGGAGTGGAGGTTGTTTCTGCCTTCGTTGGGGGTCATGGCATAGGCCTTGCCGCCCAGGGCGAACGTGCCGCCTTTGATGCGGTTGGCATTGCGGCCCACCGTGGCGCCCAGGCAGCTGCCGTTTGCAGTGGCGTAGCCGTTGCAGTCATCAAAGCCAAGAACAACATCGGCAACTGCGCCGCTGCTGTCGGGAACCAGAAGAGAAACCAGGGTTGCGCCGTAGTCGGTGACCCCGGCGGTGATGCCGCCGCAGGATATTGTGTAGAGGGTAGCTTCCTCACCAGATGGCAAAATGCCGAAATTTTTTTTCACAGAAAATGCTCCTTTCATTTTTTGAGGGGAAAAATACGGGATTATGTAAAGGCGCTTTTTGGAATTATACTATAATCCTATCCTGATTTCAAACCCTTCTTTCAAAAAAGCGTGAAAAAAGATAACAATCCATCCGCACCCCATGCCACAAGTGCCGCTGAAGAAAAGAGAACATTTTTGCAACAAAAAGAAAGATCCCGTATTTTGTGTCTGGGACTTGACAAAACCACAATATCTAGTATAATAAGCCCTGCACGAGTTGTTCAACGCATCCGAACCCCAAGGAGGAATACCCTATGAAAATTATCAAACGCAACGGCGCAGAAGTCGTTTTTGACATTGAAAAAATTATCATGGCTGTGACCAAAGCCAATGAAGCCGCCGACGAAGCAGTGCGCATGACCCCGCTGCAGATTCAGCGGATTTCCCAAAGCGTCCAGATTTCCTGCGAGGAGATGGGACGCAGCCCCTCCGTGGAGGAGATTCAGGATCTGGTGGAGAAGGCCATCATGGCCCACGGCGCGTTTGAGGTCGCCAAGGAATACATTACCTACCGCTACACCCGTTCTCTGGCCCGGCAGTCCAATACCACCGACGACCGGATCCTCAGCCTGATTGAGTGCAACAACGAGGAAGTCAAGCAGGAGAACGCCAACAAGAATCCCACCATCAACGCGGTGCAGCGGGACTACATGGCAGGCGAGGTCAGCAAGGACATCACCCGCCGGATTCTGCTGCCGCCGGAGATTGTGGCTGCCCACGAGGCGGGCATCATCCACTTCCACGACTCCGATTACTATGCCCAGCATATGCACAACTGCGATCTGGTGAATCTGGAGGATATGCTGCAGAACGGCACGGTGATTTCCGGTACCCTGATTGAAAAGCCCCATTCCTTCTCCACAGCCTGCAACATTGCCACCCAGATCATTGCCCAGGTGGCTTCCAACCAATACGGCGGCCAGTCCATCAGCCTGACCCACCTGGCGCCCTTTGTCCAGATCAGCCGGGAGAAGATCCGCAAAAGTGTGGAAAAGGAAATGGCGGAATTCGGCGTTTCCCCCAGTGAGGAGGCCATTGCCAAGGTGGTGGAGGATCGCCTGCGGGAGGAAGTCCGTCGGGGCGTCCAGACCATCCAGTATCAGGTGGTGACGCTGATGACCACCAATGGACAGGCTCCCTTCATTACCGTGTTCATGTACCTCAATGAGGCCAGAAACGAGCAGGAGAAGAAGGATCTGGCCATGATCATCGAGGAGACCCTGCGCCAGCGCTACGAGGGCGTGAAGAATGAGAAGGGCGTGTGGATTACGCCTGCCTTCCCCAAGCTGATTTACGTTCTGGAAGAGGATAACGTCCGGGAGGGAACCCCCTACTTCTACCTGACCCGTCTGGCTGCCGAGTGCACCGCAAAGCGCATGGTGCCGGATTATATCAGCGAGAAGAAGATGCTGGAGCTGAAGGTGGACAAGAACGGCGAGGGTCACTGCTATACCTGCATGGGCTGCCGTTCCTTCCTGACCCCCTATGTGGATCCCGAAACCAATCAGCCCAAGTATTACGGCCGGTTCAACCAGGGCGTCATCACCATCAACCTGGTGGATGTGGCGCTGTCCTCCGGCCGGGACTTTGATAAGTTCTGGCAGATCTTTGATGAGCGGCTGGAGCTGTGCCATCAGGGCCTGCTGTGCCGTCACGAGCGGCTGAAGGGCACCCTGTCCGACGCCGCCCCCATTCTGTGGCAGTACGGCGCACTGGCAAGACTTCAGAAGGGCGAGCCCATTGACAAGCTGCTCTATGGTGGTTATTCCACCATCTCTCTGGGCTATGCCGGTCTTTATGAGTGCGTCAAGTACATGACCGGCAAATCCCACACCGACGAGGAGGCAAAGCCCTTTGCCCTGCAGGTGATGCAGCACATGAACGATGCCTGCAAGCAGTGGAAAGCCATGCACAACATCGATTTCTCCCTGTACGGCACCCCGCTGGAATCCACCACCTACAAGTTCGCCAAGTGCCTGCAAAAGCGTTTCGGCATCATCCCCGGCATTACGGACAAGAGCTATATTACCAACTCCTACCATGTCCACGTCTGCGAGCAGATTGATGCCTTCACCAAGCTGTCCTTCGAGGCGGAGTTCCAGCAGCTGTCCCCCGGCGGCGCCATCAGCTATGTGGAGGTGCCCAATATGCAGCAGAACATCGACGCGGTGCTGGAGCTGATGCAGTTCATCTACGACAACATCATGTACGCCGAGCTGAACACCAAGTCCGACTACTGTCAGGAGTGCGGCTATGATGGGGAAATCTCCATTCAGGAGGATGCCGACGGCAAGCTGATCTGGGTTTGCCCCCAGTGCGGCAACACTGACCAGAGCAAGATGAACGTGGCAAGACGTACCTGCGGCTACATCGGTACCCAGTATTGGAATCAGGGACGTACCCAGGAAATCAAAGACCGCGTCCTGCACCTGTAATCCGCCAAAAACCATGGAACGACATGCGTTCCATGGTTTTTTCTTTAGAGGAATGTGTCACAATTACAGGGGAAGCGCCTTCCCTCTTGCGTTTTTCGGAAGAAAACGCTATAATATAGACACTATTTTGTGGAGTGGATCGGAATGGTGTATCATAATCAGGACTGGGATGCGCTGGGGCAGACGATTCAGGAGATTGTCGACCAGGCGGTGAAATCTCAGGATTACCGCAAACTGAATCAGACCATCACCCGCACGGTGGAACGCGCCGTGGACGTGGGGGGAGAGGCGGTCCGCCGGGCGGTGGAAACTGCGTCGGTGCAGACAAAGAAGCCGGTCCCCGCTGCGCAGAAGGAAACCCTTCCCGCGCTGTATGGCCGCACGGACGGGAAAACCGCGGTGGGAATTGTGAAAATCGTGGGCGGCAGCCTGCTGTCCTGCTTTGGCTTCCTGGGGTTCCTTTCCTGCCTGATCTTCGCGTTGGTTACCGGCGCGGCGGGCGCATCAGCGATGTTTGGACTGCTGGGACTGGGTGTCGGCGTGGGGCTGATTGTCAGCGGCGTTTGCACACTGGAGCGGATCACCCGGTTTAAGAAGTATTGCCGTACCCTGGGGAACAATACCCACTGTTCTTTGGAGAAACTGGCCCGGAGTGTGGGGAAAAGCGGGAAATTTGTGCGCAAAGAGCTGGTGAAAATGATTGATGACGGGCTGTTCCTGGAAGGACACTTGGATAACGAGGGAACCTGCCTGATCACCAGCGACGAAACCTTCCGGCACTATGAGCAGAGCCGTCTGGCGCTGGAGGCCCGGCAGCGGCAGGAAATGGAAGCCGCCAAAAAGCCGGAAAAGCCTGCCGAGCCGGTGGATCCCCGGGTGCAGGAGGTGCTGAACCGGGGCAACGCCTTTATTGCAGAAATTCGACGTTGCAACGATGCCATTCCGGGAGAAGAAATTTCCGGTAAAATTTCCCGGATGGAGCTGATCGTCCAGCGGATTTTTCAGCGTGCCCAGGCCCACCCGGAAATTGTGCCGGATCTGAAAAAGCTGATGGATTACTACCTGCCCATGACGGTGAAGCTCTTGAACGCCTATGCGGAAATGGATGCCCAGCCGGTGCAGGGGGACACCATTCAGAATTCCAAGCGGGAAATCGAGGCGACTCTGGATACCCTGAATCTGGCCTTTGAAAAGCTGTTGGATGACTTGTTTGAGGACACCGCCATGGATGTATCCAGCGATATTTCCGTGCTGAATACCCTTTTGGCCCAGGAAGGATTGACCCAGGACGATTTTGCAAAACTGAAGAAACGGGAGAATGACTATGAACGCTGAATGGAACGAAAATACGGTTCCCAGCCTGACGCTGGAGCCGGAGCTGAATGACGCCCCGGAGCTGGCCGTGGCGGAGGAGACTGGTCTGCAGCAGCCCCAGAGCGCTGAGCCGGTGCTCACTGCCGAGGAGCAGCGGATGGTGGATGACTTTGCCGCGAAAATCGACGTGGAGAATACCACCCAGATTTTGCAGTACGGCGCGGGCACCCAGAAGAAAATGGCGGATTTTTCCGACGCTGCGCTGGCCAATGTCCGCACCCAGGATCTGGGGGAGGTGGGTGACCTGATCACCAGTGTGGTGGGAGAGCTGAAGGGCTTCGACGCGGAGGAAGAAAAGGGCTTGTTTGGCTTCTTCCGCAAGCAGGCGAATAAGCTAGACACCATGAAGACCCGCTATGCCAAGGCAGAAGTGAACGTGGAGAAAATCAGCGACGCTTTGCAGCAGCATCAGGTGCGTCTGCTGAAGGATTCTGCGGTGCTGGATAAAATGTATCAGCAGAATCTGGCCTATTTTAAGGAACTGACCATGTATATTCTGGCGGGCAAGCAGAAGCTGCAGCAGGTGCGGGAAGGAAAGCTGCGCCAGCTGGAGGAAACCGCCCAGAGAACCGGTCTTGCCGAGGACGCCCAGGCTGCCCGGGATCTGTCGGAGAAGTGCCTGCGCTTTGAAAAGAAGATTCACGATCTGGAGCTGACCCGGGCCATTTCCATCCAGACCGCGCCCCAGATTCGCATGATCCAGAACAACGACAACGTGATGGTGGAGAAGATCCAGACCACGCTGGTCAATACCATCCCCCTGTGGAAAAACCAGATGGTTCTGGCGCTGGGCATTGCCCATTCCACCGAGGCGGCCCAGGCACAGCGGCAGGTGACGGATATCACCAACGCCCTGCTGAAGCAGAACGCTGAAAAGCTGCACATGGCCTCTGTGGAGACGGCGAAGGAAGCGGAACGGGGCATTGTGGACATTGAGACCCTGAAAAAGACCAACGCTGAGCTGATTCAGACCCTGGACGATGTGATGAAGATTCAGGCCGACGGCCGGGCCAAGCGTCTGGCGGCGGAGGCGGAAATGGTAAAGATGGAGAATGATCTGAAGGGCAAGCTGCTTCAGATCCGCGACGGACGCTGATGGGGAGGCTTACACGGCTGTTGGCGATGCTGACGCTGCTGTGCCTGCTGCTGACCGGAGGATTTTCTGCGAAAGCCGATGGCGGCAGCGTACAGACCTGTCAGGAGCGGCTGCTGCAATACTACTGCTATTATCAGTCTCAGGCATCCCGGGAGATCGAGGACTGCCTGCGTTCCCTGGAAGCAGAGGACCCTGCCCAGGGAAAGCTCTGGCGGCGGATTATGACCGACTGGGCGCGGCTGAATGAGACGGCGTTTGCTTCGACCCTTCCGGAAGGGCTGCCCGATGACGATTCCCTGTGCATTGTGGTGTTCGGCTTTGGCCTGAATGACAACGGCTCTATGAAGCCAGAGCTGCTGGACCGGCTGCGGGTTGCCCGGAATGCCGCCCAGCAGTATCCCAACGCTTTCGTGGCGGTAACCGGTGGGGAAACCTCGGGTGTCAGCGGTATTTCGGAAGCAGGGGAGATGGCGGCGTGGCTGCGGAATAACGGCGTGGCGGACAGCCGCCTGATTGTGGAAGACCGCGCCTTAAGCACCACGGAAAACGCCCAAAAAACCTACGACATTCTTATCCGGGAGTATCCTCAGGTGCGGCAGGCGGCGGTGGTGACCAGCGATTACCATAGCGCCTGGGCGGCTGCCATGCTGCAAACGGTTTCTACCTATGAATCCATGGTGCATGGCACCCGGGAAATCCCGGTGATTGCCGGCGCAGCCTGTGCCACGGAAATGTCGGAACGCAATACCCTTACCTCACAGGCCTGGGGAATTGGCATCATCACGGGGACGAATTGGAACAGCAGCAGACCGGAGCTGACCTATGCACCGGCAGAGCCGGAAACGGAGCCGGAGATCGCGCAGGCAGAAATGCCGGAACCAGAAACGGCACAATCCCAGAAATCCCTGACAGGCCGGCTTTTCGGATGGCTGTTCGGCGGATAACAATAAGCGGACGGTGGTGCACCGTCCGCTTTTTTGGCATGTGGGGAGACTACAGTTCTTCCAGATAGGCAACGCCGTCAATTGCCCGAATACTGTTAAACAGAATTTCGTGGTTTCGCTTGGATTTGGACTTCAGGGTGACCACAAAGGAACGAATGCCGTCCTCTGCCGGTTCGGAGTGATCCAGCTGGAGATTGTCAATTTCCAGCTCCAGACTCCGGACGCTGCGGATAAAGCTGCCTAAGGTCACAGAAGCGCTCAGCTCAACGTAGATTTCCATGATCCGGGAATTCCGGTGCATCCGGTCGTCCCAGCGGTGCATTACCGTCAGCACAATGTAGATTGCGCCGCCGCCCAGCACTGCCGCCTCATAAAATCCGATGCCAATCGCCAGCCCCACGGCAGCCGCAGCCCACAGACCGGCGGCGGTGGTCAGTCCCCGGATCTGATTCCGTTTCGTCACAACGATGGTGCCTGCCCCCAGAAAGCCGATGCCGCTGACCACCTGTGCACCCATGCGCACGGGGTCGCCGGTGTCGAAAACCTGATAGATGTACTGATTGGTCAGCATAATCAGGCAGGAGCCGACACACACCAGCATATAGGTTCTCAATCCTGCGGGGCGGTTCTTCATTCCCCGTTCCATGCCGATGATGCCGCCCAGCAGAAAGGCAGCAGCGATCCGCAGAGCGATTGCACCATAGGTTACTTCCCGAATTTCCATGTGTACACCCCCTGAATCCGTTTTGTGATTCTTTCTGAATTGTACCATTGGCGAGGATCGGAGTCAAGGCGCATCCTGCGTCACCATTCCCGGAAAGAAATTTCGGAATCCAAAGCTTCGTGTATTTTATCTAAAATGCAGCTTCACAATTTGTTGATATTATTGATTTCCTGGCGACCATTTTCAAAATGTTGACGAATTCCCAAAAACGTACTATACTTACCGGGAAGCGAAACGTTTCCAAATTGCGGGGAAACGAAAAAAAGCGGCGCAGGGCAGAGCGTTTCTTCCCCTGTTGCAGATTTCACAAGAAACACGAGGAGTGCATAACTATGAACCGTTACGCAGGTGTTCTGCTGTCCGTCACCAGCCTGCCGTCCAAATACGGCATCGGCTGCTTTGACCAGGCAGCGTATGATTTTGTGGACTGGCTGGAAAAGGCCGGACAGCGTTATTGGCAGATTCTCCCTCTGGGCGCCACCTCCCATGGGGCGTCTGACGACTCTCCCTATCAGGCCTATTCCGCGTTTGCCGGAAATCCCTACATGATCAGTCTGGATGCCTTGATTGACGAAGGCGTCCTGACCCGTGCGGAATGCGACGGGGTGGATTTTGGTTCCAATCCTGCAAAGGTGGATTTTGTGAAACTCAATCAAAACCGCCTTGCTCTGCTGCACAAGGCCTATGAGCGCAGTAATATTGCTCAGAATCCGGATTATCAGGCGTTTTGCAGCAGCAATGGCTGGTGGCTGAATGACTACGCCCTGTTCATGGCGCTGAAACAGTTCTTCGGAGGGGTGTCCTTCCGGGACTGGCCGGAGGATATCCGGATGCACTGGGGCTTCGCCATCGACTACTACAACCGGGAGCTGTACTTCGATGTGGAGTTCCAGAAGTACCTTCAGTTCAAATTCGACCAGCAGTGGACAAAGCTGAAGGCCTACGCCAATGCCAAGCATATCCAGATTGTGGGCGATATTCCCATCTATGTCTCCCCGGATGGCGCGGATGTGTGGGCACATCCGGAGCTGTTCCAGCTGGATGAAAACAACCACTCCACTGCCATTGCAGGCTGCCCGCCGGATGCCTTTGCCGCGGACGGTCAGGTTTGGGGCAACCCCCTGTATCGCTGGGATTTCCACCGGGCCACCGGCTTTGAGTGGTGGGTCAGCCGGATGTGGTACAGCTTTAAGCTGTACGATGTGGTGCGCATCGACCATTTCCGGGGCTTTGACGAGTATTTCTCCATCCCCGCCGGCGCTTCCAGTGCCAAGGCAGGGCACTGGGAGAAGGGCCCGGGTATGGATCTGTTCCGGACCATCCGTTACCGTCTGGGAGACGTGAACGTGATCGCAGAGGATCTGGGTCTGATGACCGACGGTGTCCGCCAGCTGGTAAAGGACAGCGGCTGCCCCAATATGAAGGTGCTGCAGTTTGCCATTGACCCCGCCGACGTGGGTGCATCCAATGATTACTGGCCTCATAATTACAATTCCAACTGCGTGGTTTACACCGGCACCCACGATAATGAAACCGTGGCGGGCTGGTATGCCGGTCTGGAACCGGAGGCAAGAAAACAGGTGCGGGATTACCTGTGCGACTACTTTACGCCGGAGGATCAGATGTACAAGGTTCTGATCAATCTGGTGATGCGGGCAGTGGCAAAGGACTGCATCATCCCCATTCAGGACCATCTGGGTCTTGGCAACGAGGCGCGGATGAACCAGCCGGGCACGGTGGGCTTCAACTGGCGCTGGCGCTTGCTGCCCGGACAGGTAACGGATGCTTTGGCGGAAGAGCTGCTGGCCATGGTCAAGCGTACCGGACGGGCAAACTGGGATGCCATCAATCAAGATACGGAAACGGTATAATAAATCGGGCGTTTGTCGGCTTGACAAACGCCCGAAATTTATGGTTTCCATTTTTGAATCCAACCGATGATCTGTCCGGACAGGATCACGGTCAGCAGGGAATAGCCAATCCGCCCCAGGGGGATATAGCTGAGGGAGAGTCCCAGCACCGTCAGGTCGCTGATGAGGTACAGCCACTGAATGGGAAGCTTCGTCAGGTGACAAAGACTCATAGCCAGCGCATCATCGCCGCTGGTGGCGCCGCCCGCCCGGACGCACAGTCCCGCGCCGACGCCGATGAACAGAGCGCCGGCAATGGCGGCCAGCAGGGGCATCTGCGCAATCTGGGGCCACAGGGGTGGAAACTGCTCGCAGATACCGTAGCCTGCGGAGTAGCCGCAGGCGGCGATCAGGGAATAGCCAATGAACTCCCGCCCCAGCGTCCGCCAGCCAAGCGCGTAGCAGGCGGAGTTCAGCACAAAGCTGGAAATGGCGGGGGACAGTCCTGTCCAGTGATCCAGCAGCAGAATCAGGCCGAAGATGCCGCCCTCGGTAACCCCGGACAGGGCGTGGATGTTATACATGCCAAAGGCCTGTAAAGCCGATGCCAGGAAGGCGATCACACAGCCGGAGGGTTTCAATTTTGGGATCCATCTGGACATTTTTTCTGATTTTTCTCCTTTTTTGGTGCTGTTCAGGAACCATATCATGAATTTTGGGAAAAGTCAAGGGCACGTCCGCGGAAACCGGAAAAAACTGTTGACATTTGGCAAATAATGCGTATAATATAATGGAAAATTGCATACAAGCCTTATCAAGAGTGGTGGAGGGAACGGCCCGATGAAACCCGGCAACCTGTCCGAAAGGAAAAGGTGCCAAATCCGGCGGCAAACGAAAGATGAGGATTCGATACAGCGCACATCGAATCTTCGGTGTGCGGTTTTTTTATGATTCGGCAGCAAAGCAGCCCGTTTGCGCTTTGAGCGGATCTTTTGCTCCGGGGATGCGGAAGAAGGCCTCCGAAATACACAAAGTATTCTGAAGGCTTCGTTCCTTTCTCCGAAACAAACTCTCTCGCTCAGAGCATCAAAAGTCCTGCTTTCCTGCCCCATGATTTTGCGCAAAATAGCGGCGCATTGTGAAAAAGAAAGGAATTATTATGGAAAAAAGACTGTTTACCTCGGAATGTGTTACCAACGGCCACCCCGATAAAGTAGCCGACTCCATCTCTGACGCCATCCTGGACGCCTGCCTGGCTCAGGATCCCGGTTCCCGGGTGGCCTGTGAAACCATGGTCACCACAGACTTCTGTATCATCTGCGGTGAAATCACCACAAAGGCACAGGTTGACTACAAGGAAGTGGCCCGGGAAGCCATCCGGAAGATCGGCTATGTGTACCCCGGCGACGGCTTTGATGCCGACAGCGTGGAGATTCAGTGCCGGATTCACACCCAGTCTGCGGATATCGCCCTGGGCACCAACGACGACGTGGGCGGCGCAGGCGATCAGGGTATGATGTTTGGCGGCGCCTGTACCCAGACCCCGGAGCTGATGCCTCTGCCTGTAGCCCTGAGCCGCGCCCTGTGTAACCGGCTGACGGAGTGTGTCCATTCCAACGACCTGCTGCGCCCGGACGGAAAAACCCAGGTTACCGTGGAATTTGACGAAAAAGGCAACGTGGTTGGCATTGATACCGTGGTGGTATCCATTATGCACAGCGCGGATTTTGCCATGGAGGAGCTGCGCCGGTATATTCGGGAAGGGGTCATCGCCCCGGTGCTGAAGAGCTATGGCTTTGATGTTGGGGATGTTGCCCATATTCATATCAACCCCACCGGTAATTTTGTCATCGGCGGCCCCAACGGCGACACCGGCCTGACCGGGCGGAAGATCATCGTAGACACCTACGGCGGCTACTTCTCCCACGGCGGCGGCGCCTTCTCCGGCAAGGACCCCACCAAGGTTGACCGCAGCGCAGCCTACATGGCCCGGTATATGGCGAAGAATCTGGTGGCGGCGGGACTGGCAAAGCAGGTGCAGGTGCAGCTGGCCTACGCCATCGGCGTAGCCCAGCCCGTGTCTTTGCGGGTGGAGAGCTTTGGCACTGGCGCTGTTTCCGATGAGAAAATGACCGAGCTGCTGCGGAAAACCTGCGACCTGACCCCTGGCGGCATCATCCGCAAGCTGGATTTACGCCGGCCCATCTATGCTTCCACCGCTGCCATCGGCCATTTCGGCGTGGCGGATCGCCCCTGGGAGCAGACCGACCTGGCCGATCAGCTGAAGGCGCTGGCAGGACTGTAATCTAACATGTGCGGGCGGCGAATTGCAATTTTCGCCGTCCGTTTCATATTTCCTTTGCAAATCGGGCAGAATGTGCTATGATAGTCCAAATGACAAATGGGGGGATTTCCATGCTGGATTATATCCGGATTGCCTGCGCCGTGCCGGCGGTGAAGGTGGGCGATGCCAAGAAGAACGCGGCGGACATCTGTGAATTCATCCAAAAGGCGGATGCGCAGAATGTGGATTTGCTGGTGTTCCCGGAAATGGCGCTGACGGGCTACACCTGTCAGGATTTATTTTATCAGGACACCCTGTATGATGGAGTAAAGCAGGGATTGCGGGCGATTCTTTCCTGCTCCGCGGCTTGTCCGGCGGTGACGGCAGTGGTGGGTCTGCCTCTGAGAGTGGGCGTTGGAATGTTCAACTGTGCAGCTGTGATCTCCGGCGGCGCGGTGCGGGGCATCGTCCCCAAAACCAGCATCCCCAATTATAATGAGTTCTATGAAAAGCGGTGGTTTGCTTCCGGGGACGACCTGCTTTCCGACAGCTTTGACATGGGCGCGCTGCTGGGTACCCAGCCCCAGCCGGTGCCCATCGGGCAGGATATTCTGTTCCGCATGGGAGAGGGAACACTGGTGGGTGTGGAAATCTGCGAGGATTTGTGGACGCCTCTGCCCCCGTCAACCATGCTGGCCTTAAGCGGCGCAGAGGTGATGGTGAACCTGTCTGCCTCCAACGAAACCATCGGCAAACGCACCTATCGCCGGGAATTGGTGAAGCACCAGTCTGCCGCGCTGAACTGCGTTTACGCCTATTGCTCCGCCGGTTCCACGGAGTCCACACAGGATCTGATTTTCTCCGGGCAGAGTCTGATTTCCGAAAACGGAACGCTTCTGGCAGAAACCAGGGAAGCCATCGCCACGGATTATCTGCTGGTGCAGGACTGCGATCTGGGGAAAATCCGGGCTGACCGGCGGAAAAACAGAAGCTTTGCTGACGCGGCAAGCCGCCATGGCGCGGATGCGTGGATTGTGGATATCCATTGCGGGAAGCTGCGTGCGGACGGTACCCTGTATCCGCTGGAAAAGCTGCCCTTTGTTCCTGCTCAGCGGCAGAACCGGGTGCAGCGCTGCATGGAAATTTTCCACATGCAGGTGGCGGGACTGAAGCAGCGTCTGTCCGTTATCGGCGGCGCCAATGCAGTCATTGGCATTTCCGGCGGACTGGATTCCACACTGGCGCTGCTGGTGGCGGTGGAGGCCATGCGCCAGCTGGGAAGACCTGCCACGGATGTGTACGGTGTGACCATGCCCTGCTTCGGCACCTCCGACCGCACCTACAACAATTCCTGGGAGCTGATGCGCACGCTGGGGATTTCCTGCAAGGAAATCAACATCCGGGAAGCGGTTTCCCTGCATTTTGCGGATATCGGACACGACCCCGATGTCCACGACGGAACCTATGAAAATTCCCAGGCCCGGGAGCGTACCCAGATCCTCATGGACTATGCCAGCGTGGTGAAAGGAATCGTGGTGGGCACCGGTGACTTGTCGGAGCTGGCGCTGGGCTGGTGCACCTACAATGGCGACCACATGAGCATGTACGGTGTCAATGCCTCCATCCCCAAGACCCTGATCCGCTGGATGATCGACGCCATTTCGGAGATGCCGGAATTTGCCGCATCCCGGGCGGTGCTTCAGGACATTCTGGACACCCCCATCAGCCCGGAGCTGCTGCCCCCGGATGCAGAGGGGAAAATCGCCCAGCACACCGAGGATCTGGTGGGACCTTACGCCCTGCACGATTTTTACCTGTATTACACCCTTCGTTTTGGCTTTGCGCCCCGGAAGATCTACGCCCTGGCCTGCCGGGCGTTTGCCGGAGATTTTGAGGAAGCCGTCATCAAAAAATGGCTGAAAACCTTTTACCGCCGGTTCTTCACCCAGCAGTTCAAGCGCAGCTGCCTGCCGGACGGCGTGAAGGTGGGTTCTGTTACCTTAAGCCCCAGAGGCGACTGGCGGATGCCCAGCGATGCCAGCGCCCGGCTGTGGCTGGAGGAAGTGGATGCCCTGTAACACAAGAAAATGCCGCCCAATGTTGGTTGGGCGGCATTCCCTGTTTACAGCAGCAGGGGCTGAATCTGCTTCCCCTCCAGGGCCAGCTCCAGGGTTTGCGGGATTTTGCTGAAATCCGCGACCATGGAAGTGGGCTTTCCAAAGGCGTCGTCCTGTCCAAAGGGGACAAAATAGAAATGCTTTCTGGCAAGGAGCTTCCCGATATTCTCTGCCGCACCGGCAAGGGCATCGTTGGTGGAGATAGCAATAATCACCGGCCGGCCGTTTCTTAAGTGACTTTTTGCCGCCATGGTTACCGGGCCGTCGGCAATGGAGTGGGCCAGCTTTGCCAGGGTATTTCCGGTGCAGGGGGCAATGATCAGGGCATCCAGCAGACGCTTGGGGCCGATAGGCTCCACCTGAGAGAGCGTGTGCAGGGGCGGAACGCCGCAGATGGCTTCAGCTTTGGCAATGTGTTCTTCCACCGTACCGAACCGGCTGTCAACGCTGTACGCTGCTTCCGAAAAAATCGGCGTTACGTCATGGGTTTTCCGAAGATCTTCCATCATGGGGAAAACCCGGTCGTATGTACAAAAGGAACCGCACAGGGCAAATCCAATATTCATACTGTTTCCTCCTGAATCCGCCGGATCACCGCCCGGGCTATCTGCCTGCCGGAGGACTCCGGTGCATACTGTCCCGGCAGACCCCGGGCAAACACCACATCGCTGCCGTTAAGACCGGGCATGGAAGCCAGATCAATTTTCACACATCCCGGGCAGTTATCCAGAACTTCCGCGTTCAGGATGGGGGCGGGCGCGGTATTCAAGAGCAAGCGGATTCCAGGCAAAATTTCCGGAATCTGGGGGATGTCTGCGGTTTTCAAGCCCAGCGCGCCTGCCATTGCCCGGTCGGCGGCTTTCCGTGCCCCGATGGTGACGCAGCAGCCCATTCCGGTCAGCAGCCTCGCCAGACATTTGCCGATCCGTCCCCAGCCGATAATCAGTGCGGGAGAATCAGAAAATACCGTGGGAAGCATGGAACCGGCAATTCGCAGGGCGCATTCTGCCGTGATGGCGGCGTTTTGCGCCAGATATTCCGGGTCTTGCAGCAGATCAAAGGTGCGGTGTTCAAAGAGCACAGGATTGCTCAGATTTCCCCCGATTACCGTCACTGCGGGGGGCAGCATTTCCAGCTCCCGGGCAAGGTCTCCGCCGCCCCGTAAGGCTCCGTTTCCAGCGAAGCTGGGAACATCCAGCAGCAGGTGGGTGGTTTCCGGACAGGGGTGATCGGTCAGCGCAAAACCGGCACGCTTCAGAAATGCTGCGGCATGGGCGCAGGCATCTGTGGAGCCCCTGGGATATATGAGAATCGGATCCAAACGCATCACTCCTTTTCCATAGAATATGCGCCGGGATCCGGTGTTGTGCTTGATTTTTTTACAGCTTTCTGTATAATAAAATATAAGAGGTGATCATCATGCAGAGACTCGGTTTTATACACGATATGATGGATGTGAAAGTTCTCATTCTGTTTGTCATGGCGCGGGTGGGCTACCCGGTGAACGTGCAGCAGATTTATGAGCTTTGTTTTCAGGATGACTGCCTGAGTTATTTTGACGTGTGCACAGCCATTCCGGAAATGGTAGCCTCCAGCCACCTGAAGGAAGTGGAAAACCAGTGCTACGAGATTACCGATAAGGGACGGGAGACGGCAAAACTGGTGGAGGATTCCATTGCGTTCTCCGTTCGTCAGAAGGCGGAAAACGCTGTTGACCGGTTCAACCGTCAGGTGCGGCGCAGCAGCTTCGTCAGAACCCAGGTGACCAAGAGGGAAAGCGGCGATTATTCCGTGCTCATGTCTCTGGATGACGAAATGGGAAATCTCATGACCCTGGAGCTGGTGGCGCCGGATCAGCGCCAGGCCATTCGCCTGAGCAAGCTCATGGAAAAGAAGGCGGAGGCCGTGTACAATCTGACTATGACGGAGCTTCTGGATGACGAAGAGGAAATTGACGGCTGATGCCCCTTGTCGATTTTCTGGAATCGTGGTATAGTAATCTTACACCGGATGACCGGTGACACGAAAGGAGCTGCCGCATATGAAATTCCAGTATAGAGAAAAGAAAGTCAAACTCCCGGGCAATGTCCATGCTTATGCTGAGAAAAAGGTCATGAAGCTGGAGCGCTTCTTTGAGGAGGATGCGGAGGCCTTAATTGTTTTCTCTGTTGAGAAAAACCGCAATCAGGTGGAACTGACCGTTCACGGCGCGGGTACCTGGTTCCGGGCAAGCGAAAGCACTTCCGATATGTTTGCGTCCATTGACGCTGCGGTGGGAACCATTGAGGGGCAGATTCGCAAGAACAAGACCCGTCTTGCCCGCCGGCTGAAACAGGATGCGTTCGTGCGCAGCGTGCAGGAGGAAACCTCCTTTGCGCCGGATCCGGCAGAGGAGGATCTGAGCATTGTGCGAATCAAGAGATTCTACTTCAAGCCCATGACCCGCGAGGAAGCGGTGATGCAGATGAACCTGCTGGATCACAATTTCTTCGCATTCCGGGATGAGGATAACGGCGGCAGCTTTGCCGTGGTTTACCGGAGGAACGACGGCGGGTATGGCCTGCTGGACGATGTAGAATAACGGAGTCATTTGCCGGGGAGCCTCGAAAAGAGGCTCCCTTTTTTGTTGGTGAAAGCGTACGAAAAAAGATGTCGATTTTTGTGAATTACCACTTGACAAACGGGATTTGGCATGATAGTATATGCAAGCTGTCCGGAAG
>JBJDYL010000058.1:0-7566 GCA_051867285.1 Faecousia sp. | reverse complement strand
TACAGGGTGGAAAACACCCGGGTCACGAGGAATTGGCCGTGCCGAACACCACTGCGTTATGCAGTAAGCTTGGATTGCTTTATGAGACCTTCCTCCGGGAAAGGTCTCTTTTTTCGTGGAGCTGTCGGATTTTTGCCCTGAACGGTGTTCTCTTCAAAGAATTTTTGTGCGAAGGACACAAGGAGGAAGAATTATGAACAGGAAAAAGACAAGTACCCTGGTTGCCGCTGTGCTTGTGGCGGCAATGCTGCTGTGTGCCTGCGGCGGCGCAGCGGCGCCCGCTGCGACCACGGCTCCCGCAACCACAGCCCCTGTTGCCACAGCTGCACCGGAAACCACCCCTGTGGTGGATGACCAGGCCGCAGCGGACGCAGTGGCGGAACTCATCGATGCCATTTATGTGCAGCAGCGCACGGCAGATACCGATGCCCAGTGTGCAGCTGCCAAGGCTGCATGGGACGCCCTGACCGACGCGCAGAAAGAGCTGGTGGAAGGCGAGAACGCCGATCCGGATTACTTCGGCAGAGATACCGGCGACGCCAGTCTGGATGATCCGCTGAACGCCGACGGCATTGGCGAGAAGGAAATTCTGGTGGTCAGCTTCGGTACGTCTTTCAACGACAGCCGTGTACAGGATGTCAAGAGCATTGAGGACGCATTGCAGATGGCTTTCCCTGACTGGTCCGTGCGCCGGGCCTTTACCGCCCAGATCATCATTAACCATGTGCAGGCACGGGACGGTGAAGCCATCGACAACATGGAGCAGGCGCTGGATCGGGCAGTGGCCAACGGCGTCAAGGAGCTGGTGCTGCAGCCCACCCATCTGATGCACGGCGCGGAATATGACGAGATGATGGACGCACTGGATGCCTATCGGGACAAGTTTGAAAAGATCGCCGTGGCGGAGCCTCTGCTGGGTGAAGTCGGTTCCGATGCTACGGTCATCAACGCCGACAAGGAAGCGGTTGCCAAGGCTGTGGTAGCCGATACCGCGGCGGACGGCGGCTTTGCCGATGCGGCTGCGGCAGCAGAGCAGGGAACAGCCTTCGTACTGATGGGCCATGGCACCGCCCATGTGGCAAAGGTTACCTACAGCCAGATGCAGACTCAGATGGAGAAGCTGGGCTACAATAATGTGTTCATCGGAACTGTGGAGGGCGAGCCGGAGGAGACTGCCTGCGAAGCGGTGATCGAGGCTGTGAAGGCAGCGGGCTACAAGAACGTGGTGCTGCGCCCCCTGATGGTGGTTGCCGGCGACCATGCCAACAACGACATGGCAGGTGACGAAGAGGACTCCTGGAAGAGAATGTTCCTGGATGCCGGGTGCTTTGACAGCGTGACGGCGCAGATTGCCGGACTGGGCAGCATCGAAGCAGTTCGGGATCTGTATGTTGCCCATACCCAGACTGCCATCGACACGATGAAATGATAAACTCTCTTGCCCGGGGGCATCCTGCCTCCGGGCATTGGGAATCTACTTTTCCTGTCGAAAACCTTCCTTTGTCACAAAGGAAGGCTTTCCAGAGGAAAATCCCAAGAAAGGATGGATCACTATGAAAAAGATGATAAAGCTGATTCCTGTACTGCTGGCTGCGGTGCTGCTGGCAGGCTGCGGCGCGCCTGCTGCCCCGGTGGTTACTGCAATTCCCGCTGCCACGGAGGAAACCGTTCCGGCAACCACAGCAGCCACCGTCGAGGAAACGGCAGCGGACATGCCTGCCAGGGTGCTCCCTGGGGGTGTATATACCGTGGACTTTGAAACCGACAGCGGCATGTTCCGGGCAAATGAGGCCTGCAACGGCAAGGGAACGCTGACGGTCAGAGATGGCATGCAAACCCTGCATGTCAGCCTGCAATCCAAGAAAATCGTCAATCTCTATGTGGGTACGGCGGAAGATGCGCAGCAGTCCGGAGCAGTCTGGCTGGAGCCTACCGTGGATACGGTGACCTATAGCGACGGCCTCAGCGAGGAGGTTTTCGGCTTTGATATCCCGGTGGTATCGGTAGGGCAGGCGTTCGATCTTGCCATCATCGGCACCAAGGGCGTGTGGTATGACCACCTGGTCAGCGTGCAGAACCCGGTTCCACAGGCCGGTGATTACACCTGCGCCGTGACGCTGACTGGCGGTTCCGGCAGGGCAAGCATTACATCTCCTGCGGAACTTGTCTCTGATGGGGAAAACCTGATCGCCGTCATTCAGTGGAGCAGTCCGTATTACGAATATATGATTGTGGACGGTGTTCAATATGACCCCATTCAGCAGGAGGGAAATTCCACCTTCCAGATCCCCGTGGTGCTGGACGCGGATATGGCGGTCAGCGCCTCTACGGTTGCCATGAGTGAACCCCACCTGGTGGAGTATACGCTGTATTTTGACAGCACCACACTGGCAGAAAAATGAACAGGAAACGGTTTGTCGCATGGCTGCTGACGCTGGCCATGCTCACGTCCCTGCTCAGCGGCTGTGCCGGAGCGCAAAGCGGGGAGGATTCCGATAGCAGCTGGATCCCGGAGCGCAGCATGGAGCTGCAATTTGCCACCCAGTTTCAGGTGGACTACTATACTGGCGGCTATAAGCTGATTACGCTGGGGGATGGCAGCCGCTTCCTCACCGTTCCCGAGGGATGTCAGGTGCCGGAAGCCGCGCCAAAGGACGCGGTACCGCTGTACCAACCCATCGGCAACGTTTATCTGGCGGCTACCTCTGCCATGTGCCTGTTTGACGCGCTGGACCGGCTGGACGCCATTTCTCTGTCCGGCTCCCGGGCGGAAAGCTGGTACATTGACAATGCCCGTAAGGCTATGGAGGATGGGAAAATCCTCTACGCGGGAAAGTACAGCGAGCCGGACTACGAAATGCTGCTGTCCTACCACTGTCCGCTGGCGGTGGAATCCATGATGATCGGACATGCCTCCGATGTCAAGCAAAAGCTGGAGGAGCTGGGCATTGCGGTTCTTACCGACCAGTCCAGTATGGAAGAGCATCCTCTGGGCCGCACCGAGTGGATCAAGCTCTACGCCGCTTTGCTGAACGAGGAAGACAGGGCAGAGGAACTGTTTCAGGAACAGGTGGCGTACCTGAATGAGGCACTGAAAGCGGAAAGCTCCGGAAAAACCGTGGCTTTTTTCCACATCAGTTCCTCCGGGTATGTGGTGGCGCGGAAAAGTGGGGACTATGTCACCAAGATGCTGGAACTGGCAGGCGGACAATACGTATTCAAGGACTTGGGCGACGCGGAGACGAGAACTTCCACGGTCAATCTCGAGATGGAACAGTTCTTTGCTGCCGCGAAGGACGCGGACTACATTATTTACAACAGTACCATCGGAGGCGAAATCCGAAGCATGGAGGAGCTGTTGGAAAAAAGCCCGCTGCTGGCACAGTTTCGGGCGGTGCAAAATGGAAATGTCTGGTGTACCGGGAAAAACATGTATCAGGAAACCACCCAGCTGGGGCAGATGATCCAGAGCTTCCAGAAAATTTTCTCTGGGGAAGCGGACAATCTGACGGAGCTGCCCTTCCTGTACCGGCTGCGATAGGAAAAGAAAGGTGGCGGCGCGATGAAGAAAAGGAACATAAATGCAGAAGGGGAGGAGCTGCGGCTGGGCAATCCCGGTCGATTCTGGACGGTTATGCTGCTTCTGTGGGGGCTGCTCCTGCTGACGCTGCTGCTGAATGTCAATATCGGCTCAGTTTCCATTAAAACCAGAGATGTGTTTTCCATGATCTGGGATGGGCTGCGCTGTTGGATCGCCAATGCCTTGACCCGGGGCGGTTATGCCCGGGAGCTGGCGGAGGTGATGCACCGCTCCACAGAAAGTCAGATTCTGTTCAGCATCCGGATACCCCGGATGCTGCTGGCAGCGATTCTGGGGGGCGCCCTATCTGTCTCCGGCTATTTATTGCAGGTGTTCTTCCGCAATCCCATTGCGGGACCCTTCGTGCTGGGCATTTCCTCCGGCGCGAAGATGGTTGTTGGTATCACCCTGATTTTCCTGGCCCGTTTTCTGGGCTCCATCAGTCCCGTGACCCTGATCCTGGCGGCTTTTCTTGGATCGCTGCTGATCACCTCCGTGGTGCTGCTGTTTTCTCAGAAGGTACACAGTATGTCTATGCTGCTGGTGATTGGCATTATGGTGGGCTATATCTGCGGGGCAGTGACAGACTTCTGCGTCACCTTTGCGGATGACCACGATGTGGTGAACCTGACCAACTGGTCCATGGGCACTTTTTCCGGCGCCAGCTGGGAAAATGTGAAGTTGGCGGCGCTGCTGTGCCTGCCGGGGGTTCTTGGGGCGCTGGCGCTGTGCAAGCCCATTTCCGCCTACGCTTTGGGAGAAAGCTATGCCCAGAGCATGGGCATCCGCGTGAGACCCTTCCGGGTGCTGCTGATTGCTCTGTCCAGCCTGCTGTCCGCCTGCGTGACGGCGCTGGCAGGACCCATTTCTTTTGTGGGTATCGCCGTACCCCACATTACCCGGAGCCTGTTAAAATCGGCAAAACCTGCCTATGTGATTCCTGCCACTTTTTTCTGCGGCGCGGTGTTCTGCGTATTCTGCGATTTGATTGCGCGAACGGTGTTTGCACCGACGGAGCTTGCCATCGGTACGGTGACCTCGATTTTCGGCGCACCTGTTGTGATTTACATGATGGTCAAGCGCCGCCGGAATCAGGAGGTATGACATGGAACCCTATTTCAAAACCGAGAATATGGCGGTAGGCTACGATAGCCATATTTTAATTCATGATATCAATATCCGTTTGGAAAAGGGGAAAATCCTCACCCTCATTGGACCCAACGGCGCAGGAAAATCTACCATCTTAAAATCCATCACCCGGCATCTGGAAACCATCTCCGGGAAGGTTTTCGTCGGCGGACAGAGCCTGCAGCAGTGGCAGCCGAAGGAGCTGGCAAAGCAGGTGGCGGTGGTGCTGACAGACCGCATCCGCCCGGAACTGACCACCTGCGCAGAGGTCGTCGCCATGGGACGCTATCCCTATACGGATCTGTTCGGAAGGCTGACCGCGCAGGATAAGGCGGCGGTTCGGGAGGCGCTGGAGCGTGTGCATGCGCTGGATCTGGCTGGGCAGGATTTTGCCACCTTATCCGATGGGCAGCGGCAGCGAATTCTGCTGGCCCGGGCTTTGTGCCAGGAGCCGGAAGTCATTGTGCTGGACGAACCCACGGCCTATCTGGATATCCGCTATAAAATTGAGCTTTTGGACATCCTGCGGGAAATGGCCCGGCAAAAGCAGCTCACGGTAATCCTGTCCCTGCATGAGATTGACCTTGCCATGAAAATTTCGGACTATCTTCTGTGCGTGAAAGGTGAGACAATCGAAGCCTTCGGAACGCCGGAGGAAGTGCAGCAAAACCACGCCGTTGAGCAGCTCTACGGCATGGAATCCGGTACCTACAACCTGCTGTTTGGCAGCGTGGAGCTGCCGAAACCGGAGGGAGATCCAAAGGTTTTTGTGATTGCAGGCGGGGGATACGGCATCCCGGTATACCGGGTGCTGCAAAAAAAGGGAATTCCCTTTGCCACGGGGATACTGTTTGAAAATGACGTGGATTTTCAGGTCGCCCGGGCTTTGAGCGACAATGTGGTAACGGCGCCGGCTTTCGGGGAGATGACTGACGAGCAGTATGATCGGGCAGCGAATCTGCTGCTGCAATGTCAGTCCGTCATCGATGCGGGGACGCCCATTGGAACCATGAATCTGAAAAACCAGCAGTTACTCCAACTGGCTCGGGACAAGGAGATTTCTATACTTCAATCCGGTTAAAATCTTTTGGCGCAGGCAGCAAATCCGCTGCCTGCGCCTTTCTATGCTTCGCGCCGCTCTGCAAAAACGCAGAGAAGGACAAGAATATAATCAAATGAAGGTTACAGTTGGTTATGCATGCGAATGATTATGGCCTTCGGGGTTCTCATGGGAATGTTCATGCGCGGTTTCTTCTTTGCCGTGGATATGGGTATGGGAATGGGTATGCTCATGTTCATGGGTGTGCACAAGATCACCATGGCTGTGCGCGTGGGTGTGGATGTGGGTGTGCTCGTGGGTGTGCTGCAGGGAAATATTATCCTGAATCATAAGGAAGGTGGCAACCACCATGATCGCAAGTCCAATATAAAACGGAACCGCAGGCCTTTCTCCCAGGATCAGCATACCAAGTGCGGCCCCCAGAAATGGGGCGATGGAATAGTAAGCGCTGGTTTTCGCCGCGCCCAGATCCTTTTGGGCCTTAATGTAAAAGTTGATGCTGAGCCCATATGCCACAAAGCCCAGCAGGAGGGAAGCGGTGATCCATGGGATACCCGGCACTTTTTCGCCAATGCACAATGCGATAATCAGGCTTCCCAGGCCGGAACAAATGCCCTTGATGGTCGTGATTTGAACAGAACTTTTGGAACTGAGCATACGGGTGCAGTTATTCTCGAATCCCCAGCAGACGCAGGCGCCAAGTACCAGCAGGGAACCAAAGCTGAATGCAAAGCTGCCCTTGCCTTCAAAGCTCAGAAGGATGCTGGCAAAGGTTACCAGAACAATGGCCATCCATAAACGTTTGGACAGAACCTCCTTAAATACCAGCAATGCGATCAAAGAAGTGCCGACAATTTCAAAGTTATTCAGCAGGGAGGCGTTGGCGGAGTTTGTACGCTCCAGACCCAGCATCAGCAGAATGGGGGCAGCGATATCCAGCACGATCATGCCGATTGTATAGGGAAGCTCGGAACGGGTCAGCGGCGCTTCCGGTTTTGTTTTGCCTGTGATGAGCGTATAGAGGGACAAGCCCAGGCCGGCTCCCAGATACAGAAATGCAGCCATCATGGTAGGCGGAATCTGCTTCAAAAGCAGCTTTGACAGAGGAAGATTGATCGCATACAACGCTGCGGCCAGAATTGCATAGGCCGTGGCAGTCCTTTTCGTGTTCATTCGGAATACTCCCTGGTTTCTATGAGAATCGCAACTTTCAGCAAGTAAATTCATATCCCCCCAGGGGGGATATGCTTGAATGAATCATAGCACAGGAAACCGGATTTGTCACTTGTTTTTTGCAAATATCTTCCGTATGGTTCGGATTCCGCCCGTCCAGTGTAGCCATTCCCTGCGTGGCGTATGCCATGCGGGGGATTGCAAGGGTGCTGTAAAATGAACGCTTGTGAAACAGCTGAGAAGTTTATTGCCTTGCTTTATATGCTTCTCCCCAATTCCATAGGGCGTCCAGAACGGGCTTCAGGCTATAGCCCAGCTCTGTCAGGGAGTATTCCACCCGGGGCGGCACCTCTGCATAGATCTTTCGGCTTACCAGTCCGTTTTCCTCCATATCCCGGAGCTGAGCGGTGAGTACCTTCTGGGAAACGTGACCGATGGACTTTTTCAGTTCCCCAAAGCGTTTGGTTCCCGGCATCAAATCCCGCAGGATCAGCACCTTCCACTTATCACCGATCAGCATGAGGGTGGTTTCTACGGGGCAGGTCGGAAGTTCTTTCTTTTCTTCGCTCATACAGGATTCCTCCAATAGTTTCCCTTGGGCAACTACACCACAATATTGTGCTTA
>JBJDYL010000057.1:0-1677 GCA_051867285.1 Faecousia sp. | reverse complement strand
CCCGCCGGCCTTAGGATTCTCTCCTCATCCACCTGTGTCGGTTTACGGTACGGGTATGATATAAACAATAGCGGCTTTTCTCGACGGCCGGCTCACGTGCTTCGCTACTTCTTTTCGCTCCACGTAACGGATTCGGATTGCACACCGGATTTGCCTGATGTACTCCTACCCCGCTTGTACACGTCTTTCCTTTCCGTGCCCACGCTTTCCTTCCGTGTCCCCACAGTTCTGTTATATCATAGTACAGGAATTTCCACCTGTTGTCCATCGGCTACGCTCTTAAGCCTCGCCTTAGGCCCCGACTTACCCAGGGCAGATCAGCTTTACCCTGGAAACCTTAGATATTCGGCCAAGAGGATTCTCACCTCTTTCTCGCTACTCATTCCGGCATTCTCTCTTCACAACCCTCCACAGCTCCTTCCGGTACTGCTTCTTCGTGTTGTCAATGCTCCTCTACCAATGTATAAATACATTCCTAAGCTTCGGTGTCGTGTTTCAGCCCCGGACATTTTCGGCGCAGGACCTCTCGACTAGTGAGCTATTACGCACTCTTTGAATGTGTGGCTGCTTCTGAGCCAACATCCTAGTTGTCTTCGAAATCCCACATCCTTTTCCACTTAACACGCACTTTGGGACCTTAGCTGTAGGTCTGGGCTCTTTCCCTTTTGACTGCCCAACTTATCTCGTGCAGTCTGACTCCCGGCAACCGGCTGTATGGCATTCGGAGTTTGATAATCTTCGGTAAGCTTTGACGCCCCCTAGGATATTCAGTGCTCTACCTCCAGCAGTCTAATACGAGGCTAGCCCTAAAGCTATTTCGAGGAGAACCAGCTATCTCCGGGTTCGATTGGAATTTCTCCCCTATCCACACCTCATCGCCACCCTTTTCAACGGATGTGCGTTCGGTCCTCCACCACCTTTTACAGCAGCTTCAACCTGGACATGGATAGATCACCCGGTTTCGGGTCTACTCATACTGACTTTACGCCCTCTTAAGACTTGGCTTCCCTTCGGCTCCGTACCTGAAGTACTTAACCTTGCCAGTATGCGTAACTCGCCGGACCGTTCTACAAAAAGTACGCGGTTCATCTTTCAATAGATGTTCCACAGTTTGTAAACACAGGGTTTCAGGTTCTCTTTCACTCCCCTCCCGGGGTCCTTTTCACCTTTCCTTCACAGTACTATGCGCTATCGGTCACTAAGGAGTATTTAGCCTTACGGGGTGGTCCCCGCTCATTCCCACAAGGTTTCTCGTGTCTCGTGGTACTCTGGATACCGCTCGGCTTATCGGAATTTCATATACGGGGCTTTCACCCTCTCTGGCTGGTCTTCCCAGGGCCATTCTATTATCCCTTTAAGTCCTAATTGCGGTCCGAACCCCGGGGTGCACGCACCCCGGTTTGGGCTCTGCCGGTTTCGCTCGCCGCTACTCCCGGTATCGATCTTTCTTTCTCTTCCTCCGGCTACTTAGATGTTTCAGTTCGCCGGGTTCCCTCCGTTAACCTATGGATTCAGTTAACGGTAACCAAGGTTTGCTTGGTTGGGTTTCCCCATTCAGATATCTGCGGGTCATTGGATATTTGCTCCTTGCCGCAGCTTTTCGCAGCTTATCACGTCTTTCATCGGCTCTTAGTGCCAAGGCATCCACCCTGCGCTCTTTCTAGCTTGACCTCTCTG
>JBJDYL010000056.1:0-1683 GCA_051867285.1 Faecousia sp. | reverse complement strand
GACCGTCTCGAAATGAAGAAGTACTGCAGATTCTGCAGAAAGCACACCACTCACAACGAGACCAAGTAAGGAGGCTCGCAATTCATGGCTGAAGTCAAAAAGGAAAACTGGTTCAAGAGAACCTGGGGCAAGGTTGCCAAGTACTTCCGTGAGCTTCGCAGCGAGCTGAAGAAGGTCGTCTGGCCCACCCCTCAGCAGGTTCTGAAGAACGCCGTGATTGTGCTCGGCTGCGTCATCGCTGTCGGCATCTTTATCTGGCTGTTCGACTTTGTCGCTCAGATCGGCATCGACGCTCTGATCAGCGTCTTCCACTGATAGGTGCTTACAATGGCAGAGGCTGCAAAATGGTATGTCGTGCATACCTACTCCGGTTATGAAAACACTGTCAAGGCTACCATTGAGAAAACCGTTGAGTCCCGCGGACTGCACGATGTGATTCTGGCCGTTTCCATTCCCTTGGAAACTGTTACCGAAATCACGGAATCCGGCGTCAGCAAGACCTATGACCGGAAGGTCTATCCCGGCTATGTGCTGGTGAAAATGGTTTACAGTGATGATACCTGGCATGTTATCCGGAATATCCGGGGCGTCACCGGCTTCGTCGGTACGTCCAGCAACGACCCCACTCCCCTGACGGAAGAAGAAGTGTACGCCATGGGTGTGGAGAAGAAGGAGATCATCGTCAACTACACTGTGGGCGATACCGTCCGGATTCTGGATGGTCCTCTGACCTCCTTCACCGGCACTGTGGAAAGTGTCGATATCGACAATAACACGGTCAACGTGGTCGTCTCCATGTTTGGCCGCGAGACCTCCGTCGAGTTTGAGCTTGACCAGGTGGAGGTCGTATCCCAGTAAACGCATCGGATCGAATTTTCGATGGTCACGTGGGAGGGGCTTATGCCCCGCAAAAAATGCGCTAGTACGCATCGTTACCACATTCTTTTCAGGAGGTGCTTATTATGGCACAGAAAGTCACTGGCATTATCAAACTGCAGATCAACGCCGCTAAGGCGACTGCTTCTCCCCCTGTCGGCCCTGCTCTGGGTCAGCACGGCGTGAATATCGCTGCTTTCATCAAGGAATTCAACGCCCGCACCAAGGACATGGAGGGCTACAAGATTCCCGTCGTCATCACGGTCTACGCTGACCGCAGCTTCACCTTCATCACCAAGACTCCTCCGACCCCCATGCTGATCATGAAGGCCATCGGTCTGGAGAAGGGCTCCGGTGTCCCCAACAAGACCAAGGTTGGCACCATCACCAAGGCTCAGATCGCCGAGATCGCCAAGACCAAGATGCCTGACCTGAACTGCCCCACTCTGGAGGCTGCTGAGGCTCAGGTTGCCGGTACCTGCCGCTCCATGGGCGTTACCGTCGTCGATTGATATTTGCTTGTCCGGTAATATTTGAACCGGAAATGTGGGAGGATTTTTCCGCATCACCACGATAAGGAGGATAAAACATTGTTTAGAGGCAAAAAGTATCAGGAGAGCGCCAAGCTGATTGACCGCTCCGTTCAGTATGATCCCACCGAAGCCCTGGAGCTGGTTGTGAAGGGCGCTTCCGCCAAGTTCGATGAGACCGTCGAGCTGCACATCAAGTTGGGTGTTGACTCCCGTCACGCTGACCAGCAGGTTCGCGGCGCCGTGGTTCTGCCCAACGGCACCGGCAAGACCCGCC
>JBJDYL010000055.1:0-27474 GCA_051867285.1 Faecousia sp. | reverse complement strand
AACCTGCAAGGCGGTGCACAGAGTCGTGTGCTGCGTGCAGCGTAGCCTGCCTTGAAGTGAACATGCGGGGAAGGGAGACCAGGCCGGATGCCGCTGTGGCCACAGCGGTTCCGACTATCGCTCCCGGAAACCATGCTTGCAAAAGAGGCTAAGATTATGGAACACGCCGCAGTGGAAAACACCTAGGCTGTCTGAAAAGGGCAGGCAGGGGATTACAGTACGGACTAAGTGGCAATCGGGTACCCATTATCATGGCGACATTTGGGCGGACGGATCAAATGGAAACGGCCTGTGCGGCAACGGCAGGTTCTGTCCGGTGAAAAACAACCCGACCTAAGCCGTAAGATTTATCCTGCCTGCTGCCGTCATTTTTATCCAATTTTATTCTCAAAGGAGAATGATTCGTGGCAAAATCCCAACCGGACGCTTCCAAAAAGGAGCGTTCCCGGACGATCCGCTGGGTCGTCACGGTTTTTCTGGTAACCATTGTTGTCTCCGGCATGATCAGCCTGATCTCCGATGAAGTCATGGCACGAAGCGGACTTGTGGCAGCGTTCGCGATCCTGCTGGCAATCGTTTTTGTAGGTATTGTGTTTGATATTATCGGCATGGCTGTGGCGACAGCCAGCGAAAAGCCCTTTCACTCCATGGCAGCCCGGAAGGTTCCCGGCGCCCAGGAGGCCATTCGGCTGCTGCGAAACGCGGAGCGGGTCAGCTCCATCTGCAACGACGTGGTGGGGGACATCTGCGGCGTTGTCTCCGGCAGCGCTTCGGCCACCATCGCTGCGCTGATTCTTACCCATGTGGACGCAGTCTGGCCCAGAGCGGTGTCGCTGGCCATGTCCGCGCTGGTGGCAGGACTGACCGTGGGCGGAAAGGCCATCGGAAAAACCATCGCCGTGAATTCCTGCACCCAGATTGTGCACCTGGTGGGGCAGGTTCTGTATGCCCTGAACCGGTTTAAGAAAAAGAAATCATTACGTTAGGTTGTGTCAAACGTGGACATTTTACAGAGAATCAACGGTCACGAGGATCTGGTAAACCTCGACGACAGTCAGCGCAGCCAGCTTTGTGAAGAAATCCGGGAATTTCTGATCTCCAGCGTCGCCAAAACCGGCGGACATCTGGCGGGAAACCTGGGTGTGGTGGAGCTGAGCGTGGCCATTGAGACCGTATTTGATACGAATACTGACCGCTTGGTGTTTGATGTTGGTCATCAGTCTTATGTGCATAAGCTGCTGACAGGCCGCCGGGCGGATTTTGCGCGTCTGCGGCAGTACGGCGGCATTTCCGGTTTTCCCAAGCCGGAGGAAAGCAATACCGACGCCTTTGTGGCAGGTCATGCTTCCAGTTCCGTTTCCATCGCCCTGGGCATGGCCCGGGCGCGTACCCGCCTGCGGGAAAACTATGACGTTGTCGCCCTCATCGGCGACGGCGCCCTGACCGGCGGCATGGCCTATGAAGGACTGAACGACGCCGCTGTCAGCGGTGAGCCCATGATTCTCATTGTCAATGACAATAAGATGTCCATTGGCAGAAATGTGGGCGGCCTGTCCAGTCATCTGTCCCGGCTGCGTTCCAGCGACAATTATCTGGACGCCAAACGGGTTTATCGCCGGGTGATTAAGAAACTTCCCGGGGGCGAGGCAATTTACGCCTTCAGCAGCCGGGTAAAGAATAAGATCAAGCGTCTGCTGCTGCCGGCTACCATTTTTGAAAATATGGGCTTTACCTATCTGGGACCTGCGGACGGGCATGATCTGCCCGGGCTGATCTCCCTGCTCACCGCAGCCAAAGAGCTGCGGGAGCCGGTGGTGGTGCATGTGGTGACTCAGAAGGGCCGGGGCTACCGGTTTGCGGAGGAGGATCCGGCAAAATTCCACGGAATCGGAAAATTTGATCCGGAAACCGGCAAAAAGCTGGGGCCTAAAACCCTTACATTCTCTGATACCTTCGGGGAAGCCATGGTTTCGCTGGCGGAAGGCGATCCCCGTGTCTGCGCCATTACTGCCGCCATGCCCGGCGGCACCGGGCTGCTGGATTTCCAGAAGCGTTTCCCTGACCGTACCTTCGATGTGGGCATTGCGGAAGAGCATGCCATCTCCATGGCAGGCGGCCTTGCCAAGCAGGGGATGGTGCCGGTGGTGGCGCTGTATTCCACATTTCTTCAGAGAGCCTTTGATCAGATCATGCAGGATATCGCCCTGCTGCATCTGCATGTGGTGCTTGCCATTGACCGGGCCGGACTGGTTGGTGACGACGGGCCGACCCATCACGGCGTGTTTGACGTGGGATTCTTGCGGCAGATGCCGGGAATGCGGATTTTGAATCCGGTGAATTACGCGGAACAGCGGGAAATGCTGCGCTGGGCGGTGAAAGACTATGACGGTCCTGTGGCCGTCCGGTATCCCCGGGGTTCCCAGGGCGGCTATACCGACTGTGACTGGCAGGGGCTGGACGGCAGTCTGGTGAAATGCCACCGTACGGGCAGTGATGTGGCGCTGATCACGTATGGCTCTACGCTGCAAAACGTGCTGGATGCGGCGCAGGAACTGGCGCAGCAGGGCATCGAGACCACGGTGCTGCGGCTTCTGACGGTCTGCCCCCTTCCTTCGGAGCAGGTTGCCGCATACTTGCAGCAGACAAAGCACGCTGTGATTGTAGAAGAAACTGCCGCAGGTTCCGGCATCCGGGAAGCGCTGGCCTGGGATCTGGCAAAGCTGTGCCCGGAATGCCGGGTGGATGGAATTGACCTGGGGCGGGAGTTTGTGCCCCATGGCTCCCTGACGGAGCTGTATCAACGCTGCGGTCTGGACGGGGTGTCCATCGCCGCTTATATCAGGGAGGTGCTCGCCCGGTGAAAGTAAAAAAACGACTGGATGTGCTGCTCACCGAGCAGGGCTATGCGGACAGCCGCTCCAAGGCGCAGGCGATTATTATGAGCGGACTGGTTTATGTCAACGGTCAGAAGGCGGACAAGCCCGGCGTGTCCTATGAGGAAAATGTGGCGTTGGAGGTGCGTGGCGCGGCATGCCCTTACGTCAGTCGGGGCGGCCTGAAGCTGGAAAAAGCTCTGCGGGACTTTGGCGTCAGGCCGGAGGGCTACGTTTGCAGCGATTCCGGCGCTTCCACCGGCGGCTTTACCGACTGCTTGCTCCAGCAGGGGGCGAAAAAGGTGTTTGCCATCGACGTGGGCTACGGCCAGCTGGACTGGAAAATCCGCAGCGATCCCAGAGTGGTGGTCATGGAGCGCACCAATATCCGCTATGTCACCCCGGAGCAGCTGGGAGAGCCGCTGGATCTATCCGTGGTGGATGTGAGTTTTATTTCTCTGAAAATTGTCCTGCCAACCATCCAACAGCTGCTCAAGCCCACGGGACAGGTGCTGTGCCTGATCAAGCCCCAGTTTGAGGCGGGCAAGGAAAAAGTGGGGAAAAAGGGTGTTGTCCGGGAAAAATCTACCCACAGGGAGGTGCTGGACAATTTTGTGGCGCTGGCAAAGGAACTGAACTTCAAAATTCTGGGCCTGACCTTCTCTCCGGTGAAGGGACCCGAGGGAAATATCGAATTTCTGGCACATTTAAGTCTGGATGATGTTCCGGGTATTTGTCCGGATACTGCGCTGGTGGTGGAGCAGGCTCACGCTGCGCTGGATAAGGGGGATTAACCAATGAAAAATGTGATTCTCACCCCCAATCCCTACCGGGATAAGAATTTTCAGACGGTACGGGAGGCAATGCGCATCCTGAAGGATGCCGGTATCAGCACCCGGCTGTGCCTGCCCTTTGAAGTGGATCGTTCCTACGATCTGCCCAAGGATCTGCGCTTTTCCCGGCTGGACCGGGAGCTGCCCAATGCGGAAATGGTGATCTGCTTTGGCGGTGACGGTACCATTCTGCACATGGCGAAGGCGGCTACCCGGAAAGGGATCCCCATTTTGGGAGTGAATATCGGAACCATGGGCTTTATGGCGGAACTGGAAAGCACCGAGCTGGACAAGCTGACCCGGGTAGCCCGGGGGGAGTATACGCTGGACAGCCGCATGATGCTGGATGTCACCGTGCAGCGGGAGCGGGATATTCTCTTCCATGATATCTGCCTGAATGACGTGGTGGTGACCAAGGGGGCGGTTGCCCGGATTGTGCACCTGTGCGTCAAGTGCGACGGAGTCAATGCCATGGAGTTCGGCGGCGACGGTGTGATCGTTTCCACGCCCACCGGTTCCACGGCTTACAGCTATTCCGCCGGCGGCCCCATTGTGGAGCCGGAGGCAAAGAATATCATCATTACGCCTATCTGCGCCCACGAGATCGGCAGCCGCTGCATTGTGGCCTCTGATAAGCGGGTAATCAGTGTGGAGCAGGTGCTGAATGCCCGGCGCAATGCCTACCTGTCTGTTGACGGCGGCAGAGCTGTACGGCTGAATATGGGCGACGTGGCGACCATTCAGAAATCTCATCTGGAAACCCGGCTGGTTCGCCTGAAGGACCGCAGTTTCTATGATGTGGTCAGTTCCAAATTTACGAAATCATAAGGGGGAAGGGCTTTGAAATCCAAAAGACAGGCGAAGATTATGGAAATCATCTCTACAACCAATGTGGAGACCCAGGAGCAGCTGCTGCAGGCGCTGCGGGAAGCCGGCTTTAACAGCACGCAGGCAACCATTTCCCGGGACATTAAAGAACTGCGTATTATTAAGGAGCTGACCAGTTTCGGCACCTATCATTATACTGCTGCTGCCCGGGAGGTGCCCGGCACCTTTACCGGCCGGTTGAATACCATCTTCCGGGAGTGCGTAACCAGCTTTGACTATGCCCAGAATATCATCGTGATCCACACGCTGCCCGGTCTTGCCAATGCCGCCGCTTCGGCGCTGGATACCATGAGCCGGAGCGTTGTGCTGGGGAGCATTGCCGGTGACGATACGGTGATTGTGGTGATGCGCGATACCAATGCTGCCGCTGCCTTCTGCGGGGAAATCAAGAACCTGCTGAGCTGACAAACTGGAAAGAGAGGGAGGAATTTACCGTGCTGAGCTTGCTGCATATTGAGAATATCGCGGTCATTGAGCGGGCGGATATTTCCTTTGACCGGGGATTCAACGTTCTCACCGGTGAAACCGGCGCCGGTAAATCCATCGTCATTGACGCAATCTCCGCGATTTTGGGAGAGCGCGCCTACCGGGACATGATTCGTACAGGCACGGAGCGTGCCAGCGTCCGGGCGGTGTTTACCGATGTGCCGGAGCTTGCCTGGTTTGGTGAAAACGGGGTGGAATACGACCCGGAAACGGTGATCTCCCGGGAAATCCACCTGGACGGCAAGAATATCTGCCGGGTCAACGGTTCGCTGGTGAACGTGTCCATTCTGCGAAAATTGGGAATCCAGCTGATCAATATTCACGGCCAGCACGATTCTGCCGCCCTGTTTGACGAGGATAACCACCTGACCTTTCTGGATGCATTTGCCGATAATGGGGCATTGCGGCAGGATTATGCCGAAAAATATGAGGCGGTCGCCAAGCTCCGCCGGGAAATTGCCGCGCTGACCATGGACGAAAGCGAGAAGCTGCGCCGCATGGCGACGCTGAAATACCAGATTGCCGAAATTGAAAAGGCAGAGCTGGAGCCGGGGGAGGATGAGGAGCTGGAGGACCGTCGTAAGGTGCTTCAGAACGCGGAAAAGCTGAGCAGCGGCATGGAAACCGCTGTGGAGTGCCTTTACGGCGGGGACGATTCCGACGGCGCGTCCGGACTGTTGGCCCAGGCGGAGTACGCCCTTGCCCGGTTGACCCGGTTCAGCGACAGCTTTGCTGCCCTTCATGACCGGGTAGCGGACCTCATGTATCAGGTACAGGACGCAGCGGAGGAGGTGCGGGACGCCCGGGACAGCCTGAGCTATTCCGCTGATGAGCTGGAGCAGATCGAGTCCCGGCTGGACGTGATCCACAAGCTGCGCCGGAAGTACGGAACTACCTGTGAAGAGATTCTGGCGTATTTGGAAAAGGCCAGGACGGAACTGGATGAAATGGAATTTGCGGACGACCATTTGGAACGTCTGAAGAAAAATCTGGGCAAGGCGGAAAAAACGGCCTGGGACGCAGCGATAGCCTTGCGGGAAAACCGGCAGGAAACGGCAAAAACCATGTCTGCCCGGATTCTCACGGAGCTTGCTCAGTTGGATATGCCCCGGGTGCAGTTCTCCTGTGAATTTACCGAGACGGACCTGGGCGCCAATGGTGCGGATGCGGTGGCATTCTATATGTCCGCCAATGCCGGCGAAGCCCTGAAACCCCTGAGCAAGGTGGCCTCCGGCGGCGAGCTGGCCCGGATTATGCTGGCCATGAAGAACGTGCTGGCGGAAAAGGATCAGGTGGCCACTCTGATTTTTGACGAGGTGGACACCGGCGTTTCCGGCCGGGCTGCTCAGAAGGTTGCGGAAAAGCTGAGAAGCGTTGCGCAGCATAAGCAGGTGCTGTGCGTTACCCATTTGCCCCAGCTGGCGGCGCTGGCAAATACCCATCTGCTGATTGCCAAGTCCGAGCGGGATGGGCGTACCTATACCTCCGTTACCCCCCTGGATACGGAGGGCCGCAAGCGGGAGCTGGCCCGGATCATCGGCGGCGCCAACATCACCCAGACCACGCTGAAAAGCGCGGAGGAAATGCTGGGATTTTGAGCCTTGACAAAATTCGTTTCATTTGTTAGGATAACCACGTTAACACCGTGATGGGAAGAAGTAAGCACAGACATTTCTGCCAGAGAGCTGCCGGTTGGTGCAAGGCAGCGGGGAAGCGTGCCCAAATACCTCCCGGAGTGGCTTTTCTGAAACCGCAGTAGGAAAAGACGGGTTCGCCCGATATCGCGAAAGGCGTTGCTGGACGCTGTGAGGGTATTTTCGTGAGGAAATGCCGAATAAGAGGTGGTACCGCGTAAAGTTTACGCCCTCTGTCCCTTGGGGATAGAGGGCGTTTTTTGCATGGATAAGGAGAGAGTAGGATGAAATACCCCTGGATCGACGAGTATCTGCTGAAAAAGACTGCAGTGCAAAAGGATTATAAGGAAGAATGGGGCTGGTACCGCTATCAAATTGGAGGAAAACTCTTTGCCGCTGTCTGCCTGGATGAAGCCGGAAAGCCTTACTATATTACTTTGAAGCTGGAGCCCGCTGAGGGTGACTTCTACCGGCAGCAGTATCCCGACATCCTGCCGGGATACTACATGAACAAGACCCACTGGAATTCTGTGCGGGCGGATGGCGAGGTTCCGGACGCGGTTCTTCGGGACCTGCTGGACGAATCCTACCGGCTGGTTCTCCATTCTTTCAGCAGGAAGAAGCAGGCGGAGCTGCTTGCCTTGGGAGGCGGGGTAGGAAGCGATGCTTGAAAAGCCGATGGATGTTCTTACTGGATTCCCTGTCCGGAAAACAAAGCTGCAAAAGCAGTCCTTCCGGGACGCCGTGCAGTCCTATGCTTCATCGCTGGGATATCCCTGCACCGTGGAAACAGGCAGCTTTGGCTGCAAAAATCTGATTATTGGAGATCCGGTGCAGGCAAACTATCTGGTGACAGCCCATTACGACACCTGCGCCCGGCTGCCTATTCCCAATTATCTGACACCCTGTGATTTCCTGCCGTTCCTGTTCTGGCAGATACTGCTTGCCGTGTTGATTTTGGCGGCGTGTATTGTGCTTGGCGTGATCGTCGGCCTGATTGCGGGAAGCGGCGCAGCAGGCGCCGTGTGCGGCTACCTGCTGGTTTGGGTGATTCTGGCGTTGATGCTTGTTGGCCCAGCCAATCCCAACAACGCCAACGACAATACCTCCGGCGTGGTGACCTTGCTGGAAATCGCCAAAAGCCTGCCGGAAAACCAGCGCAAGCACGTCTGCTTTGTGTTGTTCGATCTGGAGGAAGCAGGCCTCATTGGCTCTGCCTCCTATCGCAGAGCCCACAAAGCACAGACCGACCGGCAAATGGTTCTGAATCTGGACTGCGTGGGGGATGGGGACACGATTCTGCTGTTTCCCACAAAGCAGCTGAAAAAAGACCGGAAACGCCTGACCTCCCTGTATAAAGCCTGCGGCTATTTTGGGAAGAAGCGCATTCTGCTTCGGGAGAAGGGCTTTGCCTTCTATCCCTCGGATCAGGCGAATTTTCCTGTGGGTGTCGGCATCTGCGCTCTGCGCAGTCGGAAAAAACTGCTGTATCTGGGGCGCATTCACACGAAAAAAGACACCATTTTGGAACAAACCAACGTCAATCTCCTGCGGGCGGCGCTGATTACCTATATCTGCCGGGACGCAGTGAAATAAGAAAGGAAACGAAACATGAAACTGTATGATGAACTGGTTGCCCGGGGCCTGATCGCCCAGGTAACCAATGAGGACGAAATCCGGGACATGATCGACAACGGCAAGGCCACCTTCTACATTGGCTTTGACCCCACCGCCGATTCCCTCCATGTGGGACACTTCATGGCGCTGTGCCTGATGAAGCGGCTGCAAATGGCGGGCAACCGCCCCATTGCCCTGATCGGCGGCGGCACCGCCATGATCGGCGACCCCTCCGGCCGCACGGATATGCGCAGCATGATGACCCGGGAGACCATCCAGCACAACTGCGACTGCTTCAAAAAGCAGATGGAGCGATTTATCGAGTTCGGCGAGGGTAAGGCCATGATGGTCAACAACGCCGACTGGCTGCTGGACTTAAACTATGTGGACGTTCTGCGGGAAGTGGGCGCCTGCTTCTCTGTGAACAATATGCTCCGGGCAGAGTGCTACAAGCAGCGTATGGAGAAGGGTCTTAGCTTCCTGGAATTTAACTACATGATCATGCAGTCCTACGACTTCTATCATCTGTACCAGACCTACGGCTGCAATATGCAGTTCGGCGGCAACGACCAGTGGAGCAATATGCTGGGCGGCACCGAGCTGATCCGCCGGAAGCTGGGCAAGGACGCCCACGCCATGACCATCACCCTGCTTCTCAACTCCGAGGGCAAGAAGATGGGCAAAACCGCCAAGGGCGCGGTGTGGCTGGACCCCAACAAGACCTCTCCCTTCGAGTTCTACCAGTACTGGCGGAATGTGGAGGATGCGGACGTGCTCAAGTGCATCCGGATGCTGACCTTCCTGCCCCTGGAGGAAATCGACGCCATGTCGGATTGGAAGGATGCCCAGCTGAACACCGCCAAGGAGATTCTGGCCTACGAGCTGACCAAGCTGGTGCACGGCGAGGAGGAGGCGGAAAAGGCGAAGGCCGCTGCAAAAGCCCTGTTCGTAGGCGGCGGCGACGATGCCAACATGCCCACCACCGAGATTTCCGCCGATAAGCTCACCGACGGCAAAATCGGCATTCTGAACCTGATGGTCGCCTGCGGCCTGGCGCCCTCCAACAAGCAGGCCCGGCTTTTGGTGGAGCAGGGCGGCGTGCTGGTCAACGACGAGAAGGTGCCCTCCGCCCAGTTTGCCGTTACCGAGGAAATGTTGAAAGAAGGCGTGAAGATTCGTAAGGGTAAAAAGGTTTTCCACAAGGCGGTGCTGGGCTGATGCTGCAGCTTGCCGTGGATGCCGACCGGGAAGCAGTCAATGGACTGGCCCAGCAGGTACACGCCCTTCATGTCCGCTGGCGTCCTGATCTTTACGAAATGGCCGGGGAGCTGTATCCTGCCGGGCGATTTCAGGAGGCCGTGGGCAGACGGCAGTTATATGTGGCCAAGGTTTCCAATTTGGTGGTCGGCTATACGCTTCTGCGCATCGGGGACTGTGACGGCGCCGGACTGGTAAAGCGCAGAGTCATGCGGATTGAGGAATTCTGCGTTGCGGAAGCCCTTCAGAGACAGGGAATTGGCACGGAAATGATGAACGACGTTTGGGCGCTGGCAAAGGCCTTTGGCTGCACCGATCTTCAGCTGGGTGTCTATCCCCAGAATGAAGGAGCAGTTGCCTTCTATCAGAAGTGCGGTTTCCAAATTCGCAGCATTGACATGCAGCGAACCATATAGGATTTGCGGTCTCCTGCCGGGGAGACCGCATTCTATTTTAGCTTGGCAGCAGGAGCGACTTCAGTTTTTTCAGATTCTCCGGAGAGATGGGCGTCAGGGGCAGGCGGCACTCGCCGCAGTCGTAGCCGATGAGCTTCATTGCCGCTTTTACCGGGATGGGATTGACCTCGCTGAACAGGGCTTCTATCAGCGGCAGCAGTTTTACCTGTAAATCCGCCGCCGTGTCAAAATCCCCGTCCAGAGCGGCCTGGGCCATAGCCTGGGTCTGTTCCGGCAGCACGTTGGACAGAACCGAGATAACACCGCTGCCTCCCAGCGCCATAACGGCGGCAGCCTGATCGTCATTTCCGCTCCACACGGCGAATTCCTCCGGGCAGGCGGCGCGGATGCGGGCGATTTTGGTGATGTCCCCACTGGCTTCCTTGACCCCGGCAATGTTTGGAATCTGGGCGAGACTCTGGTAGACGCTGACAGGCATATCCACGCCGGTGCGGGAGGGGACATTGTACAGGATCACCGGGATATGTACTGCGGCGGCAATGGCTGCGTAGTGGGTGACCAAACCGTCGGGGGTGGCCTTATTGTAATAGGGGCTGACCACCAGCAATGCGTCCGCTCCCGCTGTCTCCGCTGCTTTGCTTAAGGAAAGGGCGTGCTGGGTGTCGTTGGAACCGGTGCCTGCAATGATCTTGCAGGTGTCACCCACATATTTTTTCCCCCGGCGGAACATCTCCAGTTTTTCCAAATCGGACAGGGTGGGGGACTCGCCTGTGGTGCCGCACAGCACCACGGCTTCGATGCCTGCGTTGACCTGCCGCCGCAGCAGCAGATCCAGCATGGGATAGTTTACACTGCCGTTCAGAAACGGCGTCACGAGGGCCGTGCAGGCGCCTGTAAAGAATGGTTGATTCATAAGCTGATACCTCCACAGCAGTCTATGCGCCAGGGTTCCATTTTGTCTGCCGGTTGGAAAAGGCATTGACATACGCCTAAAAAAAGTATAAACTATAACAAGAGAATCAAGAAGGTTTGGAGAATAGGGAATCCGGTGCAAGTCCGGAACGAACCCGTCACTGTAACAGGGAGTGAAGCGCGAAAACCATTGGGGAGTTCCCCGAGAAGGCGCGCCGAGCCGTGATCTGAAGTCAGGAAACCTGCCCGAACCGATTTCCTTCCAGGCTGCGGTGATCAGTCTCTGGGGATTGGACAGATTGTCCATTTGCCGGGCAGCCATTTGGCTGTCCTTTTTTGAGCAGCCGCAAAAATTTCGCGGATTCGCGCACAGGAGAGAAAGCTATGAAAAAAGCAATTTTGGCAGTATCCTTTGGCACCACCTATCCCGATACCCTGCGTCAGACCATTGCCGCCACGGAACAGACGCTGGCGGAAGCCTTCCCGGACTGGGAGGTACGCCGGGCGTTTACCAGCGGCATGATTATCAAAAAGCTGCGCCAGCGGGACGGCGTGGAAATTGAGACGGTTGCTCAGGCTATGCGACGGCTGGAAGCGGAGGGTTATACCCATGTTGCCGTCCAGTCCACCCATGTGATGCATGGTGAGGAGTATGAGAAGATGCTGTCCCAGCTGGAGCCGTTCCGGCTGCGCATGAAGCTGTCGGTGGGAATGCCTCTGCTCCATGCGGAGGCGGACTATACTGCGGTGGCGGAGGCTCTGCTGAACTGGCTGCCCCCGCTGGAAGCGGACGAGGCGCTGATCCTTATGGGTCACGGTACCACCCATTTTGCCAATTCTGCCTATGCCCAGATGGAGCATGTGCTCCAGCAGCGTTGTGACCGGGTATTCCTTGCCACGGTGGAAGGGTACCCCACCCTGGACAGCGTGGAGCGGCAGCTTGCCAAACGTCCGGAAATTCGCCGCCTGATGTTGGCACCCTTTATGCTGGTGGCAGGCGATCACGCCCGGAACGATATGTCCGGGGATGAGGATTCCTGGGCTTCCCAGCTTCAGGATGCCGGTTATCCGGTGCGTTGTGTGCTGCAGGGGTTGGGCGAATGTCCTGCCATTCGGGAACTGTTTGCCGCACATTGCCGCCGCGCCGTGGATGCGCTGGCCACGGAAGGGAAACTGTGGGGCGTGGGCGTTGGCCCCGGCGACCCGGAGCTGCTGACGGTCAAGGCGGTGCGGGTTCTGCGGGAAGCGGATGTGGTGATCGTGCCCGACGCCAGCAGCGGCGACAAAGTCGCGCTGAATATTGCAAGGGACTACTTGAAGGACAAGCAGATTCAGTTTGTCAAGACCCCCATGGTGCGGGATCAGGCGGTGATGGATGCCGCCCACGAGCAGGCGGCAGATTTGATCTGCGGCCTGCTGGATCAGGGGAAGCAGGTTGCTTTCCTGACTCTGGGCGACCCCGCCATTTATTCCACCTATATGTACATCCATGAGAAGGTCCTGCGCCGGGGCTATACGGTAGAGGTTGTGCCAGGCATTCCCTCCTTCTGCGCTGCTGCGGCAAGGTTGAACCGTTCTCTGTGTCTGGGACGGGAACCGCTGCTGATTATCCCTGCTTCCCACGATCAGGAGAAGCTGATGGACATTCCTGCCAACAAGGTCTTTATGAAGGCGGGACGCTCTATTCTGGAGCTGCAACAGGCGCTGGCGGACCGTGGCCTGCTGGAAAATGCTTCCATGGTGGAGAATTGCAGCATGGAAAATGAGCGCATTTATCCCAATTTCGGGGATTTGAAAGAACCCTCCGGCTATTTCTCCCTGGTGATCGTAAAGGGGGACGGGCAATGATGCTGATGATGTCCGGACTGGACTGCCACAGAACCCCTCTGGATCAGCGGCAGCGGCTGGCATTTTCCCCATCGGCGGCGGCAGGTTTTCTGACCTGGCTCCATACCCAGCCCGGCGTTCAGGGGTGTGTGCTGCTGTCCACCTGCAACCGGACGGAGCTGTACGTCAGCGGCAGCGCGGAAACCCCCTGGCGGCTGCTGTGCCGTGGGGCGGGGGTGCCGGAAGGGGAAATGGAGTCCTACTTTACCACCCGCTGCGGCATGGATGCCGCCCGGCACCTGATGGAGGTGACCTGCGGCCTGCATTCCCAGATTCTGGGAGAGGATCAGATCATTACCCAGGTGCGCAAGGCTATGGAACTGGCGCAGGAAGCGAAAACTGCGGATCCTGCCTTGTCGGCGCTGTTCCGGGGGGCGGTTACTGCCGGAAAACGGGCGAGGACGGAGGTTTCCGTAAGCCGGGGCAGTCCCTCCATGGGAAGCCGCTGCCGGGATATCCTTCTCCGGGAGCTGGGCACGCTGGAGGATAAGAAGATATTGGTCATCGGCAACGGCCAGATGGGCCGTCTGGCGGCGCAGCTGCTGCAGGAAGCCGGCGCCCGAGTCTGGGTGACGCTGCGCACCTACCGTCACGGTGAGACGCTGGTTCCCGCCGGGTGTGCTACGGTGAATTATGAAGATCGGGTTGCCGCTTTGGAGGGCATGGATGCGTTGGTCTCGGCTACCACCAGCCCCCACTATACCCTGACTGTCCAGCAGCTGATGCAGGTAAAGAACCCGCCGCAGGCGGCTGTGGATTTGGCGGTGCCCCGGGACATCGACCCGGAATGCGCCGGCTTGCTGAAATGCTACGATACGGATTCTCTTGGCTCCGCCGGTCCCGGCAGCCCGGAGGAACTGGAAAAAATGCATGCCATCGTGGAGCAGGAGCTGGATAGATTCTCACAGTGGCAGCGGCGGCAGACGGTTGCCCAGCGGATGCCCAAATTCCCCCTGTTTGTGGATCTGGCAGGGAAGCGGGTGGTGCTGGTGGGCGGCGGAACCATTGCCGCCAGAAGAATTGCCACATTGCGCCTGTTTGGCTGCGAAATTGAAGTGATCGCCCCGGAGCTGAAATGCAGCGCGGAAGGACTTGCCTGGAAGCAGCGGGTTTACCGCACCGGCGATCTGGAAGGGGCGTTTTTGGCAATCGCTGCCACCGACAGCCGGGAAGTGAACCATCAGGTGGGCGTGGATGCCGGAAATCTGGGAATTCCCGTGTCCGTGGCGGACTGCGAAGGGGAGTGCACCTTTTATTTCCCGGCCATCTGCACCGGAGAAAACCTGATTGCCGGGGTGGTGTCCGGCGGAAAAGACCACCACAGAACCGCCCGGGCAGCCAAAGCCATTCGCCGGGCCCTGGAGGAATTGGAATGACAATACGCATTGGAAGCCGGGAGAGCCGTCTGGCGGTGATTCAGAGCCAAATGGTGATGGATTTCATTGCCCAGGCGGAACCGGCGGCGGAATTGGAGCTGGTGACCATGAAAACCACCGGCGACAAGATTTTGGATAAAACTCTGGACAAAATCGGCGGCAAAGGGCTGTTTGTCCGGGAGCTGGATCAGGCGCTGCGTCAGGGGCGGGCGGATTTTACCGTCCATTCCCTGAAGGATATGCCCATGGAGGTGCCTGAGGATTTGCCCCTGGTGGCATTTTCCCGGCGGGAAGATCCCCGGGATGTGTTGGTGTTGCCGGAGGGCGTGACGGAACTGGATAGGGGGAAGCCCATCGGCTGTTCCTCCCGGCGTCGGCAGCTGCAGCTGAAGGCCCTGTTTCCGGATTTGGAGATTGCCCCGGTGCGGGGCAATGTGCAGACGAGGCTTGCCAAGCTGGAAGCGGGACAGTTTTCCGCGCTGGTGCTGGCAGCCGCCGGACTGAAGCGGCTGGGGCTGGAAAACCGCATCAGCAGATACTTTTCCACAGAAGAAATTTTGCCTGCTGCCGGGCAGGGAATTCTGGTGGTGCAGTCCCGGGCTGGGACGCCTGTGGATTGTCTGAGACTGGTGCAGGACGAGCAAACCGCCTGCTGCGCCAGAGCAGAGCGGGCTTTTGTGCGGGCGCTGGACGGCGGATGCTCTTCGCCGGTGGCGGCCTATGCCGTGACAGAAGGGGAAACCCTGACGCTGACGGGCTTTTATGTCAGCCCGGATGAAACCGTTCAGCGCAAGGGCAGCCTCAGCGGCAAATTATCGGCGGCGGATGCGCTGGGTGAAGCCCTTGCCCGGCAACTGAGAGAGGGAGAATGCCAATGAAAGCAGGCAATGTGATTTTAGTGGGCGCAGGCCCCGGTGATCCGGGATTGCTGACCCGGAAGGGACTGGAAGCCCTGAAGCAGGCGGAAGTGGTGGTATTCGACCGTCTGGTCGGCCCGGAAATTCTGAGCCTGATTCCGGAAGATGCAGAGCGGATTGACGTGGGCAAACAGGCCAGCAACCATCCCGTGCCCCAGCAGAAAATTAACCAAATTCTGCTGGATAAGGCGCTGGAGGGCAAGCGGGTGGTACGCTTAAAGGGCGGTGATCCCTTCCTGTTCGGCAGAGGCGGCGAAGAGTTGGAGCTGCTGAAAGAACATGGGGTTCCCTTTCAGGAGGTGCCCGGGGTGACATCCGCCCTGTCGGTGCCTGCCTATGCGGGCATCCCTGTAACGCACCGGGATTTTTGCTCTTCTGTCCATATTATCACCGGTCATGCGAAAGCAGGTGCCGAACTGAAAATTGATTTTGACGCTCTGCGGCGCACCCGGGGAACGCTGGTATTTCTCATGGGCGTTACCGCCCTGCCTTTGATCTGCAAAGGATTGCTGGACGCAGGCATGGAGGCGGATATGCCCGCCGCCGTCATTGAGCGGGGCACCCTGCCCCGGCAGCGGAAGGTAGTTTCTACCCTGGAAAAGCTGCCAGAAGCGGCTGAGCAGGCGCAGATTGTCAGCCCTGCCATCATTGTAGTGGGCAAGGTGTGCAGCCTGTCCAATAGCTTTGACTGGTTCGACGCCCTGCCCCTGAAAGGGCGGGAGGTCGTGGTCACCCGTCCGGCAGAGCGGATTGGCTCTCTCAGCGGCAAGCTCAGTGCACTGGGGGCCAACGTGACGGCCTTCCCCTGTATCCGCACCGCAGAGCGGGAGCATAATCCGGAGCTGGACGAGGCCATGGAGAACCTTTCACGGTATCGCTGGCTGGTGTTCACCAGTCCTGCCGGGCCGGAGATTTTCTTCCGCCGTCTGCGGCGGCTCCATCGGGATGCCCGGGCGCTGGCTGGTCTGAAAATTGCCGCCATCGGCCCCAAAACGGCGGCGGAAATGGAGAAGAACGGCGTATTTGCCGATCTGGTGCCGGAAACCTATGATTCCGACCATCTGGCGCAGGCCATGGCAGGCGTAGAAGGGCCGGTACTGCTGTGCCGCGCCAGCGCTGGCAGCGACGCATTGCCGAAACTGTTTGCTCAAAAGGACATTCCCTTTGCGGATATTCCCTGTTATGATACCGTCTATGAAGCGCCGAGCCCGGAGCCAGTGAAAGCACTGGTGGAATCCGGCGCCATCGTCACCTTTACCAGCGCCTCCACGGTGCGCGGTTTTGTGCAGAGTCTGCCGGATACGGATTATTCCCGCATGATTGGCTGCTGCATCGGTGCCCAGACGGCTTTGGAAGCAAAAGAATACGGGATTCCCTGCCGCGTGGCAGAAAAAGCCACCATGGAATCCCTGATTGATTGTATCAAAGGAGCGTTTTGACATGGAACTGACCATTCGTCCCCGCAGGCTGCGCACCTGCGATACCCTGCGCCGTATGGTGCGGGAAACCCGGGTATCCCCGGACAGCCTGATTTATCCTCTGTTTCTGATTGACGGAGAAAATATCCGGGAGCCGATCCCTTCTCTGGACGGCCAGTGGCGGTATTCCCCTGACCGGGTGTGTAAGGAAATCCAAGCCTGCATGGCAGCCGGTGTCCGCCGGGTGCTGCTGTTCGGCATTCCCGCCCATAAGGATGCCTGCGGATCCTCCGCCTGGGATCCTAATGGTGTGGTGCAGCAGGGCATCCGCGCCATCAAGGCAAAGTACCCGGACTGCTATGTGATCACCGATGTGTGCATGTGCGAGTACACCGACCACGGTCATTGCGGCATTCTCCATGATCACGAGGTGGACAACGACGAAACCTTGAAGGTTCTGGCAAAGACCGCTCTGTCTCATGTGCAGGCCGGCGCGGACATGGTTGCTCCTTCCGACATGATGGACGGCCGCATTGCCGCCATCCGGGAGGTGCTGGACGATAACGGCTTCCAAAACGTACCCATTATGTCCTACTCTGCGAAGTACGCTTCCGCTTTCTATGGCCCCTTCCGGGATGCCGCCGGTTCCGCCCCCGCATTCGGTGACCGCCGGGGTTATCAGATGGACCCCCACAACCGCCGGGAGGCCCTAAAAGAGTGCGCCCTGGATGTGGAAGAGGGTGCGGATATTCTTATGGTCAAGCCTGCCCTGAGCTATCTGGATATTATCCGGGAGTGCTCTGATGCCTTTGATCTGCCCATGGCGGCCTATTCCGTCAGCGGTGAGTATGCCATGATCAAAGCGGCGGGCAAAGCCGGACTGATCGACGAGCACCGGGTAATGTGCGAAAGCGCCCTGTCCATTTTCCGGGCAGGTGCGGACATTCTGATTACTTACTATGCCAAGGAGCTGGCGCAGGCCATGAACCGGGGGGAGTTGGGCTGATGACACGGTCAGAACAGTTGTTTGCCGCCGCTCAGGAGGTTATGCCTGGCGGCGTGAATTCCCCGGTGCGTGCCTGCCGCAGCGTGGGCACCTATCCCCGGTTTCTGGAGCGGGGGCTGGGCAGCCATGTGTGGGATGTGGACGGAAACGAGTACATTGATCTCATCGGTTCCTGGGGACCGCTGATTCTGGGACACTGCTGCGAAGCGGTGGAGCAGGCGGTAGAGCAAGCCATTCGCAAGGGCTTAAGCTTCGGCGCGCCTACAGAAGCAGAAGTGGACATGGCTCAGCTGGTGTGTGAAATGACCGGCGTGGAAATGGTGCGCATGGTCAATTCCGGCACCGAGGCGGTGATGTCCGCCCTGCGGCTGGCTCGGGGTGCAACGGGCCGAAGCAAGATCATTAAATTTGCCGGCTGTTATCATGGACACACCGATGCCATGCTGGTGAAAGCCGGTTCCGGCGCACTTACCGGCGGCGCTCCCGATTCTGCGGGCGTTCCCGCCGAGATTGCCGGAGATACCCTGACGGCCTCCTATAATGACCTTGCCAGCGTGGAAGCGCTGCTGAAAGCCAATCCCGGGCAGGTGGCAGCGGTGATTGTGGAACCGGTGGCTGCCAACATGGGCGTGGTTCCGCCTCGGCCCGGATTTTTGCAGGGACTGAGAAAGCTGTGCGACGAAAACGGCAGTCTGCTGATTTTCGATGAAGTCATCACCGGTTTCCGCTTGGCACCCGGCGGCGCCCAGGCATATTTCGGGGTTCACGCGGATCTGGTGACCTACGGAAAAATCATCGGCGGCGGTATGCCGGTGGGCGCTTACGGCGGCAGCCGGAAGCTGATGGAGCTGGTTGCACCCCTTGGTCCCGTGTATCAGGCGGGCACGTTGTCCGGCAACCCGGTGGCCATGGCGGCTGGTCTTGCCCAACTGCGGATCCTGAACTCCACACCGGAAATCTATACAGAGCTGGAACGCCGGGGCGCTATGCTTCAGGCAGGGCTTCAGGATGCTCTTTCGGGAATTCCCACCCAGGTGAATCGGGTTGGCTCTCTGCTGACGGTGTTCTTTACGGATAAGCCGGTTACCGGCTATGACGCTGCCCGCAGTTCGGATCTGGAGCAGTTCCGCCGGTGGTACCTGGGACTGCTGGGACAGGGCATTTATTCCGCGCCCAGCCAGTTTGAGGCCATGTTCCTGTGCAATGCCCACACGGACGATGAAATCCATCGGATTATTGATGCTGCACGGCACATTTTCTGAGAAATAAGGAGGAATTCTCATGGGCGATCCCAAACAGAAGTATTATGAAAAGCGGGCGCAGGTGCTGATCAAAAATCTGCACAGCCGCCATTTTGAGGCCTATTACTGCCCGGACAAGGCTGCGGCGCTTTCCAAAGCACTGGAGCTGATCCCGGAGGGTGCCAGTGTGGGTTGGGGCGGCGCACTGTCTGCTGAGCAGATTGGATTGATTCAAGCGGTGAAAACCGGCAACTATGTTGCCATTGACCGGAACGAAGCGCCCAACCCTGTGGAACGGGAAAAAGCCATGAAGCGCTGCCTGACGGCGGATGTGTTCCTGTGCGGTGCGAATGCCCTGAGTCTGGATGGTCAGATGGTCAGCATTGACGGCAATGGCAATCGTGTGGCCGCAATGATCTACGGCCCGGATATGGTACTGGTGGTGGCAGGCATGAACAAGGTCTGTGACACTCTGGAGGATGCTATGACCCGTGCAAGAACCGTTGCTGCGCCCATGAACAAGCAGCGGTTTGCCACGCAGACCCCCTGCGAGGTGACGGGAGCCTGCGCCGACTGCAAGAGTGTGGACTGCATTTGCAACCAGATTCTGATCACCCGCAACTGCAAGCCTGCCGGGCGAATCAAATTCGTGCTGGTAGGGGAGGAATTGGGCTTCTAATGTGGATGCTTTGCGGTGCTCTGAGCATTTTCTTTACGGGCATCACCCTGTATTTCACTCTGCGCAAGAAAAACGGGGCGGACTGGGCGTCTGTTTGCGCCCTGTCCTTCACGGCAATTACATTGCTGCTGGAATATAAAATGGCAGTGGACTGGGTCTGCCGGGAGGACTGGGCGGCACTGCTGGATGTGCTTGCGCCTATGTTCCCGGTTCTTGCCGGATATGTTACGGTTCAGATTCTGCTGAACGCACTGGCTCTGGGAATCAGAAGGAAAATGAGGTCTGCCGGATAACCGGCAGACCTCTTAGTTTGTTCGGGGTTATTTGTGATAGCAAACCTCGGTGCTGGTATCGGGATCGCCGCCAAAGAAGCGGGTCAGGTTATTGACTGTGGTGGCGGCGATGTTGTCCAGCGCTTCGTTGGTGAGGAAAGCCTGATGGGAAGTGACGATGACGTTGGGCATGGCAATGAGCCGCACCAGCTTGTCGTCCTGCACAATGTGACCGGAGAAATCCTCGTAGAACAGGTCGCCTTCCTCTTCGTACACGTCCAGACAAGCTGCGCCAACCTTTTTCTCCTTGATGCCGGTGATCAGATCTTCGGTATTGATCAGACCGCCCCGGGAGGTATTGATGATGGTGACGCCTTTTTTCATCTGCGCAATGGAATCAGCGTTGATCAGATGACGGGTTTCCTCCGTCAGGGGGCAGTGCAGGGAAATAATGTCGGATTTGGCGAACAGCTCCGGCAATTCTACATAGTTCAGTCCGGAACCTTCGGCGGGGAACTTGTCGTAGGCCAGAATGTTCATGCCGAAGCCCTTGCAGATCTCCGCAAAGACGCGACCAATTTTGCCGGTGCCGATAATACCCACAGTTTTGCCGTACAGGTCAAAGCCAGCCAGTCCCTGCAGGCTGAAGTTGAATTCCCGGGTGCGGATATAGGCCTTGTGGGTGCGGCGGTTGATGGTCAGCAGCAGCGCCATGGCGTGCTCCGCAACGGCGTGGGGGGAGTAGGCAGGGACGCGGAAAACCCGCAGCTTTCCTTCGCAGGCCTTGATGTCTACGTTATTAAATCCTGCACAGCGCAGGACGATGGCCTTTACGCCCAGTTCGTACAGTCTTTCCACGACCTCAGCATCCACGGTGTCGTTTACAAAGACGCACACTGCGTCAAAGCCGGCGGCCAGAGAGACGGTGTCCCGGTTCAGATTTGGCTCATAGTACTTGATTTCAATGCCGGCGGGAGCGGCGTAGCGGTCAAAGCCGGGGATGTCGTAGGACTTGGTATCAAAAAAAGCAAGCTTCATAATTTATTCCTCCTTTTTGTATCGATAATATTATACCGAAAATAATCGGTTTGTCAATAGATGATTTGTAAAATTATTGTTGCGAGACCCGGGTGAATTGTGCTATAATTACCCAAAAGCAATGGGAGGCTGTCTATGCTGCAAAAAATTCGATCCCTGGTGGAGAAATACTGGGATGTTTTGTCCTATCTGTTTTTTGGCGTGCTGACTACGGTGGTCAACTATCTGATTTATCTGCCAGTTTTTAATCTATGCGGCCTTTCGGCGGCAGTGAGCAACATGATTGCGTGGGTGGGCGCGGTGATTTTTGCCTTCCTGACCAACAAGCCTTTTGTATTTCGCAGTCATGACTGGTCCGCCAAAACTGTGATTCCGGAATTGACGAAGTTTGTCAGCTGCCGGCTTGCCTCCGGCGTGATGGAAACCGTTATCCTGTTTCTGGCGGTGGATTGCCTGCAATGGAACGGCAATCTCTGGAAGCTTGTGACTCAGGTGCTGGTGGTTATCTTCAACTATGTGGGCAGTAAGCTGCTGGTTTTTAAGAAATAACGGCTCTCCAGGAGGCAGAACCGGCTTTTTGCCGCATCTGCCTCTTTTTTCTTCTGCTCTGTTCACAGAATGTTTGTAAATAACGAAAGAATTGTGGTATAATCGATAAAAAAGTGCCGAGGTGAAGCATATGGCGTTTGTGGAGTTTGAAAATGTGGGAAAAACCTATCACATGGGCGAGGTGGAAATCCATGCCCTGCATGATGCCACATTTCAGGTGGAGAAAGGCGAGCTGGTGGTGATCGTCGGACCCTCTGGTGCGGGCAAAACCACGCTTTTGAACATTCTGGGGGGCATGGATACGCTGTCTACCGGCAAGGTCATGCTGGACGGACGGGAGATCTCTGCACTGAGCAAGAAAGAGCTGACGGAGTACCGCCGCCATGACGTGGGCTTTGTGTTCCAGTTTTATAATCTGATCGGAAATTTAACAGCGCTGGAAAATGTGGAGCTGGCAAACCAGATTTGCAGGGATCCACTGGACGCGGAGGAAATTCTGAAGGAAGTGGGACTGGAGGACCGGAAGAAAAACTTTCCCAGCCAGCTTTCCGGCGGCGAACAGCAGCGGGTGGCCATCGCACGGGCGCTGGCGAAGAATCCCAAACTGCTGCTGTGCGACGAACCGACCGGTGCGCTGGACTATCAGACCGGCAAGGCGATTTTGCAGCTATTGCAGGACACAGGACGGAAAACCGGCATGACCGTCATCATCATCACTCATAACGGCGCCCTGACCGCCATGGCGGACCGGGTGATCCGGGTGAAAAACGGTACCATCGCGTCGGTGACGCGGAACGAACATCCACAGGACATTGCGGAGATTGAATGGTAATGAGACGAAATGCCATGCGCAGGAATCTGCGCCAATCCATTCTGAAATCCATGGGCCGCTATCTGGCGATTACCATGATCATTGCCTTGGGCGCCGGACTGTTTGTCGGTTTGCTTATGACCAAGACAGATATGGTTGCGACAGGTCAGGAGTTCATGGACGAGCAGAATATGTTCGATCTGCGGATGATCGGCAATTACGGCTGGACGGAAGACTATGTGGAAAAATTCTCCGATCTTCCGGGAGTCACCGCCGCAGAGGGCGTCTATTACATAGACCTGATCGCGAATACTGCGGGCGGGGCAGAGGAGTCCGTCTATCGTTTCTATACCATTCCGGACGCCGTGAACCAGGTTGCTCTTCGGGGAGGCCGGATGCCCCAGGCGGACAATGAGTGCCTTGCAGACGGATTCCATATCGATGACAGTGTACTGGGAACAACGGTAACCATTTCCGAAAACAACGATCCGGATTTTCTGGAGAAGGTGCTGCAAAAGACCTTCACCGTGGTGGGTTATGTGTCGTCGCCGCTGTACATGGACATGAACAGGGGCACTACTTCTGTGGGCAGCGGCTCCCTGGCGGATTATTATTATGTGCCAAAAGCCGCTTTAGATAACGACTACTATACTGAAATTCATCTTTGCTTATCCGGCAGCTATGGAATTTATACGGAGGAATACAACGATTTTCTGGACGATTCCGCAGATACCCTGAAGCCCCAGGCGGAGGAACTCTGCGAGCAGCGGTTTTTGGATGTCAAAGCGGAAGCCGAGGAGGAGTACAACGAGGGCTACCAGGAATATCTGGACGGTCTGAAAGAATATGAAGACGGCAAGGCGGAAGCCGAGCAGGAGCTGGCAGATGCGGAGCAGGAGCTGAAAGACGGCGAGGAAGAATTGGAAGAAAGCCGGAAAAAGCTCATCAACGGGGGAAAGGAAATTGAAGAGGGCAGAAAGCAGATCGAGGAAGCCCGGGGAAAGCTGAAACAGGCAAAGGCGGCTCTGGATGCCCAATATGACCAGCTGAAGCCGCTGTACGACCAGGCTACCGCCAATATCGGCGCGGCGCAGGAGGCAGTGGATGCGCTGTCCGCCGCAATTTCCCAGCTGAAATCGAAAATTGCCGCCAATAACGAGAAAATTGCCGCTCTGGAAAAGGAGCAGGAGGATACTGCAGAAACAGACGATCCCATTGACAACTCCAGGGAAATCGCGGCGCTGAAGGAGGAAAACGCTGTGCTGGAAGCACAGTGTACCGGCCTGGAAGCCAGCTATGCGGAAGCGAAACAGCAGCTGGACGGCCTGAATCAGGTGATTGCGGGTATGCAGGCCATTCAGGACGGCTATGCCCAAGTCAGTCAGGGCGAGCAGGAAATGTGGGCAAACGAGGAAAAACTGAACAACGCCTATAATAAGCTGATGATCAACTGGGGCAAGTGGGGGGAGGCCCGGGACGAACTGGCCGAAGGCTGGGAGGACTACGAACAGGCGAAAATCGATGTGGCAGAGGAACTGGCGGACGCGGAAGCGGAGCTGAAGGATGCGGAGGAAGAGCTGGCGGATGCCCGGGATGAGATTGATTCCATGGACACGCCGGATCTGATCATTCTCGACCGCAACAGCAACGTGGGCTACAACAATCTGGATAGTTCCTCCGACATTGTGGCGGGTGTTTCCCGGGTGTTTCCGGTGTTCTTCATTCTGATTGCCGCGCTGGTGTGCATTACCACCATGACCCGGATGATTGATGAAGAGCGCACCCAGATCGGCACCCTGAAAGCGCTGGGCTATACCAGCCGGGAGATTATGTGGAAATATCTGGTCTATTCCGGCAGCGGCGCGGTGTTGGGCTGTGGTCTGGGCATTGCCGCGGGCAGTACTATTTTTCCCCAGATTCTCTGGAAAGCCTACTGCATCATGCTGAATATCCAGCCCAATGTGGTGTTGCGGTTCCAGTGGCCGCTGGCGCTGGCAGTACTGGTGATCTACACGGCAGTGATGCTGTATGTGACCTGGTCCTGCTGCCGGAAGGCGCTGGAAGAGAACCCTGCCGAGTTGATCCGGCCCAAAGCGCCGGATGCCGGAAAACAGATTTTCCTGGAGCGGATGCCTTTCTGGAAACACATCAGCTTCCTGAATAAGGTGACCATCCGCAATATTTTCCGATACCGGCAGCGGCTGGCCATGATGCTGGTAGGTATCGGCGGCTGTACGGCGCTGTTGCTGACGGGCTTCGGCCTGCGGGATTCCATTTCCGACATCGTGGGTTATCAGTTTGAGAACGTGACGAAGTACGATCTTTCCGTATACTTCCGGGAGGAACCCTCCCAGCGCCAGCAGGAAAAATTCCGGAACACCGTGGCACAGGACGCCAGCCAGATGATGTTCTACCATCAGAGCAGTGTGGAGCTGGAGTTTGACGACCGGGTGAAGGAGGTCTATATGATCTCCGGCGACGACGAGCTTGCCGATTTTATCGACCTGCATAAGGGCGAGAAGCCCCTGCATCTACCGGGAACGGATGAGGTGCTGCTGTCTGCCGGCGTGGCGGAAAATCTGGGAATCCGGGAAAGGGATTCGGTGGTTCTGCGCAACAGCGATCTGGAGGAGCTGGAGCTGACGGTTGCCGGGGTTTACGATAACCACGTTTATAACTACGCCATCGTGTCTCCATCCACCATCGAAAGCCAGTGGGGCAGAACGCCGGAATACCAGATGGCCTATGTCTGCATAAAAGAGGGACAGGACGTCCACGCCATCAGCGCGGCTATCAGCGATTTGAGTTTTGTCATGAATGTGGCGGTGAGCGAGGATCTGGCCCAGACGGTAGGCCGAATGATGGAGGCACTGGATTCGGTGGTATGGGTGATTGTGTTTTGCGCGGGACTGTTGGCGGTTACCGTTCTGTACAACCTGACAAATATCAACATCAACGAACGCATTCGGGAAATTGCCACCATTAAGGTGCTGGGCTTTAACGCTGCGGAAACGGCGTCGTATGTGTTCAAGGAAAATCTGGCGCTGACGGTTGTGGGCGCTGTGTTGGGACTGCTGTTGGGAAAGCTGCTGCTGATGTTTGTCATGAGCCAGATTAAAATCGACATGGTGTGGTTTACGGTTCTGGTCATGCCGGTATCCTATGTCTGGTCCATTGGACTGACGCTTTTGTCGGCGTGTGCTGTGAATTTTGTGTTCTATTTTAAGCTGGACAAGATCAACATGGCGGAAGCGCTGAAATCCGTGGAATAAAGTCAGAAACCGGCTGCCAAATGGCAGCCGGTTTTTCAGCGCAGAAACGTCCACAGACTGGTGAGGCATCCCCTGATTGCGATTGTTTTCGTCACAACGGGGAATTCAGAGGTTAAGAAATACGATGCCCCAGCAATTGATCCAGATACACAATTGCTTCCCGGTAGCCTTCCAGACCATGACCCTTGATGGTCTTGCAGCAGGCCATACCGGCGTAGGAGATCTGCCGGAAGGATTCCCGTGCGTCCACATCGGAGATGTGAACCTCCACTGCGGGAATGGACACCGCCTTCAGCGCATCCAGAATGGCGACGGAGGTATGGGTGTAGGCGGCGGGATTGATGACGATCCCGTCGATTTTTCCGTATGCCCACTGAATTTTGTCCACAAGGTCACCTTCGTGGTTAGACTGATACTGTTCTACCTCAATGCCCAGTTCCTTTGCGGTATCTTCCAGCAGGGTGAGCAGGTCGGCAAAGGTGTTTTTGCCGTAGATGCCCGGCTCCCGGATACCCAGCATATTCAGGTTAGGGCCGTTGATGACCAGAATTTTCATGGCAATTCCTCCAGTTTCCCCAAAATGGCGTTGACGGTTTCCTCAGGACTTCCGGCGTTTTCCAACCGGATGTCGGCAAAGGCTTCGTACAGGGGCTTGCGTACAGCGTACATGTCTGAAAGCCGGGTGGACTGGGACAGGGGACGTCCATCCGTGGGCAGCAGTGTCAGATCCCGTTCCAGCCAGACAATGTACCCATTTTGATGCAGCAGCGGGTAGTTCCGCTGCCGGGTAACGCAGCCGCCGCCGGTGGCAATCACCAGGCCGGACTGCTTTCCCAGCGCTTCCAGCGCGGTGGTTTCCCACTGGCGGAAGGCTTCTTCTCCATCCTGCGCGAAGATTTCCGGGATGGTTTTTCCCGCCAGCTCCACGATTTTTTCGTCGGCATCCGCCAGCCTTCTTCCCAGCCGCTTAGCCAGCAGAGAACCGACGGTGGTTTTTCCGCAGCCCGGCATGCCGATGACGGCGATGTTTTTCATCTGGTGGGAGAGGGTGCGATGGATTTTTCCAATGCAGTCATCCGAAAGCTTATTTCCGGTAAAATACTCGGAAGCTTCCTTAGCCTGGGCCACCAGCATCCACAGGCCATTTTCATGGGGAATTCCCAGTTCCTCGGCCTCCAGCAGAAGCCTCGTTTTGGCGGGATTGTAAATCACATCCAGCACACCTTCCAAATGGGGGAACTGCTTGAGGTCAATGGGGGACACGCCGGTGTTGGGGAACATTCCCACAGGCGTTGCGTTGACAATCACGGAAGCGTCAGCGTGGAGGTGGAGATTACCATAGTTGTTTTCTCCGGAGCGGGAAATGACAATAGGAACTGCGCCCAAGTCTTTCAGCGCGGTGACCGCCATATTGGAGGTGCCGCCGCTGCCCAGCACCAGCACTTTCTTACCGGAAACAGCAATTCCGCTGTGCTTCACCAGAGAAACAAAGCCAAAATAGTCGGTGTTATGCCCAAAGAGTGTGCCGTCTGCACGGCGAACCACGGTGTTCACAGAGCCCATTTTCCGAGCCGTGGGAGACAGATCGTCCAGATAGGGGATCACATCCTTTTTGTAGGGGATGGTTACGTTGATGCCGGTAAAATCCCCCTCCCGGAGGAAGGAAGCCAGTTCCTCCGGCTCCTTTTCAAACAGGGCATAGGAATAATCTCCCAGAAACCCGTGAATCTGGGGGGAGTAGCTGTGCCCCAGCTTTCTGCCCAATAATCCGCACTTCATCAGACCACCTCAGTATAGCTGCCCAGATACTTAAATTCCTCGCACAATTCGTCCAGCTCGCACATGAGCTGTACATATTCCTCGGAATAGATGGAAGTTTCCAGGTCAAAATAGAACATGAACTCAAATTCCCGGTCGGGAATCGGACGGGATTCCAGCTTGGTGACATTGATGCCCAGCGTGTACAGCCGCGCCAGCACCTTGTACAGCGCGCCGGGCTTGTGGGGCAGCACCATCATAATGCTGGTCTTGTCCGAGCCGGGATAGATTTCCAGATTCTTGCTGATGCAGATGAACCGGGTGCGGTTGTTGC
>JBJDYL010000054.1:0-27664 GCA_051867285.1 Faecousia sp. | reverse complement strand
GCTGGCCGCAAGCAGAAGAAGCGTGACTACCGCCGCCTGTGGATCACCCGTATCAGCGCTTCCGTCGCTCCCTACGGCATGAACTACTCCACCTTCATGAACGGCATCAAGAAGGCCGGTATTGAGATGAACCGTAAGAGCCTGTCTGAGATGGCCATTCAGGACTCCGCCGCTTTCGCTGCGGTTGTGGAGAAGGCTAAGGCTGCTCTGAACTAAGACAAAATAAAGACCCTACCGGATTTCGGCGGGGTCTTTTTGGTTAATGCAGAATGCAAAATTGCGGTATTTCCTTCGGAAAAGATAGAAATAGTCCGCAAAGCGGACACCTTCATTCTGCATTTTGCATTTATCATTTTGCATTCCCGGGACAGGAGGTTGGATATGGAACTGAAATGGGTGGCAACACGGGAGGGGCGTCTGTCGTCCTTCCTGCTGGGGGAGCTGAGGCTGTCCTCCGGACTCATGAACAAGCTGAAATGGGGAGATTCCATCCGGGTCAATGGGATGCTTCAGCGGACGAATTACCCAGTGCAGCCCGGCGACGTGATTACCGTAGCTCTGGCGGAAGAAACCCGGGAATACCCGGCGGAGGATGGAGCGCTGTCCATTTTGTACGAGGACGATGCCCTTCTGACCGTGGATAAGCCTGCCGGAATGTTGATTCACCCCTCCCGGGCGAAGAATACGGGCACCCTTGCCAATTTTGTGGCGGGGTATTATCAGAAAACCGGGCAGAAAAGTGCCTTTCACCCCATGACCCGGCTGGATCGGGACACCTTCGGCATTGTGCTGCTGGCAAAAAACGCCCATGTCCACAGCCTGCTGCAAAACTGCGGGGCGACAAAAACCTACCACGCGCTGGTGTACGGCGCACCGACGGCAGTCAGCGGCGTGATCGACGCCCCCATTGCCCGGCGCCCGCTGCCCAGCCTTTTGCGCTATGTCAGTCCGGAGGGAAAGCCTTCCTGCACAAACTGGCGGGTATTGGAACGAAATGGATTGTTATGTAAACTGGAACTGCAGCCGGTCACCGGGCGAACCCACCAGCTCCGGGTACACTGCGCCTACATGGGCTTTCCCATTCTGGGCGACCCGCAATACGGCAGCCCGGAGTCCCGGGCGTATTCGGAAGAATTGGGGCTGGCGCACCAGATGCTGTGCGCTAAAAAACTGAAATTTGTCCACCCCCTGACCGGCGAATTCATGACGCTGGAATCGGGGATGGACGTGGGGATGGAAGAGAAATGAGTGACACGCAGGTGGAAATGCAATTCCTGATCAGAGAGTATGACCCATCCGATTGCGAGCAGATTGCGCAATTGTTTTACCAAACGGTTCACAGTGTGAATGCTGATGACTATACCAGGGAGCAGCTGGATGCCTGGGCATCCGGTTGTGTGGATTTGACGGAATGGAATGCGTCCTTTTTGAGACATTTTACCGTTGTCGCGGTAAAGGGTCAGATGGTGGTTGGCTTCGGGGACATGGATCCTTCCGGATATTTGGATCGATTATACGTTCATAAAGACTATCAAAATCAGGGAATTGCCACCGCAATCTGTAATGTACTGGAACAGGCGGTTGATGCCGATTCTATCACGACTCATGCTTCCATTACTGCAAAAAGGTTCTTTGCGCACAGAGGATATCACATGGTTAAGGAACAGCAGGTTATCAGAAAAGGCGTTTCTCTGACAAATTTTGTTATGGAGAAGGGTTTCAGGGAGCCAACACCTGCTGCCTGAGAATGCAGGAATGTATGCCCATTACAGGTATCTGTTTCACATATCCAGCAGTGCAATGACATCTGTCAGGGAGTCTGCCTTTGCGTAGAGCATGGACAGGGTTTCTTCGGTGGGCTGATCCTGATCGGGGATCATCACCGGCAGGCAGCCTGCCCGGTAAGCGGACAGAATCCCGGCAGGGGAGTCCTCCAGCGCCAGACATTCTCCGGGCTGCAGACCCAGTTCCGCCGCACCCCGAAGGTAGATATCCGGTTCCGGCTTGCTTTTGGGCACGTCGTAGCCGGTGACGATTTTCTGAAACCGGTGATACAGGTTCAGAGGCGTCAGATAGGCCTGAATCCGTTCATGGGGCGAGGACGTGGTAATGGCGCAGGGAATCCCCCGTGCGTCCAGCACGTCCAGAAGGGAGAAAATGCCTTCCTTCGCTGCCACACCCTCCCGGGCAACAAAAGCGTCCATCAGCTCAATGCGTTTTTGCCGGATGGTGACGTAGTCGGCAGTCGGGCCGAACAGTGCATGGAATTTCTCCTGCCCGGCGGTTTTGTTGAGACTGCGCATTTGCAGAGACTGCTCCCGGGTCATGGAGAAGCCATAGAAGTGACAGGCTTCCATCCAGAATCGGGAATACAGACACTCTGTGTCCAGCACCAGCCCGTCCATATCGAACAGAACGCCCCGGATGGGGACGTTTTCTTTATATAAGGTGATCGCCATACTCGGCAGCCTCCTTCATTTTGAATTGACAGTTATGGTATCCCCCCGGGATGAACAAATTCAAATTGTCCCGCAGGGACTCCTTAATTGTCCATTGTCCATTGCCAATTGTCAACTGTTTTTTTCTAAAAATGCGGCTAGGAATTTTGAAACAAATGTGCTATGATATCCGATAGAGGTGAATTGCCATGGAAATGAACGAAGAACAGGAGCAGCCGAAGGAAGAAGGTTACGAGCCCAGGCCCGCCTGGCAGGTCTGGGCGGCACGGATTGGACTTGTGCTGTTTTTATTGCTGGTCGTGGGGCAGATTGTGAATATCGCCCGGGGTGGGCTGTAATGCGGATTCTGGGAATCGACCCCGGTTACGGTATCACCGGATTCGGGCTGATTGACGCCCAGCGGGGGCAGTACCGCCTGGTAAACTGCGGCGCCATTACAACCCCGCCCAATACGGAATTTGCCTGGCGGCTGGAAGTGATTTATAACGATATGACGGAGCTTCTCCGGGTATCCCAGCCGGAGGCGGTGGCCATCGAAGAGCTGTTCTTCGGACAAAACGTCACCACGGGCATCAATGTGGCTCAGAGCCGGGGCGTGATTCTGCTGGCGGTGCGCCAGGCTGGGGTCCCGATTTTTGAGTATAAGCCCATGCAGGTCAAACAGGCTGTGGTGGGCTATGGCAATGCTACCAAGCATCAGGTGCAGGATATGACCAAGCGGCTTCTGCATTTGCAGGCCGTTCCAAAACCGGACGACGCGGCGGACGCCGTTGCCATCGCCCTGTGCCATGCCCGATCCAGCACGTCGCTGCTGGCGCAGGCCGAAGCGAGATACAAGATATAAGATAGAAGATGTTCTTATTTTATTATCTCGTATCTTGTATCTTACCTTTTTGGGGGATTTTGTTATGCTGTATTATGTTTCCGGTACGGTGACCGTTCTGGAGCCGGGGCTGGCGGTGATCGACTGCGGCGGCGTGGGCTACGGCTGCCGGGTTACCGCCTACACCGCCGGGCAGCTGAAGCTGAACCAGAACGCCCGGCTGTATATCACCGAATCCATCCGGGAGGATGCCTTTGATCTGTACGGCTTTTCCAGCCGGGAGGAGCAGCGGTGCTATGAGCTGCTGACTTCCGTCAACGGCGTTGGCCCCAAGGCCGCCATGGCGATCCTGTCCTCCGGCGGCCCCCAGAATTTCACCCTTGCGGTGATGACCGGGGATGAAAAGATGCTTACCGCTGCCCAGGGCATCGGCAAGAAGATTGCCCAGCGGATCATTCTGGAGCTGAAGGACAAAATCGGCGGCGGCAGCGTGGAATTGGACTTCTCTGCCGGTGCGCCGGCTTCTGCGCCGGAGCAGCCGGGGAACAATGCCTCCCTTGCCCGGGCGGCACTGCAGGAGCTGGGCTACTCTCCCGCGGAGATCGGCGCAGCCCTCAAAGGCGTGGATCCCAATGCGTCTACAGAAGAAATGGTGCGCCATGCCCTCAGGGCCATGGTCATGAAAGGCTGACTTTTTTGAGATACAAGATATAAGATACAAGATAGAAGATATGTCTTACAAAATTTGTTATCTTGTGTCTTACGCCGAGGTGTATTATGAGCTTGGAATTTTCACAGGAACTGGACAGCCCCATTATTTCCCCCACCTTCGCGCCTCAGGACGCGGGGGAGATCGGTCTGCGGCCAAAGCTGCTGGCCGATTACACCGGTCAGGAGAAGGCGAAGGGGAACCTGTCCATTTATATTGAAGCCGCCCGCCGGCGGAACGAGCCGCTGGACCATACCCTGCTTTACGGCCCTCCGGGTCTGGGAAAAACCACTCTGGCAGGCGTCATCGCCAACGAAATGGGCGCAGGTATCCGGGTGACCTCCGGCCCGGCCATTGAAAAGCCCGGTGACCTGGCGGCACTGCTGACGAATCTGAACCCCGGGGATATCCTGTTTATCGACGAAATTCACCGCCTGAACCGGGTGGTGGAGGAAATTCTCTACCCGGCGATGGAAGACTTCGCCATTGATATTATCGTGGGCAAAGGCCCCAGCGCAAACTCCATTCGACTGGATCTGCCCAAATTTACGCTGGTGGGTGCCACCACCCGGGCAGGCCAGCTGTCCGCGCCGCTGCGGGACCGGTTTGGCGTGAATCTGCGGCTGGAGCTGTACACCCCTGAAGAGCTGGCGAGAATTGTCACCCGCTCCGCCGCCATTCTGGGCATGCCCATTGAGGAAGCCGGCGCCATGGAAATTGCCTCCCGGAGCCGGGGTACGCCCCGAATTGCCAACCGCTTTTTGCGCCGGGTGCGGGACTTTGCTGAGGTCATGGGCGATGGAACCATTACCAAGGAGGCTGCCGATCTGGCTCTGCGCCGGTTGGAGGTGGACAAGTTGGGGCTGGACAACATTGACCGCCGGATGCTCACTGCCATCATTCAGAACTATGGCGGCGGCCCAGTGGGCTTGGAGACGCTGGCGGCGACCATCGGCGAGGAAGCGGTGACGCTGGAGGATGTGTACGAGCCGTATCTGATGCAGCTGGGCTTCCTGACCCGCACCCCCAGAGGACGCTGCGTCACCGCGCTGGCCTATGATCATCTGCACATTCCCTATGAGGGACAGGCCCAGTTCACGATTTAACAGGCGGATCAGCAAAAACCAGTGAAAGTTGCATAAACGCGAAAAAAGTGGGGAAAATTTTTTATTAAGGATTGACAAAATGTTCCCGCTTGTGTATAATCCGTGTTGTGGCAAACTTTGCCATAAATTCAATACGACCCTGCGTTATATCATTTTTTAGGTGGGATTTCACGGGGCAACAACCGAAGAGAGGTATTTTTCATGTACGAAGATAAGACTTTAGTTTGCAAAGAGTGCGGCAACGAGTTCGTGTTCACCGCCGGTGAGCAGGAGTTCTACGCGGAGCGCGGCTTCCAGAACGAGCCCCAGCGCTGCAAGGCTTGCCGTGACGCTCGCAAGAATGCAACCCGTGCCCCCCGTGAGTTCTTCACTGCTACCTGCGCCCGCTGCGGTGGCGAGGCAAAGGTTCCCTTCCAGCCCAAGACTGACCGTCCCGTGTTCTGCAGCGAGTGCTTCGCTCAGATGCGCGCCAACGGCTAAGCCTGAAACTGTAACAGACAGAGGAGAGAGAAAACTCCTCACCAATGTAGCCAGTGCCTTTCGGCACTGGCTACATAGTTTTTATTCTCCGAAAAGACGACGGCTGCCGGCTGCGAACGCTCCAACAAACGAAGCCCCAGTTTTGCATGGCGCAAAACTGGGGCTTTCCATGTTTTTAACTGTTAGAATTCTGAATTCTGCGCAGACGTGTCCTTCCGGGCAAGCGCTTGCTCTGCCGCATGCAGCAGTCCTTTCATATATCCCGTGGCATACGCCATACTGGCCAGCTCGCCGCCGGTGGCGGAATAGCCGGCAAAACCATGATCCACGGAGATATATCCATCAAATCCGCAGAGGACAAACTGCTTCATAATCCGGTACATATTGGCATAGCCGTCCTCGCTGAGAACCTCTTCAAATACAGGCAGGGGAGAGGAGACATTGCGGAAATGTACCTCCACCAGATGCCCGCTTTTTGTGAATTCCCCGATGTCCTCCAGCAAATCGCCGAAGGCAGGATTTTCCAGCCAGCAGCCGACGCACATTTTTACGCCCAGGGCGTGACTGCCCTGCGCCATTTGCAGGGCGCGGCGATAGTCCTGGGTGCTGGCAATTAGACTGGCCACACCGCCCAGACAGGCAACCGGGGGATCGTTGGGATGGAGCGCCATGCAAATGCCGTATTCTTCGGCGACCGGCAGGGTTTTCTGCAAAAAATAATGGAAGTTCTCCCATATTTCTTCGCTGCAGTATTCCCTGTCATTCAGAATGGGACGGCTGAGAATTTCATCCATATCTGCGATAAAAGCGGTGCCGCCCCGGGTGTGTTTTCCCACGGTTCTGCCGCTGCGCAGAATACCGTTGGGCTGCCACGCCACAGAGACAATGGGGGCGCCGATCCTTGCGGCAAGACGGATGAAATCATTGAAACGATTGATCTCCCGGTCCCGGTCAGCGGTGCCGAGGATAATGTCCTTATTCTTCTGCAGCGGGGGACAGGCAAAGTCCGAGATGGAAATATCATGCTTTGCCAGCCGTTCCGTCTCCCGCATCATATCGTCGTAATTGGCGTGCTCCGGCATGACGTTCAAATTGAGATAGTGAACGCCCATTTCCCGGATAAATGCCAGCTGTTCCTCTGTGTGCCCGTATCTTCCGGGCAGTTCCGCTTTGATTGCCACAGCCTTTCCTCCTTTGCGGGGACGATTCCCTGAATGTTACAGAGAGGACGTACGGATCGCGTGGATGATTACATCCTGCGCGGCAAGCCAATCCCCCTGCATCCGGACGGTGAAGCCGTGGGTGCAGTCCGGGTAGGCTTTGAAGGTAACCGGTACGCCCTGCTCTACCATGCGCATGCCCAGCTCCAGATTATACCGGTAAAACGGGCATTTTCTGGGGGCGATGAACAGGGTGCTGGGCAATCCTTTCAGCTGCTCGTCTGTTGCAAAATATGGGGAGACATAGGGATCGCGCAGTTTTTCCATTTCACCGCCCACATACAGCTTGGAAAACGCCAAACTGCGCAGCAGGGCGGGATCCTTCCGCGGCATATCATTTTCGGTGGCGGCATAATCCAGCACCTGCAAACAAATGGGAAACGCGCCGGTTTCCTTTGCTTTCATGCTGACCACCATGGCCAGATTTCCGCCTGCGCTGGATCCGCCGACGGAAAGCCGTTTGGGATCACAGCCCCATTGCTCGCAGTGGGCGTATGCCCATTCGGTCACCGCGTAGCACTGGTCAAAGGCCATGGGGAAGGGCGCATCCTTGGAAGAGGCGTAATCCACATCCACTACCACCGCGCCGGTGGCCGCCGCAAGATGGGCGCAGTACAGATCATCGTCGCTGTTCTGAAGAAAGACAAATCCACCGCCATGGAAATTCACGTGCAGCGGTGCGTTGGCCTCCTTGTTGTGGGGGGTGGTCACGATTACCCGCACGGGATTCAGGCTGGGGAAGGCCAGAGTAATCTCATTTTGATCGCACTGACTTTGATAAGCGCGGTATGCTTCCGGGATTATGCGTTCCTTCAGGGCAGTTTCCCGAAAGCCGCCTGTCAAACCCAGAATTTCAAGCTGCTCCTGAAGCTGTTCTTTTGTTAATGCCATAGTTTTCCTCAGTCCTCTTTTTTACCCTTGCGCCAAACAGCTGCGCAGCGTATCTGCCGCCATGTGAATGCAGTCATAGGGATCCTGTCCATAAAAATGAGCCTGTTCAATAATCAGATAGTGCGCATCTGCGCGTCCGGCAGCGGCACAGATCTTTCCCCAATGGATGTTTCCCTGTCCTGCGGGAACGCCCCGATACTCCGGCCGGAGCCAGGCATCCTGTCCGTCTCCGGAGGGGCATACCTGCAAATCCTGCACATGGAGCAGCGGTATTCTTCCGGGGAACCAGTCCAGCAGATCGCAGGGATCCACACCGCAGACAAATGCGTTTTTCACATCCAGTTCCATTTGCAGATGAGGGGCAAGCTCCATTGCCCAGTGGATCAGCCATTTTCCGTCCACCTTCATGAATTCATCCCCATGGTTGTGCACGCACAGACCGATCCCATACTGGGCAAACCGCGCTGCCATGGCTTCCAGGGCGTTCATATACCCGCGCACCTGCTCTGCGGTGCGAAGTGCCATCCCCGGAAACCCGGCGAAGCGCAGGTATTTACAGTTGAATTGCCGGCACAGCTGCACCAACTGTTCAAAATCTGTTTCTGCGCGCCAAATTTTCAGGGGATGTCCCTGCCATTGGAATTCCGGCACCGGATTGTCTACCGTGCCGTCAAAGCGGCAGGAAATGGCACAGACGGAAATTCCCCATTTTTGGCAGGCTTCCAGAAATTCCGGAATGGTGTCCTCATCAAAGCGGATATGCTGGCTGATTTCCAGCTGGGTCACGCCAAGCTGGCTGAGCCGCGCCATGGCCGGGCCAACGCCGTCGCGCAGAAAGGCGTTGGCATTGGTCATGGAACTGACGGCGATGGTCGGTGTGCTCATACAGACCTCAGCGTCTTGTTGAAGAAGTCAGTGATTAACTTCTTCGTGGAGTACTGGAAGAACTCCCGGGTGCCGTGACCGCCGTTTTTCAGGATGTAGAACTCCGTGCGATCCTCCAGCCCCGCCTCCACAAGTCTGCGATACAGCCGCTCGCTGACCTCCAGCGGTACCAGCGGATCCTGATCTCCGTGGAGAATTGCCATGGGGCACATGCCGTCATTGACATAGTTGATGGGGCTGGCCTTTGCACCCCGCTCCAGGATTTCCTCTCTGGTGGTATCGTCCGTTACGCCAAGCAAGGCACCCTCGTGGGTCTGGCTCATTTTGTGCCAGCGGAAGTCCGGCTTCTGAATCAGCTTAAAATTGATTTCGCTGCAATAGGGAATGTCCGCAGGGCCAAACAAATCCACGGCGGCCTGAACCTTACTGAAATAGCCCGCCCATTCCTGGGTATCGTAACCGTCCAGATTCATGGCCATAAAAGCGGCCAGGTGACCGCCTGCACTGCGGCCAATGACACCGACCCGATCGGGATCGATGCCGTATTCGTCGGCGTGGGCGCGCAGAAAGCGTACGGCGGTTTTGCAGTCAATCAGCTGGTCCGGCATATGTCCCTGGGCACTGCTGCGGTAATAGATACAGGCCAGCGCAAATCCGGCCTCAGCCAGAAAGTGCATTTCCGCTGCCATCAGGTTCTTGTCGCAGCCGCGCCAGCCTGCGCCGTTAATCCATACGATCAGCGGCTGCTTGCCGGTGGAAACTTCATCATCCCGGCCGTCCGCAAGACGCATTTCGCTGTTTCCGTTCTGCACCATCAGGGAGAGGGTAAGATCCAGCGGCTTTCCCGCCAGATCCGTAACGTGGGAATAAACGATATTATCAATAAAATTGATGCTGCGGCGTTCCTTGCCGGGATCAATTATCGTGCGCATATGGCTTCACTTCCTTTTCTGGACACGGGCAGGGGGTATCTGCCCGTATTCGTTTCCGGTTTGAAATATTTATACCTTGGCCTTGCGGTTTTTCAGCAGCTTCGACACAACGGGAGCGATGCAGCTGTAAAGTGCAATCAGAATAAAGATCAGAGAAATGGGGCGGGTAATAAAACTGGTCAGATCGCCCTTGGCATAGGAGCAGCCCATGCGGAAATAGCTCTCAAGCTTGCTGCCCAAAATAAAAGACAGCGTCAGGGGAGACATGGGAATTTCAAAAATATCCATGACGATACCCAGCAGGCAGAACCCCAGAACCAGATACACACTGAACATGGAAGTGGTGGAGGAGAAAGCGCCCATAAACGCAATCATCAGAATGCCGCTGTACAGATAGTGGTAAGGAGCCTTCAGCAGCATGGGGAACCAGCGCTTGGTGAGCAGTTCCACAATGAAGATGAAAATTGCGGACAGAGCGACGGCTGCAAAAATCAGGTTTGCCAGATCGGGATTCTGCTTGATGAACATGGGGCCTGCAGTCAGACCGTGAATGGTCATGGCGGAAAGCAGCAGCACACAGGTGCCATCACCGGGAATACCCAGAGCCATCAGCGGAATCAGAGCGCCACCAACACCGGCGTTGTTGGCAACCTCCGTTGCCCAGACGCCAGCGTCAATACCGGTGCCGAATTTCTCCGGCTCTTTGCTCATCTTCTTCGCCTGACCATAGGAGATGATATTGGAAATGCCGGAGCCCATGCCAGGCAGGAAGCCAATGCCCAAGCCGATCAGCAGGGAGGTGACGATGGTCTTGGCGTTATCAATGAAATCGCGGATAGTGAGGCCAAAGCCCTTCAGGCCGGAAGCATCTACCTTGGGCATTTCCTGCTGTCCCTTGGCATAGCTGGTGGCAACCTGCTGCAGAGCAAAGGTACCCATCAGCATACAGACCATATTGATGCCGCCGTACAGGTTGGTATTGTGGAAGGTGAAGCGAAGCTGGTTGGTAACCATATCCGCACCCACCGTGGACATCCACAGGCCGATGAACGCAGACAGCAGACCCTTGTAGATAGAACCCTTGGACAGGCCGACCACCATGGTAATGGCCATCAGGCAGAGGCTGAAATACTCCCAGGGTCCCAGCATCAGCGCCAGATCCGCAATCAGTGTGGATGCGACTGTAGCAACAATGATGGAGACAAAGGTACCAATGAAGGAACCCACAATGCCGATGGTCAGCGCCCGGCCTGCCTTGCCCTTCTGGGTCATGGGATAGCCGTCATAGCAGGTGGCGATGGAAGCGGCGGAGCCGGGAATGCCCACCAAAACTGCTGCAATGAAGGAACCGGAGATACCACCGACATACATACCCAGCAGCATGCTGAAACTCACTTCCTTGGTCAGCGCGAAGGTCATGGGCAGAATCAGGGTGATGCCCAGACCACCGGCCAGACCGGGGATTGCACCAAGAATACAGCCGATTACGCAGCAGAACGCCATGGGAATGAAATTGGCGGGGCTGAGAACAGTCGCCAGCGCACTCAAATAACTTGCCATTTCGATACCTCCTGCTTACAGCATCTTGATGCCCAGCGCCTTCCAGAGGGTGCCGGAGGGCAGCGGGATATGGAAACCTCTGGTGAAGCCGAAATAGCACAGGCTGGACAGGCCAACACACAGAATAATTGCAAAGACAATGTTGATCTTTTTCTTGCCTTTCAGCGTCCAGATGAAGACAAACATACCGATCATAGCGGTCAGCCAGAAGCCGATCAGATTCATGGAGACGGCAAAGATCAGGCATTCCAGCAGAACCAGGCCCATGCGCAGCCAGCCGGCTTTATCCAGATAAGGCTTTGCCTCGCCGGATTCCTTGGCTTCCTTTTCTTTCTTACCGTCAAAAATCATGGAAAGAACCGCCATCACTGCGATGCCGGCAGCGGAGATATAGGGAAACATTTTGGGGCCAGGTTCATTGGAAACCAGCTTGGTGGGAATGGACGAGGTCTGCCATGCAATCCAGGCGGCGAACAGCAGACACAGGATTCCCATGATATATGTTTTGTTGAATTTTTTCATAAATTACCTCTGTTATATGGCGATGACCCGGCTAAGTTTGGTCAGCCGGGTCATACGGATCTCTTGGACTGTCAGGAGAGAATCAGAACAATCAGCGAGCCATCAGACCCATACCGGTAATGCACTCTACCTGGAAGTCCCATTCGGCGGCCCAGTCTGCACGGGCACCGGCCAGATCGGGAACGTTCTGGTAGGAAGCCATCTTCTTCATGCCATCCTGGAAGCTCTGCTGCTCGGCAGCTTTCTGCATGGCGCCGTTCAAAGCCTCACAGACTGCATCGGAGGTGGCGGCGGGAGCCATCACATAGTAACCGGCGTCCCAGCTGAAGTCGATGCCCTGCTCCATGGTGGTCTTGAAGGTATCAGGCAGCTGAAGGCCGACCAGTTCGCTCATGGTTTCCAGCGTGGCAACTCTGGGGCCCACAGTACCCAGAATGGTCAGCTTGCCGTCAGCTTCGTAGGACTGGGCGTTGGGGATGGAGCAGTTGGCGATGTCAATTGCCTTGGAAGCGGTCTGGGTCAGCTTATCCGCCTCAGAGGCGCACTGCACATAGTTGACCATATCCTCGTAGCCCTCGCCCAGAGAGGCGATGATGCTGCGCAGGATAATCTGGGAGGTGCCGCCCAGAGAGCAGCCAACGACCACTTCGCCGGGATGTGCAGCGATGTATTCACCGAATTCCTTCAGATTGGTGTAGGGGGCGCCGGGCTGGGCAATGATGGCCTGAGGACCGCCGTCATGCAGCTTGGCAACGGTGGTGTAATCCACATTGGGGTTTACTTCGGACTGGCCAGACAGGTAGTTATCCATGCTGGTGCAGGCGGCGATGGTCAGGGTCAGACCATCGGGGTCGGCGTTCTTGGCGTGCTCGGCGCCGACTTCAGCGGTATCGTAGTTGGTGACGATGAAGTTGACTTTGGGATAGGTTTCCTGCAGCGCCTGGGTCAGGATGCGGGTATACAGGTCGGTACCGCCGCCGGCCTTGGCGGGAACATCGAAGTACACGGTGCTGCCATCAGGCCAGATGCTTTCAATGGTAACAGGGCCGTCGGAGGGAGAAGCCTTCGCAGGTTCGGAAGTGGCGGGCGTGCTCCCGGAGCCGCAGGCGGCCAGAGACAGCACGATTGTCAGCGCCAGAACAAGTGCAAACATTTTTTTCATGGTGATGTTCGTCCTTTCTTTTTCTTGCTATTTGGTAATTCCCTTTCAGCCAGTGGAATTCCCTTTTCACGTCTCATTTTAGTGGTTTGAATGGGAATTGACAATTGCCAAAACGTTATGTACAATATAAACAAAAAGTTATAGACGTCGAATGGGAGGCTGTACACGATGAACATTTCACAACTACCCTATATTGTTGCCATCGCCTCCACAGGCAGCCTGTCTGCAGCGGCACGGCAGCTGGGAATCAGTCAGCCGGCGCTGAGTAAGTTCCTGAAAAATACTGAAAAGGATGTTGGTCAGGAGCTGTTCTTCCGCAGCCAGAACCGGTATTTTCCAACTCCTGCCGGACAGATTTATCTGAGCACCGCGCAGCAGATCCTGAACCTGGACAATCATACCCGCGCCGCCGTGTCCGCCCTGAATACCCGGGAGCAAATTGCCATTCGCGTGGGAATTTCTCCCAACCGGGGCGTGAACGTGCTGTCTTCCGTCTATCCGGAATTTGAACAGCGGTTTCCGGATGTGCAGTTGACCACATATGAGGGATTCGCCCGCCCCTTGCGGGAACAGCTCCTGGCCGGAAATGTAGATATGATTTTTTCTACGCATGTTGGCCCGATGCCGGAGGAACTGCAGTTTATCCCGACCCAACAGGAGGAGCTGGTGCTGGCAGTTCCGTCCTTCCATCCTCTGGTGAAGCATCACACATTTCTCATGACAGAGCTTCCCTTCGCGGATCTGCGGGATTTTCGGGACTGTACCTTTGCGTCGCCCGGGCCGCAAACGACGATGTACGGTATGATCATGGACCTGTTCAAGGCGACAGGCATCACCCCGAAGGTCTCTGCCACGGTGCCCAATCTGGTTCTGCAGGAAGCAATGATTCGCAGCGGCACCAAGGTGGGAATTTTGCCCGCATACTATGTACGCCCGAACCCGGACATCGCCTTTTTCCGATTAAGGAATTCTCCCATTCTTACCTGCTATTGTGCGTTCCGCAGAGGCAATCCCCTGAATGAGCCTCAGGAATTCCTGATGTTTCTGTTTTTTCGTCAGGTGCTCCATTCCCCCAACGGAGTGCCTGTCTGGAGTGACGATACCCGCCGCCTGATGCTGAAATATGATCCCCTGGAAGCTGCCGCGTTCGGTTTGGAGGAAACGGTATGAATACAACCGTTATGGAATATATCATTGCCATTGCCGAGGAGAGGTCCGTAACAAAAGCCGCTGAGCGCTTTTTCCTCTCTACGGCTGCGCTGCACAGGCATATCCGTAACGTGGAAAACGATTTGGGCACGCCTATTTTTTGCCATGGTAAGTGTGGAATGCAGCTGACCCCCGCTGGTGTTATCTTTGTCAATAATGCCCAGGCAATTCTGCACCTGGAGCAGGAGATGAAGAAAAAGCTGGAGAATCTCTGTCAGGAGAACCAGAATGTGGTGCGCGTTGCCGTTGACAATGCTTTTTATAACAGTACGGTCCGCCATGTGCTTCCTGCATTCCAGAAGGAATTTCCCGAATGCCGCTTAGAGCTGTTTAAGTGTAATATCACGCAGATTCGGAAGCTCCTTTTGGCGGAGGAAGTGGATTTGGGAGTAACCTCCTCTGTTACGCCGCATGTTAGCGGGCTGGAATCCATTCCCATTATGACCAATCGGGTACAGGCGGTTTTTCCGCCGGGGTATCAAGGGCCTACGGATATGGAACATCTTGCAGAAGTTCAGAATTATGGGCTGATTCCCATGCTTCATCCCATTGGAAGCACCATCCGTATGATGGAAGAGCAGCGCCTGATAGAATTGCGGGTCAACCCGCCGCAAATTCTGGAAGGACATTACCGCGATGCCATCCACGATATTCTCAACGGAACCGGATACGGCTTCCTGCCCTCTGATATCAGTGATATCTACAGACCCCGTGGTGTGGTTGTGGGGGAAACCTTTTTGCAGTTTTACGATATGTTGGTTTATTCCGCAACCCATCCGCTCCCTGCGGAATGCAAGACGCTTATGAATATGATGATCGAATGCTATGCCAAGGGCGGCCTGTTGGAGCCATACCGGGCAGAAACCACGTCGAACGGATAAGCGGCAGACGCAGCGCAGGAAACGGTAAGTTGTTTCCTGCGCTTTCCATTCCGGGAGTGGAGATGAAGGGGGCTTTTGCGGGTTCTTTCTCGCCGGGCGCGGCGGTTTCGTTCCGTGGTTTACGGCCAATGCGGCAAAAATGCCATTGCAAACCGATTTGTGCACCGGCTTGCAATGGCATCTGCTGTCTGACAGTTTGGAAGGAGGCGGGTTTGCCCGCCTCCCTAATTTGCGCTCATCGCGCACCGTGTATGATTTTGATCCATTTGCGGCTGTGCAAACGGGTGATACACCAAAATGCCTTGATGATCTGATCCAGTTTCAGGCAGACATAGATCCAGAAGGGCGGCAAATGCCACACCAGGCCGGCCAGCGCGCCCAGAGGGATGCTGACAGCCCACAGGAACAGAATGTCTGCCACCATCAGGAAGCGGGTGTCTCCGCCGCCCCGAAGAACGCCTTTGGTCATAATATTGTTTCCACTCATGAAGATTACGATGAAGCCAACTGCCAGCATCAGCTGACGGGCGATTTCCTCCGTTTCCGGCGAAACCTTGTACATGTGGATAACCGGCCCGCTGATCAGATAGATAATGACGCCTGCCAGAATACCGATGGCAAAGCCCAGCGCCAGAAAGGTCACGCCCTCTTTTTGCGCACGGTCGGCATCGCCCTCTCCCAGCGTGTGCCCGATGACAATACAGCTTGCCTGACTGATGCCCTGAGTGAAGGTTGTGGAGAGCTGCTGCGTCACTGTCGTAATGGCATTGGCGGCAACAAAAGCAGAACCGATATGCCCCATTACCACCGCCACTGCGTTATTGCCCAGTCCCAGCAGCGTGTCGCTGATAAGCACAGGCAGGCTGATACGCAGATACTCCCCCAGCAGTCCGCCGCAACGGCAGAACAGATCCCGCAGCCGGTAACCAATCCGCTTTTCCACAAACAGGAAGTTGCCGAAAATTACGCCGCATTCCAGAATCCGGCTAATCATCGTACCCAGCGCTGCCCCGGCCACACCCATGGCAGGGGCGCCGCATTTTCCAAAAATAAATATGTAGTTGGCTCCCACATTTACGAAGAAAGCGGCAATGCTGGTCAGCAGCGGCAGACGGGTTTCCCCGACGCTGCGCAGCACCAGCGTGGTGGTCAGGGAGAATCCGGTGAGCCAGTAGGTCGGCACTGACCACAGGAAATATACGCTACCCAGTTCCAAAAGGGGCGCTTCGCTGGAATATAGGGATAGAATTGCCCTGGGCATGGTCATGGTCACCAGCGCAAAGGCAGTGGCAATCAGCAGACAGAACCGCAGCATGATGGTAACGGCCTGTTTCAGGCTGACCAGATCTTTCCTGCCCCAGAACCGGGCAGTGAGCACAGCCGCCCCCATACCCATTCCCATGCAGCAGATCTGGAACAGGGTTATGAACTGGTTTGCCAGCGCCACCGCGCTGAGCGCCCCCTCTCCCAGACGTCCCACCATGATGGTGTCCATCATATTCACGCCCATGGTGATCATGCTTTGCATGGCAATGGGAACCGCAATGGCGGCACTTTTTTTGTAAAAAGCAGAATCGCGAACAAAACCGGTCATTGTGAACCTCCCTCCAAGTACAGATTATTGTATGACAAAAGACGCAAAAACCACAACTGGCATAATATCGGAAATAAGGAGGGAATATTTGGATGAATTACACAGGCTTGCAAATGGCAGCGCGATTGTGTGATTCTGCATCTCAAAAAAAGAAGAAAACACAACAACTTTTTGACGCTATTTGTATTTTTATAGAAAATGAACGGAAAATTTCAAAATTTGAAAGACTGTGAATACAGCGGAAAAAGGCTGCGGTTCTTTGGCCTTTTCGCTAATTGTTTGGAAGGCTGGCCGCATGATATAGTGAAGCCAACTCGTCTGGTTGGAGCTATGCCGGCAGCGGTTTGCTCCAAAAAAGAGGGTTACCAATACTGCAAATGAAAGGAAGATCCCCAATGTCCATCCGAAGCGAATACCAGGCTTATGTCGACCGCCGGGCGGCAATTGCCCAGCAGCATTTTGGAAAAATCTGGCTGGAACAGACCAGCTGTTATGTTCATCCCTTCCGCCTGTACGGAAATGTGTGGTACGTCGGTGACAGCTGGGTCTGTGTCCATCTCATTGACACCGGCGACGGGTTGCTGCTCATCGATTCCGGCAACTGCGGCGCCACCGCCATGCTGGTGCAGGCGATTTGGGAGGCAGGTTTCCAGCCCGGGGATGTGAAGTGGATCATTCATTCCCACGGCCATGTGGATCACATTGGCGGTGCGAATTTCTTCAAGGAAATGTACGGCACAAAGCTGTATCTGGGAGAGCCGGACGCGCGGATGTTCCGGGAACGCCCGGAGATTTCCGCAATTTATGATTCCCACAGTGATCTGGACGCCCTGTTTGTACCGGATTATGAGATTAAGGATGGGGATGTGCTCACCTTTGGCAACACCACTATCCACTGCACCCTGGTTCCCGGTCATACCGAGGGGTGTGTTGCGCTGTTTTTCGACGCACACAACGGTGACGAAGTAAAGCGCTGCGGTTACTATGGCGGCTTTGGTTTTAACACGCTGCAAAAGGAGTATCTGGTGGAAATCGGCGACCCGGAGCTGCACACCCGGCAGGTTTATCTGGACTCCCTGGCCAAAGTGCGCAACGAAAAGGTTGAAGTGTTCCTGGGAAACCACTGTATCAACAACGATACTTTGGGCCGTCGTCAGAAACAGCTGGATCACCCGGACGGTCCCAACCCCTTCGTAGACGCTGGGGCATGGGGTGCCTATCTGGACGAAAAGCGGGACGCACTTCTGGCGTTTATGGCGGATCCCAAAAACAATTAAAGCACATGCAGCAGTGCTTTTCCAATCAGGACGCATGTGCAGCCCGGCAGACTGCCGGGCTGCACATGCGCCTGCATTTTCGCCCATTGGGGAGCGGTCACGGATACCGCCTCATTACCATGATTTTCAGAGCAGAAAGTCATGGTAATTTGTTTTATCCGGAAAAAATGCCTGATTTTTGTTGGGTATTCGGTTCAATTCCGGGTTTTATTTTCCAGGTGCCCCGATTGAATCACCGGGGGCTTCGGGTCTGCCGCTTCCCAGGAAAGCGGCTTTTTTTCGTCCTCTTTCACATGGCTTCACCTCATAGCCTAGTATGCACAGGCGAGCGCGGGACATACCGAACAGAAAAATGGGAAATATTTGTAAACAATTTATAAAACCCCTTGCGCAATTCTGGTGAATCTGCTAGTATGTAGCAAGCTACGTTTTTATAGGGGGGATTGTACTGAACGTTCACTATGGTCACCTGATTCGAATCCTTCACTGGTGTACGGATCAGACAATGACAGATGCGTTAGAAAAAATGGATTTAACCGCTGCTCAGGGCCGGCTGATGGCGTTTCTGTTTCACCATGAGCAGCCGGTATGCCCGAAAGATCTGGAGGCGGAGCTGCATCTGAGCCACCCAACCGTGTCGGGGCTCCTGTCCCGCCTGGAGCAAAAGGGGTTTGTGCAGCTGCAAACAGATCCGGCAGATCGCCGCAGCAAACGGGTCGTGATCTCGCAGAAGGGGCATGAATGCCATGAGCGGATGCGGGGTGTGATTCAGGAAAACGAGAGCCGGATTGTCCAGGGCTTTACCCCGGAGGAACGGGCGCAGTTCGCGTCCTTTTTGCAGCGTGCCATTGACAACGTGCACCCGGAGGATGGGTGCCAGAAGAAGGAGGTAACCAACCCATGATAAAAGAGCTTTTCCGGTGCATCCGGGAGTATAAGTGGCCAGCCATATTCGGCCCGGTCTGTATGATCGGCGAGGTTTATATGGAGACAAAGATCCCGCTGGTGCTGGCACAGGTGGTAGACAAGGGCGTTGAAGTCAGCGATATGGGCGCCGTGGTGAATTATGGCCTGCTGCTGATCCTGTATGCCCTGCTTTCCCTGGTGTTCGGCGTTGCCTCGGCGGTATTGGCTTCCTATGCGGGCACCGGCTTCGCCAAAAATCTGCGGCACGATATGTACTATAATGTCCAGGAGTTTGACTTTGGCAATATCGACAAATTTTCCACAGCTTCCATCGTAACCCGTCTGACCTCGGACGTGGCCACCATTCAGATGACGTTTCAGATGATGATCCGAATGGCCATCCGCTGTCCCATGATGCTGATTATGGCCACTGCCAACGCTTACTCCGTCAGTCCGCGGCTGTGTATCGTCTACTGTGTGGTGCTACCGCTGATGGGCTTGGGACTGTTTGCGCTGATTCGCATTGTGTTCCCCATTTTTGACCGGGTATTCAAAACCTACGATAAACTGAACAATGTGGTGCAGGAAAATGTCCATGGTATCCGGGTCGTCAAATCCTTTGTCCGGGAGCAGCGGGAGACGGAGAAATTTACTTCGGTGTCCGGGGAAATCTACCGGGATTTCTGCAAAGCGGAGCGGACGATGGCCTTTGGCAATCCGTTAATGCAGTTTGCTGTCTATACCTGCATCCTGGTAATCTCCTATGTGGGTGCAACGATGATTGTGGCATCCGGCAACAATGCCGCCATGGGCCTGACCACCGGACAGCTGACCTCCATGTTCACCTTCACCACGCAGATCCTCAGTTCTCTGATGATGCTGTCCATGGTGTTTGTCATGGTCACCATGGCCCGGGCACCCATGCACCGTACTGAGGAGATTCTGATGGAGCAGCCTGAGCTTAAGAACCATCCCGATCCCGTTACTGCGGTTGCCGACGGAAGTGTGGATTTTGAGAATGTGTCCTTCCGCTACTCCAAAACCGCCGACCGCGCCGCACTGGAGGATATCAATCTGCACATTGACTCCGGCATGACTGTGGGTATCTTAGGCGGCACCGGCTCCAGCAAGTCCACTCTGGTGCAGCTGATTCCCAGGCTGTACGACGCGACCGAAGGCTGCGTCCGGGTGGGCGGCGTGGACGTCCGGGATTACGATGTCAAGACGCTGCGGGACGCGGTTTCCGTGGTGCTGCAAAAGAACGTGCTGTTCTCCGGCACCATCCGGGATAATCTGCGCTGGGGCAATCCCAACGCTACCGACGAGGAAATTGCCCACGCCTGCCGTCTGGCCTGTGCGGACGAATTTATCCGCAGCTTCCCCGACGGTTACGATACCCACATTGAACAGGGCGGCACGAACGTCTCCGGCGGACAGAAGCAGCGGCTGTGCATCGCCCGGGCACTGCTGAAGAAGCCGAAAATTCTGATTCTGGACGACTCCACCTCTGCCGTGGATACCCGCACGGATGCCTCCATCCGGCAGGCGCTGTCCAGCGAAATCCCGGATACTACCAAAATCATTATTGCCCAGCGGATTGCTTCGGTGCAGGAATGCGACCTGATCCTGGTGCTGGACGGCGGCAGAATCGTTGCCCAGGGCAAGCATGACGCGCTTTTGAAAACCAGCGATATCTACCGCGAGGTCTATGAATCCCAGACGAAAGGAGCGATGGAATAATGCCTCCTGTGAAAATGCGCGGCGACGGCCGCATGGCAAAAAAACCGAAGCAGACCATTCTGCGGCTGCTTTCCTATATGGGAAAATACCGGGGAACGCTGGTGGTGGTGGCGATTTGCATCCTCCTCAGCGCTGTCGCTCAGGCGGCCAGTTCCGCGTCTCTGGGAACGCTGGTGGATGATTATATCACCCCCATGCTGTCTCAGGCCACCCCGGACTTTGCGCCTCTGATCCGTTTTCTCGTCTTGATGGCGGCTATCTATCTGACGGGCATGGTGTCGGCGTTTTTGTATAACTTCCTTATGGTCCGGGTGAGCCAGGGAACCCAGAAAACCATCCGGGATTCCATGTTCACCCACATGCAGCAGCTTCCCATCCGGTATTTTGACACCCATCCTGCCGGCGATATTATGAGCCGCTACACCAGCGACATCGATACGCTGCGGCAGATGATCTCCCAGTCCATTCCCCAGTGTGCCTCTTCTATTGTTACGCTGGTGGTGGTCCTGGTCACCATGCTGCTGACCTCTCCCATTCTCACGCTGCTTCAGCTGCTGACCGTCAGCGGAATTGTGTTTGCCACAAAGGTCATAGCAGGCCGGTCCGCCCGGTTCTTTATCGGACAGCAGCGCTCCCTGGGCGCAGTGAACGGCTATGTGGAGGAGATGATCAGCGGGCAGCGGGTGGTGAAGGTGTTCACCCATGAGGACGCGTGCAAGAAGGAGTTTGATGAGCTCAATGAAGCGCTGCGCAGGGATGCTTATCTGGCAGGCGCCTACTCCAACAGCATGGGCCCTCTGAACAACAATCTGGGATACGCCCAGTATGCGTTTCTTGCCATTGTGGGCGGCCTGATGGCGGTGTATTCCGGCGGCAGCCTGCTTACGGTGGGTAAGCTGATCAGCTTTTTGACCCTGTCCCGTTCCTTTAACATGCCCATTTCCCAGGTGTCCAACCAGATCAACGCCATTGTCATGGCGTTGGCAGGCGCTGAGCGCATCTTCGAGCTGATGGACGAGGAGCCGGAGCAGGATGAAGGCTACGTCCGTCTGGTCAACGCGGAAATTGCCGAGGACGGCACCATCACGGAAAGCGAAAAACGTACCGGACACTGGGCCTGGAAGCACCCGCACAAGGCAGACGGCACCGTCACCTACACCGAGCTGAAGGGCGACATCACCATGACGGCGGTGGACTTCGGTTATGTTCCGGAGAAAACCGTGTTGCATGACGTGACGCTCTATGCCCATCCCGGTGAGAAAATCGCGTTCGTGGGCGCAACCGGCGCGGGCAAAACCACCATTACCAATCTGATCAACCGGTTTTACGACATTGCCGACGGAAAAATCCGTTACGACAACATTAACATCAACAAAATCGCAAAGCCGGATCTGCGCCGCTCTCTGGGCGTAGTGCTTCAGGATACCAACCTGTTTACCGGCACGGTAATGGACAATATCCGCTACGGCAAACTGGACGCTTCCGATGAGGACTGTATCCGGGCTGCCAAACTGGCAAATGCCCACGACTTTATCACCCGCCTGCCCCAGGGCTATCAGACGGTGCTCACCGGAAACGGCGCCAGCCTGTCTCAAGGCCAGCGGCAGCTCATCGCCATTGCCCGGGCGGCGGTGGCGGATCCCCCGGTAATGATTCTGGACGAGGCAACCTCCTCCATCGATACCCGAACGGAAAAACTGGTGCAGGACGGCATGGATGCCCTGATGCACGGACGGACGGTGTTCGTCATCGCCCACCGGTTGAGCACCATTATGAACTCGGACTGCATCATGGTGCTGGATCACGGCCGGATCATTGAACGGGGCAACCATGATGAGCTGATTGCCCAGAAGGGAACCTATTACCGGCTGTATACCGGCGCGTTTGAACTGGAATAATGAAGGAAGGAGCGGATTTCCGCTCCTTCCAGCTTGGCGAAAAACCCCTTCGGGCTTTTCCGCCAGATGATTGCAGTCTGCTGCTTGCATAATTTGTTCGTCAGAGACGAACAAATTCCACACTTGCAGCCTGAGAAGTATTTTCTGCCAGGTACACGCCCTGGCAGAAAATGGTTTCGACTTTATTTGCCGCATTCGCGGCAAACTCTGCGAGGCTTTTTGACATACTGAGGAAGGAGCGGATTTCCGCTCCTTCTTTTTGCTCCGGTCAGGAAAAATGAGAATCTCTATTGACATTTGTAAGAATCTATGATATAGATATGATAAATGAGCAAGTGCTCATATGTTCAGAAAAATGAAAGGGGAATTCTCCATGAAAAAGACCTACAAGATCGAAGTCGACTGCGCCAACTGCGCCAACCTGATGGAGCAGGCCGCCAAAAAAGTTGCCGGTGTGGCAGACTGCACGGTGAACTTTATGACCCTGAAAATGATCGTGAACTTTGCCGAGGGCGCGGATCCCGCAATGGTGATGCCCCAGGTGCTCAAAGTCTGCAAAAAGGTGGAACCGGACTGCGAGGTTTACTTCTAAGAGGAAAAGAAGACGCCGGCACGAGCATGTGGCAGCGCGTCTGTTTTCCGGAAAAGGGGGAGGACTATGAGCAAAAAGCAGAAGAAGATGCTTGCGCGCATTGGGGCAGCGGCAGTGCTGCTGGTGGCGCTGAAGCTGGGGAAGAACCTGGTGCCTGGTTCGGAGGGCACCCGCACAGCCATCCTGTTTGCACTGTATCTGATACCCTACTACATTGTAGGGCATGACATCCTTGCCAAAGCGTGGAAAGGCATCCGCAGCGGCAGGGTGTTGGACGAGAGTTTCCTGATGGCCATCGCCACAGTAGGCGCGTTTGCCATTGCCATACTGGAAAAGACCGGGGATTTTGCCGAAGCGGTGGCAGTCATGCTGTTTTACCAGATCGGTGAGTTTTTCCAGAGCTATGCCGTGGGCAGAAGCCGCCGGAATATCAGCGAGCTGATGGATATTCGTCCGGACTACGCCAACGTTGAAGTGGATGGCGCACTGGAGCAGGTGGATCCTGACGAGGTGGAGATCGGCACGGTGATTGTAGTGCGTCCCGGAGAGAAGGTGCCCATCGACGGCGTGGTGGTGGAGGGCAATTCCAGCCTGAATACCAGCGCCCTGACCGGGGAAAGCGTACCCCGGGAGGTTGCTGCCGGGGATGCCATCATCAGCGGCTGCATCAATCTGTCCGGTGTGCTGAAAATCAAAACCACCACCGGCTTTGGGGAATCCACTGTGTCGAAAATTCTGGAGCTGGTGGAAAATGCCAGTTCCCGCAAGTCCAAATCCGAGGACTTCATCAGCAAATTCGCCCGTGTTTATACGCCAGCAGTCTGCGGCTGCGCATTGGCGCTGGCGGTGCTGCCCCCGGTAGCGCAGCTGCTGCTGGGTTACGGCGGCGCAGTCCTTTCCCTGTGGACGGATTGGCTGTACCGGGCGCTGACCTTCCTGGTCATCAGCTGCCCCTGTGCCCTGGTGATCAGCATTCCTTTAAGCTTCTTCGCCGGAATTGGCGGCGCCAGCAATCAGGGCGTGCTGGTGAAGGGAAGCAACTATCTGGAAACCCTGTCCCAGACGTCCTATGTGGTGTTTGATAAAACCGGTACCCTGACCAAGGGCGTATTCGAGGTGAATGGGATTCACCACAACTCCATCGAGCAGGAGAAATTGCTGGAATATGCGGCCTATGCCGAGAGCGCTTCCTCCCACCCGATTGCCAGAAGCATTCTGACGGCCTATGGAAAGCCGCTGGATCCGGCCAGGGTGACGGAGATTCAGGAAATCAGCGGTCACGGTATCACAGCCAAGGTAGACGGAGTGGAAATTGCCGCCGGCAATGAAAAGCTGATGAACCGGCTGGGAATTCCCTTTACTCCCTGCCACCATGTGGGAACCATTATCCACATGGCAGTCAGCGGCGAATATGCCGGACACATTGTGATTTCTGATGCCATCAAGGAGAACGCATATAAGGCGATTGCTGCGCTGAAAAAAGCGGGTGTGAAGAAAACCGTGATGCTCACCGGCGATGCGTACCCCGTGGCGAAGGCGGTTGCCGAAGAACTGGGTATCGACGAATTCTACAGTGAGCTGCTTCCTGGCGACAAGGTCAGTAAGGTGGAGGAAATCATGCTGACCAAGGGCGAGAAGGAGAAGCTGGCCTTTGTGGGCGACGGCATCAACGATGCGCCGGTGCTGGCCCGGGCGGACATCGGCATTGCCATGGGCGCCATGGGTTCCGATGCTGCCATCGAAGCGGCGGATGTGGTGCTGATGGACGATAACCCGCTGAAGATTGCCAAGGCAATTAACATCTCCCGGAAGTGCCTGAATATTGTCAAGGAAAACATCTGGTTCGCCATTGGCATCAAGCTGATCTGTCTGGCGCTGGGCGCGGCCGGTGTGGCCAATATGTGGCTGGCAATTCTCGCGGATGTGGGCGTGATGGTGCTGGCAGTGCTCAACGCCATCCGGGCGCTGTTTGTGAAAAACCTGTAACCACAATGAGAGCATAAAAAAGCACGCCTGCGTTTTTCGCAGGCGTGCCGTTCTTTTGCGTGCTTCAATTCATCCCGGAATACTGCCATACATTCCACAGGCTGATGCCGATAATCACCGCCATAAGAATGACGAACAGCTTGTCCACCGCTTTGTTGTCCAGCTTCTTGTTCAGATTCCGGCCGATCATGCCGCCGCCGATACCGCCGCAGACCATCAGGATCAGTGTCAGAACATCGAACGCCGGAATGGCGCCGGTGAACACAGTCGTCAGCAGATTCGCAGCCTGGCTGAACAGAATGATATAAATGCTGTTTTGCGCCGCAACTTTGGAATCCATGGAGAAGAAATAACCCAGCACCACCAGATTGATGGGGCCGCCGCCGATGCCCAGGAAAGAACTCATAATGCCCAGCAGCAGTCCGATTACCAGACAGGGCAGGATTCCATGAATCTGCTTTGTCCGGATGCCGTCTTTTTTCAAGGTATAGAGCAGGGTTCCCACGGTGATCAGTGCCAGGCAGCCAGCCTGCACCGCGCCGACCGCATTCTGATTGGCAAACATCCCACGCACCATCCGGAACAGATTCTGGCCCAGAATACCACCTGCAGCCGCACCCAGAGCCAGGGGCGTTCCGGTTTTGGTGTCTACTTTGCTGTCGCCTGCCAGCATGGCCTTACTCACAGAATAGAAGCTCATGGACAGCACGGTGCAGCCGGAAAGAAAGCTGATGGTGCTGACACTGGCAAGACCAAACAGGTCCAGCGTCGGCTTGATGATTACGCCGCCGCCGATGCCGCAGATGGCACCTGCCACGGAGGCCAGCAGACTGACAATAAAGAATAAGAGACTGCTCATATTACATCACGCTCCTTGAATCATGGAAAGATCGCCCCGGCGGTGCCGCCGGGGCGGTTTGTATGCTCAGCGCAGATCCATCAGCCTGGGCAGAGGACTGCCCAGCAGGGGACGGCACCACTGCCGGAAGGCTTCGGTGACGCCGTTGCCCTCGGCGTTGATGAATTCGTCGGGCAGCTTCCGCTCTGTCATCATGACCTCCTGAATATCCACCAGGGAGGTTTCGCAGCGGTATTCCTCCCCCGGAATACGGTGCAGCGCCACCATTTTTCCGCTTTCTCCGGCGGTGGCGGCATCCACGGCAGCTCTGCCGCAGGCTTCTGCTTCCTGCCGGTCGGTTTCGCTCTGCCAGAGCATGGAAGCGCGTCCCAGAAGGCCGGGCTTTTCCGCCCGGGCTTTATAGCCCAGCTCCTTGATAATCAGGTTTGCCAGATGGGAGCCAACATCGCCAAAGTAGGTGGCCCGACCCACGGTGAAGATGGGTTCCACAATGGGGGTTCCGCCGGCATAGTGCAATCCCTCGCTGGCAACGACAACACCGTGCCCCTTTTCTGCGATGAGTTTCTTCACATCCCGCAGGAAGGCTTCCTGATCGAAGTCCCGCTCGGGCAGGTAGATCAGGTCAGGGCCGTGGGCGTAGCTGTCGGTGGCCAGAGACGCGGCGGCGGTGAGCCAGCCGGCATTTCTGCCGGAGGTTTCCAGCACCACCACATGAATGGGCAGGCCCTCCACGTCGCAGCACAGTTCGGCGGTGCTGCCGGCCACATATCGGGCGGCGCTGCCGAAGCCGGGGGCATGGTCCGTCACGGCAAGGTCATTGTCCATGGTTTTGGGTATGCCGATGACGCGGATGCCCTTGTCAGTACACTGAGCATAGAGCTTGCCGCAGGTGTCCATGGTGCCGTTGCCGCCGTTCATCAGTACATAACGGATGTTGTACTTTTCCAAAATGGGAACCATTGCCGCATATTCCGGCTTTTCCAGAGCGTCCCGGCTGGTACCGATGGCGGAAGCGGGGCTGCTCAGCAGTCCCCGGAGGGCTTCGTCCGGATAATCGGTGACATCCTTGATCTGCTCTTTCAGCAATCCACCGGTGCCGCCGATGGCCACCAGCACCCGGTCAACCTCGGGACTGTCCTGCGCCCGACGGATGGCGCCGTATAATGAGGCGTTGATCACGGCGGTGGGGCCGCCGCCGTGTATGATAATCAGATTTCCGGCCATGGCTGGCTCCTTTCTCGATTATCCCTGATAGGGCTCGTCCTTCATGCACAGGTGGACAGCGCCCACCTTGAAGGTCTGGGGCAGAGCTAGGATCTTGGGGTTGGGGCCGACGTACTTCTTCATGGCATCCGCCAGAGCCTCCTCGAAGGTGGCCCGTGTTTTCAGGCCCATTCCTCTGGCAATGCCCGGCTCCTGGGCGCCCACGATGTAGATGGCAGCGGTGTTCATTTCCGCAATATGACCGCAGCTCATCATGGAGAAGCCGTGGAAGGGATGGAAGGCGTTGGCAAAGCGATATTTGCGGATGTACTCTTCGTTGGTGGCAAAATACTCGCCGTAGCGGTCCATATCGGGCAGAATGTTCATGTGGTCATGCTGGAACATTTCATAAAGCTCCCGCAGGTAGGGCCACCGCTCGTCGTGGAAGTAGCCGTTGCAGATGGAGGAGCAGATGATGACACAGTTGTCCTTCATGACCCGCTTGTGGCGGATGACCTGGGCGGAGAGGGCCTGCATCATCTGGATGGGGTTGGTGCCCATGCCGTCGCCGTAGTGGAAGTTCTGGGGCATGCCAAACACCATCACATCGTACTTCTCTTCTGCGAAAGGAACGTAGGTGCGCTTGTCTGCCACTTCCCAGCTAATCGGCTGCATGACCTTGGCATAGCCGGAGAAAATGGCGATCTGGCGGGAATAGGTGTCCAGCACCGCGTCGCAGCAGAAGAAGGGATGGCCCATCTTCTCTTCCA